>CAXSGE010000248.1:0-2032 GCA_964236715.1 uncultured Acetobacteraceae bacterium | reverse complement strand
CCGCCGGCAGGACGCCGAGCTGGGCGTAGAGCGCCGGGTCGGTCACCAGCTCGCCGGTGTCGTAGAACCATGATCCCTCCTCGGGACCTCCCCAGGCCAGCGTGACCAGGTAAGCCGCCACCCAGCGCAGGCAGGGCGCGGCGGCCGGCTCGGCTTCCGGCTCGGGGTCTTCGGCAACCAGGGCGCCGCTCACCGGCGAGCCTCGTGCAGGTGCGCCGGCGTCGTGCTGGCCTGGTCCGACAGCAGGCCCGGGGCGGCCAGCGCGGCGTAGAGCGCCACCGCCATCAGCACCGCGCCGCCGATGCCGCGCAGCGCCTTCCCCATCCTCGATCTCGTCTTCATCGCTCGTGCCCTCCTGTGGTGTCCCGCTCTCCGAGACCTCCACCCCGGGCTGCTGCGCGCCGGGCGGGGCAAGGGCGCAGCCGGCGGAGCCGGGCCGCTGCGCGCTGGCGCAGCGGACCCTTGCGGCGCCCGGGGCGACAGCGGCACCGCTCCTGCTCTCAACGCCGCGTTCGTTCTTCCCCTCTGCCATCTCCCCCTTTCGAGATGCCTCCTGGTGGCTGCGCCTCGTCGCGAGTAGTCAGAACCGGCGCAGCAGCTCCCTGGCCTCCACCACGTCCAACATTGGCCTGGACCGGCGTGCTGGCAGGCTGGGTCCGCGCAGCCAGCCGGTGACGCGGTTCCGCTCGGGGATGTCGGCCAGGAAGGGCGACGGCTCCGCGTAGCCGCGGCGGAACCCGCAATGGGAGACCGTCACCCGGCGCATCCCGCGCGTCAGCGCCACGTACGCAAGTCGTCTCTCTTCCGAGGGGCAACCATTTATGTTGAATTGCAAGCGTCCTGGAAGAGACTGCGCTGGTCCCGCCTCCAGCACTCTTGGACCGGAGAGGATGCAAGCGAACACTTGGTAGGCTCAGCCGAGGAAGTCTCGACAATTCAGGTCGTCAACAGCTAGCAGGATGCGCTGAAGATTGTTCCACCAAATCAGCGGCGGGATCCCATATTCATGTTGCATGACTGGCGTCATGATCTGCCACAAGACGGATAGGCAGTAGTCCGCCTTCAATGCGGTTCGATCGTAACCGCCTATGCCCTGCGCGACGAGTACTGCGTGGTACTCGTCAAGGAGCAGCTGTTCCCTTTCATGCCGAAGGTCGGGATACCAGTGAAGGGCCATCATGTAGGCAAGATCAATCGTCCCGAGACCGATGCGCCAGCTATCCCAATCGAATAGGCGGACGTCATCGCTGTGTTCATCCCGCGGCAGGAAACAGTTCCAGACATGCGCGTCACCGTGAACGATCGTGCGGTTGGAACCGTTGAAGGCACGCGTGAGCAGAAGGGGGCCTGCGTCAAGCCATTGCTCGAAAAGTTTGACCCGCTCACGCGGCAGCCGATCACCCATGAAATCGGCGAATTTTGCAAACCGTTCGACAAGCCGCTGCACCTGCCGATCAGTTTCCTCACTGTCGGGCTGGCTTCCTATGGAAACACCCAGCCGTGCATCGTCCCACCATGCTGCCTGGAACCTTGCGCGTGCGCGCATAATGCTTTGACATTGCGCGACGGTCGGCGGCAACGGCCATTTCGTCGCGATGACGTGCGAGTCACCCAGATCCTCAAGCAGGAGGTGCCACGCTTTCGTATCCGAGGCCCAGCTGGCTTCAAAACAACGTGGGACTGGGCACGCGGATATTGCGGCGGCAACATCTTTGTAGAACTCCACCTCGTGACGCCCTGCGTTCGCCCCCTGGCCGGCCCGTTCCGGAAGCTCAGTTTTAAGAATGAGGGTTTTCGGAGCGTCACATGCCTTTTGGTACGATACGCGCAGCCGCCTAATTTGCGAAAGCACCATGTTGCGCGAGCTTTCGACGACAACATCGCTGACAGAGTTATCGCCAAGCACCCCCGCCTGGTGAAGTGCAAGGGTGAGATGCTCGGCTGTGGCCACTGCCGGCAAAGGCTCGGAGGTCATGGCTTAGACGCGGTTTTCAGAATTCCCGGGTGAGCCTGGGTGCAACCAGGAGTATGC
>CAXSGE010000247.1:0-2092 GCA_964236715.1 uncultured Acetobacteraceae bacterium | reverse complement strand
GAACCGGGCGGGTTTTCGACCCGGATCCGCATCCAACTGCGCGACCCCAAACTCTTAACAGCAACGGCGAGGGAAATTTCCCTCGCCGTTGCTACGCCTCGAGTTCTGGTGATGCGCCTGGTAAGACTCGAACTTGCGACCGAGCCCAGGCCAGGATCGAAGAAACCCTCTTCCAGAGTGTCGGTCTTAGAGACTTGCGCCGGACGCGCTGTCACAGTCTTGACAAACCTGATTCCTGCACCTACTCATCGCCGCCGCGCTCAATGTCCATCGCGTGGCGGCGTGGTTCGCGGAGCGACCACGCGCGCATACGTGTATTACCGTGTCCGCCCGACTCGCGTCGACGGCATGATCTCCCCGACGCTCGGCGCTCACATCGCACGTTCGCTAGCAACAGCTTACGGATTCGCCGCCAGCGAGGCGCGGGAGTGCCGCAGATCGTGGAAGCGCAGCTCTGGCAGCCCCGCACGCGCCCAATGTCGCTTTGAGGTCGCCATCGACTGCGCGGAGAAGACGAAGAGCATCCCCTTTGACGGGTCGGCGCTGTACGGTTATTTCGGCACCGATTGGGCCACACTTGTGCGTCCTGTTCGTCGCGGTTCGTCATGGTATGGCGATAGTTACCGCCAGACGCCTCGTCGACCCGGGCGCTAATCCCACGAGCCCGTCGGGGTGCCCCTCCTGCTGCGATGCCGAACCAGGAGCGGTGCTGAGTGGTTCTACCGACACGGAGTTCTCCCCCGGTGGCGCGAAGAGCAGCATCTCGCGGACGCCCTCGATGCACACGAGATACGGTGATTGCTAGTTGCCGCCCATGCGGCTCCCGCCGAGAATGGTGTTGCTGAGGCACCGGGTTCGCGACGGGAGGGGCGCATGGACGACGACTTCATTGTGACGACGTTTGTGGTCATTGACAAGGCGATGGCGGCGCTGGGGCATCGCGATGATGTGCGCGCTCGGGCGAGCGACGCGGAGGTGCTGACGGTGGCGGTGGTGGCCGCGAAGTATTTCCAGAGCCATCTGGCGCGCGCCTTGGGGGTGCTGCACCTGGGGCGCTACCTGTCGGGGCCGCTGAGCGTGTCGCGCTTCAACCGCCGCCTGCACCGCCTGGCCGACTGGCTGGGGCTCATCATGGAGACGCTGGGCACCCTCTTCGCCACCGGCGAGGCGTTCCTGATCGACAGTATGCCGGTGCCGGTTTGCCGCCGCGCCCGGGCCCGGCGCTGCCGCAAAGTCAGCGGGAAAGGTTTCTGCGGCTATTGCGCGGCGAAGCGCGAGAAGTTCTTCGGCTGGCGACTGCACCTGATCTGCACCACCAGCGGCGTGCCGGTGGCGTTTGACCTGCTGCCGGGCGGGCTGCACGACCTGACGCCGATCCACGAATTGGCGTATGGCTTGCCTGACAACGCCACCGTCTACGGCGACAAGGGCTACAACGCGAGCGACGACGAGGCGACGCTCCTCGCCGAGACCGGGGTGCGCCTGGTCCCCATCCGCCGGGCCAACATGCGCCCCAATGACTGGGACGACAAGCTGGCCCTGCGCGCTCACCGCAAGCGGATCGAGGCGCTGTTCAGCCAGTTGGAGGCGATGGGCATCCAGCGTCTGCGGGCGCGCACCAACCCCGGCCTCGAACTCAAGCTCCACGCCGCCCTCCTCGCAGCCACCCTCACCAACGCCGACTAGCAATCACCGTCATTACTATCTCCTGCCTTCCCTTTGTTGCTTGGCACGTCGGCGGTATGGTGTCGTTCGGATAAGGTGGTGGCGAATTCCTGTATCCTTCGCGGTAGATATGTCCAATAGTCGTCAACTGGCTCTAGTGTTAGCGCCGCTCGGCGACCGGGGTTGGCGCTCCCTCGCCGTTCTCGGTCGGGTGCGGCGCGTTTTGCTCCGTCGGTGCGCGGGGCGATTGCGGGGGCGTGCTGGCTTGTTGTTCCTGGGAAGACGTCTCCGCCGGGAGCTGGATCATCGTGATGAAGGTCACGATGTCCCAGGCGTTGTGGATGCCGAGGACGATGAAGAGGACGCTCACCGCGCCGACGGCGAAGAGGGCCGGGACCGGATGGCCTGGCAGGATGAACGCCGCGAC
>CAXSGE010000246.1:0-2108 GCA_964236715.1 uncultured Acetobacteraceae bacterium | reverse complement strand
GACATGGCGTCAGCAGCCTAGCCTGGCCCAGGAACGGCCGCTCTGCGCCCATCTCCGTCATTCAAGCGGCCTAATTGCCGTCTCGGAAGCGGACGCTGATCCAGATCATGGGATCGACGGCTTGTGGTGGTTAGCTCCCGGTCCGCTTTCGGGAATCAAGCTCGTGGAAGCGGCCGTTCGATCATTGGGTCCTGCCGGTCACTTCACGCCCGAGCTGAAGCTGCGCCCGCTACGCTACGCCACGATGGGGCGCGCATGCCCGAGGGCGTACGTCGTCGGCGAAGCGCCGACCTGGCGCGTAAACGCGACACTGAACGTGCTCGACGAGCTGTAGCCGACACGCTGCGCGACCTCGCCCACGCTGACGCCGTCGCGGCGCAGCAGATTTTTGGCGATCGCCACGCGCCAGCCAAGCAGATACTCCATCGGGGAAATGCCGACCTCACGGCGGAACCGGTCGAAGAAGGTGGAGCGCGACAGGGCAGCCTCCCTCGCCAGTTCGCCAACCGTCCAGGGGCGGGCCGGCTCGCCGTGCATCCGGCGCAGCGCCGCCGCGAGCCTCTCGTCGGCAAGCCCGCGCAGCAGCCCGGGCGCGGCGGTCGGTCCCGTCGTTGCGCGAAACGCCTCGATCAGCAGCACTTCCAAAAGGCGGGCAAGCACCACATCGCGGCCGGGCCGGTCGGTGCGGGCTTCCTCGCTCAGCAGCTCGACCAGCGTCGTCAGCCGCCACTCGCCGCGCACGACCACCAGTTCGGGCAGCAGTGAGACCAGCAGCGCCGCGTCGTCCGATCCGAATGCGCAATACCCAACCAGCATGCGCGTGTCGGGTTCGCCCGGCTCTCCGAGGTGGAAGACGCCCGGGCGGACCTCAACCGGTTCGGTCACGCGCCCGCCCGGCGGCGGTGCCAGGCTCATCACTGTGAAATCGTCGGCAGCGGGGATCAGCATGAAATCCCCCCTGCCTAGCCTGACCGGCACACGCCCGGTGATCGACAGCTCGCAGTCGCCCTCGATCATCGCACCATAGAAGGGTCCTGTTCCGGGCGGGCGCACGGCCCAGCGGCCGGACGCGGTGACCAGCTTGGAAAAGGAGGCGCTGGGCTGAAGCAGGCCAATCACTTGGGTGAGCGGATCGTTCAAAGCCGGACTATCTCGAACAATATACGGACGTCCGAACGTAGCAGGTCCGGCCGGGACAGCCTATCCCTTTGCCATCACCGTAAGGAACTGTTTGCCCATGAACACTGTCTTCATCACCGGCTGCTCGACCGGCTTTGGCCGCGAGATTGCCGCCTATTTCCTTGAGCAGAAATGGAACGTCGTGGCGACGATGCGCGATCCCTCGGCAAGCACGCTGCCGGCTTCCGACCGGCTGCGCTTGCTGCCGCTCGATGTGACCGATGCGGACAGCATCGCGGCCGCGATTGCCGAGGCAGGCACGATCGACGTGCTGGTCAACAATGCCGGCATCGGTTGGCTCAACGCCGTGGAAGGCACCTCGATGGAGATGGTGCGCCGGATTTTCGAGACCAACACTTTCTCGACGGTCGCGATGATGCAGGCGGTGCTGCCCGGCATGCGCGATCGACGGGCAGGCGTGATCGTCAACGTCAGTTCCAGCACGACCATCAAGCCGCTGCCGCTCCTGTCGATCTACCGCGCCAGCAAGGCGGCGGTGAACGCGCTAACCGAGTCGGCGGCGCTGGAACTCGCGGAGTTCGGCATCCGCGCGCGGGTGGTCGTGCCGGGCGCGGCGCCTGGGACCAGCTTCGGCAGCACCGCGCGGGCGCAGATCGCGGCGAACGGCGGCTTCCCCGACGCCTACGCCGGCTTTGTTCAACAAACGATGGCTGCCATGCAGCAGCATGCCGCGAGCGGTGAGGTGACGAAGGCGCAGGACGTCGCCGAGGCGGTTTTCCGCGCAGCGACCGATCCGGACTGCCCGATGATCCTGCCAGCCGGTGCCGACGCGATCGCCTGGTCCGAAGGTCACTGAACGACTGCTTCTGGGCACGCCACGCGCGCGTCCAGACGTCCGAAGGTGGCCGGTATCTGTAGCGGCGCGCAATCATAAACGGCCCGACGCGCAATCAAGGGTCCTTTCCGAC
>CAXSGE010000245.1:0-2128 GCA_964236715.1 uncultured Acetobacteraceae bacterium | reverse complement strand
CCCTCATTTGCTCGTGTTCGGTGCGAAGTCGAGGTGATCGACTTGGCCTGACTTCAGCCGCTGCAGGGCGGCGATGGTCTCCTCGGTGTCAGGGAACAAGTAGCGTTTGGCCGCGGTGTCGCGGGCAACAGCGATGGTCCCGTTCCAAATCCGGCGCTCAATCCAGCAGCGCGGCACCTGCACCCGCCTGGCCAGTTCGGACATCGTGAGCCACCCCGGGATGTGCCGCGGGTGTGTTCGGCTGGCGCCTCGCAAGATGCGATGACGCTGGCGAAAGACCTGCACGGTCCGCACTAGGACGTGGTTGCAGCGAGGCGAGCGGTAGCCTTCCCCGGTCAGAACCTCGGCGGCCTCTGTGTCGGTCAGGCCCTGGCGGGCCAGCTCGAGGATGCGTGCCTGCATGTCGGCGCCGCGGGACAGGGCGTGCAGGGCATACACTCTCGGCTCGACCTGAAGTTCGGAGATCTCGCCACCTCGCCAGACAATGCGGACGTCGATGCGTTCAGGAGCCGTTCGGTGCAGGATGACCTTGTCGATCAAGCAGCGCAACAGCGCCTTCTTGTGTGCCCGGTCCATGCCGGGGTGTCGCCACATGGCGGGCAGCTGCGGGCCGAGGGCGAGGAAGTCGTCGCGCTCTTCAGGGGTCAGCACGTCCGGCTGGGTGCGCGCCGCGCGGTGCTGGACCAGGGCCTCCTCGGCCTGGCGCAGTTCGCGCAGCGCGACTTCCCAGCGGTGCTCCAGCTCCGACGCGACCAGGCGGTTGTCGGGATCGACCCGGTTGAACTGCCGCTCGGCGAGCTGCGCCTGGTAGCGCAGCCGCTCGACCTGCTGCGCCTCGGCGCGGTCGAGCGCATCCTCTGCCTGCCGCCGGGTGTCCTGCGCGCGTGCCCAGGCGTCCAGCTCCTCCGGACTGGCCGCGGCAAAGAACGCGGCCACCACGCCTGCGTCGATCGGATCGGCTGGAAGGTGCTGGCACAACGGCCCGCCCTGGCTACGCTGCAGGAAGTTGCAGACGTATCGGTTGGCGGCCTTGTACTCCACCGTCATCTTGTGGCCGCACCGGCCGCACCAGACACTGCCCTGTAGCAGCGCCGAGCCGTCGCGCGGCACACCGCGTGTTTGATTGCGTGCGTACTCCGCGTGGTTGTCGCGCAGCATGGCCTGGATCCGCTCGAAATCGGTCCATCCAACATAGGCGGGATATCGGTCCTTCACGACCACTTTCCACTCCGCCATCGGGCAGCGCACCGTGATCAGCTTGCCGCTGGCGTAGGTGGCTTGGCGGGACCGGGTGCGGCCGTAGACGAAAGCGCCGGCATACGCGGGGTTCTTGAGGATGGCCGTGATCATGCCGTCCGTCGGCGTACGCCAGGCCACCTCGCCGAAGCGGTCGAGCCGCGGCACGGCAAGCGTGCGGCCCCGGAATGAGCGCAGCACCTTGCCGACCGAGCCCAGCTCCAAGAAGCTGGCGAACACCAGGTTGATCCGCTCCTGGACCTCGCGATCCCAGTGCTTGGTCACCACGCCTTGCGTGCCGCGCACCAGGCCCACTGGCAGGAGCAATGCCAACTCGCCGCGCTGAGCCTTGCTCAGCAGGCCGGCGGTCAGGCGGCCGCGCAGCGTGTGCAGCTCGACCTCGGAGATCGTCCCCTTCAAGCCCAAGAGAAGGCGGCCGTTGGCCGAGCCCGGGTCGTACACGCCATCGCGGTCGCCGATGAGGCACTGCCGGAAGCCGCATAGGTCGAGCAGCGGATACCAGTCCGAGCAGTTGCGCGCGAGCCGCGTGACCTCATAGGAGAGGATCATGCCGACCTCGCCGAGCGTCACGCGTGCGATCAGATCCTTGAACCCCTCGCGCTGCGTGGTGGTCGCACCACTCCGGCCGAGGTCGCTGTCGATCACCTCGATCCCAGCGTCGGGCCAGCCAAGGTTCTGCGCGCGCTGGCGCAGCGCATACTGCAGCCGCAAGCTTTCCTGGTTGCCCAGCACCTGCTGCGGCGTTGATTGGCGAATGTAGATCACGGCTTTCCGGCCCAGGTGCTTGGCCGTCACGAGTTCCGACATCATGGCTCTCCTCCCGTCATTCCGGGCGAGATCACCGATGCCGCCTCGGCGTCCTCCTCAACTC
>CAXSGE010000244.1:0-2128 GCA_964236715.1 uncultured Acetobacteraceae bacterium | reverse complement strand
TGCGTCAACCCAGCTCTACCAAGCTCCACGTGTAACCCGGCTTTGAACCACGTCCGCAGGCGCCCGCTTCCATTTCAGCGAGAAGGCCGTGTTCAGCCTGGGGCGATGGACGGCGATGAAGGTGACGATGCCGCGATACGAGTTGCACCCGGTCACGATGGCGAGGATGGCAAACAGCAGCACGTGGGGCAGTTTGTAGAGTTGCCCCTGTGCCCGGCGAGGATCGGGAATGTCCGCCAGCACGTCCAACAACGGTGAGAATACAGCCATGGCAACCTCCGACCCAGTTGCCGCCCCAAGGCTCAGATATTGGCCGGCTCCGGAATCCCCCCGTGGATCAGTCGCCTTACTTCACCCCGCATATGTGGCAGGACGGACCCAGTAATGGCAATATGGCAGCGTTGAACAGCCCTGAGGAGGTCTGCCATGGACTGCACGACACGCCTGGACGAAGAACCGGCCAAGCACACGCTCAAAGCCACCGTCGCCTGTCCAGGACTGCCAAAGGCTGCCTGTCCTCGCACAGCAGGGTGCGCCGGTGCCGGCTCCGCCCGGACTGCGTGACGTGCGCTATGGCGACCGCGACCCTCCCGGCCGCCCGCGGCCCTGCGCCGCACGATCTCTGGGCCACCTGCGAGGAGCGGGCCGTCGTCCGCCTCACCCTGGCCTCCAGCCAGGTGCTCACAGGCAATTACACCAGCCGTGTCGGCCTGCACTTCCTGCACCGCACCGGCCGCGACCTGCCCTTGATCGGCGAGGTAAGCGGTCCCTACTGGCCCGGCGAGGTGCTGGCCGTCGAGGTGGTGCGGACCCGTGCCCAGGTGCTCGAAGATGCGTACGTCCGCTTGCACGGCGAGCGCGTGCCCGGACGCGAGTCGCGCACCCGCGACGAGCACGAGCAGCGCCTGCAGGTCCTGGCCGGCGCCGTCGCCGCGGCCGACGACGACTGGCAGCGGCAGATGCAGGTGCACCGCCAGTTCCGCGAGGCCGCCGACCGGATCGGCCTGACCCAGGGCAAGCGCACCTGGCTGCTGAATGCCGCCGCATGGGCCAGGCGCTCCAACGCAGCCCCTACCATGGCCGACCTGTGGGTGGACGCCGTGGCCTCGCCATCCCAGCGGCAAACGCTTCGCGTTTCCGCGACCTCGCCCGCCCGCGCCCGCAGGATTTCGACCCCGACCCGCGGGTGCGGCGGCGGCGCACCGCCTTACCGCCCTTCGTGCGGGCGGACCCGTTCTCAATCTCAAATGTTATGCACGCGCTGCGCATAGCTTCGCTCAAGGTCCGCGTCACCCGTTAGGTCACTTTGCAAGTGTCCTTGGCTCTTGTCGGGTTCCGGGGTGGTGATCCGGGTGGTGCTGTTGGCGGGTATCTGATGTCATGGATGGAGTGCGAGCAGCCAACCGGCTTGCGCGAGGAGCCTCCGCCATCATGCCTGCATCCGACTTGGTCAATCTTTCCGGGCTGATGGACGATGCCAAGTGCTTCGCCTTTGTGCGCCAGCATCGCTGGCCGGACGGTGTGCGCTGCCCTGGATGCGGCGGTTCTTCGGTCATCCGGGACGGGTGCGACGACACGCAGCCGCATCGCCAGCGCTACCGATGCAAGGCGTGCGCTGGGCGCTTCGACGACCTGACCGGCACGGTGCTGGCCGGACACCACCAGCCGCTGCGGGTGTGGGTGCTGTGCCTCTACTTCATGGGATTGAACCTCTCGAACCGGCAGATTGCGGGTGAGCTGGGCCTGGCCGTTTCGGACGTGCAGGCCATGACGGAGCAGCTGCGCCGCGGCTTGGTCGCCAAAATGCCAGCGGTAGAACTGGAGGGAGAGGTGGAAATCGACGAGGTTTACGTCGTGGCTGGGCACAAGGGCCAGCCGAAGGAAGTGGCCAAAAGGGGCGGTTCGGACGGTGCCGCAAGCTGGCAGGCGCGCCGGGCCGCGGCACGTTGGAGAAGGACAAGCCGCCGATCCTCGGCCTGATCCAGCGCGGCGGCCAAGTCGTGCTGCGTATGCTGGCCAACGTGCAGCAGCGCACGATCAAGCCGATCATCAAGGCGACCGTGACCGAGGGCACCCTCGTCCACACGGACGAATACAGCATTTACGCGCGTTTGCCCGCTTGGGGCTA
>CAXSGE010000243.1:0-2182 GCA_964236715.1 uncultured Acetobacteraceae bacterium | reverse complement strand
TTTCCCTACGTGTATTACACGCATGTGACCCGTGACGACGTCGTTGCGATCCGCGCCTATCTTGCGACGCTGCCGTCGGTCAGGAACAAGGTGGTGAGCAACCAGCTTCCGTTCCCGATGGACATCCGGGAGAGCCTGGTCGCCTGGAACGCGGTCAACTTCAAGGCTGGCGAGCTGCAGCCGGACCCGAAGAAGCCGGCGGACTGGAACCGCGGCTCCTACATCGTCAACGGGCTGGAGCATTGCGGGCTGTGCCATACGCCCAAGACCACGATCGGCGGGGACGACACCAGCCGCTTCCTGCAAGGTGCGGCGGTCCAGGGCTGGTATGCGCCGAACATCACCGGCGACGTGCGGGACGGCATCGGAGGCTGGCCGGTGGAGCAGATCGCCGAGTACCTCCGCACCGGCCACAACGCGGTCGCCGCCGCGTCGGGTCCGATGGCGGAGGAGGTCCAGCAGTCCTCCTCTGGCCTGTCGGAGCCGGACCTGCGCGCGATCGCCGTCTATCTCAAGGATCTGCCGGGCCAGAACCGCGCCGTGCGGCCTGTGGACGCGAGCACGCCGGCGATGAAGGCAGGAGAGGCCATCTACGTCGATGAGTGCTCCGCCTGCCACACGCGTGCCGGCAAGGGCGTCGCCGGCCTGTTCCCGGCGCTCGCCGGGGCGCCCGTGGTGCAGCAGGGCAGCGCGATCAGCCTGAGCCGGGTGGTGCTGCAAGGCGCGCGCAGCGCGGTGACGGCCGGCGCACCGACCGGCCCGGCCATGCCGGCCTATGGCTGGAAGCTGTCGGACCAGCAGGTCGGTGACTTGCTGACATACGTCCGCAACAGTTGGGGCAACGCCGCCGGTGCGGTGTCGGCCAACGACGTGAAGGGCGTCCGGTCGGATCTGTCCAAGCAGGCGGCGGCTGATTGAAAGCCCTGTGCGGGTGTTGGTGCATGCATCTGGCTTGGTGGCCTGATGCTGGCATCGGGGCTACTTCCCTTCCATGCCGTTCACGCCACTATCGATCGCCTGCGCTCGGGCGAGGCACTCGCTGCTCGCGTTATTGGCCTTACTCGCCACCACGGAAACCCACCTCGCAAGAGCTTAGAAGGATTTCATCATGCCGAAACCCGCAGCTTTCTCCATCGTGTCCCTGGTTGCAGTCGTCCTATGCGCCGCGGGATCCAGCTACGCTCAAACTCCTGCCAATCCAGGATTGCTTGGTCCTGTTGACTACGCCTTTATCGGCCAGACCTTCCTGGGCAACCAGTATCAGATCGACTCCGGATCCCTTGTTGGAGCACACAGTTCGAATGACAAGGTCAAAGCCTATGCTGCCACGATGACATCAACGCATACGGAGGTCGAGAAGAAGCTGGTCAGCCTTCTCCAAGGACAGAACGTCACCCAACCGCCAACCAGCCTCCTGCAAGGCAGCTACGCATCGATGATCGCAACGTTGAACGACAACAACGGCAGGGCCATGGACCACGAATATGCACGACAGCAGCTAGGATACCAGAACAGCAACATCGCCCTGTACACCTGGGAGATCGCCAATGGCCAGAACGCTGAACTCAAGGCATTCGCGACCGCAGTTCTACCGGAGATCCACGCCCACCTCGACCTGATCACCAATTTGATCGCTGCCGGGGAGTGAAGCCGTCTCGACCGTGTTGCCAGGGCTGTTCAACGTTGCTGGGTCGGCTGCACTGAGTCCGCCCCGGGCCTTGTTGCATGGACCAGCGATGCGGGCGCAGTTGCCCCCAGCCCACTCGTGGTCAGGCAATGGGGGCGAAAATCGGGCGTCCCAGTTCCAGCCTGCGGCTGAGGGCATGGACGGCGGCGTCCGCCCCGACCGCGCGGCGCCGGTCCGTGCGCGGGCGCAGCCCGTCGCCGATCACCTGCTTGAATCTGCCGGTGCCCGCCTCGGCTCGGATACGCTTCGTGCAGCCGAACGCCTTCTGCAAGGCCGCGCGTCCGTGCCCGGCGATGCCTTGTAGGTGGCGGTCGCGCTGCGTGGCTGCGGTCCCGGCCGCCTCGCCCGGCACGGCCGTGGCCGCGGCACCTTCAGCGTCTCCGCCCGGCGGCACGGGGGGTTGTGGTCCGGCACGGCCAAGGCGAGCTCGGACAGGCCGAAGATGGAGCCGATCAGGCCCTCGGCCTGGCGCAGAGCCAGACGGAACACGGCCCT
>CAXSGE010000242.1:0-2291 GCA_964236715.1 uncultured Acetobacteraceae bacterium | reverse complement strand
CCTCCAGGTTGCGGACCTTGGCATTGCGCTCGTCCTGCTCGTTGCAGTCAGGTGCTGCCCCGCTCATGGCGTCTGTCGCCGGGCCTGCATGTCGCGTGCCGTGGCGCCGTCGCCAAGGGGCGGCATTGGTGCTGGTTTTCCGCCCGTGGCGCTGGCAGGGTGGTTGGGGCATCCGGGAGCGCACGGGACCTCCTCTATGCCGTGTCCAAGGGCAGGACCGTCCGCGGGAGTGGCAGCCGTGACCGTCTCTGCATCATGGCTGCAGAGTTGGCATGTGCCGGCATGGTCCTGGTAGGTGCGGGTGCCGCAGTGGCAGCAGTATTCGGCGACCGTGTCCGTGGCGTCGATGGCGACGCCACGGCCTTCATAGCCGCACATACCGCACTCGCCGAGGTGAAAGAGCGGCTGACACCCCCGTGGGCACCAATCATGTCCCTTCGGTTGCGTCTCCGGCTCGTTATCTCCATCGTCGGTGACAGTATCCGTTCGGTAGCGGTCCTCCTCCATCGTCTCAAGCTCTGTGATCCAGCGTGCGAGGGTGCGGCCGTGGGCGGTCATGACGCCGGCGGCGAAGGGGTGGGCGGCGATGCGGCGCAGGGCTGCGAGTTCCGCCCAGGGGTCGTCTGGGTCCGTGGTTTGCCAGGCTTCGATCAGGGCGAACGCCTCGCGCTGGGCTGCCCAGTAGGCAGCGGTGCCCGGCACCGGGTTGAGTGCCAGGGAAGCCAGGTCCGTATTGCCCTCGTTCATTTTCTGGTTCCCGCTCTTCTCCCTCGAAGGCGGCTTCGGCCCGTGCCGTCCTGTTCCCTCGGGGTGCGGCCTGCTTGGAAGCGCCGCCCCAGCCAGGTCAGTCCCGTAGGTCTGCGAGCGGGCGGGGCCGGGCTGCGGCCGGCGCAGGCCGCTTGGGGCCTGCGAGGGACGCGGCCCTGCCCCGGCGGCGGGAGCAGGCCGAAGCCGCGCAGCGGTGTGCGAAGCACAGGATTGACCTGGCTGGGGCGGCGCTTCAGGCCGCAGCACACCGGGGGGACAGGACGGCACGGGCGTTTGTCGCTATGCCTCGCCCCGTCTGCGTTCTCCCCTCCTTCATGGGGTCCCGCTTCCTGCCATCTGCTGATGCACCTACATGCTTGTGCCGAACATCTTGGCTGCCGCAGAGCCAGAGGGGTGGACGCAACGACACGGAGGCAAGCCGTATGATGTCATGGACGCGCCTAGACCCCCGCAAGGTTGCGCAGCAGCTCCGTGCCGGGTTCGACCGGCCTGGCCCGGATGACGCCGGGCTGACGGAGAAAGCGCTGGCGCACCTGCGCCAGCAGCTCCTGAGCGGAGCTTACATCGCAGTGCAGGACCACACGGGCTCCACCTTCATCGGCACGCCGGAAGAGGCGATGGAGCACATGATGGGACGCACCGGCGCCTGACCCGCCGCCTGCACGACACCGCAGCGAAGAATGCACAACCATAGCAATAGTTTGGTTTGACACCTTCGGTGTTCCCGCCCCGTGGTGGGCCTGTGAGCCGAGAGGAGCCTGCAATGCCTACCGAGACGCTGGGTAGTGTCTCAGTTTGAACACCGGCTTTCGTAAAGACTTTCGTACGCCTTCGGCGTCCGAAACTCTTCACGTTAGACGACAGGCAGCGTGCTGCATTCTGTTCGGTGGTGAAAGACGGCAGGTTCGCCTGGCGCTCACCCGACATGCCCATAGCCCCTGGCTCCGTTCTCCCAATAGGCCGCGGTCCCGTCGGGGTTGGCAGCCTCGTGCAGCAGCATTCTCCGGCCTTGCTCGGCCAGGTGTGGGAGTTCCGCATGGGCGCGCAGGTTCTCTGCCTCGCGCCGCCACCGGCCGGCGGTTTCGAGGCAGGAACTGATGTTGCGGGCGCGGTAGTCTTTGGCCTCCCGCGCGGGGTCGACGTCAATCATGTCGTGCTGGCTCATGGCCTGTGGGTCCACGTCGATGCCGTCCAGGTACTGGAAGCCGACTTCCAGGGTGCCGACGCGGGTGGTCACTTGGTTGAATCCACGGGCGGCGCCTCCCAGTCCGCAGGATAGGTGAGCGTGCTTGATCGTCCGGTGATCCGGGGTTCTGGCTTGTACGGCATGCTTCCTCTGGACTGGTCTGTGTTGGGCCGGCAGTAATTGCTGCGTGGGGAGAAGCGCGCAGGTTATCCCAGCCCAAAGGCGAGTTGGCCGGTGTCGGCGTTCTGGCGTGGTGTGCGGGCAACGTGTGACGCGGGGACTGGCACGTACACCGTCCGCACCGGTGCGGCGGCGGCCTTCGCTGTTCCCGGGCTGG
>CAXSGE010000241.1:0-2297 GCA_964236715.1 uncultured Acetobacteraceae bacterium | reverse complement strand
AGCACCTCGAACTTCGCCAAGGGCCAAGCCGAAACCACCGTCAACAACATGGACAGTGCTGCGTAGCGTGCAGCCTTCTGCCACCGCATACCGAAGGCAACTTGCCCTCCTGCGTATGCCGTTCTCAGTTCCCGCGCTGCACAAGCCTGGAAGTCCGGCGCGCAGCAGAACTTCTGCCCGAAATCCTCTGCTTCCATCCTTACCTCCGTTCTGATCCAGCCTCGCCCTTTTTAGCTTTGGCCGCTTCGTGGTTGCCGGATAGACTTCCGGCGATGGTGGGGTGCCAGCCATGAAGATCGACGATCTCCTCATTACGGCCACCAGGTGGGTGGAGGCCGGGGAAGCCGAGGACGCGGCCAAGCTGCTCGGCAACGCCATGATGCAGACGGGTCCACGCGGGAAGCGGCGCGTCGTAGCGATGCTGGAGCGGATCACCGGACACAGCGCGGTGGCAAGCTGCAATCTTGGCTTGGCGCTGTTGCGCGGCGACGGCATCAAGGCCGACCCGCAGCGCGGAGCCCAGTTGTTGCAAGATGTCCTGGCCCAGCACGACTCTGGCATGGCTGGCTTCGCGCACAACTTCCTCGGTCATTTCTGCCTCGGGGCATTCGGGACCCCGGCCGACCTGCCACAGGCCGTGTCACACTTCGAGCGGGCTGATGACTTCGGGCAGGGTGAGGCGGCGTTCAACGCCGGTCTGATGCTTGAGAGGGTGGATGAGGGCATCGCACGGGATGTGCCGCGGGCGGCTGCCAATTACCGGCGCGCTGTGCTGTATGGGTCGGCAATGGCCATGACCAACCTTGCCTTGTTGATTATCGACGCAGAGGTTCCTGGTAGCTATCCCGACGAGGCGGCCGAGTTGTTGGCGAGAGCTGCCGATCTCGGGGATCAGAAGGCGTTTGATGTGATGGTCCGACTTGAAGCCGAGATCGAAGCCTTCCTGGCCGCCGAGAGTGAGCGAGGTGGCCATGAGGACGTTCGTCGCACCCCGACAGGATTGCGGAATTCAAGATGAACCTTCCGTTCTCGACAGGCCACTGTCAGGGTTTAGGTCCCGACCTTGGTTTCGGCATATCGTCCGGTTCCGGACCAGGCTTCTCCTCCGCCTTCGAGGCTGGCCCCTTGTCCGCCCTCAGTCGCTCCTCGAAGATGCGGACACGTTCGGCCATCGGGACCGGAGGCGGTTCCCATGGCTTTGGCGACGTCGGCCCGGATGAGCGCATGGCGTCAGCGATAGTTGCGACTGCGTTCTTCTTGGGCGTGAGCGCCTGGGTGACAAGGGTCTCAAGAGGGCCGGTCACACCCGCCATCACGGCGGCGTCCCGCGCACGGTAGAGTGCGTTGCGGGCGTCCTCGGACTGGCCGACTACGCTCCAATCAAGCGTGTGGCCCGCCTGCTGGGCGATCTGCGCTGTGAAGGCCCTCAACGTCCTGCTGTTGCCTTCCCTGAACGGGTGAACCGCATCGAGTTCCGAGTAGTAGAACGCAAGCCTTCCGGCGAACGCGGGCGCACCCAGGCCCTGGAGGCGATTTTCGCGCTGCAGCAATCGCAGGAGCCGCGCTGCTTCGGCAGCGACATGATCGGAGTTGCCGTAGATCACCCGCGCGCCCAGCCGCTCCTTCGTCATGATCCCCGTGCCCTCGCGCAACTGCCCAGCCCAGGGATACACGTCCTGGAAGATGTGACGGTGGACCGCCTTGAGATGGTCGAGGTCAAAGCTGCCCTGGATGGGAGTACTCTCCAGCCCGGCGATCCGCATCGTCGTGGCTTGCGCTTCGAGCTGCTCCAACTTGGCTGGATCGCGCAAGCCCTTCTTGTTCCGGAGCACGTTTGTGCCCGGGTAGACGAACGGGTCGTCGGCCATTCTACTCCCTGTCTGGGCCGAACGACGCGGAAACCTCAGAGGCAGCCTGGTCGAACGACAGGCGGCCAGCGATGACGTCCGCGCGCAGCCGCTCATAGAGCGGCCCAGACGGCCGCATCCCCTCCAACGCGAGACTCGCCTCGGCACGCTCAAGCGCCGACTGCCGCTTGCGGGCCGCACCGCCTGCTGACCCTTGTGGGCTTGCCGGCCCCGTCGCAGGCGCAACGGAGCCTGCGGACTTCACGTCATCGGGCATCGGTATCTCCCTCATGTGGCTGGACAGCCTGCCAGTCATCGGACGCGGCGCCCGACATAGGGTGCGAGGATCGCCGCCATCAAGGCGCCGTCGGGCAGTGTGCCACCACCCCACAGGTCGAGGAGGACCTGCGTTTCTGCATCCACCTCACCGCCCTCGATCCGTACGGACGC
>CAXSGE010000240.1:0-2361 GCA_964236715.1 uncultured Acetobacteraceae bacterium | reverse complement strand
CTCGACGTCAGCACGCTGCTGGACAACGAGGGGCTGATCGCGCTGAACGGCGGCACCCTCAACGCCCGCGGCGCGATCAGCGGCAACGGCACGATCCAACTGGCGGCGCCGGGCAGCACGGCGAACGTGAATGCCGGCGTCGATGCCGGCCAAACCTTCCTCATGCAGCAGGGCGCGCTGTCGGTGCTCAGGGCCGGCAGCTTCGCGGGAACGCTGGCCGGCTTCGGCAGCAGCACGGCGACCTTGACGTTCGGCGACCTCCAGTTCGACGCCGCGACCTATGTCCAGGACGGGAACGGCGCGCACCTGGAACTCACGAGCAACGGTGCGGCGGTGGACGAGATCCCGCTTGCCGACACGCCGGCCACCCAGTATGCGGTGCTCAAGTTCGGCGCGACCGGGGCGACCAGCATCACGCCGACGCAGGTCTTCTCCGACGGCAGCATCCCCGGCAGCATCAACGGCGCCGTCACCATCCGGAACGCCACGGCGGACGGGCAGGCGGTCGCCCTCGGCGGCTCCGCGAGCTTCGGGCCGGCCGACGTGGCGAACCTCATCCTGGACAACGCCACCCTGGGGCCAGACCTCGCGCTCACGGTGTCCTCGACCGCCGCGACCGGGCCGCAGGTCGCGACGCTTTCGGTGCAGGGCAACAGCACGACCTATGGCCAGATCAGCCTCGTCACGTCGGCCGACGCGCAGCCAAGGGGGGGATCGGCAACTCCCTGAGGATCAACATCCAGCCGGGCGCGCAGCTGAACCAGGAGGGGACGCTCTCGGTCATTTCGCCGCAGACCGTCG
This sequence comes from uncultured Acetobacteraceae bacterium, assembly GCA_964236715.1. Classification (GTDB taxonomy): domain Bacteria; phylum Pseudomonadota; class Alphaproteobacteria; order Acetobacterales; family Acetobacteraceae; genus CAHJXG01. The sequence continues at coordinate 1,560 of CAXSGE010000240.1, read as the reverse complement.
GGTCGTACAGGTCGATCCTGGACATCTTCGGGGCCGGCGCACTGAACAACGACGGGCTGATCTACATCGGGCCAGGCAGCTTGGCCTCGTTCGGACAGAACACCACCGGGTCCGGGACCATCACGGTGGACCATGCCAGCGCGTCCCTGTTCTACGGCGCGGACAGCACCCAGACGCTCGACCTGCTTGCAGGCTCGGTCACCGTCTCCCCCTCTCTGCAAGCGATGATCAAGGACTGGAACAGCAGTGGCACCCTGGTGATGTATAGCCCCGTCAGCTCGGTCCAGTTCAACCAGACCTCGGACGCCGGGGGCGACCTGCAGCTATTCAACGGGAGCAGTCAGGTCGGCGACCTGAACGTGCTGGGCACCTACGTGACCTCGGACTTCACGCTCACCACGCAGACGCCTCGCAGCAGCGAAGTCACCCTCACCGCGAGCGGGCACGCGCCGCCGTCGGCGTAGCGCGCCGGCGCATCCAAAGTGGCCAGAACCCGGGCGTGGGTTCAGTCTCGCGTCGTGCGGGCTGGACGCACGCTCCGCTCTCACGGGCCATGGGCGCGGAACCGCCGATGATCTCGGGTCATCAGCCATAGACCGGGTGCGGACAGGGCCAGGGTCAACGTATCGGCCCGCTGACGTATGCAGCAACAGCCGACGCCGCGTTCCGACGCCTGGTCTTTGTGCGCGCTCCGCGCCAACTTGCGGCAGTCCCGAGGGAACTCCATTGCGGTCAAGCGGGCGAAGTGGCTTTTGCAGATGGATCAAACGGTTTCTGAGTGCGGATCACAGCGTGAGCGTAAACGAGGAGCTTGCGGGCGACAGCGACCAAAGTGACCTTGGGCGGCTTGCCAGCGTCGGTCATGCGCTGGACGAACCCAGCCAGGGCCTTGTTGTGCCGTTTGGCGCTGAGGGCGCACATGTAGAGCATGCTGCGCAAGCGCTCGGCCCCGATACGGCTGACCTTGCCGGGCCTACGTACGGAACTGCCGGAGCTGTGCTCCTGGGGCGAGAGGCCCGTGAAGGCGGCCAATGCTTTCGGAGTGAAGTCGGCAATGTTGGGCAACTCGGCCAGCAGGATTGTTGCCGAGATCTCGCCAAAGCCGGTGATGCCGCGGAGAAGCGCAAGATTGCGAGCCAGCACGGGATCGGCGGCGACCAACTCGCGAATTTGCGCAGTGACGGCCTCGATCTGCCGATCCAGCCATTCGAGGTGGGCGGTGATCGATGCGGCCACCGCGTCTGAGACGAAGCCGGCCTGCTGGCGGTTGAGTTCCTGGACGCGGGCAGCCTTGAGTGCGTCGCACCGGCGAACGAGCTCACGCAGTTCGCGCAGGTGGTCTGCAGGAGGCGTCCAGGCAAGTGGAACGTTCGCGCGACAGAAGCGCGCGATCACCGCCGCATCGAGCTTGTCGGTTTTGTTGCGCGCGAGTTCGCTCCGGCCGAAAGCCTTGACGCGTGCCGGGTTGACGATGCTTACGCGCATGCCGTGGCCATGCAGGAAATCAGCAAGGTCGAGCCCCCAATTGCCGGTCGCCTCCATGCAGGCATGCAAGGGCAC
>CAXSGE010000239.1:0-2367 GCA_964236715.1 uncultured Acetobacteraceae bacterium | reverse complement strand
TGCCTCATGCCCATGACGGCTATGTCAGCTGGGAGAAGGCCGAGGCGATCCGCACGATGGTCAGCAGCAACGTCCCCACCAGCCGCCACCATGGCGCGCCGAAGCACGGCGACGCCCTGCTGGCCGGCCTCATCCGCTGCCGCCGCTGCGGGCGCAAGCTGACGCTGCGCTACTCGGGTGCCAAGCACCACATCCCCCGCTACAGCTGCAGCCGCGGCTGGATGGACAATGGCGAGCCTCGCTGCATCGCCTTTGGCGGCTTGCGCGTCGATGACGCCATCGAGGATGCGCTCCTGGCCGTTGTCGGTCCGGGTGCCATCGCCGCCGCCGTTGCGGCAGGAAAGGAGATCGTTCAACGGCGGGACCAGGTGCTTGACGCCCTGGCACGCGATCTCGAAGCAGCGCGCTATGCAGCCGATCGTGCCTTTCGGCAGTATGACGCCACTGATCCCGCCAACCGACTGGTGGCGGGCGAACTGGAGGCGCGCTGGAACCGGACGCTCGCACGTGTTTCGGAGACCGAGGGCAAGATCGCCGCTCACAACGAGACCGTGCCCGCGGCCGTCGCCGATCCAGCATCGCTCGCCATGCTCGCGTCAGACCTTAGAACCATCTGGGCTGCTCCCTCGACCGATGCGCGGCTGAAGAAGCGCATCGTGCGCACGGTCATCCAGGAGGTGGTGGCCGATATCGAGCCCGAGGCGGCCGAGATCATCCTCGTGGTCCATTGGATCGGCGGCGTCCACAGCGAGATGCGTCTGCCGAAACGCCGCCGCGGTCAGCGCAACAGCACCTCCGCCGACGTCATTGCCGCGGTGCGCCAGTTCGTGCTGATCGCCAATGATGACATCATCACTGGTATCCTCAACCGGAACGGTCTCGTTACGGGCCATGGCAATCGTTGGACGCGTGAGCGCGTCGCCGCCCTGCGCTCGCACCACCGCATCCCGGTGTACAAGCCGGCCGAAGACGGGCATGAGCCTTGGCTCAATCTCAGCAAGGCCGCACGGCTTTTGCACGTCGCGCCCAAGACGCTCAGACTGGCGGCAAAGGCCGGCGAGATCGAGGCGATCCATCCCTTACCCGACGGCCCTTGGATCTTTGCCCACGCCGCACTTACAGCGCCGGCCGCCCAATCCATTACCGAGCGGGCGCGGCAGAACCCGAAATACCCCACGGGATCGCATCCCGACCAACAATCCCTACTCTCTTCAATGACATAGACAGATGGGTGTTCTGATGCGCGATTGTAGTGCACGCGCCATTGCTCAATCAGCACCTGCGCCTCCAGGAGGGTATTGAACACCTCGGCGTTCAGCAGCTCGTCGCGCAGCTTGCCGTTGAAGCTTTCCACGTAGCCGTTCTCCCACGGGCTGCCCGGCTCGATAAAGGCTGTCTTGGCACCAACGCCGTTGATCCAGCCCTTCACGGCCGTGGCCACGAACTCCGGTCCGTTGTCCGAGCGGATGTAGCCCGGCGTGCCGCGGGCGATGAACAGATCGGCCAGCACGTCGATGACATCGGCCGAGCCCAGCCTTCGCCCAACCCGGATCGCCAAGCACTCGCGGGTGAACTCGTCCACAACATTCAGCATCCGGATCTTGCGCCCGTCCCGGGTACGGTCCTCGACGAAGTCATAGGCCCAAACGTGGTTCGCCCGCTCCGGCCGCAGCCGCACGCAGGAGCCGTCGTTCAGCCACAACCGCCCGCGCTTGGGTTGCCGCGCAGGCACACGCAGCCCCTCGCAGCGCCAAATCCGCTCCACGCGCTTGTGGTTGCAGCGCCAGCCCTCAGCCCAGAGCAGCGCCGTGATCCGGCGGTAACCGTATCGGCCATACTGCCTGGCCAGCGCTGTGATGTCCGCAGTCAGCGCCACCTCGTCGTCGGCTTTCCTCGGCACCTTGCGCTGCGTCGAACTTCCCGAGGCAGCTTCCTTCAGCACCAGCTTCTCCAGCGTCAAGTCAGCCACCGCCCGCCGCAAGCGGCCGTTCTCCTGCTCCAAAACCTTCAGCCGCTTCACCTGGTCCAGCTTCAGCCCACCAAACTCAGAACGCCAGCGGTAGTAGGTCGCCTCCGTCACCCCGATTGCCCGCACCGCATCGGCCACTGGCTTGCCTTGCCCGACCAGCACCTCAACCTGACGCAACTTCGCGACGATCTCCTCCGGCTTGTGATGCTTGCGCGCCATCCCAGTCCCCTTCCGTTTGCCCCCGGCCTCTCATAGCCGGTGGCTCACTTCTAGGGGGGCAGGTCAGGCCAACTCCATCAACGTGATGGTTCTGCACTACGCGCTGCCCTTGGCGCTGTTCGCAGCAACGGTGGCAACCCCGCGCGCGGAGCTGCTGAAGCAGGGTCCGCTGGCGCTGA
>CAXSGE010000238.1:0-2382 GCA_964236715.1 uncultured Acetobacteraceae bacterium | reverse complement strand
ACCTCCGGCAGGCGGATGCGGCCGATCAGCTTGCCCTGCGCATTGAACACCACGACCCCCGCATAGCCCAGCGGAGCGTTGGAACTGCACCATAGGTTGCCGTGGACGTCCGCGCGCATCCCGTCCGGCCCGCAATGCACTCCGTCCACCGTCATGTCGGTGAAGACCCGCCCAGGGCCGAGCTCCTGCCCCTGCACGTCGTAAGCGAACAGCACGCCGCGCCCGCCCGGCCCTGCCTCGCCCGGGCCCTTGCCGGTGCTGGCGATGTAGAGGGTCTTGTAGTCCGGCGAGAAGCAGATGCCGTTGGGATCGGGCAGCGTGTCCTCGCTCACGACCCGGTCCAGGCGCCCGCTTGGGTCCCAGCGGTACACACTTGCCGGAAGCTCCCGTTTTTGGCCGCCGATGGCGTCGGCATTGGGCGCCCCGATCCGCGGGTTCAGCAGTCCGCCCGGGTTGCTGGCGCCGCCGGCGACGTCGGGGTGCCCTTCCGACAGCGTGTCGCCGTAGTAGGGGTCTGTGAACCAGATGCTGCCATCGGGGTGCGGCACGAGATCGTTGGGGGAGTTCAGCGCCTTGCCGTCGAACGAGGCTGCGACCACCGTCATGGTGCCGTCGTGCTCCCAGCGGATCACCCGGCGGTAATAGTCTTCGGTGGAGAGTTGACGCCCCTGGAAATCGAAGGCGTTTCCGTTGCTGTTGTTGGACGGGCGGCGGAACACGGTCGTGCGGCCGCTGTCCCAGAGATAGCGGTGCTGCAGGTTCGCCTGCACGTCGCTGAAGACGAGGTACTGTCCCTGGCTCGACCATGCCGGCCCCTCGGCCCAAAGCCCGCCGGTCCAGACGCGGCGGATGGCCGTGATGCCGAGGAGGTAATCGTTGAAGGATGGGTCCACCACGATGACGTCGGGGTCGGGATAGACCGTCGGCGGTGCGCCCGGCTGCCATTGCCGGGGCGGACTGGTCACAACGCTGGGCGGGACAGGGCTTGGCGCAGGTTGGGCCATCCCCCAGGCGGGCGAGAGCGCCGCCCATCCCGCGCCAGCCTGGATCAGCCGCCGCCGCGACAGGCCGTCGCGCGGCCAGGACCCGATCACGTCTTGAGACATTGGCCGTCCTTCCCCGATTTGTCCGCCGTGTTGTCCGGCGGATGGGGCATTCTGGACCTGGAGCGAGCCGGAAGATCAAGCCCGATGGCGAAACCATTTGAATGAGGGCGCCGACGCCACGGGCTGGCGGTTGCGCGTACCTTGCTGGTCGCCAGGCGCAGGTGTCGGGCCGTGGTGTCGAGGCTGCGGTGCCCGAGCAGCAGCTGGATGGTGCGCAGGTCGGCGCTGGCCTCAAGCAGATGAACGGCAAAGGCGTGGTGCAGCGAGTGGGACGTGGCCGGCTTGGCGATGCTGGCTTGGCGCCGCACCGTCCGGCAGACGTCCTCCACGGGGCGTTGGTGCATGGACACCTATGTGGCGTCATGCTCTTGGAGCAGCTACTTTGCTGCCATGCCGTTCAAGCACAACGCCGCGTGCCGTCACCGCATTCCTCGGGCGCGCTACAATGTCATGAACTGGTCGGCCCACGAGGCAGGACTGCGCCGGCGGGGTGACCTGACGTTCTGGGTGGACGAAGCGGTGCTTGCCGGCTGGCAAGCACCGCGGCGGAGCACGCCGGGCGGGCAGCCGCGCTACTCTGACCTTGCAATCGAGTTGGTGCTGACACTGCGGCTCTCTTGGTTCGACGAACCCGCGCACCTGACCATCCCCCATTTTAGTGGACACGAGTTACGGCCTACGCGGCCGCGGCGAGTAGTTCCTTGTTGGTTGGCGTGACGTAGCCGATCGCCGAGTGCAGGCGTTGGCGGTTGTAGAAGGCCTCAATGAAGCCAAAGAGGACCGATCGCGCCGCCTGCCTGGTTTCGAACGGGCCGTCGCTGTCCAGTTCCGTCTTGAGGCTGCCAAAGAAGCTCTCCATCGGCGCGTTATCCCAGCAATCGCCCTTTCGGCTCATCGAGCAGCTCATTCCATGCTGATCCAGCACGCGGCGGTATTCATGCGCGGCATACTGGCTGCCACGATCGGAACGGTGCAGCAGCCCTGGGCTGGGACGGCGATTGGTGATGGCCATGTGCAGTGCGGACAAGGTCAGCTCCTGCGGCATGGTCTCGCTCATGGCCCAGCCAACCACCTCAGACTGACGCTCCGCGTCTGGCTTGCGCGAGAACAGGTCCAGCACGACGGCCAGATACAGCCATCCCTCGCCAGTGGCGATGTAGGTCATGTCGGCGAGCCAAACCTGGTTCGGCGCGACCGCAGAGGCGAACTGCCGCGCCAAAAGGTTGGGGGCAGGCGGGAAAGCATGGTTGCTGTCCGTGGTCTTGCGAAACGGCCG
>CAXSGE010000237.1:0-2444 GCA_964236715.1 uncultured Acetobacteraceae bacterium | reverse complement strand
GCCTGTTAACCCCAATGCAAAAGGACGATCCGTCATGAGCGAAGATGTCGAACCCATCAAGATAGCCGTTCTCGACGACTACCAGAACGTCGCCCTGCAGATGGCGGACTGGTCCGCGCTCCAGTCTCGGGCCTCCATAGAGGTGTTCTCGGACACCCTCTCGGACCCTGACGCTCTCGTCGCGCGGCTGCACCCGTTCGACGTGATCTGCGCCATGCGCGAGAGAACTCCCCTCCCACGCGGCATCATCGCGCGCCTGCCCCGCCTGAAGCTGATCGCATCGACCGGTCCCAAGAACGCGTCCATCGACCACGACGCCGCCAAGGAGCGCGGGATCGTGGTAAAGGACACCCGAGGCAGCCTGACTGCGCCGATCGAGCTGACTTGGGCCCTCATCCAGGCGAGCGCCCGGAACGTCACCGCCGAAGCCGCCTCGCTGCGTGCCGGCGACTGGCAACGGACCGTCGGGGATGAACTCAAGGGCAAGACCCTGGGCGTGCTGGGTCTCGGGCGGATCGGCGGCAAGATCGCGAAGATAGCCCAGGCATTCGAAATGAAGGTGATCACCTGGAGCGATCGTGCGACCAAGGAAGAGGCGAAAGGGGTCGGCGCCGCCCTCGTTACCAAGAGCCAGCTCTTCGGCAATGCGGACATTCTCAGCATCCACCTCGTCCTGGTCGATGCCACACGGGGCTCCGTCGGCGCAAGCGAGTTGGCTCTGATGAAGCCGACGGCCTGGCTGGTCAACACGTCGCGCGGGGAGATCGTGGATGAGGCGGCGCTGGTCCAGGCCTTGAAGGCCAAGAAGCTGGCCGGCGCCGCCCTGGACGTGTTCGACGTGGAGCCGCTTCCGGTGGATCACCCGTTCCGGACGCTCGACAACGTCGTCGCCACCCCGCACCTCGGCTACGTGTCGCAGCAGCAATACAAGGTCTGGTACGGCGACACCGTCGCCAACGTCGCCGCTTGGCTGGATGAACGGGCGCCTACTTCGACCACCATGCCGGCAAGCCGGGCGGCGGAGTGACCATGGGCCCTCGTTGCACGACCACAACACGGCTCGACGGTCGGCACCGTCGTTGGGGCCCCGAGGTGAACCCATGCGCTTCGGCCTGATCGCCATTGCCATCCTTGCCGGTGTGCTCAATCCGTTCCTTGCCGGGATGACCGCATCGACCAGCAAGGCGCTGCATCAGCCCGTATGGTCGGTGGCCACCTTGTTCGTCCTTGCGCTGGCCGTCACGGTCGCCGTGGCGCTTCTGACCGGCCAGAAGTTCCCCGGCGGCGACGTCATCACGCAAGCTCCATGGTGGGCTTGATGCGGCGGCCTGTTCGCCGCCGACTTCGTCTTGTCCGCGACCGTCGTCGTGGACAAAATCGGCCCGCTTGCTCCTTGGCCGGAACTCACGAAAGTGCCTCCTCAGGCGAAAGCCTCGGGATAGTAAGATTGACAGCGGTTCGAATTATAGACGCCCCGAAATTCTTCGATTTTCAGTGAGAAAAACCAGCACGGAGACGATCAAGCAAGCGAGGGCGCCGACCAGGATGTCCGCCACCCGGAACAGCGGCCGCAGGTAGACGTCCCCTGCAGCGGGGATGAGGAACACTACGACCAGGGTGGTGCAAGCCAGGCGCATCGTCGGGACGACGGCGATCAGCATGGCAAGCGGGATCAGCCCGGCCACGAACAGCGGCAGCGTTGGCAATCCTTGCTCACGCAGCGCGACCAGGGCCATTCCGAATACGGCTCCTACCAAGGTAGCAGCGATCCGGTCGCGCCCGGCAGACAGCGTCTTGCTGAGTTCTGGCTGCATGACGACGATAGCTGTGATCACCGCCCAATAGCCTTCCGGCAACCTCATCAATGTCGCGCAGCCGCCGGCCAGCGCGCATGCGCTTAACAGGCGGAAAGCCTGATACATCTGCAGCTTGCCGAACCGTATCTCCATCGTGAGGCTCTCCACCAGGCCATGACCAGCAATCTGTTGGTTTGCTCGTAGAGTATGCGGAAGGAGATTTGGCAACATCGCTGCCAGACCTGCGAGCATGGAGTATTTTCAGATCCATTCCGACCCCTGTCGGCTGACGTAGGTATTTTCCGAACCTATCATTCGGCATCGCCAGGGTGCCCATTGCTCCCAATGCACCTTGGAGAAGAGACATGAGCACGCGGAAAACCGAGCGTTGTGGCCTTGGATTGTGCTCGTGAGCACGGACAAGCCGCATCGACTACGCAGTTGGCTCTTCACCCCGGCGACCAAGCCCGATCGTTTTGCCAAGGCCGCTGCCGTCGGCGCCGACGCCCTGATCCTCGACCTGGAGGATGCCGTAGCACCCGCCGACAAGGACTCGGCGCGCCGAACGGCCTTGGAGTACCTTTCAGGCGCCGCGTCGCCTGGTCCTGCCCGCATCCTGCGGATCAACGCGATCGAAACCGATGCCGG
>CAXSGE010000236.1:0-2452 GCA_964236715.1 uncultured Acetobacteraceae bacterium | reverse complement strand
TGTCGGTGCTGCCCTGGATGCTGGCGTGGCCGCGCAGCGCCATGATGCCGCCGCCGGGCCGGCCGATGTTGCCCAACAGGCCCTGGATGATGCTGGCCGCGCGGATGATCTGCACGCCGGTGGTGTGATGCGTCCAGCCGACGGCGTAGCAGAACGCGCCGGTGCGCTCGCGTCCGGAGTTGCGCGCCAGCGCGTCGGCGACTTTCAGGAAGGTCTCGGCCGGGCATCCCGTCGCCTGCTCGACCATGGCGGGCGTGTAGCGGGCGTAGTGCCGGCGCATGATCTGATAGACGCAGTTCGGGTGCTGCAGGGTCGGGTCCTGTAGCGGCGGGCTGTCGGCCATGCTTTCCTGCTGGCCGGCATCCGCTTCCTGCTCCTGCACCCGGTGCTCGGCAAGCGGCGCCTGCACGAGCTTGCCCTTGTATTGCCAGGTGTCGTGCTCGTAGGTCCCGGTCTCGGGATCGAAGCCGGAGAATACGCCGCCCATTTCCTCGGGGCCGCGGTAGCCGTCCTCGATGATGTGGGCGATGTTGGTGTAGCGCAGCGCGAACTCACGGAACCAGAGGTCGCCCTCCAAGATGTGGCGGATGATCCCGCCGAGGAAGGCGATGTCCGACCCCGACCGGATCGGCGCGTGGATGTCGGCCAGCGCCGAGGTGCGGGTGAAGCGCGGGTCCACATGGATGACGGTCGCCCCGCGCGTCTTCGCCTCGACCACGAAGCGGAAGGCGATCGGATGGTTCTCCGCCATGTTGGAGCCCATGATGACGACGCAGTCCGAGTTCGCCAGGTCCCATAGGGACATCGTGGCGGCGCCGCGGCCGAAGGTGGCGCCCAAACTGGGCACCGATGAGGAGTGTCAAATTCGGGCTTGGTTCTCGATGCTGACCATGCCGAGGCCGCCGCCGAACAGCTTCTTGATGAGGTAGTTTTCCTCGTTGTCCAGCGTGGCGCCGCCGAGCGAGGCGACGCCGACCGTGTGGTTGACCAGCTTGCCATCCGGCAGCCGCTCCACGAAGGTCTCGTCCCGCGCCTGCTTCGTCAGTTGCGCGATGCGCTCCATGGCCCAGTCGAGCGGCCTTTCCTCCCAGCGGTCGCTGTGCGGGGCGCGGTAGAGCACCTGGTTGATCCGCTCGGAGCTGAGCAGCACGCCCAGCGTGCTGGCGCCCTTGGGGCAGAGCGTGCCCTGGTTGACCGGGCTGCGCGGGTCGCCCTCGATGTGGATGGGCTTGCCGTTCTTGGCGTAAACAAGCTGCGCGCAGCCGACGGCGCAGAACGGGCAGATGCTGGTGCCGACCCGGTCCGCCTGCTCAAGCCGCGGGCGCAGCGTTTCAGACGCCGTGCTGCGCGCCGCGGCGGACATCGCGCTCTGCCCGGCCATCTGGCGCGGCAGCGACCAGTCGCGGAGGAAGCCGGAGATGCGGCGTGCAGGGGTGCGGCGGATTTTCGACATGGACTTATCCTTCGGCTTCGGCTGCCAGCAAGTTGGGCGAGCGGCAAACTGGCCTGCCGTAAACGCGGCGCACGGCCTAGGTCGCAAGCGCCGTTGATTACAAAAAGTTAACTATCCGTCAATCGAGCGAGCCGAAGCGGACCGGGCGTGTTGTAGTCGGCAGTGCGCAAAGGACGGTTCGCGATGGACGTTATGGAAGGCATTGTCACGGTGGTGCAGGAGAGCCGGTTCCAACTAACGGACGACCGGGGCGTGTCACATTTGTTCATCCTGGGTCATGACGCCGCCGCGGAGCCGGACCAGCTTGCGCCGCTGTCGCAGCGGCAGGCGCGGGTCCGGGTGCGCTACACACAACCAGAAAACCTGATCGGCCTCGTCGCCCACTCCGTTTCCACCGCTCCCTAACCCGAAAGGCGCATCATGGACATGCATCCCCGCGTGCTCGATCACACGCAGTCCCGCCTGGACCATGTCATCCCGAACGAGAGCGAGCTGACGGCTGGCGCGCTGATCGAGCCCGGCAAGTCCTATGGCTTTTTTACCGACACCACGGTCTGCATCGGTTGCAAGGCGTGCGAGGTCGCGTGCAAGGAGTGGAACAACCTGCCGGCCGACAACATCGGGCTGACCGGGCAAAGCTACGACAACACCGGGGCGCTGTCGGCCAACACCTGGCGGCACGTCAGCTTTGTCGAGAAAAGCGGCTGCGGCGGCGTGCGCGACAACAATGAGGCGCCGTTCCAGAGCGGCTGGCTGATGATGAGCGACGTGTGCAAGCACTGCCATAACGCGCCCTGCATCGAGGCCTGTCCGACCGGGGCGCTGTTCCACACCGAGTTCGGCACCGTCGTCGTGCAGCAGGACATCTGCAACGGCTGCGGCTATTGCATCCCCGCCTGCCCGTTCGGCGTGGTTGACCTCAACACGATCGACGGCAAGGCGCATAACCCATTCTATTCAGCGTGCTGAGGTTCATTCCGCAAGCTGAGCGGCGGACAC
>CAXSGE010000235.1:0-2563 GCA_964236715.1 uncultured Acetobacteraceae bacterium | reverse complement strand
CGAGCTGCTTGGCCGACAGCAGGTCGCCCATCAGCATGGTGAAGCCGCCGTCGCCGGACAGGGATATGACCTGCCGGTCCGGGAAGGCGGCCTGGGCGCCGAGCGCCTGGGGCATCGCGTTGGCCATGGAGCCGTGCCAAAACGAACCGACCAGCCGCCGCCGGCCGTTCATGGCCAGGTAGCGCGCCGCCCATACGGTCGGCAGGCCCACGTCGCAGGTGAAGATGGCGTCGTCCGATGCCAGTTGGCTGACGACCCGGGCGACGTGCTGGGGATGCAGCGTGCCGCCGGGCCGCCCGCCGGCCAGCTCGTCCAGGCCCTTGCGGGCGTCCTGGTAGTGGGCGACGGAGGCCCTGAGGTGCCGGTCGTTCCGCCGCCCCGTCAGTTGCGGCAGCACGGCACGCACCGTGGAGCGGACGTCGCCAATGATGCCGAGCTCGACCGGGGTGCGCCGCCCGATCGCCTCGGGCCGCAGGTCCACCTGCGCGATGCGCGCGTCCTTGGGGTAGAACTGCTTGTAGGGGAAGTCCGTCCCGAGCATCAGCAGCGCGTCGCAACTGCCCATGGCGTAATAGCCGGAGGAGAACCCGATCAGCCCCGTCATGCCCACGTCGTAGGGGTTGTCCCACTCGACATGCTCCTTGCCGCGGATCGCGTGCACGATGGGCGCCTGCAGCGCTTCGGCAAGTTGCAGCAGCTCGGCGTGCGCTCCCTCGCAGCCGCCGCCGCACAGCAGGGTGACGCGCTCGGAGCCGTTCAGCAGCTCGGCGAGCCTGGTGATCGTGTCGGGATGCGGAACGACCGCCGGGGCGGGCAGGAGCAGTCCCGCCGCGCGCGACGCGGGCGCGTCGGCGGCCGGGAGCATCGCGACGTCGCCGGGGATGACGACGACGCAGACGCACCGCTCCGCCACGGCACGCCGGATGGCGGTCTCCAGCACGTGCGGCATCTGCGCGGGACTGGAAACCATCTCGCAGTAGCTGCTGCATTCCTGGAAGAGCTTCTCCGGATGGGTCTCCTGGAAGAACCCCGAGCCGATCTCCGGCGACGGGATGTGGGCGGCGATGGCGACCACGGGCAAGCGCGAGCGGTGGCAGTCGAACAGGCCGTTGATCAGGTGCAGGTTGCCGGGCCCGCAGGACCCGGCGCAGACGGCGAGCTGGCCGGTGACGTGGGCGTCACCGCCTGCCGCGAACGCGGCCACCTCCTCGTGGCGCGTGTGCAGCCAGCGGATGCCGCCATAGCGGCGCAGCGCGTCGGTGAACCCGTTGAGGCTGTCGCCGACGATGCCGTAGATCCGGCGCACGTCCGCCGCCGCAAGGGTTTCCACCATCTGGTCCGCCACGGTCTTTGACATGTCAGTACACCTCGTCGGTTGAGCGGTCGCGGTCCGGTGGAAGGTGGCGAATCCATGCACCGGCTTGCGCCTGGTGTGCAGGCGATTGGCCGGCGCGTCGGCGTACCCCGGCGACAGGCCGCGGATGACCACGCCAAGGCCCGGATGCGGCATGGGGGCCGGCCGGCGCGTCATCCTCTTTCCGGCGCACGAGCCTGGGCGGAGTGCGCCATCAGCACCGCCACGGCGCAGGAGGCGATGCGGGCGGCTTCGGAATCCGCACGGCTGGTCAGGACGATCGGCACCTTGGCGCCGACAACGACTCCGGCCGCGTCGGCGCCCGCAAGGAAGGTGAGCTGCTTGGCCAGGATGTTGCCGGAGACAAGATTTGGCACCACGAGGATGTCCGCCCGCCCTGCCACGTCCGACACGATGCCCTTCTCCGCCGCGGCCTCGGGGCTGATCGCGTTGTCGAATGCGAGCGGCCCATCCAGCAGGGCGCCAGTGATCTGTCCGCGGTCGGCCATCTTGCACAGCGCGGCGGCATCAAGCGTGGATGGCAGCTTCGGGTTGACCACCTCGACTGGGGCAAGGATGGCGACACGCGGCTGGGCAATGCCGAGCACATGCGCGAGGTCGATGGCGTTCTGCACGATGTCGCGCTTGTCGGCCAACGACGGGACGACGTTGATCGCCGCGTCGGTGATCAGGATGGGCCGGGGATAGAGGGGTACGTCCATCAGGTAGACATGGCTGACCCTGCGCTTGGTCCGCAGGCCCGTGTCGGTCGCCATCACCGCATGCATGAACTCGTCGGTGTGCAGCGAGCCCTTCATCAGTATCTGCGCGTCACCCGACCGCACGAGGGCGACGGCGCGGTCCGCCGCGGCATCGCTGTGCGGAGCGTTCTCGACCCGGTATGGGGAGATGTCCAATCCTGCCGCATCCGCCGCCGCGCGGATCCTGGCTTCCGGTCCGACCAGGATCGGCGTGATCAGTCCCTGGAGAGCGGCCTCGACTGCGGCCCCCAAGGCGATCGCGTCGCATGGATGGACGACGGCGGTGGACACTCGCGGCAGCGCGACGCAGCGCGCCACAAGCGCCGCGCGCCAGCCGTGGGTATGGTACTGGGGCGTCGGTAGATCCATGGTCGTTCCAATAAGGCTCGTCGCGCCTCAGATCAGGAAGGTTGCCTTGGCCGAGGCCGTCAGCTCATCCCTGAATTGC
>CAXSGE010000234.1:0-2597 GCA_964236715.1 uncultured Acetobacteraceae bacterium | reverse complement strand
GGTGGAGCAGCACGCCGTGCCGCTCCGCACCTCGATCGGCATTGCGCTCTGCCCCCTTGACGCCACTGGTCCCGACACCCTGGTCCGCAAAGCGGATACCGCGCTTTATGTCGCGAAGCGGGCCGGGCGCGGGGTCACCCGGTTCGCCGTGGCGGACACGGCGTTCGACGCGCCATTGCCTACTGGACGCCAAGGAATGCAGCAGATGCTGCGTACCGCTTTGCTGCCGCCCGGGCACGAGCCCTTCACGCTGGCACTCCAACCAATCTTCCAGAGCCAAACCGGACAGCTCGCGGGGTTCGAAGCTCTGGTGCGCTGGCCGCAGCCGGACGGCCGGGTGATAGCACCGGCCGAGTTCATCCCGGTGGCCGAGGCGACCGGGCTTGTGGTGCATCTCGACCGCTGGGTGCTGGATCAAGCCTGCAGCTTTGCCGCGGGGTGGCCCGGTCACCTGCGGATCTCCACCAACCTTTCGTCCGCGAACTTCTTTGCTGGCGACCTGGTGCAGGATGTGGATGCCGCCTTGCAGCGACATCGCTTGGCGCCGGGCCGGCTCAAGTTGGAGATCACGGAGTCCGTGATGCTGCGCGATCCGCCCCGCGTGCAAGCTACGATCAGTGCGCTGCGGGATCTCGGTGTGCAGATCGTCCTCGATGACTTCGGAGCCGGCCATGCGTCGCTCGCCTACTTGCGGGATTACGCGTTTGACGGGCTGAAGATCGACCGCAGCTATACGGCCGAGCTGGAGACCAATCCGCAAAGCCAGGCTTTTGTGCGCGCGATCATCGAGATGGCGCGGGCTCTGGGGATGGAGGCCACTGTTGAAGGGGTGGAAACGCAAGGGCAGCTGCGGATGCTGCGCCGGAGTGGAGTCGCGTTTGTTCAAGGTTACCTGCTTGGCAAGCCGATGACGCCAACAGAAGCACAGGACGTTATTCGCCAACCAGCTGAGCCAAGTGGGCGTTTTCGAGGCCGGTCCCTGTTGGCGAAGACAGCGGCCGGGCACGCAACCGCCTCTTCTCTGAACTGAAGGCACGTTAAGCTGCAGACGGAATGGCCCAGGGCTGTCCTGCCATGGCAGGAGCATTCGTACAAGAAAGTTGCCAGGGTACAATCGCAACATGATTGCAACATCAAGGCTAAGTGGCGCGTCATGTTGTCACAGCCATTCTGAAATGAGACGAGGAACAGCTATGGCACCAGAGTTCGCTGATGCAGGGCTCAACGACTGGCTCGACGCCGCATCCGCTGAGGATCTGGACGAACTTGCATTCGGTGTCATCGGCATGACGCCAGACGGCATGGTGGTCGCCTACAACAAAGCGGAGGCTGGGCTCGCAGGTCTAACCCCGTCGCGGGTGATTGGGCGCCACTTCTTCACCTCGGTTGCCCCCTGCACCAACAATTACATGGTTGCCCAGCGCTTCGAGGGAGACGCCGGGCTGGACGCCATCATCGATTACGTTTTTACCTTGCGGATGGCGCCGACCCCGGTCCGCCTGCGCCTGCTCAAGCGGCCGGATGCGAAGCGCATGTACCTGCTTGTGGAAAGGCGGCAGGCCCGTGGACGTTAATCCAGAGCCTGATGCGCTCGAAACGTTAACGGAGTTCCTCTATATTGCTCCTGTTGGCTTGATCAAGTTTCAGCTGGACGGGACGGTCGACTTGATCAACCCGATGGCAGCGCAGCTGCTGGTGCCTATGGCGCCGGATGGGAACCTGTCGGACGCGTATTTGGCTCTTGCCCCTCTCTCGCCCGCCCTCGCCCACTTAGTGCGCGACTTTCCCGATCCTTCCGGTCGCGTGCTCGACCACGAACGGTGTGCGATGACCATCGGCACGCGCCCGACCGTCCTGTCGCTTACAGTCCATCGCGTTCATGGCGGCTCGTACATGGCTGTGCTTGAAGACGTGACCATACTTGCCGAACAGGAGCGGCAATTGCACCAGGATCGACGCCGGTTTCGCGCGATCTTCGACAATGTGCGTGACTATGCGATCTACACCATCGATCCCGAAGGCAGGGTGGACGAGTGGAACCAATCCTTGCAGCGGTTTGGCGGATGGCGTTCTGCGGATGTTGTTGGCCGATCACTCGACGTGTTCTTTCGATTGGACGAGCGTCGTCCGGGGATCGCGGACTCGCTCCTAGCCCGAGCCCGGCAGACCGGCTCGGTCGAGACGGAGGGCTGGTATCTTCGCCAGGATGGCTCCCAGCTTTGGGCGAACACCGTGCTGACCGCCCTTCCCGATGCGGACGGCGCGGTCCGTGGCTTCGTTGTTGTTTCTCGTGATATGACGGAACGGAAACGGATTGAGGACGAACTTCGTCGCTTAGCTACCACGGACCCGCTTACGGGAGCGTTCAACCGGCGGCATGGGCAATCGTACATGGCTGAGGCATTCCGCGACGCAGGCGGTGAAGGACAGCGACCCGCTGTCTTGATGCTCGACATTGATCATTTCAAGTCTATCAATGACCGTCACGGCCATGATGCAGGCGACGCCGCGCTTTGCGCCGTGGTTGACGCCTGCCGCGCGGTCCTCGGCGAGACATTGCCCGTTGTTCGATGGGGTGGCGAGGAATTCCTTGTCGT
>CAXSGE010000233.1:0-2632 GCA_964236715.1 uncultured Acetobacteraceae bacterium | reverse complement strand
GCGCCCATGCAGCCACAAGGCCAGGAGATGCTCGTCGCTGTGGGCCTGCGCCGGCTGGGGCGCCGCCAGCCGGGGCAGGGGGGCTGGCAGAAGCGCCGCGGGCTCCGTGAGCAGGGCCGGCAAGACTGGTGGCGGCGGGATCGGGGTTTCGGTCATGCATGACCCTACAGTCCTGCTGCCGCCCTGTCCAGTGCAAGATAAGGGTAATTCTCTTGCACTCAGGAAGCGAGCGCAATGGCGGCCGGAAAACGCTTACCAGTTTTATGCAGCGCTTGCCTTATTCACGACGGCCAGCCAGGATCGCTGCCATCGCAAGGTTCGACGCCGCGCCGCCGTGCCGGCGTGCCAAGCCGGCAACACAGGCGCGACGGCGAAAACTGGATGGACAGGGCAGGAGGCCCATCACGGCGCAAACGCAGACCGACCGGGCAGGGCCGGCCGAGACAGGGCAGCCGGAGTTCGGGCACAGCTTGCCCCATGCCGGGCCGGCCGCCCCGGAAACACGGCGGCTGTATGCCGGCGATTGGGCCGCGTTCCGCGCGTGGTGCCTCCAGCACGGCGAAGCGTCGCTGCCGGCCACGCCCGCCACCGTCGCCGTCTACCTCCAAACGGCGTTGGTGCACTTTGATGGTGTGAATGATGGTAGGAGGCTCTTCCCTTTCTTTGGTCCTGACCGCACCGATGCCGCACAAGCACAACGCCGACCGCCGTCACCACATCCCGAAGATGTCGTTCAAGGTGCAGAACTGGCCGGCCTACGAAGCCGCTCTGCGCCGACGTGGCAGCCTAATGGGTCAGTCAAGCGGCTGTTTTGAAGCCAGATTGAAAGGGCGTCCGGGAGTGAAGGACAGCCCAGAGCACGTTCACGCGGCGTCGTGCGAGGGCGATGACGGCTTGGTGGTGGCGTTTCCCCTCGCGTCGTTTGCGGTCGTAGAAGGTGCGGCTGTCGTCGTGGTTGAGCGAGCAGAACGCGGACTGGTAGAACACACGCTTGAGGCCCTTGTTGCCGCCGTTCGGCCGACGCAAGAAGCGCGTCCGGCCGGACTGGCGCAGCACCGGCGCCATGCCGGCGGCGGATGCGAGTGCGTCGGCGGAGCGGAAGCGGGACAGATTGCCTGCCTCGGCGATGAGCTCTGCGGTGAGCACGACCCCCATGCCGGGCAGGCTGAGGATGAGGGCCGCGTCAGGGTGGCGCCCGAGCAGCGCCTCCAGCTCGCGGTCAAGTTCGACGAGCCGGGCACGGCTGACCAGCGCCTCCGCGGCAAGCTCGCGGATCAGCCGTGCGGTCATGCGCTCGGCTGGGGCGACGATTGTCTGCTCGGCAGCGGCTGCAAGTGCGCGGTCGGCAAGCGCGTCCACGTTGGGCAGGCCGCCGCCCGCCTGCAGATGGCGCACAAGACGCTTCTTGCCGGCGGCGCGCAGCTCGGAATGCGTCACGTAACGGGTTAGCAGGTGCAGCGGCCCCCCTCCGGTGGCTCCGCCACCGGCTGCTTCGCAGTCGGAGCGCCAAGTGGCGCTGGTCTTGAGGTCGAGACAGGCTTCCAGGCCTGGGAAGATGCCGACGAGCAGGTCGTGCATGCGCGACAGGCGTTGGGTTTGGGCCTGCACCAGATCGCCGCGGCGGCTGACTAACAATTTGATCTCGAGATCGATCTCGGTTGCCGGCTCGATGCGGCGCAAGTCCGACCGCGTTCGCACCTGGTCGGCGATGGTGCGGGCATCGCGCGGGTCGGACTTGTTCTCGCCACCAACCGTGCCCTGGCGAGCGCGGTTGACGGCGATGCCCGGCACATGGACGAGGACGAACCCGGCCTGGGTCAGCATGGCTTCGGCCAGGCCAGCGATGCCGCCGATGACGTCCAGGCCGATGCGGACTGTGCCGTGCAAGGCGGTCAACTCGTCGGCCATCGCTGCGATGTCGGACGGCGTGTTGAGCAACTTGCGGTCGATCCGCACGAGACCATCGGCGTCGATGGCTGTGACCCAGTGTATCTCCTTGGCAATGTCGATTCCGACGCTGATCCGCATGGCACCCCCTGGCAATTGGTCACTCGGCATCCCGCCCACGCCGTCTTCGCCCTACACAGCGATGAATCGCAGAGCCTAATCAGCGGTCGAGGTGGTATGGCGGTGTCGGGGGAATCACCACGCGAGCCATCATGGGCAGCCAGCCTGAAAACCATCCCGACACCGCCGCCGCACCGTGATCCTGTCATGCCAGGGCCACGGCGTCAGGCACTGCTCACGCAGCATCTGAACGGTAGGGCAGCCTGACGTTGTGGATCGAGGATGCAGCGTTGGGAGACTGGCAGAGCAGGGGACCGGGCGGGCAGGCTCGCTATACGGACGCGGCCATTCGGACCAGCCTGATGCTGCGCACGGCGTTCAAGCTGGCGTTGCGCCAGACCGAGGGCCTCATGATGTCGGTGCTGACGTTGATGGGCTTGAGGCTCTCAGCGCCGGATCACAGCACGGTCAGCCGTCGGGCGGTGGCGTTGCCGGTGATCCAGCCAGCACAAGTGCCGCTTGGCCCGTTGCATGTGTTGATCGACAGCACCGGCCTGTAAGTCCACGGGGCGGGACAATGGCTGGAGGCGAAACATGGCGTGAAGTCGCGCCGGACCTCCAGTCC
>CAXSGE010000232.1:1263-2672 GCA_964236715.1 uncultured Acetobacteraceae bacterium | reverse complement strand
GGCTGTAGTCGGATTGCAGCATCCGATCCATGGTGGACTGCGTCATCTTCAGGATCGGCCCGGCGTTGACGAGACCCAAGGTCAGCACCGGCAGGCAGAGATGGCTGACGGCGGACCCGAACGCCTCCCAGTTGCCGGCCAGCAGGCTGTCGATCGTGAGGAAACCGGTGATGGTCCGCGGCGGCAGCACGGCGAAGTCGATCCGCCCCAAGGGTGCGGGGACAAGCTGCAGGATGGTGTAGAAGACGAAGATCAGCACGAGCGCCAGCCAGAAATCCGGCAGCGCGCCGGCGGTCAGGCCATAGGCGTTGGCGATCCGGCCCAGCCAGCCCCGCTCGTTGGACGCCGAGGCGACACCGAGCGGAACCCCGACCAGGATCGCCAACAGCAGGCCGAAGGTGACAAGCTCCAGCGTCGCCGGGAAACGCTGCAGCAGGTCGTCCAGCACCGGGCGCGTCGTCTGCCAGGAGGTGCCGAGGTCGCCATGCACCAGGTCCACGAGGAAATACCAGAACTGCACCGGCAGCGTGTGGTCGAGGCCGAGCTTGGTGCGCAGCGCCGCTACGGCGTCGCCGGTCGCAGTGGGCCCCAACATGAGAACCGCCGGGTCGCCGGGAATCGACTTGATCAGGAAAAAGCTGACCAGGAGGATGCCGAAAAGCTGGGGCAGGATGAACAGCATGCGCTGCCCCAGGAACGGCAACAGGCCCCTCACGCCGCGCGCTCCCGCCGGCGCGCTGCCAGGTCGCGCGTCAGCCGGCGCATCTTCACCGGGTCCGCGAACAGTTCGACGCTGCTGCCGATCAGCGAGAACCCGAACACGGTGACGGCAAGCGCCAGGCCGGGGAACACCGATGGCCACCATTCCCCGGTGACGACGTTCTGGAAGCCGCTCGCGATCATGCTGCCCCACTCGGGCGTCGGCGAGCGCACGCCGGCGCCGACGAAGCTGAGGCCTGCCGTCAGCAGGATGGACCAGCCGACGTTGACCGAGAGTTGGGCAAGCGCCGGACCCATGGCGTTGGGCATGACGTGCCGGAAGATCGTCCGCGCGTCCGACAGCCCGGCGACCAAGGATGCCTCGACGTAGCGCATCTCGCGGATCGTCATCACCTGAGAGCGCATCAGGCGCAGGTAGATCGGGATGTTGACGAAGGCGATGGCAAGGACGACGGTCTGCACGCTCTGGCCGAGGCTGGCAACGAGGGCGATGGCGAACACGAATACCGGGAAGGCCTGCATCACGTCGGCGGCGCGCATCACCAGGTAGGCGAGCCACCCGCGGACGCCGCCGCCGCGGCTGTAGTAGCCGACCCAGGCACCGGCCAAGCAGCCGACAACCGCCGAAAGCAATGTCCCGGCAACGGCGATGGCAAGGTCGATGCGCGGCGCGTAGATCACGCGCGAGA
>CAXSGE010000232.1:0-1163 GCA_964236715.1 uncultured Acetobacteraceae bacterium | reverse complement strand
GTTTGCAGGATCAGGGCGATCGGCTCCTGCACGGGGTCGCCGGCATTGTAGCTGATCGTGCTGGAAAATCCGTCCGCCAGCCCGGCGGCCGTCAGCAACTGCTTGGCCTTGTCCAGGTTCAGATCGTAGTCGAAGAACTGCGGGTCCGCCATCGGGTAGATATACGGCACCGGGGCGGTCAGCTTGTCCGCCAGGCCGTAATAGACTGTTTTCACGATGTCGTCGTGCGGGATCGCGTAGTTGATAGCCCGGCGCACGTCCACGTTGTCGAACGGCTTGATCTTGGCGTTCAGCTCCAGCCAGATCATCGAGGACGCATTGACGGTGTCCACCGCGAGGGTGCGCGACCCGGCAAGCGACATGTACTCCCGCGGCTGCAGGAACTGCGCAATGTCCACCGCGCCACCTTGCAGCAGGGACAGGCGGCTGGCCGAGCTTGGCACCTCCCGCATCACCACAGTACGCATGAACGGCTTCTCGTCCCAGTAATCTTCGCGCGCCTGGAACACGGCCTGCTGGCCGCGCACGATCTGGGACAGCTTGTATGGGCCGAAGCCTGCGCTGTCGTTCTTCAGGAACTGCACGCCCCATGGGTCGTCGGCGCCGCCGGCCTGCTTCAGCTTTATGCTGTCGTAGATCGGGTTGGCGAGGTTGCACTGCTGCTTCAACAGCAGCGGGTTGGGCTTCTCTAGGTTGAAGGAGATCACGTGGTCCGCCTCGACCTTGATCTGGTCCGGCGTCTTGAGGCCGAGCACCGCGGTCTGGAAGATGCCCTGGCCCTTGAGGTTGAACTTGCGGTCCCAGGTCCACTTCACGTCGTTGGCTGAGAACGTGTTGCCCCAGTTGCTCTTGACACCCTGGCGCAGAATGAAGGTCGCTTTCAGCCCATCCGGCGAGATCTCCCATTTCTCGGCGAGCCTGCCGCGCAGCGCCAGGCCATTCGGGCGGTCGCCATGCACGCCGATGTCTTCCCGCATCACGCCGGGCGCCTTGGGGTCGGGCATTTTCTCGTAGGCCAGCATGTAGTCGTACAGCGCGCCGAGCGCGTCGATGGAGCCGAGGCTCACGTCGAATTCGATGTCGAGGCCCTGCGGCGTCGCCGGGCTGGCGATGACCAAGGTATGTGCCGCATCCTGGGCGAGGGCCGGGCCAGGCCGCAGCGA
>CAXSGE010000231.1:0-2673 GCA_964236715.1 uncultured Acetobacteraceae bacterium | reverse complement strand
TTGCAGGCTATCGGCTCGTTGTCATCGTCGCTGTTCGGCTGGTTCGACAAGGAGCAACGAGCCTACCTGAACATTCCGGTCGACGAGCAGGCCGAGTGCATCTCCCTGAATGGCGATATCGGGCTGGTCAAGGGCAAGCCTGCCCTGCATGTCCATGGCTGCGTCGTTGGACGCGACGGCGTCGTCAGGGGCGGGCACCTCCTGCACGCCGTTGCATGGCCCACGCTTGAGGTATTCGCCACCGAGGCGGAGGTGCCGATGCATAAGCAAGCGGACGCCGAAACCACGCTGGGGCTCTTCCAACTCAGCGCCTGACCGCCTGATCGATGCCCTGATCGTCAACGACGCTAACAAGCCGAGCGTCAACGCGGCGGCGGCGCTCTAAGGTCAGCGAAGCATCCCATCCAACCGTCATCCAAGGAGCATGCGACATGGCCGACTTCGAGCCCGCCACCCGAGGGCTGGACGCCCAGCCTGGCAATGCCGGCGAGCTGCACCAGCTTAGCGGCTCAGGGCATCCGCCGCTGACCACCCAGCAGGGCGTGCCGGTCGGCGACGACCAGAACTCTCTGCGCGCCAGTGCCCGCGGCCCGGCGTTGCTGGAAGATTTTGTGCTTCGCGAGAAGATCAACCACTTCGACCACGAGCGCATCCCCGAGCGCGTCGTACACGCCCGTGGCTCGGCCGCGCACGGCTACTTCGAGCTGACTGACAGCCTGGCCGGACTCTGCCGCGCCGACATCTTCCAGCGCGTGGGCGAGCGCACGCCCTTGTTCGCCCGCTTCTCGACCGTCGCCGGCAACGCGGGCTCAACCGACCTGCCGCGGGACGTCCGCGGATTCGCGGTCAAGTTCTACACCAAGCAGGGCAATTGGGACCTGGTGGGCAACAACATCCCCGTGTTCTTCATCCAAGACGCCATCAAGTTCCCCGACCTGATCCATGCCGTGAAGCAGGAGCCGGACCGCGGCTTCCCGCAGGCGGCCAGCGCGCACGACACTTTCTGGGACTTCATCTCCCTAACCCCCGAGAGCATGCACATGATCATGTGGGTCATGTCCGACCGCGGCATCCCCCGCAGCCTGCGCATGATGGAAGGCTTCGGCATCCACACCTTCCGGTTGCTCGATGCCGAAGGAAGCAGCACCTACGTCAAGTTCCACTGGCGCCCGAAGCTCGGCACCCAATCCGTGGTGTGGGACGAGGCGGTGAAGATCAGCGGCGCCGACAGCGACTATCACCGGCGCGACCTGTGGACCTCCATCGACGAGGGCCGCTTCCCAGAGTGGGAGCTGGCGGTGCAGCTGTTCGACGATGCGTTCGCGAACAGCTTCGAGTTCGATGTGCTCGACGCCACCAAGCTCATCCCGGAGGAAGTCATCCCACTTCGCGTGATCGGCCGCATGGTGCTGGACCGCAACCCGGACAACTTCTTCGCGGAAACTGAGCAGGTGGCGTTCTGCACGACGCACGTGCCGCCGGGCATCGATTTCACGAACGACCCGCTGTTGCAGGGCCGGAACTTCAGCTATCTCGATACTCAGATCAAGCGGCTCGGCGGCCCCAACTTCGCCCAGATCCCAATCAACCAGCCACGCTGCCCCATGCAGAACTTCCAGCGCGACGGCCACATGTCAATGCAGGTGCCCCAAGGCCGCGTTGCCTACGAGCCGAATTCACTCCCCGGCGCATGGCCGCGCGAGAGCCCGCAAGCCGGCTACACCAGCTTTCCCGAGCGGGTCCAAGGCGACAAGCTGCGGGTGCGCTCCAAGAGCTTCGCCGACCATTTCAGCCAGGCACGGCAGTTCTACGTCAGCCAAACCGGGCCCGAGCAAGACCACATCGTGGCCGCCATCACGTTCGAGCTGAGCAAGGTGGAGACGCCATCGGTGGTCGCGCGCGTGCTGGGCCAGCTCGCCAACATCGGCGAAGGCATTGCGGGTCGGGTCGCGACCGGGCTGGGACACCGGGCGCCGGTCGAGCCGGTTGCGCCTGCCGTGCCGGCGCGGACCGATCTGCCACCCTCGCCCATGCTGAGCATCCTCGCCAAGGCCAAGCCTACGCTGGAAGGGCGCACCGTTGGCGTGCTGGTTTCCAAGGGCATCGACGCCCCCGCGCTTGCGGCGCTGCGGCAGGCCGTGGCCGGAGCGTGCGGGGTGGTGAAGGTGGTGGCGCTCAAGGTGGGCGGAGTGACTGCCGCCGACGGCGCTCCGGTCACGGCGGACATGCAGCTTGCGGGCGCGCCCTCCGTCCTGTTCGACGCAGTGGCGTTGCTCGTGTCGGAAGCCGGCGTGGACGGGCTTCTGCGCGACGCGGCCACGATCGATTTCGTGCAGAACGCCTACAACCACTGCAAGGTCATCGGCCACACCGCGGGAGCGGCCAAGCTCCTGGCACGGGCGGGCGTGCCGGCGACGGGCGAACCCGGAGTTGTGGCGCTGGGCGACGACGGGCCATTCGTGGCGGCGGCCAAGACCGGACGGGTCTGGGATCGGGAGGCAAAAGTCCGCGCGCGGGTTTAGGGCGGCAACTTGCGAATGACCAATAGGACGCATCGCCTGGCCACCGCCGTTAGACGTGCAGCGCCTCCGGCATGAACGCCATCGTCCTGGTCGCGTTGCGGCGGCCGCTCACGTTCGTCGTGCTCGCCATCCTGATCCTGCTGTTCGGCAC
>CAXSGE010000230.1:0-2684 GCA_964236715.1 uncultured Acetobacteraceae bacterium | reverse complement strand
GAAAAGCAACGGAACCGTCGCCGGATTTACGCGGATTCTCGCCGCCGCCAACACGCGCCGCTATACTTACCTGCTATGCGCTAAACCAGCGGCATATGAACGGCAGCAGTAACCTTATTTTCCTTGGCCACGATCAAGCCGAGCAAAGACACGATGCCGGCAATCAGGGCAGCAAATGTTGCGCCAAGGGCTACGTCAGGAATTCCTGGCATCATGCATTTTCCGCTAGCTAAGTGTCATCAGCACTCGTTGCATGCCAATCCAGAGAAGCCTAACCCCCCTCGCCTGCCGTCTTCCGCCGCCGCCCGCTCGTCACGTCAGCGCGCACCGGCTTGCCATACCGCTCGAACACCATGTTCAGGCCCTCGGCCAAAATCTCCTGAATGTCTCGGTCCTGTTCGACCGCGATCAGCTTCAGGGTCAGCGCGACATCCGCCTTAAAATGCCCGGACACCTGACGCGTGTCGGTCCGGGTCTGGGCGGTGCGGTAGCTGCGGGCGTTCGTCTCGGGCTCCATGGCTGTGGCCGCAACGGGGGCGGGGGCCGGCGTCGACGATCCACGGGCGAGGTCTTTCAGGGAAGCCTTCATGCGACGGCCTTCCTCCTGCGTTGTGCAGTTGTCGGTTTGGATTTTTGTGATGTTGTCGACAACTCCAGTTGTCTCGCAACCCATGAGAACAGGGCCTCGATCTCCAGGGCGGCGGCGCTGCCCGGTTCGCTTTCCTGCGCAGTCCTGGTGGTGATGCTGGCGGCGCGGTAGATGGCACGGTCGTGCATGACCATCGGGGCGATGTCGCGGTCCTCCCCTGTCAGGGCCTCGCGGGCGTCCTTTTCGGCGCGTGACGCTCCCGGGCGCATGCCGTTCAGCAAGAGCCAAGGCCGCTTGCGGGCGAGGCGGCACATGTCGAGGGTGCGGGTCAGCGCCTGAAAGTCGAACCCCCCTGCCCGGCACGGGATCAGGGCGAAGTCGGCTGCCTGGGCTGCCGTATAGCCCGCGTTGTTGCTGTCGCGGCCGGTGTCGATGACCACGAGGTCCGCGCCGTTCTCCCGGAGGTCCGCCAGCAGCTTCTCCAGCCGGATCGGCGGGATGGCGACGGCTTCGGGCGGCTGCCCTCGGCGGTCGCCCCAGTCGGCCGAGCTGCCCTGCGGGTCGAGGTCGATGATGGCGGTGTCGAAACCGGCGCGTTGCGCCGCGACTGCGAGGTGGACGGACAGGGTCGTTTTGCCCGCCCCGCCCTTCTCGCTCAATATGGCGATGACTTTCATCTCTCGTGTCCTAATGTTGTCTACAACGCGACAAACCAAACTGTGCTAAATATTACAATATACCAACCCTCAGATTACACAACTCGGCAGTTGGGAAAATGGGATCGTAGACAACACCACGACTCCACAATGCTCCTAGAACAGGCTGAGCTGCGTGCCCCGTGCATGCTGCTCGATCCAGAGCAGGTCGGTGGCCGCGAGGTCCAGCACACCCAGCACGTAGGCACAGCGACCGCGAAGCTGTGCGAAATGGCCACCTGTAATGGTAGCCAAACTTATCAGCACCTTGCATGCTGCCGTGGTAACCGGGGCAGATTCCCGGGCGAGGTAGTTGCGCTGAGAGCGTTGGCGTGATTCACAGCCGGCATGTCGTTGCCGGATGCAGCATCGCTGGAGGCATTCTCGCTTGCCGAGCTGCGGGAGGTCGTCGGCCGCTTGGTTGGTGAGGTGCGGCGGCTGCAGTCTGACAACACGGCGCTGCGAAGTGGCGCTGAAGCGCAGCAGGCGGCGATCAGCGCGCTGCGGGCTGAGAACCAGGCATTGCGCGACGAGGTGGCGCGGCTGAAGGGGTTGCCGCCCCGGCCGCCGTTGCGGCCGTCCGGCATGGAACAGGCGACGCAGCCTGGGGCGGCCGGCAAGGATGAGAAGCGTCCCAAGCCGCCGCGCGGCGTCAAGCGCGACGCGCAGGCGATCACCGCCGAGCGGGTGCTCAAGGTGGCCGTGCCGGCCGGCTCGCGCTTCAAAGGCTATGAGGACATCCTGGTGCGCGACCTGCGGCTTTCGGCCGAGGTGATCCGCTATCGGCGCGAGCGCTGGCGGCTGGCGTCCGGCGAGACAGTGCTGGCCCCGCTGCCGGCGGGGATCGTGGGCGGGTTCGGGTCTGAACTGCGGCGCTTCGTGCTGGCCCTGCATGCCCAGGGGCAGGTGACGACGGAGCGGCTCACGGCGTTGCTGAACGGGATCGGGATGGAGATCTCGAAACGCCAAGTGGTGCGATTGTTGGCCGAGCCGCTCGACGACTTGGTGGCCGAGGACCAGGAGGTGCTACGGGCCGGGCTGGCCACGGCGCGCTGGGTGACGGTAGACGATACGGCGGCCCGGCACGCGCGCAAGGACGGGTTCACCACCCAGATCGGCGACGACCGTTTTGCGGTGTTCCGGACTGGCGCGTCGAAGTCGCGTGAGGCGTTCCTGTCCGTGTTGCGGGCGGGGTACATTGACTACGTCGTGAATGCGGCGGCGCTGGACTACATGCGCGGCCACAGCCTGTCGGGACAGGTGGTGGCGCAGCTGGACGCGCACCCGGCCAAGCGGTTCGCCGACACGTCGGCGTGGGCGGCGCACCTGGCCCGGCTCGGCATCAACACGCTTGCGATCACGCCTGACCCCGTGCAGATCGCCACCGAGGGCGCGCTCTG
>CAXSGE010000229.1:0-2688 GCA_964236715.1 uncultured Acetobacteraceae bacterium | reverse complement strand
AAGACCTATGCCCAGATCGCGGCCTTGTTCGGCGTGTCGCGGTCGGTCGTCTGGCGTTCGGTCAACACGGCATAGGAGCAACCGTCGAGGTGTTCTGCAACGTGCTGAGCGCCGAAGCGCGCCGCCCTAGATGGCAGGCGCGGTGAACAAGGCGCCGCTGCGTCGGTGGGAGCATCGGTATCTCGGCGACGAGCGTTTCCCGGACGGGTTGTCATCCCTGGAAATCGAGCACTTCTTCACCCTCGACGAGCAGCAGCTTGCCAAGGTCCGGGAACGCCGAAGCCCAGTGAACCGGATGGCGCTCGCGCTGCAGGTCGGCTTTCTCAAGATGACCGGCAACACGCTCAACTCGGTAGAGCGCATCCCTGCGGAGATCCTCGCCCACCTCGGCCTGCAACTCGGTTGCGAGCCGCCCCGGATCGCCACGATCCGGGCCTTCTATGGCCGGCGCCGGCGAACCTTGTTCGAGCACCATGCGGCGGCGCTGCGGCTGCTCGGACGCGGTGAACTCACCCCGCATGCGGAACGCGGGCTTGTCGCCCACATGCGCCGCAAAGCCATGGCGGTGTTCGACCACGCCGAGCTCATGGCATCTGTCCGGTTCTGGCTGGTCGAGCATCACTACCTCATGCTCCGCGAGCGCGACGTTCGCCGCCACGTGACGGCCGCAGGGCGGCATCATGAAAAAGCCCTGTTCAAAGCCATCGCGGCCGCAGTGCCGGTTCAGCGGGACGCCTGGGTGCCGCGCCTTCTGGCGTTGATCGAGGGTGACGAGATCACCCACCTCGAATGGCTGGGCGCCGTGCCGTCGAGCAAATCCACCAAAGGTCTGGAGCAGCAGACCGAGAAGGTGGGGTTCCTCAAGGAATTGGGCGCCGCCCGTCTCGTCCTGCCGGACTTGCCGTTGGCGGGGCTGGAGCATTTCGCGCGGCGGGTCACATCGCGCAAGCCCGCGGCGCTGGCGCGGATCAAGGACCCTCACCGGACGATCGAGATCGCCTGCTTCCTGCGCCTGGAGATGCTGCGGCTGACGGATGCAAGCCTGACCCTGCTTGACCACCGGATTGCGGCCCTGTGGCACGGCGCCCGGGAGCGCGCCGACGATGCAAGGGAAAGCCGGTTGCGGCGCTTCCGCGAGTTGCTCGGCGACCTGGCCGGCCTGGCCGGGGACGAAGCGCTCGACGCCGCCGAGCTGCGGTCACGGCTGCAGGTGCTGGTCGCCCGCTTCGAACCGGAACGCGACGCGACCCAGGTCGGCGCCGTTCGCCAGGAACTCGGGCGTAAATCCCCAGACCTGGCCCGGCTGCTGAGGACGGCACGTGCGGCAGCGCTGGCGATTCCGGCCGACCATCAACTCACCGAGGCCTTTGCGGCCCTCGATGCGCTCGCGGCTTCGTCCGCCTCCACCCTGCCGGACGGGCATCTCCAGCCGTTCGGCGCGTCGTGGCAGGGCCTGATCGACCAATCGGACCGGGCAGCGGCGCTCGGCTGCTTTCGCGCAGCGACCTTGATGGCGCTTAAACGGGCGCTTCGGAACCGGTCGGTCTCGGTCGCTCACAGCCTTTCCTATCGGGCGCCCGAGGACAGGCTGATCCCGCTGAAGCTCTGGCAGCGTGACCGGAAACGCTTCATCCGCGACCTCAATCTGCCGGCCCGTGCAGAAGCCTATCTCCAGCCGCTCGAGGCAGGCCTGACCGCCGGACTTGCCGCCCTGGCCGAGGCCGTCGAAGCCGGCACGGTCGCGATCAACGGTGACGAGCTTCGGCTGCCCCGCCGGTTGCCCGGCGCAAAGGACCCGCGTGTCGAACCGGCACGCCAGGCGCTGGCCCGAGCCATCGGCGACACCCAGTTCCCTGACGTCCTGATCGAGATCGACGGCCTGACCCGGTTTTCCTGGATCCTGCTCGGCCGTCCTGCCCGCTCGGAACAGGAGTTGGTCACGCTCTACGCCGGCCTGCTGGGCTTGGGTTCCGATCTGTCCGTGGCCGATCTCACGCGCATGGTGCCGCGGGTCGCGGCCGACAGCCTCGGGCAGATGATGCTCAAGATCGAAGTGGACGGGCGGCTCCGCGCCGCAAACGATGCGGTGCTGGGCTTCATGCGCGAGCACCGCATCGCCAGCCTGTGGGGCCGTGGCCTGTTCGCCTCGGCCGACATGATGAGCCTGGAGGCGACGCGCTATCTCTGGTCGGCGCGGCTCGACCCGCGGCGGCGGACCTACGCGGTCGGGACCTATGCCCATGTGCTCGACCAGTGGGGCATCCTCTACGACCAGCCGATCGTGCTGAACCGCCGGCAAGCCGGCGCTGCCATCGAGGGTGCCTTGCGCCAGGGCCAAGTTGGGCAGCTCGAGCGCGTGGCCGTCGACACGCATGGCTTCTCGCATTTCGCGATGACGCTCGCCAAGCTCGTCGGGTTCGATCTGTGCCCACGGCTGGCCAGGCTGAAAAGGCGGCGGCTCTATTTGCCGAGGGGCTTGGACGTTCCGCCTGTCTTGCAGCCGATCGTGGCCGAAACCGTCTCCCGCCGCGCGATCAGCCGCGGTTGGGACGGATTGCTGCGGCTTGGCGCGTCGGTCAAGCACG
The DNA here is from genome assembly GCA_964236715.1 of uncultured Acetobacteraceae bacterium. Taxonomy (GTDB): domain Bacteria; phylum Pseudomonadota; class Alphaproteobacteria; order Acetobacterales; family Acetobacteraceae; genus CAHJXG01. Next base: position 103 of record CAXSGE010000229.1, on the reverse strand, counting down.
GCTGGTATCCGGCAACCGAGGCGCTCGACCGCTTCGGCTCGGCCGCGGCCGGCGATCCCGTCTACGAAGCCGGCGACGAACTGGGCAAGCTGCTTCGCAGCCT
>CAXSGE010000228.1:0-2713 GCA_964236715.1 uncultured Acetobacteraceae bacterium | reverse complement strand
CCTCAAGGCTAAACTCCCGGAGAGACGATGTCTCATTGTCATTGGCACGGAGGGGAAAGGTGGCAACGGGCAATTCCTTGAGGTAGCCGCATCCGCAATGCACCTCCGATGACCACCCAACGCTGTGCCGAGCCGGGACACAGGACCCTGGGCGACTCTAGAAAGGCAAGCTGCTCATGCATGAAATGCAAGAGGAACAATTTGGCCGGCGACCCGAAGATGACTGGACGTTGCGAATACATCTGGTAGAAAGCGGCCACCAAGCTACTATCTAGCCAGAGGAAACTTGATGTCAATCATCGCCTGCGTAGGTCAGAAGGGTGGCGTGTCCAAAAGCACGCTTTCCCGCGCCCTCGCCGTCGAGCTGGCCCGCTCAGGCCTCTCAGTACATCTCGCCGACCTCGACGTCGACCAGGGTTCCCAAGTCGACTGGCACCGGGATCGCCTCTCCTCAGGTCTCTCGCCGACCCCGCCCACGCAGCTCTATCCCGACCTCGCGGCCGCGCTCGCACAGGCTGCCCGAGTGGATGTGCTCATTCTGGACGGCCCCGCACGGGCGACGCGCGAGACTGTCACCCTCGCTAAGGCGGCCGACCTTGTCATCCTTCCCGCGGGCGCCTCAATGGACGATCTACGGCCGCTAGTCCGCGTCGCCCATTCCCTCGTTCGGGCCGGCGTTAAGAAGGCGAACTTAGTCTGTGCGCTCTCCCGAATTTCGACGGAGGCCGAGGCTGGGGCTGCCCGTGGCTACATCGGCGAGGCGGGCTACCGCGTGGCCAGTGGCTACCTACCCGAACGAGCCAGCTACAGACAGGCCCAGAACGCGGGCCGGGCCGTGACTGAGGTCTCGGTCCCCACCCTCAGGGCCGCGGCTGAGACTGTGATCCAGTCCCTGATCGACGCGTTGCCGGAGTAGTCTCATGGCCATCGATGCATCTAAGGTCCGACGTCGCCTTCCAACTCCGCCATCTCCCGAGGAGGGGACGCCCGGCATTGAGCGGCCGCCAGAGCCGGCCGCGATGCCACGGGCGGAGATCACCACACCGGAGCAGGATCTGGTTCTCGATGGGCGTTCGCTGAGGGCAACCGGACGAATCCTTCAGCTCAACATCAAGGCGACCGTGAAAACCAAGGTGGACATTCTGCGCATCGCCAGGGAAAATGGTTGGTTGGTCTCCGAGGTCGTCGAGCATGCGGTCGCAGCGCTCGTCGAGAAGCACAAAGCAGATAAGTAGCGGCTTGCTAGACGCTAGGTGGCGGATGGAGAGCGATGTCGAGTAGCCCGTGGGATCCGGCGGCTCTTACGTTCGACATGCTCGACGACCTGAGTTCAGATCCGACGGTGACGATCATCGTCGGGACACCCGTGGGCCGGATCTACGTGATGGCGGATTTCGAGAGGGCAGGGGGCAAAATCACCCTCAAGCGTGCCCACATCAATGGAGAACCTGGTGTCGGACCGAACGTCATAGGTCCGCAGAATTTGAGAGTAATCGCACGCGAAGCTTTGCTAAGAATGGGATGTCATGAACTCGAAATTGAAGGTGCAACTCGCACGACTGGGGCCGGTCCAGGCCGTACCCCGCCATCCATTCGGTTCCACCGGTGAAGTCCGGTTGGTTGTTGCCGGGACGGTAAGGAAGGTGTCGGCGGCGCTTGCCCTCGTTTCGCGTGGCCTCTCGATGTGCAGGGCCCGAGACGCAGTGGACACTATGATTGAGCAGGGCGAGATCACCGTCACGCTGCCAACTATTGAGGATAGGTACGCCTTGGCCGGTGAGCTGGCAGAGTGTGGTATCGCGGGCGACGTCCACCTCCAAAAGGCTCAGAGTCGCCGCCAGATTCACCTGCGCTTGTCAGAGGAGAGCAGTTAGGCCACCTAGCCGTGACCAGATATCTAACGGTGAGTCACGAGAATAATATGGACAACCTCAATCCGGGGTAGCGTTGGCCCACTTGTCGGCCGCGCCTCCTTCCATTTCGAATAGTGCCGCGATGATGACGGACAGGTCTATTAGCGCCAGCGTGCGCGGAGTCGCGATGCGCTCGTCGCGCTGCGGTGTGCGCGAGCTGTCGAGGTTGCGGATGCGCGGGAAGGCCACCCGCGCCAGCACGCCGTCCGACGGCACCCAAACGTAGCCCTTTCCCTGAGCAAGCCGGGGCAGCGCGCCCAAAATGCGCTTGCCCTCGGCGCGGTCCGCCTGGCCCTCAATCCAGCGCCCAACCGCCTCCCGGTCAGCTTCATCGAGACCAGGATGTCGGCCTGGGACAGCACGTCCTTGTGCAGCACAGCCGGACGCTGGGTGATCAACCACGGCACGAAGCCCCGGATGCGCCCGCGGCGCACGATCTCCTCGATCCGCCCTAGCAGCTCAAGGCTCCCCTCATTTCAGATAGGTCCGAAAGTATCGGCAAAGACCGGAAGCTCGGCGATCATGGCCGCGAACCGCTCACCAGCGGCAGCAGCCGGTGCTCGGGCATGGTGGGGATGAGTTCGTAGAGCAGGCAGCCCTGCCGGAACAGCGAGTGGGTGCGCCGTCTGGTGGTGTTGGATTTCAGGTGCCGATCATAGCCCAGCGCTTCGCCCGCGGCGCCGAGCAGCGTCAGCAGCGCGTTGGCGAGTGCGTTCAGCAGCCACAGGCGATCGCGCCGGTCGGGCGTTGTTGGCGGCGGCGAGAATCCGCGTAAATCCGGCGACGGTTCCGTTGCTTTT
>CAXSGE010000227.1:0-2780 GCA_964236715.1 uncultured Acetobacteraceae bacterium | reverse complement strand
CGGCGATGGCGCAAGCTGCATCTGGCGGTCGATGCCGCCTGCGGCGTGATCGTGGTCGTTGAGCTGAGCGAGGCGAGCTGGCTGGTAGCGGGCCTGGTTCCTGGCGTCGCTCGCCAACCTTTGAAGAAGCTTGCGCCCGATCCGGACGCGTTGCTGCGGCTCCTGGAACGCTGGAAAGCGGAGGCGGTGAAAGCAGGCCAGACGATCGGACGCATCGCCCTTGCCTATGAAGCGGGCCGTGACGGTTTTTGCTAGCGCGGTGGCTGCAGGCTCGGAGCATTGAAGTGCACGTTATCCACTCGATAAGCGTCGCCGTGTCGGCCTTGTCGTAACCGCCATGCCAAAAGTGCCGATCTGAAAACTGTTTGATTTCAGGGTGTTGAGCTTTAGGCTCTATTCCATAGCACTGATATTGTTGAACAACCAGCTTTTCGTTTCGATTGCGTTGATCCACAACCGGTCGATTCTGGAACAGGAACTTGAATCGAGCCTTATCAGAAAGTTGCAGGTTCCGCAAATGTGTTCCGCAAGGCAAAGGCACTTCATGCTGGCTGTTGGAGCTACCCCGGAGGGCAGCCGGTAGGCATTCCTCTCATCTTGATGAGTGTCGTCAGGCTTCCACCATCAAGAATGATCGTACATCAGAATGGAAAGCTGATTTCTTAGTTTTATCAGATTGTTGACACGCCATGGGCAGTGCGGCGCATTGAAATTACACAGTTTTCAGATCGGCACTTTTGGCACGGTGGTTACGACAAGGCCGAGCTGCTCGAACAAATCCACTTTGGCGTTCCAATCCACTCTGAGCCCCCCGGCAAAGCCGAGGAGACCCTAGGTTGAGGGACGGGGGGGTGGGCCAAAATCCGTCAGCACCAGTGGGCCAAAGTTCGGTTCTCCCGCACTTCCCGTGCTGTTGGGTCGTCATTCCGGGGCTGCATGAGCACCTAGGAGGAACACCCACCCTCATCGTGGATTTACTGTGTCCAAGCGCATTTTGCCCCTAATTCCCGCTGACTTGGCGGTCGATCAAGTCGTGCCAAATCCTGATCGAATCCTTATTTTAGCCAGCCCCCGCCAGCTGTCAGCGACATGCCCCGCCTGCGCGCATCCATCCCATCGTCTCCACAGTCGATACCGACGCACGCTTGCCGACCTGCCATGGCAGGGCCGTCCGGTGGCGTTGCAGGTTCAAGCTCGCCGGTTCCGCTGTCTCAACCCAACCTGTTCCCGCCAGACCTTCGCCGAGCGCCTGCCCGGTGTGGCATCAGCCGCCGCTCGGCGGACCGAGCGCCTGGGCAGCCTGCAGGGCTGCCTCGGACTGGCGCTTGGCGGCGAGGCCGGTCAGCGGCTGGCCGAGCGATTGGCCATGCCGACCAGCGCTGACACCTTGCTGCGGCTGATCAGCAAGGCAAGCAATGACAACGCGCTGCCGCCCACGCCGCGTGTCCTTGCGGTTGATGACTGGGCGTGGCGCCGGGGTCACCGCTATGGAACCATCCTGGTCGACCTCGAGCGCAACGCGGTGGTCGATCTCCTGCCTGACCGGCAAGCCGAGACCCTGGCTAACTGGCTTCGCCAGCACCCCGGGGTCGAGATCGTCGCACGCGACCGGGCCGGCGCCTATGCGGACGGCGTGCGCCAGGGCGCACCGGACGCGGTGCGCGCCGTTGTCGATCGCCAGCACGCCGCAGTCCGGCGCGCCGCCAAGCAGCTCAGCGAACGGGCGCCCGTGCTGACCGTGGTCGCGCCAGCGCCGGACAGCGCCAAACCAACGGCCGCGGCCCGGCGCAGCGAGACCTCCCGTGCCCGCCGGCAGGCGCGCTACGAGGAAGCCGCACGGCTGCGTGCGGCCGGTGCCTCCATCTTGCGCATTGCCGCCCAGCTTGGCGCGGAGCGCAAGACGATCCGTCGATGGCTTCGGACCGGCGGCGCCTCGCTCTGGCGCAAACCGCCGCGGGTGAGTGTTCTCGCCCCCTACCACAACCATCTTGAACGACGCTGGGCGGAGGGATGCCATAACGCCGCCCTGCTCTGGCGCGAACTCGTCCGCCTCGGCTTTGCCGGCCAATATGGGACCGTGCGGAGTTGGGCAGGCAAGCGGCGCAAGACCGACCCACAAATCGCCACAGGCCACGTCAGTGCGGGCGTGGCCAGCGGGCAGCCGCCGTCCAGCCGGCAAGTGGCACGCATGCTTATGGCCGACACCGACAAGGTGCCTGCGACCGAGCAGGCATTCATCTCGGTTCTATTGGCACAGGCCCCCGATCTTGCGGACGCCATCGCGGTCGCGAAGCAGCTCCACTTGCTGTTGCGCCGCAAGAGTCATGAGAGCCTGGCGACAGTGCTCACCGCCGCGGCCGGCACGTCGCTCGCAGAGTTCGCCGCCAGCCTACGCCGTGACCTCGCCGCTGTGCAGGCCGCCCTCGACCTGCCCTGGACGACGAGCCCGGCCGAGGGACAGATCAACCGGCTCAAGATGCTGAAGCGGACCATGTATGGCCGCGCCGGATTTCAGCTCCTCCGCGCGCGTGTCCTACACGCCGCGTGACCGCGTAACGATAACACGGGAAGTGCGGGAGAACCCAAAGTTCAATAGCAAAGCCACTGGTCGTGGTTGATCGCGCTCGCCTCTCGCGTGGCTGCCTCAAGCACATCGTGGACGCAGCCTACGCTAACAGGCACGCCCAGCAGGTCGCGCAGGAACTCGACGACGCCGCGATACGAGCTGCGGCAGATCAGCGTCAGCCCGACGATCACCTGGCGCAGCCAGGCCTTGGTGA
>CAXSGE010000226.1:0-2792 GCA_964236715.1 uncultured Acetobacteraceae bacterium | reverse complement strand
CTGAAGCAGCTGTTCGAACGATCCGTCACCGGGATCGCCCAGCATACGCAGGAGCTGCGCGCGATGATGGATGCGGACAGCGGCAGCCCCAGTCCAGGGATGCACGGGCTGGTTCAAGAGGCCACGCAGCACGCTTTGCAGTCCGACCTGCCGCCGCAGATGCGCGACCTGGAGATGATCGCCCAATACCAGCGCATGTCGCACTACGGCCTTGCCGGCTTCGGCACGGTTGCGGCCTACGCCGAGGCGTTGGGGCTGAAGGAGGAGGCCAGCGAGCTGAAGTCGATCGTCTCGGACATCTACAAGGCCGACGAGTACTCCAGCAGCCTGGCGGAAGGCGCGCAAAAGGCAGCTGTGCAAGGCTGAGCCAGGCTTGGGCCGGCGCTCGCCGGCCCAAGCCTGTCAAGTTTCGTGCCGATATGCCGGACGCCCATGTGGGTCCGCTTCATGGCCGCCGATGGTCTCTAACCGGTCGCCTTTGCTGCGGTGCTGGGTCATCTCCCACGCACCCTCGACCTGCAGGACCAGCAGCTGCAAGCCAACAACGGCCCGCGCTAGGCCCAGCACGAAATCGGCCGGCGCATCCGAAACCTCCCACGGACGCCCACGCCCGGCTTCGTTCGGCCTCGTGAAGCCATCAAGGTGCGCAAGCAGCCGAGTCTGGTTCCCGATGGCCTCAAGCTGACCGTGGGCGTTCCGTCGCTTCGGTGCACAGTCCCGAGCCTCGTCGGCGTCTCGCGGCAGGTGCAGCCACCCATGTACGACGTTCTCAGCCGGCAGGTCCTCGATGACCATGGAGGGCTTGGTGAAGCTGCGGCGGAAGGCGCAGTAGCTGACCGTTACGCGCCACCGCCCCCGGATCGGCGCCACGTAGGCAAGCATCCTGTCCCGCATGGCGTTGGCGAAGGTGTCGATGGCGTTGTCATCGGAGTGCAGCGGGACGTCGAGGGCGTGTGAGTGGGGCATGATGGCTTCCTTGCTTGGCAAGGTCATCGTTTCCGGCTGTGGCCAAAACGGCGAGCGCGTCGTCCACCGGCTTGGCTGCCGGTCGACGACGGGGCCGTGAGGATGAACCCTGCCGGTGGACGGAGAGACCCCGCAGGGGGCTTCGTTGGTCAGGCCACGGCCTGACTGGGGACGTGCGCCGGGTCTTTTCTTGAGATGTGCTCGGAAAGATCCTTTTGGTCGTCCCCGGTCCACGCATCGGGAACCAACGCTGCGGGAACGTCTCGATCGTCTCGCTTGGCATACATGGTGCCGAGAATCCGCAGCGGCCCCTTGGGGTCGCGAACCCGCACGCGGGTGAGTTGCGCCTCGCCCCGGTAGTAGGCGTTCCAGCACGCGGTCACGCCCTGCGCGAGGAAGCCCACGGCGTTACTTCGCCCCTGGCCCCGTCGCGCGGCGCTCGCCCTTCCGCTGCCCGTCTGAGTCTTGACGAACTCCAGGCACATCTTGCGCGGGTCCAGGGCATCCAGCCCGCTGTCCTCGGCCATCACCTGCCAGAAGCCGACCGCCCGCTCCGCCGCCTCCGGGTCCTTGAACGTCGCAAGGCCAACGACGACGACCTGCCTGTTGTAGAAGAGCCGGCTGTTGCCGAAGTTCGATGTGGAGATGGCGCCGTAGAACTGGCGGGCTGCCTCCATCCATGGCCCTATCGCCTCTGCCCGATGCTCCGCCGACCTCGAAGCATAGCTGGACCCGCTGACGCCGGCAGTCCGGAGGTGGCTTTCGAGCAAAGGGGAGCAGGCCAGGACGGCCGCGCTTTGCGCGCGGGTCAATCCGTTGCCCTCGCTGAAGTAGCCGAGGCCTTGCAGGGCGTCCACAAGGCTGCGGCTGCGGCCGCGGTCGATGCGCGCGTAGATCTGCGCGACCTCCTCCGCCATGTCGCAGCGGCTGGTGATCACCGTGATTTGCGGCTTGTAGTCCGACGGCATCAGCGAGATGGCAAGCAGCCGATGCTGGCCGTCAACCAGGACGGGCGGGAGGTCGTCCACGGTGGCGAAGCGGATCGGGGACCCGCCGTCGAACTCACCGTTCTCCATGGTCGTCTTCAGGAAGCTCGCATGGTTCCGGTCGACCTTGCGCTGATCCTTGAACAGGTTGTGGGCCAGGATCTCACGCGCCTGTTCGGGGGTGACGATCCGGGTCTTGGTTGCATGGCGTATCATTCGCTGTTCTCCTTGCTTGGCAAGGGCCAGTCTTGTGCGCCGTGGCGCGAACGGAGAGGGCTTGGACAACCAGGCCGCCGCCATGAAGGTGCGACGGCGCGGCAGGTGGGCAACCGGGAGGTTGGCAGGCGGCTTGAGCTGTGCGCGTGAGCGGTAGAATGCCGCACCCTCTCTTGATCGGGCGCAACGCTGCAGGGCCTACGAACCGCGATTGAGCGCCTCCGGCCAGCTCAAGGCCGGCAGCTCCGGCGGTTGCATCGGCTGCGGCGGAATGGGCTGCTCGTTGTTCGAGGCGCAGGCCGACCGGCCAGTCAGCCCGCAAGCGAGGCGGCGATGTTCACGCCGAGGGCGATCACGGCCGTGTTGAACAGGTAGGCCACCAGCGAGTGCGCAAGCACCAGTTGGCGCATGGAGGCGGACTGGGTGGACACGTCGCTCACCTGGCTCGCCACCGCGATGCAGAACGAGAAGTACAGGAACTCCGAGTAGGTCGGGCGGTCGTTGCCGGGGAAGCTCAGCCCGCTGCCGCTGCGCCAGAACTCGTGCGCGTAGTGTGTGGTGAAGATCAGGTGGATGAAGAACCACGACAGCACCACCGTGGCTCCGGCCAGCCCCTCGGTCCAG
>CAXSGE010000225.1:1334-2937 GCA_964236715.1 uncultured Acetobacteraceae bacterium | reverse complement strand
TTGGGGGACTTCGCGGACTACTATCCATCGGCGCTTTCGGGCGGCATGCGCCAGCGTGTCGCGCTGGCCCGCACCTTCGCCTCGGACCCGGAGGTTCTCCTGCTCGACGAGCCGTTCTCCGCCCTCGATTTCCAGACCAAGATCCTGATCGAGCGCGACACGGCCCGGCTCGTCCGCGGCGAGCGCCGGTCGCTGCTGCTCATCACCCACGATGTCGAGGAGGCAGTCAGCTTGTCGGATCGGGTTATTGTGCTCTCGCATCGGCCCTGCACCGTTGTCTCGCAGCATCAGATCGACTTGCCGGGTGACCGGACGGATATGATGGCGATGCGGGAACGGCCGGAATTCGCGCGCACCGTCCGCAAGATATGGACCGAGCTGGATATCCGATGACGACGCCTGCCGCTTTGCCTGCCCCGTCCCGCCTGTCGCGCTGGTGGGGCCGGCCCCGAACGGCGCGGCAGCGGCTGGGGCGCCGCTCCATGCTGCAAGTGGCGCTGTGCCAAATGCTTCTGCTCGGGATTGTGCTCGGCCTTTGGGAGTGGGGGACGCAAGGCGCCGGGGTGAATGCCTTTCTGTTCGGCTCGCCCAGCGTGATCGCCGCCCAGTTGCTGGCCATGGTCAAGGACGGATCGATCTGGGTGGATACCTGGGTGACCGGGCTTGAAACGCTGGGCGGGTTCGTGCTGGGGAACCTGCTCGGCACGGCGCTGGGCTTGTCGCTCTGGTTCTCGCGGTTCACCTCGCGCGTGGTGCAGCCATTCGTGCTGGCGTTGGGGTCGGTGCCGATCGTGGCGCTCGCGCCTATCGCCATCATCTGGTTCGGCACCGGCTTCGCCTCCAAGCTCGCGATGGCGACCCTGTCCGTGGTGGTCGTGGCGCTCGTCGTAGCCTACAAGGGCGCACTGGGGGTCGACCCGGACCAAGTCAACCTCATGCGTTCGCTCGGCGCGAGCCGCCGGCAGATCTTCCGGCTGCTTGTGCTGCCGGCCTCGTTGACCGACATCTTCGCGGGCCTCAAGCTCACGGTTGGCTTCGCACTGGTCGGCGCCATCGTGGGCGAGTTCATGTCGTCCTCGGAGGGGCTCGGCCACGCGATCTTCAAGGCGGGCAGCCTTTACGCCATCTCCAAGGTGTTCGCGGCACTCACCGTGACCGTGGCCCTCGCCCTCGTGCTTTCTGCGCTTGTCAGCCGGGTCGAGCGGGCGTTGCTGCCGTGGCGACACGATTTCAACTGATCCTCCATGGAAGGAGCGGCAATGGACGCGGCACGCATCATCCCAAAAGCCGGGAACCTGAAATACGCCTTGTCGGCGACCGACGCCTGCGTAACCGAGGTGCGGCCCGGCGAAGTCGTCACCGTGGAGTGCGAGATCAACTGCAACGAGGGCCTGATCTCCTCGACCGCGTCCAAGCTGTCGCCGGAGACGGTGCGCTTCCCCTTCGTCAATCCCGCGACCGGGCCGCTTCGGGTGGTGGGCGCAAGGCCCGGGCAGGTGCTCGCGGTCCAGGTCCATGCCATGGACCTCGACGCCGTCGGCTACACGGCGCTTTGGCCGGGGATCGGCATGTTCCCGGACTGGGTCCGGCAGAAGGAGTTCGG
>CAXSGE010000225.1:0-1234 GCA_964236715.1 uncultured Acetobacteraceae bacterium | reverse complement strand
CTCGGACAGATCGCCGAAGCCCGGTGCACTCAGGTGGTCAATCCCAAATACACCTACATCTGCAAAGTCGCGAAGGACTTCCTGCGATAGGGCGTGACCGCGGACGCTTGAGAGCCTCCATGGCGGTCAGAGCATGACATCACCGCCATTGAGATTCATCGTGGCGCCAACGAAATAGTCACCGTCGCTGGAAGCAAGCAACACCGCAGTGGGAGCGACTTCGCCGACAGCGCCAAACCGGCCGAGCGGGATTTCGGCCAGACGCCGCGCCTGCAGGCCGGACGGGATGTGCCCTCCCAATTCGGTCGTGATTGCGCCCGGGCAGATCGCGTTGATGTTGATTCCATCCTGGACGACCTCGCGCGCCAGGGAGCGGGTGAAGCCAATAATGGCTGCTTTCGCCGCCGCGTAATGCGCCATGTTCGGGGCGCCCTTATGGCCGAGCTGCGAGCTGATGTTGACGATGCGTCCGAAACGTCGCCGCGCCATGCCCGGCAGCACGGCCTTGCTGCACAAAAACACGCTGCGGAGATTGATGGCAATCATCTCATCCCACATGGGCACAGGCATGTCCGCCAGCGGCGCCGTAGTGATGATCCCCGCGTTGTTGACGAGCACGTCGATGCGGCCAAGCGTCGCCTCCGCGGCCGACATCGCGGCGGCGACGTCCTGTTCCATGCTGACGTCCGCGGCGAACGCATGCGCGCGGACGCCGAGCGCTAAGGCCGCCGCCGCGGTATCTGCCGCCAGGTCGCCGCGACGATCGACGACGGCGATATCGGCGCCTTCCCGAGCAAAGGCCAGGGCGATCCCTCGCCCGATCCCCCGCGCCCCACCCGTCACCACGCACGTCCGGCCGGCCAGCCTGCCCATTCGTAAACCCTCGCTCAACGCACCATACAGGCGATCAGAATTCAGGCTCTGTAGAAATCCTGAAAGCGTAGATTGTTCGACGTGTAGTAGGTGAAACCCTTCAGGTTCTTCTTCCGGGTCAAGGTGTACTTCGGGTAGGCGATGAGGCCCCACGGGGCCTCGGCCATGACGGTACGCTGGACGTCGTCGTAGATCTTCGTCCGCTCGGCGTCGTCCGTCGTCAATAGCCCGCGCTCGATCAAGTCATTGATTTGCGGGTTGCTGTAGTTGCTGTAATCGACGTAGCTTTTGTCATTGAAATACAGTGACGTGGCGTAGCCGGCGTCCGGGGTCCAGGGAGAGTCCAGGTAGAAGATGACCG
>CAXSGE010000224.1:0-2945 GCA_964236715.1 uncultured Acetobacteraceae bacterium | reverse complement strand
AGCGCGGCTTGCCGCGCAGGTCGGCGCGGGTCAGGCCGTGCACCCGGCTCGCGTCGGGATCGATGTCGCGCTCGGGGTCGACGAAGCGGTGGAAGCTGCGGCCGGTGGGCAGGTCGCGCAGCAACTCCAGGCAGGCGACCTCGATGACGCGGTCGCCCAGCAGCGGATCAAGCCCGGTGGTCTCGGTATCGAACAGGACAGAACGGCTCAAGGATACAGCCCCTCAATCAAGCGGCACAGGCGGCGAAGCGCAAAATGACGGGAAAGCCCCGTCGGGATCACGATGTCGGCCCGCCGCCGTTTCTCCGCATCGGGCATCTGCCGCGCAATTATGGCATCAATTTGCGCTTCCGTCATCCGGCGACGCCGCAGCACGCGGGCACGCTGCACGGCCCGGGGCGCCGAGGCGACAATCACGAGGTCGACCCGGCGCTCGCCGCCGGTTTCGAGCAGCAGCGGGATGTCCAGCACCGCGGCCGAACGGCGGGCACGACGGGCGCGGGCCACGAATGCACGCTCGGCGGCGCGGACCAGCGGGTGCAGGATGTGCTCCAGCACGCGCATGGCCGCCGGGTCGGTGATGGCGATGGCCCGCAAGGCCGCACGGTCCACGGCGCCATTCCGGACCGTGCCGGGGAAGGCCTCGCCGATCAGCCGCACCGCCCGGCCGCCGTGGGCCTGCAGCGCATGGACCGCGGCGTCGGCGTCGAACACGGGGATGCGTGCACGCCGGAACGCCTTGGCTATGGTGGACTTCCCCATTCCGATGCCGCCGGTCAGTCCAATGATCTTCATCGGTCGAGGATTATCATGAGGCCGGCGATCAGGTTGTTGTTAGTGCAGCCCACCACGGATATCGTGCCTGCCGGCTAGGTTCTTTCAGTTAAATAACGCAGTCCGCTGCCATGCATAGGGGCAGTGCAGCCAATGGAACGCGGCTATTTGCGCCAAAGCCGGCGCTGGCCGACACTATGGCCGGCAACCACGGGGAAAACGACCATGATCCATGTGCTGGCGATCATCACCGCCAAACCAGGCCAGCGCGACGCCGTGCTGGAGCAGTTCCGCGCCAACGTTCCCGCGGTGCTGGCCGAGGAGGGCTGCATCGAGTACGGCCCGGCCATCGACCAGGAGCCGAAGGCGCCGTTCCAGGCCCCGTTGGGCCCGGACAGCTTCGCGGTCATCGAGAAGTGGGCGACCCCCGCCGCGCTCAAGGCGCACGCCGCTTCGCCGCACATGGCTGCCTATGGCGCGCGGGTGAAAGACCTGCTCGCCAGCCGGGTCATCCATATCCTCGCACCGGCCTGATTCTTCGCAGAGTGCGGCCCAGACTTGCCGGTCATCCAAATTTAAAAAAATTTTGCGGCAAGTTGCCATCCGCTCCTTCGGGCCGACTTAAGGCGTCGGCGGCATTCCAGCCGCCAAGCAATACTCCCCTGGAGGCATCTTTCATGGACGACCAAACCAATGTCACTGACCCGGCTTCCCAGGACGGCGTCGACCGCCGTTCGCTGATCGGCCAGTTCGGCGCGGCTGCTGCGGCCATATTGGCGACAGGCGCTGCCGCAACCGGCGGCGTGGTGCTGACCAGCCGGCCGGCCGCGGCGCAGGCCGTGACCGACAATGACATCCTGAACTTCGCGCTCAACCTCGAGTACCTCGAGGGCGAATACTACACGCGGGGCTTCCTGGGCACCGGCCTGCTTCCTAGCGACATCAGCGACCCCAACGCCGTCGGCAATGCCGGCTTCACCCTCGGCGGTTCGGCCGTGCCGTTCAAGACAGCGGAGGTCGCTGGCGTCATCGAGCGGATCGCGGTCGACGAAGTGGACCATATCCGCTTCATCCGCGGGGTGCTGGGCAACGCCGCCGTGGCAAAGCCGAACATCGACCTGCTGAACAGCTTCAATGCCCTGGCCGTCGCAGCGGGCTTGATCCGGCCCGGCACGCAGTTCAACCCGTTCGCGGACGAAGTGAGCTTCCTGCTCGGGGCGCTTTCCCTGACCGACGTGGGCGTGACCGCCTATGCCGGCGCTGCCCGGCTGCTGCAAAGCAAGGACAACCTGGACGCGGCGGCCAGCATCCTGGCGGCGGAGGCCTATCACGCCGGGTCGCTCCGCACCCTGCTGGCGATGTTCGGCCAGCAGACGGTGTTCAATGCCATCTCGGCCGTCCGCGCCCGCCTTGGCAACGGCAAGGAGGCGGGCCTGTCGATCCCGAACTTCAACTATAATATCGCACCGGTGGACTCCAGCGGCTTGGTCTATCGCCGAACTGCGGCGGAGGTGCTCAACATCGTTTACAACGGCGTGCCCACCGGCGGCGGCTTCTTTCCAGATCGGGCGAACGGCACGATTCGCTAAGCACCAGCAGGAGCGCGGACCTGGTTCGTCCGGCGATGCGCTTCACGACATATCCATGAGCAGTGAACCCGCCCAGGGATCGTTTTGCATCCGTCTCCAATCTCTGGCGTAATGCATTGGCGGCCTGCGTGCCGCTATGCTTTATCTCCGGGAGGCTTCTTCTAATGGATGACCAGAACATTACCGCCGAGCAGGCCTCGGACGGCATCAATCGCCGATCCTTAATGGGCAGGTTCGGCGCGACCGCCGCGACCGTCATGGCGGTGGGAGCGGCCGTCACAAGCGGCGCGGCGCTGACCAGCCTGCCGGCCGCGGCGCAGGAGATCACCGACGCCGACATCCTGAACTTCGCGCTCAACCTCGAATACGTCGAGGCGCAATACTACATCCGCGCGTTCCTGGGGCGTGGCCTGGACCCGAGCGACACCAGCGACCCCAATGGCGTCGGCAACGCCGGCTTCGTGCTGGGCGGCTCCGCCGTGCCGTTCAAGACCGCAGCGATCGCGGACTATGCGCAGAAGATCACAATCGACGAAGTGAACCACGTCCGCTTCCTCCGCCGCGTGCTGGGCAACGCAGCGG
>CAXSGE010000223.1:0-2956 GCA_964236715.1 uncultured Acetobacteraceae bacterium | reverse complement strand
CTCGCTGACCCGCAGGCCGTGGCGGAACATCATGAGCAGCAGCAGGTGGTCGCGCGCGCCGTGCCGGCCGCCCTTGGCGGCGTCCAGCAGGCGCGTGATCTCACCCTCGCTCAGGAAGTCCTTGGCGCGCTCGTGCCCATCGGCGGCACCGTGCGGAGCAGCTTCTGCATCACTCTTTACACTTTGCCGCTTGGTCAGCTTCGCCGGCATGGCTGGAAACCCTTGCTGATCATGCACTCAGGATAGCCGACTTTTGACAAAATGCGTGTTCCGTAAAGAGTGACACGCCCTATCAACAACTACTGCGAGTAACTGAGGCTGAACTCCTCCGGCACGCCATCCAGCGGCACAGCTCGCCACTCCTCCGCTGTTTCCCCCAGAACGCCCAAGGGCAGCGGCACGTCCGCTAACGGGTTGTGCGCGATATAGAGCGGCAAACTCATGTCTGGCGAGCAACCGACAACGCAGCTGACCAGCGCGCTGATCCCGGAGCATTCCGGCGTGATGAAAGGATACAGCCCTACTGAGCTCCTATTCTTGTTGGGCACCTCGTGGCGTTCGACATGGCTCCATCTCGTGTCGGCACGACCGGAGAAGAACTCCACCTGGAGAGGGCCGACGGGGAACACGACCTCGACACACCAGGGCATCTGAGAAATTCCATAAGGCGCCGGCCAGAAGTTGGTTAACTGTCCGCCGTTTATGGCGATGATGCATGCTTCGCCCGGTGCCGTGATCCCTTCCGCGGAATAGCCTTCGAATTTGGCCCGCTTGTTCCTGAAGGCACTTGTCCACCGCAGCAGCATCTCGCTGTTCGGCGTATTGTAAGTTATTCCCTTGCTGTTTTTCGGGCGATCAAACCATGCCGCCGGGATGTCTCGTGCGCCAGGCGATATGGCCTCTACCCAGACCGTCAAGCCATCCACTTCGAACCTGAAGTCCGGCCCCTTCTTCGGAGAGTGGGTCTTGTGACCACAGGGCCATTCAGTTCTAACCTAGCAACCCAAACTATCGACCCGAAACGACAGCAGAGCGCTCCACGAACACAGTGCCAGCGCGGACATGCGATGCTCATTCGCGATCAAAGAATTAGAACTGAATGGCCCTGCTTGTGACCAAGCCGGAGGAGGTGACTGCCGAGTTGCAATTCCCAGAGCCGCTGCCAGAACTGCTCGTCGTCATCATTGACGAGTTGGCTGACGACGTGGGCCCGGTCTTCGACATCGATCTGGCGGTAGTCCGCCCATAGATCCCGCACGTAGTTCGTCAGGTGCTGTGCTGAGGCCAGCGCTTCGCCATGTAGGCGTTGATGGAGCTGAGGTGTGGGTCTTCAGCCACTGCCAAGGCTCTTGGCTAGGTGACACAAAAGCCATGCAGCCACCTGCGCTTTGTTCCAGATGCCGATCTCGTCACCAACCCATCCGATCAGCAGCACAGCCCCCGCCTTCAGTTGCGAATTGATTCGGCAGCACCGCGTCGCGAGCGGCCCGGAGCGCATTGGCCAATGGCAGGCAGTCACGCTTGCCGTGCTTATTTGCCCGCCAACTGGCGAGTAGCAGGTTCCAGAGGTTCCCACAAGGCCACGCGAACCAGAGCAGGCAGTGGCCCACGTCCAGGCATTCGGCGGTCAGTCGCTTGCCGCTCCACACGCAGTGAACGGCGTGGCCCTGCTCTAGCAGGCTCAGCGTCTAGGCGCGTAGTAGGGCGACGTCGCAGTCTGGGTCCGACCACGTCATCGCTTCGGCGACCACACCAGCCTCGATATGCTGCTCCTGATCCTTTCCTCCCGCCAACAAGATCGCTGGATCGCTTTCCGTTGGTGCTCATCGCCGAGTTGCCACCTTTCCAGATACAACTCTGAGCTACCTGTGCTCGTACCAACGCTTTCCAGTTCGTGTTTGCCGTCGCTTGCGCGCTGCTGGGAAGGGTAATGCGTCGGGGCAAGTCACTTTGCCAAGTGTTGAAACCTGTTGTCCACAGGTGAGGATATCCACACCCTAAGATTCTTTTGTTCTTTTGTTCTATGTTCAGAGCTTCTAATTTATTGATTTCACAGCACGATTCGCGGGAACTATTAGGAATCGGGCGGGTTCGGATTAGGGATGGGGTGGCCAAATATTAGGAATTGGGTGGCTTGCGATTAGGGATGGGGCGTACGGAAGAAGGCGGCATTTCGCCAACTATTAGGTTTGGGGTGGACGGCCAAAAAGTCGCATATTCTCCGCCATTTCCGACCAACTGAACTATTAGGTTTTGGGTGCCGCAACTCTTAGACTAAGGTGCCTGAGATCTAATCGAATCGATGCCCATGTCCGTCATTGCTATCCGCACCATCGATCAACGTCCCGCGCCCGGCTCGATGATCAAGCCCGGCGAACTCATCGACGTTCTCGACATGGCGCTCACGCTTAGCGACCGGCGCATCTACAACCTGCTTATCGCAAACGCCTGGGACAAGATCGGCGACGAGGCGATGCATTGCATCGCCAAGGCCGACCTTCGGGGTAGCCACGAGGGTGGCGAGCGCCTGGCCGACAGCATCGACCGGCTCATGCGCACGATAGTGCGGGTGCGCGTGGTTCAGGACGGGAAACCGGCGGTCATGAAAGTCACGCTGCTGTCCAGAACCACGGAGCATGACGACGCGGCTGGGCTGCTGTACTACCGCTTCGATGCCGAGTTGCGCCGAATCATCCTGGACGGCCGGGTCTTCGGGCGGCTTCGCAAGGAGGTGATGTTTGCATTCACGAGCAAGTATGCCCTTGCGCTCTACGAGATCGGTGAGAAGCGCCGCAACATGCAGTTCCGCTGGTCAGAGATTTTCGCGCTTAGCGAGTTGCGGGAACTCCTCGGCGTCAAGGCAGATGACCTGACAACCTTCGGCAACTTCAACGCTTGGTGCGGTGTTGTCAGGTTGTTTGAAGGCAGCCAACTGCGGGGTGAGAACGGCAGTTCG
>CAXSGE010000222.1:0-2959 GCA_964236715.1 uncultured Acetobacteraceae bacterium | reverse complement strand
CCTGGGGCGACACGCCGTGCCACGGCGACGTGTTCCACATCCAGCGCCAATGCGAAGGCCTCGCCAACACGCTGCAGCGCCTCGCCAAAGGCACCACCTCGTGGCGCAAGACGCTGCAGGCCAAGACCGGCCGCGCCGGTCAGCGGGGTCCAGACCACGAGCTTGCCACCCAGCGGGCGCTTGCCCGGAAGACCGAGACCCAAGCCCATCAGCTCGCTCGCGACATCCGGACGCTCACCCAGTGGCTGCGCCATGACGTCCTGGCGTTGGCCGGACCGGCGCTGGCGACCCGGCAGATCTGTTCGACCTCATCGTCGCCGAGCTCGTCGCCCGCGAGCGCGAGGACGCGCGACGCATCCGCCCGGTGCGGGTTGCGTTGCAGAACCAGCGCGACACCTTGCTCGCCTTCGCCGGCGTGCTCGATGCCAAACTGGCCGGCATCGCACAAACCAACGCCATCGCCGAACCCCTGGTGCGCGAGGCGTGCCTGCTGCGCCGCTTGCCCAGCACCTCGCCCGCATACTGGCAGGGATGGAACCAGCTTCGCGCGACGATGGGCGGCAAGTTCCACACGCTCTTCGACACGGTTACGCAGGCTATGGCGCAAACACCGCGCAGCAGTTCGCTGGTGGAGAACCTCAACTCGCGGCTGCGCACCTACTTCACGCTGCGCCGCCACCTGGGCAACTCATACCTGGATTTGCTGCGGTTCTTCCTGAATCATCGCCGCTTCATGCGAAGCCGACGTGCCGAACGTTTTGGCAAAAGCCCACGGGAACTGATGACAGGCTCTGGCCATCCGCATTGGCTCACCCTGTTGGGCCTGGGACCGCTTCAGCCCCAGCGAGCTTGACCCGGGGCGGCCAGCCGCCTTCCGCACAAAATACCTTTCCAACCAAAATCCGACCCGCACAGGCCGGCGGTTTCTGCGCGCCTCGTTTAACCCAAAAAGGGCAGATTCTGAACCACGCCTGCCATCCTGCCCAGCCGTCACGCTTGCGTTCCCGTCAGACTACAACATCTGATGCCACCTGAACCGCCCCGGATTTGTCGGAGGCTGGTTTCCTTGACTTACGCCGCCAGTGGGCGTGTCTCAAGTTCGGCATAGTAGCGCGCCTCGGCCTTGGCGGGAGGCACGTTCCCGATGGGCTTGAGGAGGCGTCGGTTGTTGAACCAGTCGACCCATTCCAGGGTGGCGAACTCGACAGCTTCGAGTGAGCGCCATGGACCGCGCCTGCGGATCACCTCGGTTTTGTAGAGGCCATTGATGCTCTCCGCCAAGGCATTGATGCTCCTATATTGGTCAATGGGTTTCAATCGACGGGGTCGCAGGCTTTGGCGGGCGGCAGAGATATCCAAAGATCTCGCGGGCCAGGTAGCGCTTGAGGCAGCGAATGATTTCTGACTTGCTTCTTCCCTCGGCGGTGCGTCGGCGAACGTAGTCCAGCGTCGGCTGGTGGCCGCGCATACGCACGATTGCGACGCGATAAAGTGCGGCGTTGGCCTGTCGGTTGCCACCTCGATTGAGGCGATGCCGGTGAGTTTTCCCGCTTGATGCTGGAATGGGGCAAGCACCGCACATCTTAGCGAAGGCGGCCTCCGAGTGGATGCGCTCGGGATTATCGCCCACCAACAAGAGCATCTCGGCGGCAGTGCCCGCTGCCATGCCATGCGCCTTGATGAGCTCGGGTGCTCTGGCGGCGGTCAGCAATCCGAGCTGAATGTCATGCTGCTTGATCTCTGCGTCCAGCGCCAGCCAGCGTCGGGCGATCGCACGCAGGCTGGTCTTGGCCGAGTCCACCGTGGAGGTAATTGGCCCCGGCCGCATGGCCGCCAGCCGTCGGACCAGTGTCATCTTGCCAGTGACGCGATCGAGCTGCTCGCGCAGGGCAGCCCGGGCGTTGACGATGATTGCTTTCAGCGTCTGCATCGCCTGGCTGCGTCCTTTGACGGCCGTGTCCCGTGCAACCTTGAAGTGGCGGATCATCTCGACCGTGCTGGTGCCGGATTTCGGTTGCCCGGTCGCCTGGCCGGCCAGCACGGCACGGGCAGCGCTCTCGGCATCGACGGCATCGCTCTTGCCTTTCCGGTGTCGCAGCTGGCGGTTGGCCCGGTTGACCTCCAACACGGCGTGACCCCGTTCATTCAGGAAGCGGGACAGGCCAGCGCCGTAGGAGCCGGTGCCCTCGATCCCGATGGCCCGAACAGTGCCCAGCGAAGCTGCCCAGGCCTCGAGTGCCTGATATCCTTTGCTGCTGGCCGGGATGGTCGTACTCGCCAGGTGGACGCCGAGCGCGCTGATCGCGGCAACGGCGTGAACGTCTTTGTGGGTGTCGACGCCGATGATGACGTTGGTCGGTAGGGTGTTGCTCACTGCGAACGCCTCCAGGCCGGTTGCACGGGCCTGACGATCCAACAGGCGGACAGGACTATGACGGGATGGGTGCCCTCAAGCTCCTATAAAGCCACGTTCCGCGGACCGGCAGGTGCTACCCGGAGAGCCGACAAGTCAACGCAATGACACGAGGTCAATCGTAGGCTGGGATCAGGCCCTCCGGGCAGCATCCATACACTCACAGTCGTAGCTGTCGCCGACGCTGCCGACCGAGGGTTCGATACCGGCCTCCGCCAGGCGCTCTGTGTAGCGAATGCTGACGTGTTGCACCCCCCCGTCGCTATGATGAACTAGGCCGCCACCCTGGACCGGACGCCGATCGGCAAGAGCCTGCTCCAGGGCATCCATCACAAAGCTCGTATGCGCGGTTCGGCTCACGCGCCAACCAACGATGCGTCGTGCGCACGCGTCGATGATGAAGGCAACGTAGGCAAAGCCCTGCCAGGTGGCGACGTAGGTGAAGCCAGGCAGCCACAGCGCGTTCGGGCGAGGTGCGTGGAGCTGCCGGCTTACCCGATCGAGAGGACAGGCAGCGGCGGGATTGCTGACAGTCGTGCGGATCTC
>CAXSGE010000221.1:0-3030 GCA_964236715.1 uncultured Acetobacteraceae bacterium | reverse complement strand
ATACCAAGCGCCCTATTCGTTGACTGCTCTGGCCCAGGTTCGATACGTGATGGAGGCGAGACGCTCGGGCGTGTTCATCAGCTTGTTCCAAGCGCCGCAGCAGGCATCCACAATGGCGTTGTAGCCATTCCAGACCTGGTGGCTGAGGAAGTTGGCCCGCAGGTAGGCCCACACGTTCTCCACCGGGTTCAGTTCAGGGGCGTATGGCGGCAGCGAAAGCAGGCTGATGTTCTCCGGCACGCGCAGCTTGCGTGAGGTGTGCCAGCCGGCCTGGTCGAGCACGAGGACAGCATGGGCACCGTGCGTCACGCTGCGGCTGATCTCGGCCAGGTGCAGGTTCATGGCGTCCACGTTGACCTGCGGCAGCACGACGGCAGCACCGAGGCCGCGCTCCGGGCAGACCGCGCCGAACAGGTAAACCGAACTGCGGCGATGGTCGCGCAGCGCACGCGGGCGGGTGCCGCGCGGCGCCCACACGCGGGTCAGCGTGCCCTGCTGGCCCACGCGGGCCTCGTCCATGAACCAGACCTCGACGGGCTTGCCCTCAGCCGCTGCGGGCAGGCTGGCCGCTACAAGGCCGGCGAACCCATCCTGAAAAGCGCCTGCGCCTCAAGGTCGCTCTTCGGGTGCTGCGGGCGCACCGACAAGCGCCGGAACGCCAGCCTGCGCAGCAGCTTGCCCACCGTGCGCTCGTGCAGGCTGATGCCCCATTCGCGCTTAATCCGCTCCTGCAGGTCGACGCAGCGCCAGCGCACGACGCCGTCGCGCGCCAGGTCCGGCCCTTGCTCGACCCATTCGGCCACCGCCGCCTCCTGCTCCGGCGACAGGCGCGGCTTTGGGCCGTTCTGCCGGGGCAGGTCGGACAAGCCCGCAAGCCCGTCCGCATTGAAGCGGTGCACCCAGTCGCGCAGCGTTTGCCGGTCCATGCCGCAGCACTCGGCCGCAGCCTCGCGTGACTGCCCCTCCATCACGAGCGCGACCGCCAGCATCCGGCGCGCCGCCTTGGCGTCCCGCGTCCGCCCTGCCTCACGCCGCAGATCATTCACTGACAAGTCCTGCCGCGTAATCACCACCGCCATGACCGCCCCTCATGCCAAACCAAGCGGCAGAACGAATCACACAAGCGGCCCAAGCGGGATCACGTCCGGGTTAACGGTCAGGGCGTCTGTGTGAGAGTGCCAACACACCCTGAGATCAAACATTTGATCGTATCAATCCGTTTGACCTATTTTCTCCCAATCGCGGGGGAGGGGCTATGAACTGCCAAGGGCAGCGTACGCTTTACATCAAGGCCAATGGCGAGATGCCGTGCGAGGACGACATCGGGGAACAGGTCGTGCTGGCAAAGGTTTTTCCGGATCAGCCCTTCAGCTTGGCCGACGCTTTGAACAATGCTCGCTTCCGGCGCCTGAGCCAGTCCATGGGCAACAATCGGGCACCTTGGCCGCTGGTGTGCCAGCGATGTGCGTTCTTCCGCCCAGATGAGCCTTTGGAAGCCAGAACGCGACAACGACGCCTTGAGAAAATCCAGGTCGAAACGACGCTGGCCTGCGCCCTACGCTGCCCCGGGTGCAGCGGGGTTTCGCAGATCGCCCAACGGCCTGGACCTCACGTGCTGCCTTTGGCCAGCTACAAGACGCTGCTTCAGGCATGCAGGGACGACGCCTTCCAGGTGGACTGGATCGAGTATTGCGGGCAAGGAGAGCCATTGAACCACAAAGATTTTCCAGCCTTCCTCGACGCCACGGCCCGGATACTGCCGCGCACCCGGCAACGCATCATCACCAATGGCAATCATGCATTCGACGCCAAGTTCCCGGGTCAGCTTCCAGACGAGATCATGGTGTCCTGCGACGGCGCGTTCCAGGACAGCTACGCCCAGTACCGCGTCAACGGCAGGGTTGACAAGGTCAAGGCGTTCATGCGCCGAGCTGTCGAGAGGGCACGCGATGCCGACACCCAGTGCCGCGTCATATGGAAGTACATACTATTCGACCACAATGATTCCGACACGGAAATCCTGCATGCGCAACAGGACGCCAACGCGCTTGGCGTCGACCAGATCCTGTTCGTCGCCACGCATTCTGTGAACAGGTCCAGGCGCTACACCAATGCCGATCTTTCAAGCCTCCCGATCGTCATGGAGCGCGCCGTCCACAATGCGACACCGATCCTGTATCGCACCGACGTCGACGCCAGCGCCACGCCCGAGAACGCGCCGCCGTCTCCGTTCCTTCACCTGGTCGTCGACGAGGACAGGACGAGTGTTTTGGGGGAACGCCATATCCGCGGGTGGGCGGTTGGCGATTTTGGATGCACGCTTGAGCGGGTTCAGGTTCTCGACGGCGACCAAGTGGTTGGTGAGCTTGCGACGGGATGCCCGCGGCCGCACGTTTCCGACGCTTTCCCACAGTGGAACCTGGAGACAGCCGGGTTCGAGGGGGTGGTCCGCATGGCCGCGAGCGCGCAGGTCCGCTTGCGGGTGACTTTAGGCGGCCGGATCGTCGATCGCGATTTGCCGCCAAGCCCGGGCGAAAGCGACGCCGCGCCGGCTTTCACGCCCGAGACGGCTCGGCCTGCGGCGGGGCTGGAAGTGGTTTTGGGCAACGGTCGCGTGCTTCGGGTGCCGATCGAGGCCGACCCGGTGTTGGTGGCTCGAATGGCGGCAGCGCTTGAGCGGTAAGCGGTAGGTCGGCCCGAACGACGGCGGTGATCGGCACTTCCGTCTGGCGCCCAAGTCTGGCTGGCCGCGTAGCCTGCTCTCCCAAGGCCGAACCTTCGGCGGCGGCACGGAAGGAAGTGGGCCGGACGGCACGCAAGCATCACAAACAGCTGGGACGCTCCGCGCCATGGTGCCGTCCAGCCCGCGACAGCCGACTCGTCCAGCCGCGGCGTGAGACCCGCGTTGCCGCGGCCCGGGCCAGGTCGTGCCCCAGCAGCGAGCTTGCGTAAGTTTTCCCAAGATGTCTGTCTGCTGGGCCATTAGGACCATCGCATTCAGCAGCGGTCAGCGGACAGGGCGTTTGGTAT
>CAXSGE010000220.1:0-3083 GCA_964236715.1 uncultured Acetobacteraceae bacterium | reverse complement strand
GAATGGAACTACAGCATCAAGCCCATTAAACCTGGATACAGTGCTGTTATTTTATAACAGAGCCTTACGCCAATCATGGGACGCTGATCATGGGGCAAGGGGTATGAAAAACGGCGAGCACGGGTCCAGCGCAGCCGCGCTAATTTCAGCGTAGCGGTCCCGCAGTTCACGTTTTAGGATCTTGCCCGCCGTGTTCTTGGGCAGGCTTTCCACAATGACGACGTGCTTGGGAACCTTGAACGGTGCAAGCCTCTCACGAACATGGGCGATCAAGCTCTGCTTAACCTGCTCGCCCGGCGTCTGCACGGCCCCCTCTCGCAGCACCACCACAGCCGTGATCGCCTCGATCCATTTCGGGTCGGGCGTCGCGACCACCGCGACCTCGGCAACGGCGGGGTGCGTGAACAGGGCCTCCTCCACCTCCCTGCTCGCAACGAGTGTGCCGCCAGTGTTGATGAGGTCCTTCGTGCGGTCAACGATGGTCAGGTAGCCCTCCTCGTCGATGGTCGCGACATCCCCTGAGTGGAACCAGCCGCCCTCGAAGGCACGCGCAGTCTCCTCGGGCATGTCCCAGTAGCCCAGCAGCAACTGCGGCGAGCGGTACACGACCTCCCCGGCGACGCCGGGAGCCGTGTCCCGCATTCCCTGGTCCACGATGCGGGCCTGCACGTTCAGCACCGGGCGGCCGACCGAGCCGGGCCGCTGTTCATGCTCCTCTGGTTTGAGGACCGTCGCCAGCGGGCCGATCTCGCTCTGGCCGAACCCGTTGAACGGCCTCGCGCCAGGAAGCCGCCGCTGCAGCTCGTGCAGGACAGGGACCGGCATGATCGACGCGCCATACTGGATCGAGCGCAACGATCCGAGGTCGCGGCGGTCGAAGTCAGGGTGCCGCAGCAGGCTGATCCAGACGGTCGGTGGCGCGAAAAACGTCGTCAGCCGCTCGCGTTCGATCAGCTCCAGGCAGAGGGCCGGAACCGGCGCCTCGACCAGGTGCATGAACGCGCCGATCAAGAGGCCCGGCATGACGATGCAGTGCATCTGGGCGGCGTGGTAGAGCGGCAGCGCGGCGAGCGCCCGGTCGTCGTGCTTCGGTTCAAGCCCGATGAGGCAGCTCACGTATTCGGCCATCAGCGCCCGGTGGGTCATCATGGCGCCCTTCGACCGGCCAGTCGTGCCCGCTGTATATAGAAGCTGGGCCAGGTCCCCATCCCGGACTGCCCTGCCAGGGGGCGGGTCGCCCGGCTGGCCCCAGCGGGGGTCCAGGGCTGCCGCGAGGACGTCGAACTCCGCCTCGTCCTCCACGCCCGCGTCAAGCGTCGCGGTGTGAGGGATGACGATGCGCCCGCGTACGCCCTCAACCACCTTGCGGAGGGCAGGTTGGTAAAGCAGGGCCGCCGCCCCCGACTGGCGGACGACGTAGCCCAGCTCTTCCACTGTCAGGGCGTAGCTGACGGGCACATGGACTAGGCCCGCCCGCGCACAACCGAGCCAGGCGAGCAGGTAGCCGTCGGAGTTGCGGCCGTAGGCGCAAACGCGGTCGCCGGGCTGCAGGCCAAGCGCGAGCAGGCGCCGCGCGACCCGGTCCGCCGCGAGATCAAGCCCGGCGTAGGTCCAGCCACGATCGGCGAACGCCAGGGCTGTCTTGCCGCGGAAACGATCAGCGGAGCGCCGCAAGCCGTCGCCCACGGTGTTCCGGATGGCGTACGCCATCTCAGCCTCGATCATAGCCCGGTTTTCCTCATGTGCAGTTTTCAAGCGATGTCGCAATGGGTCGGCTTCAGGGTTGGGCGGAACCGCAGAACGCCCGCAGCGCAGGAAAGTAACGTCTCTGACGCGCATCGGGCGTTGTCAGGTTGATGGTTGGGACGACGCCGAGGGCTTGCGGCTGATCAGCTCCTCACGTGGCGGCTACGCCGACCACCTCGCGCCAGGTGCGAAAGGCGGCGTCGCGTGCGGCACGGTGGTGGTTGGCGGTCAGGCGATGGCGGTGGAGCTGGAAGTGGTTGTGAATGCGGCTGTGGACCGACAGGAAGCGCCGCGCGTGGCGGGCTGACTTGAACCGCTGCATCTGCCGTTCTCGTCGTCTCGTGGGCTGGTGCGACGCCTCGGCCCGGTTGTTGAGATGGCGGCTTTGCCGGTGCTCGACACCGGGCAGGACCTTGCGCTTCGCGGCCGCGTGGCTGCGCAGCTTGTTGGTCACGATCACACGGGGCACGTACCGCAGGCCGCGCAGCAGCTTGTGGAAGAACCGCTTTGCGGCTTTGGCATTGCGCCGGCTCTGGACCAGGATGTCGAGCACGCGGCCGTGCTGATCCACCGCGCGCCAAAGGTAGTGCATCCTGCCCCGGATGCGGAGGAACACCTCGTCCATGAACCATTTGTCGCCCGGCCTTGGTCGGCGCCGCTTCAGCGCGTTGGCGAACAGCCGGCCGAAGCGCAAGCCCCAGTCACGGATGCTCTCGTAGCTGACCACGATGCCCCGTGCCGCTAGGATCGTCTCGACGTCGCGTAGGCTGAGGCTGAAGCAGTGATACAGCCACACCGCATGTTCGATCACCTCGGCCGGAAAGCGAAAGCCGCGGTAGGGGTTGGGCGATGTCGTCATGCTCGGCACGATGCCATGAGCCAGCCGAGCCCGCCAACCTGACAACGCCTCGTGGAGGACTGCAACCGCGACCTGCCGGACGGCGGCTGCGCGCCCAGGCGGACCGGCACCGTGCGCCGCGCGCCGCCGGCGTCCGACAGCATGAAGCGTGACGCCTGGTGGTCCAGCGGATGGTCGAAGTGCAGGGCGAAGGCGACGCCGGACCCGCTCATCACCTGGTTGGGCCGCGGCTCCGCACTCAGGAGGTGCATGGCTTCAACCCCGGCAGATGGGGCCGCAAGCGCCAGGGGAGCCCCGAGCGTGGCGACGAGCGCGGCAGCAGAACGGCAGCAGACCAGATAGGCAAGCGGCGCATGGTTGTCTCCTGGGCCTTGAGGGCGCCGCGCGTCAGCCCGGCGGCAGCACCGCCGCGGCGAGCACCCGGCCATCGTCGGCCTGCAGCAGCAGCGCCGTCCGCTCGCCGGCCGGCTGCGGGGCG
>CAXSGE010000219.1:0-3083 GCA_964236715.1 uncultured Acetobacteraceae bacterium | reverse complement strand
CTTCTGGTCGCTGCTGCGCTCCTGGCTGCGCCCGCATCGCGGCATCTCGCAGGACAAGCTGCCGCTCTACCTCGGCTTCTTCCAGTTCGTGCACAACGCACGCCGACGCGGAAAAGCCCTGCTCGGTGCCCTGATCGCCGGCTTGGTCGCGTGACAAACCCAGCACCACCCCGGGACCCAATAAGAGCCTCACATGTTTGCCGACGCTCTATCGATTCGCAGTAGTGTCCTGCCGAAGCTGACCTTATCAAACTTGGCCCATTTTGCCATCGATGCACCGCTCGGTGCCCGCGATGGGTCTGCTCACATGAAGCAAGAAACAGAGACGCAGCCGGATCGCTCAGACTATTTCAGCGACACAGCCTGCCGATGGTTGTAGTTCGCTACGGTTTGGCGTGTTCGACTTTAGATGCGTGCCAACCAAGGATGATGTCACAAACTTCCATTCTCTTCTCCAGCATCAGGAAGTGGCCGCTTGCGACACGCGCCTCCGTCAGATTAGAGCAATCAAGGCGCATCGGCTCCGCCAGCCGGCCTCTCAGCGTCTGGTCGACGGGGTCGTATTCGCCGTGGAGGAACAGGACCGGCAGGCTCAGATGGCCGAAGTCCTTTGCTTCGCCAGCGAAATCGCTGTTGGCGGCGTCGTTCAGATACCAAGCAATTCCTGGCCGGAACCCGGTTCGGCGGAAAGTCGCCACGAACAGCTCGTAGTCGGCTTGCGACAATATGCGCTCAACTCGCGCCATGGCCGGAGGCTGGTGGGCCGGACCGAACCAACCGCCCTTCTCGCGCAACGTGGCCGTGACGGAGGGCTTGTCGATCGCATCCGGGTTGCTTGATCGATAGAACGCAGCCATGGCGCCGGCCGTATCGTTCTCGAAATCGCGCCGAGCCGACGCAAAGCTCTCGCGGTAGTAGAGCCAATAGTCCCACTGACCGACCGGATAGCGCTCGACCGGGTACATCTGCCGATCGACCAGCGGAACCAACTGGGGCAACACATGGCCGCGGGGCAGGTACGGCACCGACAGCCCGACCACGCCGCGACAGCGTTCGGGATGGTGCGATGCCATGGTCCAGGCAATCGGGGCGCCCCAGTCGTGACCGACCCATATCGCCGGGGCGCCGCCGAGCGCGTCGTGCAGCTCCGCCATGTCCGTCGCGATCTCTCGCACGGTATAGGCGGCGACTTGGTCCGGTGCGGACGACCCGCCATAGCCGCGCATGTCCGGGGCGATACACCGCCAGCCGCGCTCGGCGAAATACGCCATCTGCGCTTTCCAGATGAGGCCGATCTCGGGAAAGCCGTGCAGGAAGATCATCAACGGTCCAGACCTCGGGCCGCTCTCGAGGTAGAACGTGCGATGGCGGGCGGTTCGAACCTCGCCGGTTCTGAAGCCGGGCAGCTCATCGACGTAGGACACCGGAAGGGCGTCGGGGGCACCGAACGCGCCAGTCGGGCTCACGGCGAGGACCGACGTTACCGCCGCGCCGCCCAGGAAAAACTCTCTCCGATCCATGGCTTATCCTTCGTGCGGCGTCTCGCCTTCAGAGCTTGATGATCGTCTTGCCGACGTTCGCGCCCTCCAGCATGCCGATGAAGGCCGATGGCGCACCCTCCAACCCCTCGGTGACGGCCTCGCACACCTTGATCTTGCCTCCCGCGATCCACTGGCTCATCTCAGCGGTGAAAGCGTCCAGCTCGTCATCATGATCGCCGCTCATGAAGCCTTTCATCGTGAGCCGCTTCGTGATGAGCGTGAAAGCCAGCTCGGGCACGCGGTCGTGGTCCGCTCCCGTGTCGGCGCCGTTGTAGCCGGCCACCAGACCGCAGACCGGCACGCGGGCGTGGATGTTGAGCAGCGGCCACACGGCATCGAACACCGCCCCGCCGACATTTTCGAAGTAGATGTCGACTCCATTGGGCACGGCCGCCTTGAGATTGGCCACGAACGCAGGGTCCCGGTAGTCGACGCAGGCGCCGAACCCAAGCGTCTCCACGACATGGCGACACTTGTCCACACCGCCGGCGACGCCGACGACACGGCATCCCTTCAGCGCGGCAATCTGACCAACCACCGACCCGACCGCGCCGCTGGCGGCGCCGACGACCAGCGTCTCGCCGGCCTTTGGCTCGCCGATCGTCAGCAAGCCGTGCCATGCGGCCAAGCCCGTCGTGCCGAGTACGCCGAGCACGTAAGACGGGTGTTCCATGTCCGACGGCAGCTTACGGGCCTCGGCAGCATCGTAGGCGGAGAACTGCTGCCATCCGCCCGGGCCGACGACGAGGTCGCCGGCTTGATATCGCTCGTGCCGGGACTCGACCACCGTGCCGATAGTGGCACCGCTGACCGGTTCGCCCAACGCGAACGGCGGTGCATACGCGTCCCCGTCATCCTTCATCCTGCCGCGCATGTAGGGATCGAGCGACAGGAAGCTGTTTTGAACCAGGAGCTGTCCATCGCCGGGGCTGGGCATGGCGCCGTCGCGGACTTCGAAATCGTCCGGCTTCGGTGCTTTGTCCGGGCGTCGGGCTAGTAGAACTTGGCGGTTCGTTTGTGAGGTCATCTGGAACTCCATCAGAGTCGCGGCACACGGACGCTGCGCTCCCTTGAGGGCGGCTTACGAGCGGAAAAGGGTTTTCAGGAAGGCGAGCACGTCCGCGTCGGCCTGCTTGATGACCATGAAGTGATCGGCGCCGGGATACCGCTTGTACGTCATCGGCGCGCCCCGGGCCTTGAGGCGCGCCACGAACGCCGTCGTCAGCGGCTCGGGAACGAAGGTGTCGGCCGTGCCCTGCACGATCAAGGTCGGGAGGTGCAGCGTGAACCCCGGCGTCACCGCAACGTCGTTCTTTGAAAGAAAGGCGCTCATCTCCGGCGTTTTGTCCCAACCGGGCTTGAGCCCGGCAAATCGCGCCTGCCCTTTGGCCTGTATGGCCTTGGTGATGACCGCGATCGCGCCCACCGAGCATTGCGCGTCGAAAGCGGGCAGGATGCGCTGAAGGTCCTCGCCCATCACCGGCCGGGGATCGAAGGACGGCGATTGCGCCATCAGCCCGACCGTCATCAGGGCGGCCTGGA
>CAXSGE010000218.1:0-3101 GCA_964236715.1 uncultured Acetobacteraceae bacterium | reverse complement strand
CCGCCAGGTCGCTGACCGTCTCCGATCGCGCCAGCACCTGAATGGCCAGGTCCTTACGGTCGCTCTCCGGCAGCCTCGCCGCTGCGCCAACACATTGATCCATCTCGCACCGCACCTGAAAAACTCAGGGTGCCGTCACCCGACCCGGCAACGTCAACTCGGCGCAAACTGTAACCCGTCTCTGAACCACGCCGAAAAGGCGCTTGCTGAAGCGGGTGGTCGGCACCAACATCGCACAGACCCTCGTGGTGCTTGGCGGCATGATGGGCCTGTTCTGGAAGGTGTTCGCGGCATGACCGCCCATAACGCTCTAGCCTACGAGCCTGTGACCCGGATGAGCCGGGAGGACTATCGTGCCTGGGCAGAACAGCAGCCGCCTGGCCGCTACGAGCGGGTCAACGGCGTGGTGGTGGCCATGGCGCCCGAGCGGCTGGGGCACAACGATCGAAAGGCTCTGGCTTGGCTCACGCTGCGTCGTGCCGTGCAAGCAGCCGGACTGCCCTGCCACGTCTACGCCGATGGCGCTACCGTCGAGGTCGGCGACAGCGACTATGAGCCTGATGCTGTAATGCATTGCGGCGCCAAGCTGCCGGACGACGCGATCGCGGTGCCGGACCCGGTCATCATCGTCGAAGTGCTGTCGCCTAGCACCAGTGCGACCGACCGGGCTTGGAAACTCCAGGAGTATTTCCGCCTGCCCTCCTTGCGCCACTATCTGATCGTCTGGGCCGACAAGCCGCAGATTGCCCATCACCGCCGCAACGACGACGGCACGATCGAGACGCAGACCGTCACGACCGGAGAGATTAGGCTTGCTCCGCCGGGTGTTTCGATCCTTGTCGAGGACATCTACGCCAGCTAGCTGTCCGGCTGCGCGACCTCCCTGACAGCGTTGCCAGGGAGGTGTGCCTTGATACGGAAGTAAGGCTTATCGAAGGCTTTGATGCACTACTCAGATGGTAGATGTAGAGCACCGGCTCGAAGCGTTCTCAGCAGATGCGCTGGGACATCGGCATGCCGAGCTTGGTCATCCGGTTCAGTACCGAGCAGCCGATCTTGATTTCGGTCTTCTGAGCAGGCAGAGGCTGGGCGCGAAGGCCGCTGCCGATGATGGCCTTGTAGCGGAACATCGTCGTTTTCGCGTGCGACCGCCGGCCGTAGCCGACCGCCTTTTGCCATCCCAGGCGTCCGTTTTCCTGGATCATCCGAATGTGCTGGTCGCGCTGACGAGGTGTCGCGCCCGCGGCTGAGCTCGGCACCCCGGTTGAGCGCGGTTGGATGACCACTGCCACGGGTGGGTGGGGCTGGCGCTCCGCCACGGCCCGATAGACGGGCTCACCGTCGTAGGCGCCGTCCGCAATCACCGAGGCGATCGGACCAGGGATCTGCTCGAGCAACGGGCCGAGCTGGGATGCGTCGCATCCTTGTTGCCCATCAGCTTGGACGCGAGGATCTCGCCGCCGCTGGGATCGACCGCGAGGCGGAGTTTGCGCCACGTCCGCTTGCCACACTCGCGGTGCTTCGCGACCAGCCACTCGCCCACGCCATAAATCTTCAGACCGGTTGCGTCGATCATGACGTGCACGGGGCCGCTCGTCTGGGCTTGCGCCAGCGTTGCGGCAAGCGCCAGGCCTGGGCTACGCCGCGAGAACGTCGTGTGGTCGGGCACGCCCACGTCTACACCGAGCAGGACGGTCAGCGAGCGCAGCAGGCCCTCGGTCTGCCGCCATCGACGGCCAAAGGCCAAGCGCAGCAGGTGACCGGTCTCGATCGCCACGTCCAAGTAGTCGTGTGGGCGGCCGCGCTGGCCAGTGTGGGGCGGACGCCAGGGGCTACGCATGAGAAGCTTAGAGTTGAACAAGACTACCCAGTATTATCCGGTACGCAATCATCTGCGTTCCGTTCGTGCGCGTTTTATCAACCACGGCCAGCTCGCCAGACCGGGTTGAACTACCTGGGCGATCTCATGCGTAGCCCCTGGGGCGGACGCCAGGCCGCCAGCGCCTCCGGCGTCACCCAGACCGTCACGCTACCGCGCTGCTGCAACGCCCTATCATACTCCGGCCAGTTGGTGACCTTGTAGCGCCCCCGCGGGATCTTGTGGCGGCGCGCGTCGTTGGCCTTGTAGGGCATCGGTCATCTGGAGAACGAAGGACCGGCTCTATACGCCCGCCCGTCGCGCAGCCAAAACCTACAAGCTTCGAATTACGCACCAAAGCCGATCAGCGCGGCATTGTGGTCCGCACGGGCACGCTCGTGGACGCGACGTTGCTCCCGTCCGCCAGCATCCAGCACGACCCTGTGGCGAAGTGGGCGGAGCTGTCCAAGGTTCCGGCAGCGTAGCTGCTGGAATGACAGCGGAGGGCGGTCACCGTCGGCGCAAGCCGGTGCGGTATTATGTAGCTGCCGCCACCGACGAAATCGGCCTTGTACTCGGTAGCTGATGCTATCATGAAGATGCCGGTTTATCCTGTCGTGATCGGTCCTCATGACGCAGCATTTCCTGCTTTCTGCCGGCGCGCGCTCGCTCAGCGCCGCCAAGATCATGCGCATGTCCGACACCGGCGTGGAAAACGTGTTCCTGCGCCTGCGCTGGCCCGAAACGGACGGCAAGCCGGTTTGTCCGGGCTGCAGCTGCTCGATCTGTTATGCCTGCCGGCGACCTGAGGGTCAGCTGCGATGGCGCTGCAAGGCGTGCGGTGGTGACTTCTCGATCACCTCGGGCACGTTGTTCGCCTGGCACAAGCTGCCGCTGCGGACCTACCTGCTCGCCGTCGCTGGCTTCTGCAACGAGGTCAAGGGCAAGAGCATGCTCGCCTTCTCCCGCGAGCTCGATGTGCAATACAAAACGGCCTTCGTGCTGGCGCATAAGCTGCGGGAAGCCATGGCGTCCAGCACGAAGGGGCTGCAGATCGGCGGCGAGGGACGGGTGGCCGAGATCTGTGGCGCCTATTTCGGCGGCCATGTCCGGCCGGAGAACCGGGCCGCCGACCGGATCGACCGGCGGCGCGCCGAGAACCGGTCGGGCAAACGCCGGGTCGTGGTGGTGATGCGCGAGCGCGATGGCCGCACGCTGGCGCAGGTGTTTGGCGGCGAGGAGG
>CAXSGE010000217.1:0-3118 GCA_964236715.1 uncultured Acetobacteraceae bacterium | reverse complement strand
CGAGCTGCTTGGCCGACAGCAGGTCGCCCATCAGCATGGTGAAGCCGCCGTCGCCCGACAGCGACACTACTTGGCGATCCGGATAGGCGGCCTGGATGCCGAGCGCTTGCGGCATCGCGTTGGCCATGGAGCCGTGCCAGAACGAGCCGACCAGCCGGCGCCGCCCGTTCATTTGCAGGTAGCGCGCCGCCCACACCGTCGGCAGGCCGACATCACAGGTGAACACCGCATCGTCGGACGCCAGCTCGCTGATGGCGCGGGCGATGTGCTGCGGGTGGAGCGTGCCGCCGGGCTTGCCGCTGGCCAGCTCGTCGAGGCCCTTGCGGGCGTCATGGTAGTGGGCGACCGACACCTTGAGGTGCTTGTCGCTCCGCTGCGGTTTCAATTGCGGCAACAAGGCCCGCACCGTCGAGCGGATGTCGCCGATGACGCCAAGCTCGACCGGGGTGCGGCGCCCGATCGCCTCCGGCCGCAGATCCACCTGCGCGATGCGCGCGTCCTTGGGGTAGAACTGCTTGTAGGGGAAGTCCGTCCCGAGCATCAGCAGCGCGTCGCAACTGCCCATGGCGTAATAGCCGGAGGAGAACCCGATCAGCCCCGTCATGCCCACGTCGTAGGGGTTGTCCCACTCGACATGCTCCTTGCCGCGGATCGCGTGCACGATGGGCGCCTGCAGCGCTTCGGCAAGTTGCAGGAGTTCGCCATGCGCTCCCTCGCAACCGGCGCCGCACAGCAAGGTGACGCGTTCGGAGCCGTTCAACAGCTCGGCCAGCTTGGCGATCGTGTCTGGGAGCGGGATGACCGCCGGGGCAGGCAGGAGCAGTCCCGCCGCGTGCGACGCTGGCGCATCGGGAGCAGGGAGCATCGCGACATCGCCGGGGATGACGACGACGCAGACGCAGCGCTCCGCGACGGCACGCCGGATGGCGATCTCCAGCACGCGTGGCATCTGCGCCGGGCTGGAGACCAGCTCGCAATAGCTGCTGCATTCAAGGAAGAGCTGCTCCGGATGGGTCTCTTGGAAGAACCCTGAGCCAATTTCAGGTGAAGGAATGTGGGCGGCGATAGCGACCACCGGCAGGCGCGAGCGATGGCAGTCGAACAGGCCGTTGATGAGGTGCAGGTTGCCGGGCCCGCAGGACCCGGCGCAGACGGCGAGCTGGCCGGTGACGTGCGCGTCGGCGCCGGCCGCGAACGCAGCCACCTCCTCGTGGCGCGTGTGCAGCCACCGGATGCCGCCATGGCGGCGCAGCGCGTCGGTGAACCCGTTGAGGCTGTCGCCGACGATGCCGTAGATGCGGCGCACATCGGCTGCCGCAAGGGTTTCCACCATTTGGTCCGCTACGGTTTTTGACATGTCAGTCCACCTCGTTGGCTGGGCGGTCGCCGCCCGTGTGGAAGGTGGCGAACCCATCCACCGTCTCGCGCCCGGTCCGCAGGCGGTTGGCCAGCGCGTCGGGGTCGGCATGACCCAACGACATGCCGCAAATGACCATTTCCTCGGGTACTAGGGCGAGTTGCCGGCGGATGATCGCATGATGGTGGGCCCATGCTGCTTGCGGACAGGTGTCGAGACCCATGCCACGTGCGGCGACAGCAACGCCCTCCATGAACATGCCGAGGTCGATCAGCGCGCCAAGCCCGAGCCGGCGGTCCCGCGTGATGACCATGCCGACAGGCGCGCCAAAGAAGCGGAAGTTGGCGTCGTGCCAAGCACGAGCCTTGGTGCGGTCGCCTTTCGCGATGCCGAGGAGGCCGTAGAGGTCCCAGCCATTGGCGCGGCGGCGAGACAAATAAGGTTCGGGCCAAGTGTCGGGATAGTAGGCATACTCCGGCGCCGGGTCGTCCTGACCCGTGGCTCGCCAAGCTAGGACCGCGTCGCCGAGCCTGTCCCGGGCGGCACCGGTCAGCACGTGCACCCGCCAGGGCTGGCTGTTGTTCCCGCTCGGCGCCCGCGACGCGGCCTGTAGGATGCGCTCGACGGTCTGAAGCGGCACGGGACGGTCGAGGTAGCCCCGCGTGCTGGTGCGGCTTTCCAATGCCTTGAACACGGCATGGGCGCCGGTCTGCTGACCAGTTTCCTTCGCCGGCGCACCAGCTTGAGCTGCGTGCGCCATCAGCACCGCCACGGCGCAGGAGGCGATGCGGGCGGCCTTGGAGTCTGCCCGGCTGGTCAACACGATCGGAACCCTGGCACCGACGACGACCCCGGCCGCATCGGCACCCGCAAGGAAGGTGAGCTGCTTGGCCAGGATGTTGCCGGAAACAAGGTTGGGCACCACGAGGATATCCGCCCGGCCTGCGACGTCCGACACGATGCCCTTCTCCTTCGCAGCCTCAGGGCTGATCGCGTTGTCGAAGGCGAGCGGCCCGTCCACCAGGGCGCCGGTGATCTGCCCGCGGTCGGCCATCTTGCACAGCGCGGCGGCGTCGAGCGTCGATGGCAGCTTCGGGTTGACCACCTCGACCGGGGCAAGGATGGCGACACGCGGCTGGGCAATGCCGAGCACATGCGCGAGGTCGATGGCGTTCTGCACGATGTCGCGCTTGTCGGCCAACGACGGGACGACGTTGATCGCCGCGTCGGTGATCAGGATGGGACGAGGGTAGCGGGGCACATCCATCAGGTAAACGTGGCTGACCCGCCGTTTCGTCCGCAGGCCCGTGTCGGCCGCCATCACCGCATGCATGAACTCGTCGGTGTGCAGCGAGCCCTTCATCAGAATCTGAGCGTCACCCGACCGCACGAGGGCGACGGCGCGGTCGGCGGCGGCGTGACTATGTGGAGCGTCCTCGATCCGATATGCAGAGATGTCCAATCCCGCCGCGTCCGCCGTTGCACGAATCTTGGCCTCCGGTCCGACCAGGATCGGCGTGATCAGTCCCTGAACAGCGGCCTCAATTGCGGCCCCTAGGGCGGTCGCGTCGCTTGGATGGACGACGGCGGTGGAAACCGGCGGCAACGCGGCGCAACACGCAACGAGCGCCGCGCGCCAGCCGTGGGTATGGTATTCAGGCGTTGGTGAATCCATGATCGTTCTTGCCAGGCCCGCCGCGCCTCAAATCAGGAAGGTTGCCTTGGCCGAGGCCGTCAGCTCATCCCTGAATTGCGGGTGCG
>CAXSGE010000216.1:0-3153 GCA_964236715.1 uncultured Acetobacteraceae bacterium | reverse complement strand
GCGGCCTTCCCGACGTTCTTCGTCGCTTTGCTGCTCGTCTACGTCTTCTATTACCTGCTGCGCATCGCGCCGGAGCCGCTCGGCCGGTTGAACGACGTGTATTTTGAAGCGCCGCCTACAGTGACCGGCTTCTACCTGATCGATGCAGCGCTCGCTGGCGAGTGGACTACGTTCAGCGGCGCGCTGGCCCAAATGGCCCTGCCCGCCGTTTCGCTCGGCCTGTTCGCGCTCGCGCCGATCGCCCGCATCACCCGCGCGTCCATGCTGACGGCGCTGGGCAGCGACTTCATCCGCACTGCGCGGGCTTGCGGCCTGCCGCGCCACAAGGTGCTGGTCACCTATGCGATGCGTAACGCCATGCTGCCGATCATCAACGTGCTCGGCATGGTGTTCTCCTTCGTGCTCGGCGCCAACGTGCTGATCGAGGACGTGTTCGGCTGGCCCGGCGTCGGCGCCTATGCGGTCAAGGCGGTGATCCAGTCCGACTACGCCGCCGTGCAGGGGTTCATCCTGATGATGGCGGCCGTCTACATCCTGCTCAATCTTCTCGTGGACCTGCTCAGCATTGCGGCAGATCCGCGCGTGCGGATGGAGGGCTGACCGGTGGCCCCCGTCGCGCAACCGCGCGCTGCAAGCTCTAACGCGCCCCCGCGCGCGGCACGCTACGTCGCACAACTACGCGCCACGCGCTTCGGCGCCCTGCTGCACGCCACCCGCTATGCCCTGACAGAAAACCGGCTGACCCTCGTGGCATGCGGCCTGTTCTGCCTGCTGCTGCTCTGCGCCGTGTTTGGCGCCGCCGCAGCGCCATATGACCCGTTGGCCACGGACATGGCGGCCCGCTTGCAGCCGCCGACGGTCGCGCATTGGTTCGGCACCGACGCGCTCGGACGCGACATCCTGAGCCGGGTGATGGTGGCCGCGCGCCTCGACCTCGGCATGGCGGTGTCGGCGGTCGCCGTCTCGTTCCTGATCGGCACCGCGCTCGGCGCGATGGCGGGCTACTGGGGTGGCCTGGCCGACGCGCTGTTCGGCCGGCTGATGGACACCATCATGGCGTTCCCGCTGTTCGTGCTGGCGATGGGCATCGTCGCCGCGCTCGGCAACAGCGTGCTCAACATCATCCTCGCCACTGCGGTGATCAACCTGCCGTTCTATGGCCGCTTCGCCCGCGCGGAGGTCAACGTGCGGCGCGACCTCGCCTACGTCGAGGCGGCACGGATGGGCGGCAACGGCGCGGTCCGCATCCTGTCCGGGCATATCGTCCGCAACATCCTGCCGACCATGGCGGTGCAGGCGTCGCTGAACATGGGCTGGGCGATCCTGAACGCCGCCGGCCTGTCGTTCATCGGACTGGGCGTGCGCCCGCCGACGCCGGAGTGGGGCATCATGGTGTCCGAGGGCGCCAGCTACATTATCTCCGGCGAGTGGTGGACCTTCGTGTTCCCCGGGGCGGCGCTGATGCTCGCGGTGTTCTGCTTCAACCTGCTGGGCGACGGCCTGCGCGACGTGCTCGACCCCCGCAGGCGAACATGACCCCGGACATGACCGCGCTTGCCGCCAGGCGCGTCCTCGTGGACGGGGCCGTGCCGCCCAGTGTCGGAACGCCGCCGCTGCTCGCGGTCGAGGGCCTGACACTCGACTTCCGCACCCGGCAGGGCCACGTGCATGCCCTCGACGGCGTGTCGTTCGACTTGTTCCGCGGCGAGATCGTGGGCGTGGTGGGTGAGAGCGGCTCGGGAAAGTCGGTGCTCGCCTATGCAATCATGGGCCTGACCGATCCGGCAGGCCGCGTCCGCTCCGGCCGCATCGCCTTCGCCGGCCGCGACATGCTCGGCGAGACCCCGGCGCAGCTATCGGACACGCTGGGCCGGGAGCTCTCGATGATCTTCCAGAGCCCGCGCACCGCGCTGAACCCAATCCGCCGCGTCGGCCTGCAGATCGCCGACGTGCTGCTGCGCCACGGCAACATGACCCGCCGCAAGGCCCGCGCCCAGGCGGTCGAGGCGCTGGCGCGGGTGCGGGTGCCCGACCCGGAACGCCGCTTCGATGCCTACCCGTTCGAGCTGTCGGGTGGGCTGTGCCAGCGCGTCATGATCGCGATGGCCATCGCCTGCGCGCCGTTCCTGCTGATCGCCGACGAGCCGACGACCGGGCTCGACGTCACGACCCAGGCTGTTGTCATGGACCTGCTGCGCGAGCAGGTGCGGGCGGCGAACACGTCGGTGCTGCTGATCACCCATGACCTGGCGCTGGCGGGCGAATACTGCGACCGCGTCATCGTCATGCACGCCGGGCACGTCGTGGAGGTCGCCCCGGTCGAGCGCCTGCTGCGCCAGCCCGCACACCCGTATTCCGCGCTGCTGATCGGCGCGACGCCGGGGGCGACCACCCGCGTCGAGGACCTCACGGTGATCCCGGGCAGCCTGCCGGACCTGCGCCAGGACCTGCCGCCCTGCCGCTTCCTGCACCGCTGCACCCGCAGCGACACCCGCTGCGCCAGCGAGCCGCTCCCGACGCGCCACATGGGCGACGGCCACCTCGTGCACTGTTGGAACCCGCTGTGAGCGCGCTGCTGGAGGCGGCGGGGCTGGCCAAGCGCTATCCCACGCGGCACGGCCTGCTGCACGCGGTGGATGGCGTCGACCTCAGCATAGGCCGCGGCGAAAGCGTGGGACTAGTCGGCGAGTCCGGCTGCGGCAAGTCGACGCTGGTGCGCCTGCTGGCCCGGCTGATTGCGCCGACCGAGGGTGCCATCCTGTTCGACGGCCAGGATATCGCACCGATCCCGCTCGGCCGCTTCGTGCACAGCCCGCAGCGCGCCCGCATCCAGAGCGTGTTCCAGGACCCGACCGAGAGCCTGAACCCGGCACTCACGGTGTTCGGCGCGGTCGCCGACCCGATCCGCCGCCTCGGCTCCCCGGGCAGCCGTGCCGAGTTGGCGCAGCAGGTGCTCGCGGCGCTGACGCTGGTCGGCTTGCCAGAGGAGATGGCCGGGCGTTTTCCGCACCAGCTCTCGGGCGGCCAGCGCGCGCGCGTCGGCATCGCGCGCGCCATCGTGCTGCGGCCGGAGCTGCTGATCCTGGACGAGCCCACCTCGGCGCTCGATGTCTCGGTGCAGGCGGTCGTGCTGCGCCTGCTGGCCGACCTGCG
>CAXSGE010000215.1:0-3199 GCA_964236715.1 uncultured Acetobacteraceae bacterium | reverse complement strand
CCCGTCTCGACCAACTGCAGCACCAACCCCATTCACGCTCTCCCAGCCGACCTCGGCGCAGCTGGTCATACGGTTCCCGTCACTATCCCCCCAATCTCTGGACGCTCCCCCTGATCGCCGCCCGCTTCTACCTCGGTGTGGCCGCCGGACCCGCCGCGTTGATTTGGGCGACCCGGCGCAGGCCGACCCACGACGAGGGGAGTGTCAAAAACCTGGGGCGCTATGCTGCGAGCTGGATTGCTGGGTGGCCAAACCGCCCGTCCAGCACCGCGGCCCTGACCTGAAGCACACGATGGGCGCCTCGAGGTGACCAGCGCATCTGCTGGCGCTTGTTCATGCGGGCACTCACCAGCTGGTTGACGGTGCCCTCGGCCCGCGAGGTCGAGATCGGCTTGCCGGCCCGATGGCGCTGGCCGTAGTCGATCAGCGCGCCCTCGTTGCTTTCGATGTAGCTGCGCAACTCCGCGCAACGCGCGGCAAGACGCCTGACCTTCGCTTCGGCGGCGGGTTCGTTCGGCACGACGGCGTCCTCGGCCCAGCTTGCGATCCCGCCCAGGGCCTCGCACGCCTTCTCGTGATGCCCGTTCCAGAGCAGATGCCGCAATCGTTCCACATCGATCCGGGCGCGGTCGAGCGGGGCGAGGGGCGGCGGCTCGAGGGCGCACAGGCCGCCCATGACCTGCTCGACGTGCTGCACGCGCATGGAGAGATGGAACCAGTCGAGGATGTACTCCACTGGGCCGCCCGTGGCCGAGCGCACCAACGCCGGCAGCGCAGGGTCGCCGTCGCTGATCGCGGTGACCGCCTCGCCCTCCCGCCAGCCCTGATCCTGCAGCGCCGCGCGCAGCAGGGCATGGGGCTGCTCGGCCACGCTGCGCACCAGGGCGAAGCGCCGGGTGGCCTGGCCCTCTCGCTCGACTTTGCCGCAGATCGTCTCGAAGTTCCGGGTCTGATGACCGAGCACCGCACGTATGTAGGCGCCATCGAGCATGACAACGGGCCGGCTCGCGTCCGCCGCAGCGGCCTTGGCCGGCTTGTGTGGGACAGCCGTGACCTCTGCGGCTGCTTGCCGGTCGGCCGCCTCGAGTTGCAGGGCGACCGCATGGGTGCGGATGCGCAGGCTCTCGTGGTTCGCCGGCGAGACGGGCAGCAGAGCTTCCAGAATGCGCGCACCATCCCGAAACGAGGTGCGTGCGCCCAACTCGGCCTGCACCCGCCCCAGCTCCGGCGTGCGCCGCGCCGTCAGCAGTGCGCAGACCGGCGAGACCGTCACCCCCGCCATGGGCGCGGGCTGGCGGCAGCGGCAGACCTTGAACCGCGGCGCCTCGACCTCGACCGTGCCGAACAGCGTCTGCAGCCGGCGCGTGCGTCGGTCCTTGAGCGGCTGCAGCACCCCGCATTGCGGGCAGAACCGGTGGTGGGCCGCATACGCCGCCACCTGGCCGCACAGCACACTCGCCTGCAGCCTGGCCAACAGCGTCTTGGTCTCGTCGAGCATGAGGCCGACCTCCGCCAGCGTGCTGACCACCCCTGGCCGGTCGAACGTCACCAGATCCGTCGTCCTCACCTCGCCAGCGCTTGTCCGCGCTTCCAGCCGCACCGTCCACTGCATCACGCCTGCCACCCTCATGGTCAGGCATCAACCAGGCTGATCAGCCCAGGACAGGCAAGCACGCTGCCCCAGGTTTTTGACACTCCCCTTGAGATATTGACCCGGAACTTGCAAGCTGATCGCTACGGCCCTGAAAAGGATCGTAGTCCCGCTGTCAAACACCAGGAGGCGCGCACGACCAGACGCTAGAAACGACAAACCCGCCGGTTAAGGCGGGCATGACGCTCAGCAAGGGCTGAAGAAACTCGAGGACCTGAACAATCCCGAGTTTCTTCGAAGCCCGTTCGAAAAGCAAGCCCCAATTTTGCAACGGATATGCTTTGCCAAACGCCTGGCCTTTTTGCCCGACGGGTTGCCCCCAGCAACCACAGGAGAAGGCCATGCGCTTATCACAGCGCGAGAGAACGTTCGGGGTGCCTGCCGGCGCCCTGACGGCCGCCGACCGCGGCCGCATCATGCAGAGTGCGCGCGACTACAATGATGCCAACCGCAAGCCACGCCAGCACAACGGACCGCTGACGCACGCCACCCTGCTCGTGCTGCAGGCGCTGCTGTTCACCTTTCATCACCAAAGGACCGGGGAATGCTTCCCCTCCTACGAGGCGATCGCAGCGAAGTCGGGCGTTCACCGCTCGACCGTCGCGGAGGCGATCAAGGCCTTGGAGGCTGCCCGCATCCTCACCTGGTCGCACCGCATCGGGCGGGCCTGGAGGCGGGTTCGGGATGCCTTCACCGGCAAGTTGGAGTGGATGTCGATCGTGGTCAGGCGCTCCAACGGCTACGTTTTCCTCGTGCCGCCAGCCCCGGCTCGAGACCCGTTTTCCCGCGCCGCACGGCGTGATGCCAAGCCGGCAGCCGGGGTGCAAAGCTCCAAGTCGGGAAGCGCGTCCGGACCTAATTCCAACTCTTTTTATAATGTAAACCCGGCACTTAACCGTCCTGCCCCGGAGATGGCAGGCGGTTTGAAAGCGGCGCTGGAATCGCTTGGGAGGTGCTTCCAAGCCGAAGCTGCGCCAGGGTAGGGCAGCAAGGAAGCAAGCAGGCTCAGGAGGCGCGCAAGGCGGGTCGGACAGCACTGAACCATTGCGGTCGGTTGAACTGATCCGAAGTTATGCAAATCCATGAAACATTGGCGTTCATGGCAAGGGTTGCCTGCGCCCATTTCCTCGGCAAATCATAGACTAACATGAATAAGGCAAGCCCTGCATAAGGCTGGTAAGCGTTTTCCGGCCTTCAGTTCGCTCGCTTCCTGAGTGCAAGAGAATTACCCTTATCTTGCACTGGACTGGGCAGAAGCAAGAACATAGGGTCGGGGCATGACCGAGCCCCCGATCACGCCCCTTCCGACTCTGCCGACCCCGGGGACGGCGCACCTGACGGCCCCCCTGCCCCGGCTGGCGGCACCGGTGCCGGCGCAAACCGACAACGACGAGCATCTGCTGGCCTTGTGGCTGCACGGACGCAGCGCCGCCACGCAACGCGCCTATGCGGCCGACCTCGCTGCGTTCTTCGCCCAGGCCCGACGCCCGCTGTGACCTGCCCCCCTAGAAGTGAGCCACCGGCTATGAGAGGCCGGGGGCAAACGGA
>CAXSGE010000214.1:0-3251 GCA_964236715.1 uncultured Acetobacteraceae bacterium | reverse complement strand
CTCCCGCACCGGACGCTTTTCGAACCGAAACCCGACCCTCACAGGCCGGCCGTTTCCGCGCGCCTTTTGTAACCCAAAAGGAGCGAATTCTGAACCACGCCTCTAACTTGCCTTCTTCGCGCCCCAGAACAGAGTGAATGGGGACTGCAGCAGACCCGTGACCTTGTCGCTGAACGCGGCCGGCTGGGTCCACTGGCCAAGCGGAATGTAGGGAAGCGATCGCAACGCTTGCTCCTGGATCTGCTTGCACACCGCCTGCGCCGCTTGCGTATCGGGCGCGTCGAACCATTGCTGCCGCAGCGCTTCAAGCGTCGGGTCGGTTGGCCAGCCGTTCCAACCGGCTGTGCCGTTGCCGCGCAGCGGATACGACGATCCCGGCGTCGCCACCGACAGCCCGGCCCAGGTCACACAGAAGCAGCTCCACCCCCCCTGCTCCACCGGCTCCTTCTTGGTCAGGCGCGACAGCATCGTGCCCCAGTCCGTTGCCTGAAAATCGACGTTCAGGCCCATGTGCCGCAGCTGATCCTGCACGACCTGTCCCATCGCCATGATCTGCGGCAGGTCGGACGGCGCGACCATCACCACCCGCTCGCCCTTGTAGCCGGACTCGGTGACCAGCCGCGTCGCCCGGGCGACGTCACGCTTGCCGGTCAGCACGTCCATGCCGTCCAGCGTCGCCATCGGGCTGCCGGGGCTGAAGAAGCCGACAGGGTAGGTTCCGTACTGTTTCAGGTCGCCGACGGCCGCCGTCACCACGTCCGACTGGTCGATGCCGGGCAGCAGCGCCTGGCGCAGCTTCGGATTGTCGAACGGCGGCTGCAGCTGGTTGAAGCG
The DNA here is from genome assembly GCA_964236715.1 of uncultured Acetobacteraceae bacterium. Lineage (GTDB taxonomy): Bacteria > Pseudomonadota > Alphaproteobacteria > Acetobacterales > Acetobacteraceae > CAHJXG01. The sequence goes on along the minus strand of CAXSGE010000214.1, from coordinate 2,417 downwards.
CAGGATGGCGAGGGAGCCGAATGTGTCCAGCTCTGCCGTCTTGATGCCCGCCGACTTGTTCAGCATGGGCATCAGGTCGAGCAGCGGGCGCTCGATCAGGTCGACCTCGCCGCGTTGCAGGGCGGCGGCTGCGGTGGCCGGGTCGGGCTGCACGATCCAATCGACCTTGTCGAAGTTCGCGACCTTGCCGCCGGTGAACAGCGCCGGCGGCTCCGAGCGGGGCACATACTTGTCGAACCGGGCGTAGCCGGCATGGGCGCCCGCCTGCCATTCATCGGCGAGGAAGCGGTAAGGGCCACTGCCGATCACCTCCTTGAACTGCGTGCTCGGCGGTGTCTTGGCAATCCGCTCGGGCATGATGAACACGTTGCGCAGGGCGATCGCGAACAGTGTCTGCCGGAACGGTTTTGATAGCGTCATGGTCCAGCGCAGGTCGTCCAGCGGCCTAGCGTTCGTCACCAGTGCGCCCAGCGCCTGCATGAACGGGTCCTTCTGCATGGATCGCTGCAGCGAGGCGATGCAGTCGGCGGGCCGCACCGGTTCATTGTCGTGGAACACCAGTCCGGGACGGAGCACGAAGGTCCACGTGAGGCCGTCGGCCGAAGCCTGCGCACGCTCGCACATCTGGGGTTGCGGCTGTAGGTCCAGGTCGAGCCCGAACAGCGTGTCCCACACCATGTAGCCGTGGGTGATGGAAACGGTCGCGACGCTCCAAAGCGGGTCGATCGAGGACAAATCGGATTGCGGGACGAAGCGCAAGGTGCGTGCGCCTGCCGCGGCACCCTGCGCGATTGCAAAGCGGGGCAAGCCTCCCAGCAACGAGACGGCGGCGGCAAGCAGCGTGCGGCGGCGCATGGACAACTCCGGGGTCAGCAAGCCATAGGCAAGGCAAGAGTCATGCCGTGCGTTTCCGCTGCCGCTCGAACCATCCGATCGTGGCAGCGATCTCGGCCGCGAACAGCGAGGGGCGCATGGCGGATGAGCTGTGGGTCGCGCCGGGGAAGTGGAGGACAGCGAGCGCGGTCCCGATCGGCAGTCCGAGCAGGCACGCGGCCATAGTCGCGCCGAGGCTGATCCCGAGAGACAGCGTAATGACATGCAGTAGCTCGGCATCAAAGTCGAGCACGAGGGCGGCGGCGTGGCGCAAGGCATCAAGGAGGTCGGCCAATCAGCAAGGCGATCTGGTAGGAGGTGGAAACGACAGATCGCCCGGCTTGCCTGAACCGCTACGAAGCCTGCTTTTGCAATCCGAGCACGCGGTAGACACTGGCGCGGCCGATGCCGAGGCGGCGCGCAATCGCAGCAGGCCCGAGCTTCTCCTCGTCGCGCAGGCGCCGCAGCTCAACCGGATCGATCGTGGGTTTGCGGCCCTTGTAAATACCACGGTCTTTCGCGGCCTTAATGCCTTCGAGCTGTCGCTCGCGGCGCAGGTTGGTCTCGAACTCGGCGAACACGCCAAGCATATCGAGGAACGCCTTGCCGGCCGCCGTCAGCGTGGTGCACAAATCAGGCGCCTGGGTGCAGTCGCCCCAGCCCTGTTCGGGGTCAGGCAGTGCGGACGTAGTTCGGGCGTCCCAGGTCCAACATACGATTGAGGGTGTGGACAGCCACGTCCACCTCGGTCGCGCGACGCTCGTCGGTATGCGCGCGCAGCCCGTCCCCGATCACCTGTTTCCAGCGCCCGATCGCTGCCTCGGCCAGAGCTCGTCTTGTGTAGGCTGAGCGCTTCTGCCAGCCCATGCGGCCGTGTGCGGCCGTGTGCGGCGATGCACTGGAGGTGGCGGTCGCGCTGCGTCGGCGCAGTCTCGGCGGTGTCGCTCGGCACCGCGGTGGAACGCGGCGGCACAACTACGGCTGCTTCAGGATGGCGCTGGGCGACGTCATCGTAGGTGCTGATTTGGTCGTATCCACCGTCGGCGGTGAACGAGGCTAAAGGTCCCGCGACCTGGTCGAGCAAGGGACCGACCTCGGCGCCGTCGTCGACCTCCTTGGCCGTGAGCGAGGCCGCCATGATCTGCCCGGTGTCGGCGTCGATGCCCAAATGCAGCTTTCGCCACGAACGACGCGTGCGGGTGCCGTGTTTCTCCACCAGCCACTCGCCGGGCCCGCACAGCTTCAGCCCAGTGCTGTCCACCAGCAAGTGCAAAGGCCCAGTCTCGCCGTCAGCACCGACGCTGGACCGTGTCGGCTGCGGCACCGCAAGCGTCGCCGAACGGCGGCTGAGCGTCGTGTGGTCCGGCACGCGCAGCGTCAGCCCGAGCATGTCCACGATGGAGCCGATCAGGCCCTCAGTCTGCCGGAACGCCAAGCGGAACACGGCCGGCAGCGTCAGCGCCGTCAGGATCGCCAGGGGCGAGTACCACGGTATTATGTAGCTGCTGCCACCACGGGTAAGTAGATACCGCTTTGTTTTGACC
>CAXSGE010000213.1:0-3291 GCA_964236715.1 uncultured Acetobacteraceae bacterium | reverse complement strand
CGTCGAACACTTCCAGCAAAGCAGCGCGGCAAAAAATTCAAACTGAGACACCACCGTCCGATCCTAACGCTTGAGTCCCAAGCGTTAGGATCGGACCACCAGATAACGGCTAGTGGCGCGAATCTGACGGTTCTTTCCGTTAGATTCGCACCACGCCGGGCGCGCACGCGGCCCTCATCCTCGACCGGGCGGGATGGCACGTATCCGACAAGCTGATCGTGCCGCCCAACATCACGCTCGTGCCGCTGCCGCCCAAGTGCCCGGAGCTGAACCCGATCGAGAACGTCTGGCAATACATGCGTGCCAACTGGCTGTCGGACCGCATTTTCGACGCCTACGACGACATCGTCGACCAGTGCGCCGACGCGTGGAACAAACTCGCAGGGCGGCCATGGACCATCATGTCAATCGGAATGCGCGATTGGGCGGGATGCGCGACTGGGCGAATGCGTAGTGATCAGCGGGAGGTGGCATAAGCCGGTGGAGGCGATGCGGGCAAAGGGTATGTCGAAAAGCAAGAATACGATAGTCGGCCCGACCGCTCCTGCATTCTGTCCGTATGGTTTCGGACGCAGGCGGCCAGGCCCCATTCCTGGCGTAAAGGCGAGCGTTCTCGCAATCGGTCCTGTCTGGGCCATGACAGGTTCGATCTGTTGCTGGACGCGGGGAGGCGACTTGAGGGATGCCGAAATTCTGTTCTGCTAAGAACTTAGGGTCTTGGCCAACCTTGCGCAACAGAGTCCTGGCCTTGGCGCGGTCGGGCGCGGCTGCACCGGGTTCGCGGCTGCCGCGTCCGCCAGCGGCCAGGAGCCATGCGCAAGACAGCCGGGGAGGCGCGCCACCATGAGCGTCAGCGAGTCGTCGGAGGGCATGCTCATGGAACCGGAGGACGTCTGCGGCATACCTCGCCGAAGCTCCCTTGCGGTCCGGAACGGCGCCTCGCACCTTACGCCCTCCGAAGGCGCGGCAGGCGCCCGCCTCCCGTTCGATCCCTTCTTGCGGCCCCTTTCGGAACAGTGCGCCGCCAGCCGCCGGCCCGCGGGCCGCGCTCAAGGCCGGCCTCCATCGCGCCCGGCCTCGTACGCCGAACTGAGCCGGTGGAACGCCCTGGAAAGTCACGCGCCGGCGACCGTCCTGATCAGCGGCGATCACCAGTGCCTGCACTTCTTCGGCCCCATGGAGCGCTATCTCCGTTTGGCTCCGGGCAACGCAGGCCTGGACCTGTTCGCCATGGTCCGCAACGACCTGTGCGGCAAGTTGCGGTCCGCCATACGGCTGGCCACGCAGGACAACGGAGCCGTCGAGGCAACTGGCACATGCCGCCCCGACGAAGGCCCGCCGACGTCGTGCCGGGTCGAGGCGCATCGGGTCGAGCACGATGGCAATGAACTACTCCTGATCTACTTCATCGAGGAGCCCGGCCACCAGTGGCCGCCGCACTCCGCGCAACGGCGTGCGTCCAAGGTCGCTGGAAACGAGATTACGGAGCGGCTGCATGCGGCGGCCCGAAGCCTCCAGGCAAGCGGCGGTGAGCGAAACGCGGTCTTCAGCTATGCGCGCTCAGACAACAGGGAGTTCCGATCCACGAATGAGGAACTCATGGCGTTGAACAAACAGCTACAGGAGGCACTCGAGCGGCAGCGCACGGCCGCCGAGACACTTCAGCACGTAGTCAACAGCACGGACGCCGCCATCCTGTTCCTCGATGCCGAGTTGAGAGTTCGGTTCTTCACACCGGCGGCCAAGTCGCTCCTCAGCGTCAGCCAGAACGATATCGGCCGCCTCCTCGCTGACCTGCGCTCCCTAGCGGGCGACGGCCAGCTCGAGGCTGATGCGCGCGTGGTGCTGAAAAGCCACGTCGCGATAGACCGCGAGGTGCAGACCCCAGCGGGCCATTGGAGCTGCCGCATGTCGCCTTGCCGGAGCCGCGGCGATGCGGTGGAAGGAGTGGTCATCACGCTGTTCGACATAACGGAGGGAAAGCGCGGGGAGCGGACCCTGGCGCGCGCGGCAGCGCTGCGGAGGGCTTCGCCGATGGCGTCCAGGCCAGCGCAAAGCTTCGATCCCGGGGTCGTGTTCCTCGTTGACGACGACGGCGACATCCGGACCGCGGTCCGGGCCTTGCTGGAGGACTCCGGCCTGACCGTCCGGTGTTTCGAGAGCGCAGAGGCGTTCCAGGCGGTTCGCCGGCACGACGACGAGGGATGCTTGTTGCTCGATGGGCACCTGCCCGGCATAGGCGGCATCGAGCTGCTGCGGCTGCTGCGCGCGTCCGGCGACCAGCTTCCGGCGGTGATGATGACCGGCCGGAGCGATTTCCCGATGGCGGCGGAGGCGATGAAGGCAGGCGCGGCGGATTTTGTTGAGAAGCCGATCTCCGGGCCCGACCTGCTCGGCAGGGTCCGACGCGCGCTGGAGCAATCCCGGGACACATGCAAGCAGCAGGGATGGCGCGAGGACGCGAAACGCCGAATCGCGTCCCTTACGCCGCGGCAGGGCAGCATTATGAGCCTCGTGCTTGCCGGCCAGCCCAGCAAGAACATCGCGGCCGACCTTGGCATCAGTCAGCGCACGGTCGAGACGCACCGGGCCGCCATCATGAGGAGGACGGGCGTCAGATCGCTTCCTGCGTTGGCCCGCCTTGCGGTTGCGGCAACGGGCTCCCTGGCCGAAGACAGGAATTTCACGCGCAGCCCCGTGCGATGCAGCTCGCTCAGCTAGCGTTCAGCTCGCCCGGCGCAGGTGCGGGGTAGTTCCAGATCCACGGACGGCGCGTGCGGTCGGCGTCCTGCCACGCAGCGATGGCCGGGGCATCTTGCAGCGTCAGGCCGATGGCGTCGAGTCCCGCAAGCAGCGATTGGCGGCGCAAGTCGTCCACCTGGAATGGCAGCGGCGCTGAGTCGCCGATGGACAGTTGCCCCTGCGCCAGGTCAACGATCATCGCAGCGCCCGTGCGCGCGGTCGTCGCAAGCCCTTCGATGGCGTGCTCGTCCAGCACGATCGGCAGCACGCCGTTCTGGAAGCAGTTGCCGAAGAAGATGTCGCCGAAACTCGGCGCGATGACGCAGCGGATGCCTATGCCCATCAGCGCCCACACCGCCGGCTCGCGCGACGAGCCGCAGCCGAAGTTGGCGCCGGCCAGCAGGATCGGCGCACCGCGAAAGGCCGGCTGGTTGAGGATGAACTCCGGGTCTTCGCTGCCATCGGGCCGGTAGCGCAGCGCCTCGAAAGCGAATGGCCCGAGGGCGTCGCGCGGGTGGCGGGTCATCGGCTCGACGCGGATGATCACGT
>CAXSGE010000212.1:0-3332 GCA_964236715.1 uncultured Acetobacteraceae bacterium | reverse complement strand
GTCCGCCGCTCAGCTTGCGGAATGAACCTCAGCACGCTGAATAGAATGGGTTAGGTCAGGAAGCGGGGCCGGCAACGATATAGGGGAAGCGCCGGCGAGGACGCCAGCATCGACCACGCCGTTGAGCTGTCCGGTCATCAGGCCGAAGCCGACTGCAGACGCTCGACGGCACGGCGGAGCGAGGCGATGCTGGAAAAGGTTTCGCGCGACAACATGGCGTCCGGCAGCTCGACCTGGAAGGCGTCCTCGATAGCGAGCATGACGTTGACCATGGCGAGCGAGTCGAGGCCGGCCTCGAACAGGTTCGTGTCGTCTGACAATTGATCGCTGGACACCCGCAACTTGGCGTGCTGCTTCAAAATAGGGCGCAATATCAAGTATGATGAGTCATTCACGATAATTTCCCGCCTGCTGAGTATTTCTGGCGTATTCTATTTCGTTATAATAACCATCAGCAAGCGCTGGTCTTGAACCCAACGATCCAGTTTGAGATCTATGATGGACGAAGTGCAATAATTGAGACGCCCGCGACATCCCATTCAGGCGGGATGTCCCGACCTGGGAAATCAGTCGACCCTCCTGGCACACGGTCACCGCATTGCCGCCGTGCGGCGGGAGGAAACTAGCTTTCGCCCAATGGCGCCGTTTCCTGCAACGCCTGCAGGTGGCCGGCGCGGCTCTGCACCTCGATGAAAATCCGGCGCACCTGGGGAAACTTCGCTTTGATCTGGCGCTCAATGCCGCTGACGGTCCGCTCCACAACCTCGGCCGTGGTTCCATCCTCGAAGTCCAGGCTGATCGCCGCCAGCACGTCCTGCGGGCCGAAATGCATGGTCAGCACTTCATTCACGCCCAGCACGCCTGGGTTGCGGGCCACGATATCGCGCAGGCCGGTGCGCACAACGGGATCGGCGGCCTCCCCCAGCATCAATCCCTTGCACTCGGCAGCTAGGAACCAGGCGACCCCCGCCAGCACCAGGCCGATCAGCACGCTGGCGACGCCGTCCATGACCGGCAGTTGAAAGATCTGGTCGCAGGCCAGGCCAGCGCCTGCGATCAGCAGGCCAGCGAGCGCGGCGGTGTCCTCCAGCAGGACGGTGAACACGGTCGGGTCCTTGCTGCGCTGCACCGCTTCCAGCAGATCGCCGACTTTGGACTGGACCCGGAATGCGCGGAACGCCACCAGCCAGCTTGCGCCCTCGAACACGAAGGACAGGCCAAGGACGGCGTAGTTGACCAGGGGGCTCTCGACGGCGTGCGGAGTGCGTATCTTGTCGACCCCCTCCAAGATCGACACCCCGGCGCCCAGGCCGAAGATCAGGATCGCGACAACGAAAGTCCAGAAATACAGCTCAAGCCCGTAGCCGAACGGATGCGCCTCCGTGGCGGGCCGGGCGGAGCGGCGCAGGCCGTACAGCATCAGCAACTGGTTGCCGGTGTCGACGGTGGAGTGGATGGCCTCACTCAGCATGGCGGCGCTGCCGGTCCAGAAGGCTGCGCCGAACTTGGTCAGCGCGATCGCTAGGTTGCCGGCTAGGGCGGCGAAGATGGTGGATTTGGATTCGTGCGCCATGCGGGTCTCAACCGGGCCGCAGGGCCCGGTCCAGCACCAGCACGGAATGCACGGCGCGGCGTCCCGCTAAATCGTTGATCTGATGCCGGCACGAGGTCCCGTCCGCGACGATCAGGTCGTCCGCTGCCGCTGCGCGAACGCTTGGCAGCAGCCCGGCCTCCGCCATCGCGGCCGACGCGGCCTGCGTCTCCGCCTGGTAGCCGAATGCGCCGGCCATGCCGCAGCAGGACGACGTGATCGGCTGCACGTCGAGGCCGGGCACCTGGCGCAGCGTGGCGAGCGCGTCGGGGAAGGCGCCAAACGATTTCTGGTGGCAATGGCCATGCACGTGCGCCCGGCCCGGCAGTGCGCCGAGCGGCAACTGCACGCCCTTCTGGACCAGGAACTCGCTCAGCAGCATGGCGCGGGAAGACAAGTCAGCAGCCTCGGCGCCGGGCAGCATGGAAGAAAACTCGTCGCGGAGGGTGAGCAGGCATGACGGCTCCAGCCCGATGACCGGCAGCGGGCCGGCGAGCGCCGCCATCGTGCGTTGCGCCTCGGCGCGGGCGCGGCCAACCATGCCGGCGGAAAGGTAGGTCCGGCCGCAGCATAACGGACGCCCGGCATGCGCCGGCAGCACGGCGCGGTATCCCGCCGCCGCCAGCACGCGGATGGTGGCGCGGAGGTTCTCCGGCTCGAAGTAGCGGTTGAAGGTGTCGGCCAGCAGCAGCACGTCACCGTTCGCAGCGGGCGAGGCTTGTGCCTCAACGTCCCGGAACGGCGCGCCGCTCCAGGCCGGCAGCGAGCGCGTGGCCGAAAGGCCGAGCAGCCGTTCCGACAAACGCCGCAGCGCCGGAACCCGGTCACGAAGATTAGCCAGCGGCGCCATGGCCGAGGCGAGCCGGGCGTAGCGCGGCAGCTCCGCCACCAACCGGGCGCGCTGTCCAACGCCATGCCGTGCCGCGCGTGCCGCCAGCGCCTCAATCTTCATCTTGGCCATGTCGACGCCGGTCGGACACTCGCGCCGGCACGCCTTGCACGACACGCATAGCGCCATGGCGTCCGCCACGTCGTCCGAGGCCATGGCTTCCGGCCCAAGCTGCCCCGTCAAGGCCAGCCGTAGCGTATTGGCCCGGCCACGCGTCAAATGCTGCTCGTCCCGCGTCACCCGGTAGCTCGGGCACATGCTGCCGGCGTCGAATCTGCGGCAGGTGCCGTTGTTGTTGCACATCTCGACCGCCGCCAGCATGCCGCCGAGCGGCCCCGGATGCTCCGACCAGTCGAGCGTGGGCGTGAAGCCCGGCGCCGCCGCATAGTCCGGCCCATAGCGGAACAGGCTGCGGTCATCCATGCGCGGGGCGCGCACCACGCGGCCGGGGTTCAGCAGGCCCGCCGGGTCGAATGCATCCTTCACCGCCTCGAACGCGCGGACGATGCGGGGGCCGAACATGCTTTCGTGGAACTCGCTGCGGACGATGCCGTCGCCGTGCTCGCCGCTATGCGAGCCCTTGTATTCGCGCACGAGGGCAAAACACTCCTCCGCCACCGCGCGCATGGTGGCGACGTCGCCAGCGTCCTTCATGTTCAGCACCGGGCGCACGTGCAGGCAGCCGACGCTGGCGTGGGCATACCATGTGCCCTTGGTCCCGTGCCGCGCGAACACGTCGTTCAGCCGCTCGGTGTAGTCCGCGAGGTCGTCGAGCCCGACGGCGCAGTCCTCGATGAACGACACGGGTTTGCCGTCGCCCTTCATCGACATCATGATGTTCAGCCCGGCCTC
>CAXSGE010000211.1:0-3345 GCA_964236715.1 uncultured Acetobacteraceae bacterium | reverse complement strand
GACCACACGAACAGCGGCATCTTGTGCAGCGTCATGCCCGGCGCGCGCATGTTGAGGATGGTGGTGATGAAGTTGATCGCGCCCAGCAACGACGAGATGCCGGCCAGATGCAGAGCGAACAGCGTGTAGTCCATGGCCGGGCCAGACTGGTAGGTCCCATTGGACAACGGCGGATACAGCGTCCAGCCGGACCCGGCGCCGTCGCCACTGTGCAGCCCCAGCATAATCAGGGTGAATGCGGGCACCAGCAGCCAGAAGCTGATGTTATTCAGCCGCGGGAACGCCATGTCGGGCGCGCCGATCATGATCGGCACGAACCAGTTGCCAAAGCCGCCGATCATCGCCGGCATGACCATGAAGAAGATCATGATCAGGCCATGCGCCGTGACCGTGGCGTTCCAAGATTGGCCCGACGCGAAATACTGCAGGCCGGGGCTTTGCAGCTCCATCCGCATGTGGATCGACAAGCCGGTGCCGACGATCCCCGCGATGATCGCGAACAGCAGGTACAGCGTGCCGATGTCTTTATGGTTCGTGCTGAACAACCAGCGGTTCACGAAGTTCGGGGTATGCCCGTGGTCGTGCTGGTCGTGGTCATGGTCATGGGTCGTCGCCGACATATCCTGCACTCCTCCGCGTTAACCGATGTGGGTCAGCGCCGTGTATTCTCAACTGCCGCCAAACGCTGCGCGCCACCGTCGGACGCAGGCGCATCACCGGCAGCAGCGAACTTGGTCTTGGCGGCAGCAATCCAATCCGCGAAATCCTTGTCGTTCATCGCCTCGACTGCGATCGGCATCGCACTGTGGTTAGTGCCGCAAATCTGGTTGCACTCGCCGTAGTAAACGCCGGGCTCGTCGACCCGCACCCAAGTCTCGATCGTGCGGCCCGGGATAGCATAGCGCTGCACGCCAAGCGACGGAATGAAGAAGCTGTGGATCACATCGCCGCTCGTGGCCAGGATGCGGATGTTCTTGCCAGCCGGCAGCACCACGCGGTTGTCGACGGAGAGGTTGCGGATCTGGCCCGGCTTCAGGTCGTCCTCGGGAATCATGTAGCTGTCGAACTTGACGCCGCCTTGGTCGGGATAGTTGTACTCCCAATACCATTGATGGCCGACGACCTTGATCGTCATGTCGGGATCGTCGGTCCGGTCCTCAAAGTAGATCAGGCGGAAGGACGGGATGGCGATGATGACCAGGATCAGCACCGGCAGCACCGTCCAGGCGACTTCCAACGCCGTATGGTGGCTGATGCGGCTCGCTTTCGGATTGACCGACGCGCGGAACCGCCACACGCAATAGCCAAGCAGCGCCGCCACGAAGATCGTTACGGCCGCCATCAGCCAGATCACCATTGCGTGCAGGCCCTCGATACCCTGCTGCACCGGGCTATGCGCTGCCTGGAAACCCATCTGCCAATTATGCGGCTCCTGCGCCCAAGCCGTGCCTGCGCCGGCCATCAGCATTGCGGAGAACACTGCTGCGGCCCTTAGCCGCTGGGAAACCTGCATTGATCCGTCCATCCCACCTGCACGTTGCCCGGCCCACGGTCCGGAACACCCGGTAGGACGTATCGGACAGCCAGCGTTAGATCAAGCCGCCGACCGGCTTGTTCCCCAACTAGTTGGGCAGGCTCACCAAGGTGAAAAGGCCCAGCGGCGGCACGGACGCGAATTGCGCGTGCGCCTGGTCGTCCGGCGTCAGCAGCGCGTCGTGAGAGAAGTCGGGATGCCAGCCGAGCTTGCGCGACGCTGGGGCCAGCGCACGTTCCGCCCACCAGCGCGGCCCGCGTTCCGCCGCAAAGTGGTTGACGAACAGCAAATGCCCGCCGGGCCGCACCACCCGGCGCATCTCGGCCAGCAACAGCCGCGGGTTCGGCACAACGGAGGCGACGAACATCGCCACGGCGATATCGAACGAGCCGACCTCGAAGCCGGTCGCCTCCGCATCCACTTCAAGCAGGGCCTCGACATTGCTGAGGCCCGCCGATTTCACCCGTGACCGCGCAAACGCCAGCATCTCCGCCGACAGGTCGATGCCGGTAATCCGCTTGGCGCTTGAATAATGCGGCAAAGCGAGGCCGGTGCCGACGCCGACCTCGAGCACATGCAGGCCGGGAAGCGCGTTCACGGCTTCCACCGCCTGGCGCCGGCCGAATGCCGAAACGCCGCCGAACACCATATCGTAAACGCCAGCCCATCGGCGATAGGCTGCCCGGACGGAATCGGCGTCGAGAGCGGTATGGCGCTCCCGCGGAAGGGCGGTATCGAGTGGTGGCATCATAATCTCCGCAGCACCCCTAGACCGGCGAGCCGCGGGGATCAAGGGCGCAGCGGTGCGATACTCGGCAGCGTCAGGCAGCCCGCAAGCTTATGCGGCATCCTCGCGACGGTCGCGCACCTTCACGTAGGCCAGCGCGGCATGGGGCGCACAATAGGGTTTGCCCGTCATCGCGCCATCGTCGCAGAAGCGGAAATTGGCAGTCCCGGGATCGCCGATCGGCCAGCAGCACGTCGTCACCCGCGCACCGGAGCGGGGCATCGGCACAGCGCGGAGTTGAACGGGAACGTGCGGCGGCGCGGCGGCGCGGCGAACGGCAATCGCTGGCGCGTCAGGCATGCATGCCGGGGGCGGCATGGCTGGCGAAGCCAGGGCAGGCAGCGTCGGACCTTTTGGACGCCGGGGGGACCGCCGCGGCGCGTGCCCTTCAGCCATCTCCCGGCGGATTGGCGACGGCCTTGGCGACAGGACCATCCGATGCGCCTTGCCGACCACCGCATTCTTGGTGATGCCCATTTGCCGGCCGATCTCCGCGGTCGAATGCCCTTCCTGCCACAATTGGCGCAAGCGGGCGATCATCTGCTCGTTCCAGTCCATGCCAGGCTCCTGACCATCGATTGCTACACAAAACGATAGCCCCACCAAAACGCTAGCACTAGATGAAAAGTGCCGGACCAACACAAACAGTTGTGGATAACCCGCTAAAACAGCAATCCCTTGCGCAACAGGCCGTGCACCCCCTTTTCGCCGTTCACCGTCTGGGTCACATGGAAATCCACCGCGAGCGAACAGAACTGATAGGCCTCGTCGCGCGACAGGTTGGACCGGGCGCAGATGAAGGCGATCATCTCACGCAGCGCCTGCTTCATCGCCAGGTCCAGATCTTCGTTCATCCCCATGGAGATGTAGTGGGTCGGGGATTCGCCCCGTGGGAAATGCAGGCCCGCGGCCTTATGCAGCACGAAGGTGAAGGCGCCGGTCAGGCACATCTCCAGCGCGTTGATGCAAACCTCGCCGTCGCCCTGCACGCCGTGGCCGTCGCCGGCGGAGAACAGCGCGCCCG
>CAXSGE010000210.1:0-3366 GCA_964236715.1 uncultured Acetobacteraceae bacterium | reverse complement strand
TATCCAAGCCTAAATTCCAACCCCCTGCCGTATCGAAGTCGTTGACACGTTCCGTTTTGCGTCCGTCGGGACTCCACCTGTGGAACGTCGAGCGGCGCCTGCAGTGCGCCTCATGCCTTGCAACATCGGCTGACAGGGGGTTCCCAGAAGGCGGGTAAAGCGTTGAGTCGCTTGAGCCTCACGTGCCGCATACGTATGGGAGCGTAGTGCAGGGATCGGATGATTAACGCCGAGGAGTTGCATGGCTCGGCAGAAAGCGTCTGGATGGGCGAAACGAGCCCGGGCCGAAGCTACCGTCGGCTTATAAAAACAGTGGTTGGAAACGAGTTGCGCGCGCATGCGGACAAGCGCGAAGCGACCAAGGTGGCGGTCGCCGTCCACGTCCTCAATCGCATGTCGGAGCTCGGACGCCCGGGCTGCCTGACCTCGCACGGTAGTGGGGCCAGTCCGCTCGCACCGCTGACCCCTGCATCACGCTAACGCTAAGCCACAAAGACAACGTGTCCCTTTACGCAGAATTCGCTTTATCCACGCGCAATCAGGGGCGTGGATATGGTGCAATCAGGGGCGGTTTCGCGCGTGCAATCGGGGGCACAAGCCTATAATAGCTTAACCTCTACTTTTTCCTGTAATTGCAGGCGTGCCTGTGGGAAACCGATACTAGCTGGAGCGGCGAAAAGTGCGTAGTGCAGTCTACCAAGGAGTGTTTAATGGCAAGTCTGATTCAGAAACGGCTTCTTGACCTGGCAACTGACATCGCGACCGTCTCGCCGGATGAGTTGACGTTTCAGCACTCGCTCCTGTGCCAGACCTCGCTGCCGGCGAGTCGTCCACCAGAAGACGTGCTGTTGTGGGAGCGCCGACAAGGACGTGCAACGCTGCTAGTAGAGGCGGGAAAGGCAATCAACCCGCGAACCGGTCACTTTGAGCAGCTTGGACTGCCGTATGGGCCGAAAGCACGCCTTCTTCTGATGCACTTGAACTCAGAAGCGGTTAGGCGCCAATCGCCAATAATCCCGGTCGAGGATACGATGACCGCGTTCTTCCGCCGACTGATGGGCCGGACGCAAGATGGTCGACAGGCAAGCATGCTTAAAGCCCAACTATCCGCTTTGGCCGCCGCACAATTCAGAATGGGAATTATAAATGGCGAGAGTGCGATTCAAGTGGACACAAAAGTTGTCGGTGCCTTCAATCTTTGGTTCGAAAAAGACGATAACCAGCGGATACTCTGGCCGTCCACTCTCAAGCTGTCTCTGGACTACTATGAGAGCCTTACACGTTTTGCGGTTCCTCTGGACGAGCGTGCAATCGCTGCTCTCGCGCATTCAGCCATAGGTCTCGACATATACTGCTGGCTTGCTCAACGCCTGCATCGCGTTCCCGAAGGCCAGCCTCAGCTCGTACCCTGGACAGCGCTGCACGAGCAATTTGGACAGGGCTACAGCCGGATAAGGAAATTCCGTGAGTTCTTCGTCGGCATGTTACCCCAAATCAAGGCGGCATATCCAGATGCCTGCTTCGAAATCGACCAGCGAGGCATGGCGCTCACCCAGTCACCGCCTCCAGTCCGTAAGCGTATGGTCTTGGTGAGGGCCGACTCGGCATGTGCAATCGGGGGCGGTGGAGACACGCAATAGCGGGCTTGACGGAACGCCTATTGTGCAATTAGGGGCGCACCCCAGCGTGGTGCAGGAATCAACGGTGCGGGCGCGCTGGCCCCACTACCGGCCAACACCAGCCATTAGCCCGATAGGTCTTTATATCTAAGGGATCAGCCGGGAATAACCGCTCAAAGTCGATTCCTTTTGATCCCTGATGTCGTTCGTGGTTTTTCCATCCAATTTGATCGCTTGTTTCCGGCCGGGCCCTAAGAAGAATCGCAAGTGACGATTCCGAATGACGGCATAGACTTGGTTCTCGACCGCGTATGGCAGGTCGAGCCTAGTTTAGCTGCCTGCTAAGCTTGCTCACCTTTTTGGCTAGCTGGAGGACCAGTGTGGCGTGGTGAACCGGCGAGCCTCGGCTCCGGCAGCAGCCACTCGCGCAGCTTGGACCAGCGTCGGCGCGCGCCGCCGTTCCTGACCGCCATGGCCAGCGCCTTGCGCTGCCCGACGATGATCACCAGCCGCTTGCCGCGCGTGACGCCCGTGTAGAGCAGGTTGCGCGCCAGCATGGCGTAGTGCTGCGTCACGAGCGGAATCACCACCACGGGATACTCGGACCCCTGCGCCTTGTGGATGGTCGTCGCGTAGGCCAGCACCAGCTCGTCCAGCTCGCCGAAGCCATACTCGACTTCCCGCCCCTCGAAGCTGACGGTCAGCGCGCCCTCCTCCGTGTCGATGCCGGTAATGAGGCCGAGGTCGCCGTTGAACACGTCGCGCTCGTAGTCGTTGGCGACCTGCATCACCTTATCGCCGAGGCAGAAGGTCCAGCCGAACCGCTCGACGCGCTCGTTACCCGGCGGGTTCAGCACCCTCTGCAGCTCGATGTTGAGCGTGCGCGCGCCGAGGCTGCCCCGGTTCATCGGGCACAGCACCTGGACGTCGCGCACCGGGTCAAACCCAAAGCGCGCGGGGACGCGGTCATGCACCACGGTTAGCAGCTTGCGTGCCGCGTCCTCCGGCTCGGCTGCCTCGATGAAGAAGAAGTCCGAGCCCTCCGGCGCGGTCAGCTCCGGCAGCTGCCCTTGGTTGATGCGGTGCGCATTGGTGATGATCCGGCTCGCGGCCGCTTGGCGGAACACTTCTGTCAGCCGGATCACCGGCACCGCGCCCGACCCGATCACGTCCGCCAGCACCTGGCCCGGCCCTACGCTCGGCAGCTGGTCCACGTCGCCCACCAGCAGCAGCGCTGCCCGGTCCGGCAGTGCCTGCAGCAAGGAGCGCATCAACGGCACGTCGACCATGCTGCACTCGTCCACCACCAGCAGCCCGCAGTCGAGCGGGTGCGCCTCGCCGCGCTTGAACCCGCCGGTCTTCGGGTCAGCCTCGAGCAGGCGGTGGATCGTGCGGGCCTCAAGGCCCGTGCTTTCCGTTAGGCGCTTGGCGGCCCGGCCCGTGGGCGCGCACAGCGCCACTTCGACACCCTTGGCGCCGAGCACCTTCAGGATCGAGTTCACCAGCGTGGTCTTGCCGACCCCGGGGCCGCCGGTGATCACCAGCACCTTGGCCGCCAACGCAAGCCGCAGCGCCTCCATTTGGCTCGGCGCCAGCGCCAGCCCCGTCTTGCGCTCCACCCAGGGGACCGCCCGTGCTGCGTCGATCGCTGTCCAGGGCGGGCGGCCCGCGGATAGCAGGCGCAGCCGCCCGGGGGACCGTCGCAAGATTGGGGGTGCGGCGGCCAGTTGGCTATCTTCGCGTTTGT
>CAXSGE010000209.1:0-3370 GCA_964236715.1 uncultured Acetobacteraceae bacterium | reverse complement strand
GCGCTGGCCGAGTTCGAGCGCGAGCTGATCGTCGAGCGCACCCACGCAGGCCTGGCCTCCGCCCGCGCGCGGGGCCGCAACGGCGGGCGGCCGTTCAAGATGACCGCCGCCAAGCTGCGCCTCGCCCAGGCCGCCATGGGCCAGAGGGACACGAAGGTGGGCGAGCTGTGCGCCGAGCTGGGCGTCAGCCGGCAAACGCTCTACCGCCACGTGGACCCCAAGGGCCAGCTCAGGCCGGACGGGGAGAGGCTGCTTCTCGGCGCGCGCAAGGGGCCGGCCGCGCGGCTTTCCGCCGTCCCCGCGCAGCCGGCGCCGGCCCGGGCGAAGGCCGCCGGGCATGCATGACAGCATGGTGGCGTCCAGCGTGAGCCCGGGTTTCCTCGCCGGCGGCGGCGAGATGGGCGCGCTGATGCGCGCCCACGACTGGGCGGCCTCGGCGCTTGGCCCGGTCGAGGGTTGGCCGCAAAGCCTCGGCGTCGCGCTCGGGATCTGCTTGGGCGCACGCACTCCGATCGGGATCTACTGGGGAAAGCAGCTCCTCCTCCTTTACAACGACGCGTTCCGGCAGCTCATCGGCGACAAGCATCCGAGGGCGCTCGGCACGCCGGCGCACGAGGTGTTCCCCGAGATATGGAACACGGTCGGACCAATGTTCGCCGGCGTGCTCGCGACGGGCGTCGCGGCCGGCTCGCAGGACGAGCTTTTGCCGCTCATGATGGGTGGACGGCTGGAGGACCGCTGGTTTGATTTCACCTCCAGCCCTATCCGCGGTGAGGGCGGGCGCGTCGAGGGGGTCTTCAATATCGCCGTCGAGAGCACGGGGCGCGTGCTCGCCGAGCGGGCGCGGCTCGAAAGCGAGCGCCGCCTGCAGGAGGCCACGGCGCTCGCAGGATTGTCGGCCGACTTCCGTGCGCTGTTCGAAGCCGCGCCGACGCCGCTCCTGGCGGTGGCGCCGCCCGACTGGACCATCATTGCGGCGAACGACGCCCGCCTTCAGGTGACGGGGATGACGCGCGGGGAGGCGATCGGACGCAAGCTCTTCGACGCCTTCCCCGATGATCCGAACGACCCCGACGCCACCGGGGTAAGGAACCTCACGGCCTCGCTCGACCGTGTCGTTGCCACCAGGGCGGCCGACATCATGGCAGTCCAGCGCTACGCTGTCCGGGACGCGGACGGCCGCTTCGTGGAGCGGTGGTGGAGTCCCGTCAACACGCCCGTCCTGGGAAGGAATGGCGGGGTCGCGCTCGTCATCCACCGGGTTGAGGAGGTCACCGACCTCGTCCGGCTGCGAGGCGAGGCTGAAACGCACGACCAGCTCGCACGCGACCAGCAAGCTGTGATCGGGCGCCTACGCACGACCAGGGCGGCGCTGCAGGCGTTGAACACCGACCTTGAACGGCAAGTGACCGAGCGCACCCTGGCGCGCGGCCGGCTGTGGCAGCTCAGCCCCGATCTCATGGGAGTCCTGAACGCGGACGGCTGCCTCGAGCAGTTCAACCCGGCCTGGATGAAGGTGCTCGGCTGGTCCGAGACGGAGATGAGGACCGTGAACTACCGCGAGCTCGTGCATCCTGACGACCTGGCCAAGAGCAAGGCCGCCTGGGTGGACGCGGTTGACCGTGGGCTGCCGGCCATTCACTTCGAAAACCGCTACAGGACCAAGTCAGGCGACTGGCGGTGGCTGCAGTGGGTTGCGGTTCCCGAGGACGGCAAGGTTTACTTCATCACGCGCGACATCACGGCCGCCAAGGCCCAGGCCGAACTGTTCGCCACCCGGACGGCCGAGCGTGACCGCATGTGGAGGACGTCGCGCGACATGCAGCTCGTCGCTGACAGGCAAGGCGTGTTCCGCGCGGCGAACGAGGCTTGGACGGCGATCCTGGGCTACGAGGCCGAGGAGCTGGCCGGGCGCTCCTACCTCGATCTCATCCATCCGGACGACGCCGGTGGAAGCGGCGCAGCACTTGCCATGGCTTCTGACGGGGTGATGCCAGCCTACGAGAACCGCTACCGCCACAAGGACGGGAGCTGGCGCTGGATCTCCTGGGTCGCGGCGCCCGAAGGCGACATGATCTACGCGTCCGGGCGCGACGTCACGGCTGAAAGGGAGCGGCAGGCAGAGCTCGAAGCCGCACAGGACGCCCTGCGGCAAGCGCAGAAGATGGAGGCTGTCGGCCAGCTCACGGGAGGCCTCGCGCACGACTTCAACAACCTGCTCGCCGGCATCTCGGGCAGCCTGGAGCTGCTGCAAACCCGGGTGGCCCAAGGCCGGATCGGCGACCTGGAGCGTTACCTGGTCGCGGCCCAGGGTGCGGCCAAGCGGGCGGCCGCGCTCACGCACCGCTTGCTGGCCTTTTCGCGGCGGCAAACGCTCGACCCCAAGCCCACCGATGTCAATCGGCTGGTGGCGGGCATGGAGGAGCTGATCCGCCGCACCGTGGGACCGGAGGTCGCGGTCGAGGTGGTCGCGGCCGGCGGGCTGTGGGCCACGCTTGTGGACCCGAATCAGCTTGAGAACGCGTTGCTGAACCTGTGCATCAACGCCCGCGACGCCATGCCCGGGGGCGGGCGTCTGACCATAGAGACCGGCAACAAGTGGCTGGATGAGCGCGGCGCGCGCGAGCGCGACCTGGCTCCTGGGCAGTACGTTTCGCTGTGCGTCAGCGACAACGGCACTGGCATGGCGCCGGAGGTGATCGCGCGCGCCTTTGACCCGTTCTACACCACCAAGCCGATCGGCATGGGCACGGGGCTGGGCCTGAGCATGGTCTATGGCTTCACCCGCCAGTCCGGCGGGCAGGCCCGCATCTACTCCGAGCCGGGCCAGGGCACGATGGTGTGCCTTTACCTACCGCGCCACCATGGCGAGGCGGAAACGGCGGAGGGGTTGGGTGAGCTGGCCCAGGCGCCGCGCGCGGAGCAGGGCGAAACGGTGCTGGTGGTGGACGACGAGCCGACCGTGCGCATGCTGGTGACGGAGGTCCTGGGCGACCTGGGCTACACGGCCATCGAGGCGGCGGACGGGCCGGCTGGGCTGAAGGTGCTGCAATCCGATGCCCGCATCGACCTGCTGGTGACAGACGTGGGCCTGCCCGGCATGAACGGGCGGCAACTGGCCGACACCGCGCGGGCCGCCCGGCCCGGCCTCAAGGTGCTGTTCATCACCGGGTATGCGGAGAACGCCGTGCTGAACCACGGCCACCTCGACCCCGGCATGCATGTGCTGACCAAGCCGTTCGCCATGGACGCGCTCGCCAGCCGGATCAAGGAACTGATCGCCGGAGCGTAGCCCCCCCACCCGCTGTCCAACCTGTTCCAGCTTTGTCCGCTTATGCGTACAAACTGGCCGTTCCGTTAGTTCTGGCCA
>CAXSGE010000208.1:0-3378 GCA_964236715.1 uncultured Acetobacteraceae bacterium | reverse complement strand
AAGGAGAGCGTGTCGGCCCTTGCGGCCCGCGATGCCGCCCGATCCCTCAACGTGTCCGAACGGACGGTCTATTCGCTGCTGGGCCTTTGGCGGCAGTCTGGCGGCCTGGTCGCTTCGCTCGCTCCTCGCCCTTCGCCGGGGGGCCGCGGCAAAGGCCGTCTCACGGATGCAGCCGAGCAGATCGTAGCCGGGGCCATCCGCGACGAATACCTGACCAAGCAGAAGAAGCCGATGGAGGCCGTCGTGCGCAACGTGCGCGAGCGTTGCCGAGTGGCTGGGATCAGTCCTCCCGCAGCGAACACGGTGCGCGTGCGCATCCGCCGCTTGCGCGCCGACAAGGCCGCGCGTGCCCGCGAGGGCGCAGGCAGCGCTGCGTCGCGCCGGCTGACGCCCGCGGCGGGGCAGACGCCTCCTGCCGGACGGCCGATGGCGGTGCTGCAGATCGACCACACCCCGGTCGATCTGATCCTCGTGGACGAGACCTGGCGCAAGCCCGTCGGCCGTCCGTGGCTGTCGGTTGCGATCGACGTTTACAGCCGGTGCATCGCCGGCCTGCACCTGTCCTATGAGGCGCCGTCCGCGACCGTTGCCGGCCTGTGCCTTGCCCATGCGGCCCTGGACAAGGCGGCCTACCTGCGCGGGATCGGCATCGAAGCGGACTGGCCCTGTCAGGGGCTGCCGGGCGAGGTGTTCGTGGACAACGGGCCGGAGTTCCATTCCGAAGCCTTCGAGCGCGGCTGCCAGCAGCACGGCATCGCGCTGCGCTTCCGGCCCCCGGGCGCACCGCACTGGGGCGGCATCGTCGAGCGGCTGGTCGGCACGACGATGGCGATGATGCATGAGCTGCCTGGCACCACGTTCTCCAACCCTGGCGAGCGCGGCGACTATG
Organism: uncultured Acetobacteraceae bacterium; assembly: GCA_964236715.1. Taxonomy (GTDB): domain Bacteria; phylum Pseudomonadota; class Alphaproteobacteria; order Acetobacterales; family Acetobacteraceae; genus CAHJXG01. The sequence goes on along the minus strand of CAXSGE010000208.1, from coordinate 2,489 downwards.
ACAGCGACGCCGCCGCCTGCCTGACGCTTGCGGAGCTGGAGCGCTGGCTCGTGCTGGCGATCACGGGACCCTACCACCACGCTGTCCACGGCGGGGTTGGCCAGCCCCCGCTTCCGCGCTGGCAGCTCGGCATCACCGAGCACGGCGTGCCGCGGACAATGGCGGACCCGCAGGCGTTCATGGTGGACTTCCTGCCGATCCTTCGCCGCCGCGTGACGCGCGAAGGCATCGTGGCGGACCACATCGCCTACTTCGCCGATGCCCTGCGTCCCCTGGTGGCCGGGCGCGATCGGAGGGGTCAAGTGCTGGTGCGGCGCGACCCGCGCGACCTTTCACGGGTGTGGGTGCTGGACCCCGAGGGGAGGGCCTACATCGAGGTGCCGTGCAGCCGGCAGGGGAGGCCGCGCATCTCGTTGCACGAGCACCGCCTGGCGGTGGCGCACTTGCGCGAGCAGGGCCGGGCGCAGGTGGACGAGGACGCGATCTTTCGTGCCGTCGCGCAGCAACGCGAGATCGTCAGCGAGGCGGCGCAGCGGACCAGATCCGCCCGCAAGCAGGTCGCCCGCGCCGCGGACGCGACCCGTGGCGTCCCGGCCCGGCCGGCGCCGGTCCTGCAATCCATCGAGGAGCCTGCAATGGCCTGCGAGATCGAGCCTTACCCGGCGGAACGGTGGTGACGCAGCCTGAGGACAGCCTCGCCCACCTTCAGCCGGAGTCCCGCGCGACGGCGCTGCTGCCCGAAGCGGCACGGTTGAGGCTGCTGCGGACCGAACGGTGGTGGATCGCACATGGCCAGGCGCAAGCGGCATTGGCGCGCTTGGACGTCCTGCTGCATGACGGGCCGGGCCAGATCCGCCCGCCCAATCTTCTTCTCGCCGGCCCGACCAACAACGGCAAGTCATGGATAGTGGAGCGTTTCCGGCGAGCCCATGCCGGGGCGCCAAGGGAGGATGCGGAGAACCTCCCCGTTGTGGTCATGCAGATGCCGACCGAGCCCACGGTGTCGCGCTTTTACTCCACTCTGCTGACCAACCTTGGCGCTCCCGTGCCGACCGGCGGGTCGGCAGCACGCAAGCAGGCCATGGAGCAGCTCGCGATGCATGTGTTGCGCGGGGTGGGCGCGCGGGTGCTGGTGATCGACGAGCTGCACAACATGCTGGCCGGCACCCGCACGAACCGGGGCGAGTTCCTGAACCTGCTGCGCTGGATCGGCAACGAGTTGCGTCTTCCGATCGTGGGTGTTGGCACCCGCGACGCCTGGCTTGCGATCCGCACCGACCCGCAGCTAGAGAACCGGTTCGAACCTTTCGTGCTGCCGCCATGGCGGCCTGGGCCGGAGGCGGCGCGTCTGCTGCAGGGTTTTGCGACGCTGCTGCCGCTACGCTGTGCGTCCGACCTGCGCGGCGCAGAGATTGTGCGCGGTGTCGTCGCACGCACGGGCGGCACCATCGGCGAGATCGCCGCCCTGCTGCGTTCAGCGGCGGAGGCGGCCATCCTGGGTGGCGAGGAAAGCATCACCCCGGTCGTGCTTGACCGTGCGGCCTACTTGGGTCCGGGCGAGCGCCGACAGGCCATAGAGCGCGAATTGGCATGACGAGAACCATGCGGCTGCCGCTGCGCCCGCGACCGCTTCCGCACGAGGCGCTGTCGTCCTGGGCGGGCCGCCTTGCGGCGGCATACGCCCTGCCCTGCCCTGTTTTCCTGCGTTTGGCTTTTGCTGGGGAGCCGCTTCCGAAAAGCGCAGAACTGGACAGCTCCGAACGACCTGACCTTTCCGCGATATTTGCCGACCGGACTGGCCTGTCACGCGCCCAGGTGCGCGCGATGACCTTTGCAGGCTACATGCCTGAGCTGATCGACACGGCCGAGCTTTCGCCGAACTTGTTCGCGAGCTACGCATGCCGGTTCGGTTGGTTCATGCCGCCAGCTCCCCGCGTCAGGGCAGGGCTCTCCAAGAACTGGATGCCCTGGCTGACTGAGGATTTGCTGAAGCCGCCGCCCCGGTGCTGCACACTGTGCCTGGAAACAGACACCATCCCCTACGTCCGATTGCACTGGCGTCTGGGTTGGATGGCAAGTTGCCCGCTGCATGGGGAGATGCTTGTTCCTTCGGCTGCAACACCATCCAAGATGTCCGCCAGTCAAGTGCAGGAACCCAAGCGGGCCGCGTCGAGTCTGCTTGCGCTCGACCAGATCACGTTGGGGGCCATCACCACGGGCGTTGCGGTGCTGCCCAGGGGCAGCGGCGTGGTGCCAGGCGGTGCTTGGCTGCGCGCCTTGCGCGCCCTGCTGGACGAACTGGTGCAGCCGATGGATCAGATCAGCCCAGTGGCGCGCGGCGAGATCGCTGCAGCCTGGCTGAGCGTCGGCAGAGGCTGCGATGTCCGATACGGCCGAAGGTGCGTTCCACCTGAATGCCTGCTTCCAGCGCAGCGGGCGCTGCTGCTCCAGGTGGCGGGGGCGGTCGTTCGATGCCTGGCTGCTCGCCC
>CAXSGE010000207.1:0-3428 GCA_964236715.1 uncultured Acetobacteraceae bacterium | reverse complement strand
AGGCGCCCGCGATCAACGCCTCGACCTGGCGCGTCATCCGGGCGTAGCGGGGCAGTGCCGCACTGCGCCACTCCTTGGTGCCGCCGTCAGCCGCGGCCATCCGTGCGCGGGGCACCTCAACCTCAACCGGGCCGAAGCTGCCCAGCAACTGCCGCTCCCGCGTGCCGTTCCGGTAGCCCATCCGCTCCCCCGCAGCCCGCTCGGACTTGCCGCGCCCCAGTGCCTGCGTCAGCTCCTGCTCCAGCAGCTCCTCGATGAACCCCCGGACCCGCTCCCGGATGCCCGCCTCGATCGGGTCAAACCAGGCATCCCCGGCAAACAGCCCCGTGTCAGCCGCTTCACTCGTCGTGCTACCCTGTTCCATGGCGTGGTCTCCGCCGGCGCTGAAACGCCGGCATGGCTCGTTGCTACGAACCGGAGACTACGCCACCACCCGATTCCACCACCTACGCGACACCACCAGGGCAGCCTCCTGAACAGCCGGAGGTCGGCGTCCGCACTAGTTCAGTTACCGCCACTCGTGGCAGAAGCGGTTATTGAGGACGTGGAACCTGAACGCCTGCTTCAGCCTCCCAGGCAGACGTGCAGTGGGCCAAATGAATCGCTTGGCAGCCACCAGCATTCGCATCATCAACGCGCCCATGCAGGAAGCTCCGCGCGTGTTCATGTCCTACTCGCACGACGACCAAGCCCATAGGGCCTGGGTCCTCAGGTTAGCTACTCGACTGCTCGCAAACGGTGTGGATGTGCTCCTCGACCAATGGGACATGCGGCTGGGCGGTGATCTGCCGCGGTTTATGGAAACGGGGCTGGCAGGCGCCAGTCGAGTGCTCGCGGTATGCAGCACTGCTTACGTTGGGAAGGCCAACAGCGGGCAGGGCGGCGTCGGCTACGAGAAGATGATCCTCACCGGACAGCTCATGCGCGACGTCACCACTGACCGGATCATCCCCATAATCCGCAACAACCCGTCGAAGGAGGTGCTACCCACGTTCTTGTTGTCGCGCCTGTATGTCGATTTCCGCAACGAGCAGGCGTTTGAGGTTCGTTATGCCGAGCTGCTGCGTGACATCCACGGGCAACCAGTTGCACCTCGCCCCCCGCTCGGACCCAATCCATTCACGCAGGCCGTGCCAGAGGTTGAGCCGCGCGTGTCGTTCGCTCCCGAACGTTACGTCTCGCCGGCGCTGTCAAGCACGGTCACGTTCGACCACTCCAACAACAATGGCCGCTTCATCGTGGGAGCGGGCGATATGCTGTTCGAGACTGCCTGGTCGCGCGGAGGCTCGACATCGATCTACGCGTACACCGATCCGCCGAGCATCCGGACAGTCGCGCTTGCGACCGGGGTGGCACACATCGCTGACATAGGGGACGCCGCGATCTATGACACCTCGTCGCGCACACGAATGCCGCACTTGGGCGAGATATTGGTGTGGCGAAACACGGCTGGCTATTATCTCGCCACCAAACTCGAGAAATTGGAAAGCCGTGACCAGGGTGCGTCCACCGACGAGGTGACGTTCTCGTACGTGATTGCGCCTCACAAGAGCGCTGACTTCCGCTTAGCTCTTACTCAGCGAGCGGCTTCCGGCGCGTCAGCAGAATGACCGGATCGCGCGAGCCAGCCAGGTGCATCTAGTGACTGAGCGCACCGGAACGATGCATTAACAAAAACAAATGGTTAGTTGTCCGTTTGGGCTTCGGACACTGGTGGCGAATTCGGGGTTGCCTGTTCGTTCATGGGCAAGACGGTCCGCCCAGCCCGCGTCTACCAAGATATTCGGTCCGGCAAGGGACGCGAAGGGTGGCCGGTGGACAGAGCCGGTGAATTCGCCACCAGTGTCGCTTCGTTTGACGGACAGCCAAGTGCAAGGTCATGGCGCCACCTGACGGAAGTGGCAGTAGCCAGACATCAGACTCCAGTTCACCTTGTGGGGACGAGCATTCCGGAAAGGCCAGAGACAGATGCAGCTCATCGGTGTGAACCGATCTCCGTTCACGCGCCGTGTCGCCATAACACTCCACATCTACGGCATCGCCTTCGATCAATTGCCCCTCTCCGGCTTTGGAAACCGGGCAGAGGTGCGAGCAGCCAATCCACTCGGCAGAATACCGGCCTTGGTGCTCGATGATGGCGAGATGCTTGTCGATAGCGGCGCAATCATCGACCACCTGGACGAGGTCCATGGGCGGGATCGAGCATTGACACCTGCCGCAGGCGCAGACCGGCGTGCCGTCTTGAAGATAGCAGCCATCATGATGGGTGCCTGCGACAAAGGGCTTCAAGCGGCCTATGAGCGCAACCATCATCCCCTGGAAAAGCTCCACCAGCCCTGGATCGATGACTGCATGGCGCAGGTAACAAACGCCCTGGCCATGGTCGATGCGACGATGGACCCAGACGCGCCTTTTCTGCTGCTTGGACGTCTCACTCAGGCGGACGTGGCCGCATTCGTCGCTGAACGGCTTGCCCGTGGGATCGGCATTGACACCGAGGTGCTGATGCCGCGCTTGCGTGCCCTGGCGTCCAATCTGGCCGGGATGCCCCCCTTTGCCTTAACTGAACAATGAAACAAAGACCTAAGTTTGGTCGGGTGCGGGCACCCTGGTTGTGCCCTCTGTGGCTTGTTTGACGGACAGCTACCCGCATGACGTTCATCGGCCGTACGTAATCAGCAAGCATTCAAGTCCGGTCGTACTGCTGGTCTGGTCATTCGATCCACGCCGCCATCGCCGTCCCCAATGCAGTGGCGGGCAGCTTCCACCATGTCTCAGCACCGTCCAGTGAGCAGGGTGGCCGGAGCCGACGTGCCGGCCCCCAGGTCGTTGCCTCGAACCCAGCGGTGAAGTCATCAATCGTTCTCGGCGCGAGGATGGTTGGCTGGCCTGGCGGCACGCTCGTCAGCAGGGCGGCCGTGCGTGCAAGAGAGGCGCGTGCCGTGCAGCCGAACCCTGTCGTCAACCTCTTCGTCAGGCCGCGCACGGCGGCTGCCGCCATGATGTAGCCGGTCGCATGGTCGAGTGCCTGGACCGGCAGCGGCATCGGCCGGTCGCGGTTCAGCAAGGTCATGCCCGCCGCTGCTATGCCGCAGCTCATCTGCACCAGGCTGTCGAAGCCGCGGCGTCCCTGCCACGGCCCGTCCCAGCCATAGGCGTCCAGCGACACATCCACTAGGCCAGGGCACAAGGCGCGGCGCTGTTCGGCATCCAGGCCCAGCCCGGCCAGCGCACCGGGACGGTAGCCATGCACGAGAACGTCCGCGGTCCGCAACAGGCCCTTCCAGGTGTTGCAGTCCCCTGGCTGCCGCAGGTCCAGCCGGGCGCAGCGCTTTCCCAAGGTCACGCCGGGCAAGATGGCAGGCTCGTCCCAACGTAAGCGTCGCGGCGGCACCACGGCTGAACCGGCTTGACTTTGTGTGCTGATG
>CAXSGE010000206.1:0-3474 GCA_964236715.1 uncultured Acetobacteraceae bacterium | reverse complement strand
ACGCGCCGTAGTCGGTGATGTTCTTCACCACGCCGTCGAGGATCATGCCTTCCTTCAGGCCCTGGATCAGTTCGCTGCGCTGCTCGGCGCGCGTCTCCTCCAGCACGGCCCGGCGGCTCACGACGATGTTGCCGCGGGCGCGGTCCATCTTCAGGATTTGAAACGGCTGCGGCGTGCCCATCAGCGGGCCAACGTCGCGCACCGGGCGGATATCGACTTGGCTGCCGGGCAGGAACGCCACGGCGCCGCCAAGGTCGACGGTGAAGCCGCCCTTGACCCGGCCGTAGATCGTGCCGTTCACGCGCACCTGCGCCTCGAACGACTTTTCCAGGTTGGTCCAAGCCTCTTCGCGCCGCGCCTTCTCGCGCGACAGCACAATGGCGCCGTCCCGGTCCTCGTAGCGCTCGACATAAAGTTCGATATTGTCGCCGGGCTTCACCTCGGGCTTCTGGCCCGGCAACGCGAATTCCTTGAGCGCGACGCGCCCTTCGCTTTTCAGGCCAACGTCGACGATGGCATATTCTTCAGTGAGGCGGACGACACGGCCCGTTACGACCGAACCTTCAAATCCGGCCTCGCGGCCCATCGATTCATCGAGCAGGGAGGCGAAGTCTTCGCCCATGTCACCGTGGGATGGGCGGTCGAGCAATGCTGTGGCGGAGGATGCCATGTGTGGGGTAAGTTCCTGTGCGTGAGACCGGCGAAAGCCGGGGTCATCGAATGCGCGCCGTGTCCCAACGGAAGCACCGAGTGGGATGAGGGAGCGTCTAGCCCGCAGAACGGACCGATTGAACGAAAATAGGACGGAGCCGGGAGGCCCGGTCCGTTCTTTATGCCAGCAGGGGCAGACATACGAGACGCGGGCTAGGAGTCAAGCAAAACCGGCCCGGCTGCGCACGATTTCCAGGGCGGCGGCGAACGCAGCGTCGGCGTCGAGCGATGTGGTGTCGAGGACAACCGCGTCGTTCGCCGCCACCAATGGCGCAGCAGCACGCGCGGCGTCTTGCGCGTCCCTGGCGCGCAGTTCGGCCTCAACCTGCATGAGCGGGGTGGCGATGCCGCGTGCCTGCAGCTCCAGCCAGCGTCGGCGCACCCGTGTCGCAGGGTCTGCAGTGACGAAGAGTTTAACCTGTGCGCCGGGCGCCACGACCGTGCCGATGTCGCGTCCGTCCAGCACCGCGCCTTGGCTGGCGAAATTACGCTGGAACGCCAGCAGCGCCGCGCGGACGCCCGGCGCCTTGGCGACCAGGCTCGATGCACGGTCCGCCTCGCCGCCGCGCAGGTCCGTACGCCGGAGATCGTCAGCAATGAGCGCGCGGGCTGCGGCCTCGGCGGCAACGGGGTCGGATGGCTCCTCGCCGGCGTCAAGCAGCCGACGCCCGACCACCCGATACAGCAAGCCTGTGTCGAGATAAGCCAAGCCAAGCTCCGCCGCGAGACGCCGTGCCAGCGTGCCCTTCCCGGCTGCGGCAGGACCGTCGACGGCAATGACGAGCGTCACGCGATATCGGCGCCGAGCCCGCGCATTAAAGCCGCGAACCCGGGAAAGCTGGTATCGATGAACGCCGCATCGTCCACCCCGACCGGCGCCGCGGCCGCGCACCCCAGAACCAGCGCGCTCATCGCGAGCCGGTGGTCCATATGCGTCTCGACCAGGCCGCCACCCGGTGGGCGGGCGTTGCCGCCGTAAACGATGAGGTCATCGCCGTCGATCTCCACCCGCCCGCCATTGACCGCCAGCATCGCTGCCGTTGCGGATAGGCGGTCGCTCTCCTTCACCCGCAGTTCCGCCAAGCCGCGCATCCGGGTCCGCCCCGTGGCGCAGGCGGCCGCTACGGCCAGGACCGGGTATTCGTCGATCATGCTCGGTGCACGCTCCGGCGGCACGTCGACGCCACGCAGGCCGGTATAGGTTGCCGTCACGTCGCCGACGGGTTCCCCGCCCTCCAGCCGTTCGTTTGTTATGTCCAGCCGCGCGCCCATCTCCCGCAAGGTCGCGAACAGCCCGGTGCGCAGCGGGTTCAGGCCGACGCCGCGGATCGTCACCGCCGAGCCGGGCACGATCAGCGCGGCCACCAGCGGGAACGCCGCCGAGGACGGGTCGCCCGGCACGACCACATCTGCGGCCCGCAGCTCCGGCTGGCCCATCACGCTGGCAATGCGGCCGGACCCGGCCTGTTCCACCACGACCTCCGCGCCAAAATGCCGCAGCATGCGCTCGCTGTGGTCGCGTGTCGGCTCCGGCTCCTCAATGCGGGTCCAGCCCGGCGCGTTCAGGCCAGCCAGCAGCAGGGCCGACTTCACCTGCGCGGACGCGACCGGCAGGCGATACTCGATCGGCAGCGCATCACGCGCACCCTGTATAGCCAGCGGCAGCCGTCCGCCATCGCGGGCCTGGAACCGCGCACCGCAAGCCTGCAGCGGGTCCGTCACCCGACGCATCGGACGGCGGCGCAAGCTGGCGTCACCCGTCATGACGGCGAACAGGTCATGGCTGGCCAGGACGCCGCACAACAGCCGCGCGGCGGTGCCGGAGTTGCCCATATACAGCACGTCCGCGGGTTCCCGCAGCCCGCCGATGCCGCGGCCCGCCACCCGCCAAGTGCCGGGCGCGTCCTGCACGACTTCGGCGCCGAGCGCCCGCATCGCCGCCGCCGTCCGCAGCACGTCTTCGCCCTCCAGCAGCCCGGTGATCCCCGACTCTCCCACTGCAAGGCCTGCGAACATGAGCGCCCGATGGCTGATGCTCTTATCGCCGGGCACACGTACGCTCCCGGCCAGCGGCTGCGTGGGCCGCATGGATGTCATGGAAAGGCGGGCATGGCTCATTCAGGCCTCGTGTCTATGGGGCAGGGCCGGTTAGCATGGTGCAAGGGAGTTTGACAGCGGGCCGAAGCGATGGCATGGCCCGCGCCCTTTGCCGTCCACCTGCGGCATGTGGAATTTTTGAGGGACCCGATGGCGAAGCCTGAACTCGGCACCAAACGCGTCTGCGTCGCCTGCGCCACGCGGTTCTACGACCTGACCAAGGCTCCGGCAGTATGCCCGAAATGCGGCACTGAGCAACCGGTCGAACAGCCGCGTCCTCGCCGCACCGGTGGCAACGTGATTGAGGAGAAGCGGGTCAAGAAGGCTCCTGTCCCTGGTCTTGAGGATGGCGACGTGGAGGTCGAGCCGGCCGAGGAGGAGGTCGAGGAGGATGTGCTTGAGGACGCTTCTGACCTTGAGGACGACGCTGACGCCATCAGCGGCGATATCGAGGTCGAGCCAGAGACTGACGAGAAGGAGCTGTAAGAGCCGGCCTATTCAGGCTGGCTTCGGTTTGCGTGTGGCCTCGCAAAGGTCGGTCCGATCGTTGACGGCCTAGGACCTTGGCGCTGTGGCTGGCCGTAAGGGATGCGTATTGTTCATCGTCCGGGCTTGACCTTCCTCTCTTGTCCGCTTAGGTCTTGTGCCTTGCCGGCGTAGATTGGC
>CAXSGE010000205.1:0-3506 GCA_964236715.1 uncultured Acetobacteraceae bacterium | reverse complement strand
AGGACGCACGCCCGTTCCACTGGACCAAAAGCAAAGTCCACCAAAAACGGCTCAAGCCCTGTTTCGCTGTTCAATGATTCTGGGTACTAGGTCTTCCATGACAGCGGGTATTAGGCTGTCAGCAACTCTCGCAGCGCCGCGTCGATAAAGGGGCGGTCGGCCGGGTTCCAGAGGGTCATGTGGCCCCAAATGGACGGGATGGGACGGCATTCTGCATTCGGCATGCGCGCCACCTCAGCGTGGCTGTCCACCGGCGGGAAGTAGCTGTCGTACTCGCCGGGCATTACGATCGCCCGAGCTTTAATGGCGCCCAGCGCGCGGCCAAGGTCGCCGCCATACGCCTCGCCGACGCTGATGTCGCCGTCCTCCCATGTTCGAAGCAAGGCGAGCAGATTGTTGGCGTCCAGATGCAGGAAGCCCGGCTCCCAGAAGCGGGCAGAGAACTCGGCAGCCGTGCTGGCGCCGAACTGACGGAACGCCTCGGTGCGGTAGAACGGCTCGGAGAAGCCCCAGCCGGCGTAGATGGTGGCGAAGGCGCGCAGGCCACGGACGGGCGGCCGCGTATAAAACCCATCCTCGAAGGCCGGGTCGAGCTCGAGGGCACGCCGTAGTGATAGCAGAAAGATCTTGTTGAAGTGCCCGGTGCGCGCCGAGCAGCAGAGCGGCGCGATGCTGTCCATCATGCCAGGATACTGCGCACCCCACTGATAGGCCTGGCAGCCGCCCATGGACCAGCCGGCGACGAGCTTCAAGTGCTCGATCCCGAGTTTCTCGGTCAGCAGCATGTGCTGCAACCGGACGTTGTCAAAAAGGGTGACGCGCGGGAAGCGGCCGGCCTCGAATGGCGCGGGCGTGTTGCTCGGCGATGACGAAATGCCGCTGGAGAGCAAGTTAGTGAACACGATGAAGTGGCAACCGGGGTCGATGGCGCGGTCGGACCCGACCATGCAGAGCTCCGCCTCGCGGTCCGTTCCGGAATACCAGGACGGAATGAGCACGGCGTTGTCCCGTGCCGGCGACAGCGTGCCGAGCGTGCGGTAAACGAGCTTCGCCATCGGCAAGCGCTCACCGCCCTGCAACGTGAAGTCGGCGGCCTCGAACGTTTGGTGACCTGTCATAAATGGCCTCTTAGGTGCAGGTGAAGACATTCTTGCGCAGCGAACCGTGCACGCCCCAATTGGCGTCCACAACTTGGGTCACGCCGAAATCAGCCGCGACCGAAATCAGGGCAATCGCCTCGTCCTCGCTCAGCCGATGCACCGTCATCAGGAAGCGTCGCATTTTACGGAACGCGTCACGCATGGCGCGGTCGAGGCTGGCGTGGTTGGCCACTTCGGTTTGCGCGTTTGGGCCAAGTTCAGCCAGGTAGTTTGGGAAGGTGAAGCCATAAACCGACCATTGCTGGTCCGTCTCCAGGAGCGGATGGTCGAGCCCTTCCAGAATCGTGCCGCCGAGATCGGCCTGCTTGTGCAAGATAAACTCGAAGTCGCCCGTCAGCGAGGTTTCGATGGCGGTGCCGCCCAGCTCACTATCGCCCTGCGCGGCATGCGGGTCGCCCACGGAGAGGAACGCGCCCGGGACGGCCACCGGGTAGTACATGCGCGCACCCTTGCCGATACGCCAATCATCGATATTGCCGCCCGTGTGGCCTGGGGGGATCGAGCTCACGAAATCCGCCTCTGCGGGCGCCAACCCCATCGTGCCGAAATGCAGTCGTGCCGGCACTTTTACGTTCGCCAAGATGTTCTCGCGCCGGCGCACCAAGGCTGGGTCCACCTGGACGCCAGGGTAGTCGATCATCGAGTGCACGACGCCGTCGGGGTCTGTTTGTGGCGTCCAGACGTAGTTGTAGACGGCACGAGCAAAAGGCTCGCCGGACGTGTCCAGCTCGAAGATCGTCACCACCTCGCGCGGCTTCGGCTCTTCAATCAGGTCTCGATACTGAAAGCCCCAGGACGCAGCGGCGTTGGACCCGAAGCAGCGTCCAGCGTGACAAGCGTGGCAGCTCGGGCGCGGCCGCACGTCCAGAATTCGCACTTCGAGCACGTCGCCAGGCTCTGCGCCCTCGACCGCGATCGGGCCGGTCAGCAGGTGTACGCCCAGCCCCTCGCCCGAGCCGCGCAGGAACGGACCCTCAGTGGGACCAGCGCCGCGGCGGACAACGGCTTTGCGCTCCCGCGTCCAATGGAAGACGCTCTCCGCGCCTGGATCGCCGGCGACCATGCGCTCGTAGTCATCGCCGGCGTGATGCGTCAGGGTTTCGATGGTGGCCCGGTCGCCGGAGCGCACGGTGAGCGCAGGGGTGACCACCTTGCTGAAATAGCCCCAGTGGACGGTGGCGGGTGAGACCGGGAGATGGTGGTGCTTCATGATGCGCTTTCGTCAGGCTGCCGCGTCCGCCACGTCTTCCTGCTCCACTAAGCGCAGGAAGCGGCGCGTGCGTTCGTGCCGTGGGTTATCGATGACGTCTTCGGGCGAACCTTGCTCGACCACCCGGCCCTCGTCCATGAAGATCACCCGGTCGGCGACTTCGCGGGCAAAGCGGATCTCGTGCGTTACCACGATCATCGTCATCCCGGCCTCCGCCAGGCGACGCATCACGGCCAGGACCTCCCCGACCAGTTCGGGATCGAGTGCCGAGGTCGGCTCGTCGAACAGCATTAACTTTGGCTGGATCGCCAGGGCGCGGATGATCGCGACGCGCTGCTGCTGGCCGCCTGAAAGCCGGTGCGGCAGATCGTGGGCATGCCGGGCCAGCCCAACTGCGCCAAGAAGCCGCAGCGCGGTCGCCTCCGCATCGGCGCGGGGGACGCTGTGAACCCGGACGGGAGTCTCGGTAATGTTCTCGAGTGCGGTAAGGTGGGCGAATAGGTTGAAATGCTGGAACACCATGCCGATCCGCGCCTCCGCCCGCGCACGGGCCAGGTTGCGCATTGGCCGTGGCGGGCCGCCGGCATTGGGCAGGTAACCCACCGATCGGCCCCCGACGGTGATCTCGCCATAGTCCATGGCTTCCAGGTGGTTGATCATGCGCAGCAACGTGCTTTTGCCCGAGCCGCTCGGCCCGAGGATCACCACGACCTCGCCCTGGGCGATGCTGAAATCCACGCCGGACAACACCTCGCGCCCGCCATATGTCTTCTGCACGTTGCGCCCCACGACGAAGGGTTTGCCACGTTGCGTTTCGTCCGTGACGCCGATCAGGCTGCCTAGCCAGGCGGTATCCGTTTCCGGGGTGGGCGGTGCGGCTCTGGTGGCCGGCACCGCCGGTGGCGCGGGCGGACGGCGGAAGCGCAGCAGCCGCTCCCACGCTGGGACCGCAGCCTTGTCGCGGTCCAGGTCGTACCGCCGCTCCAGCACGGCTTGCAGCGCGGTAATGGCGCTGGTCATCGCCAAATAGATGGCACCCGTGGCGATGAAGACCTGAAAGAATTTGAAGTTCTGTCCGACAATCTGCTGGGCGCGGAACGTCAGCTCGTTGACGAAGATGACCGACGCGACGGAGG
>CAXSGE010000204.1:0-3539 GCA_964236715.1 uncultured Acetobacteraceae bacterium | reverse complement strand
TGACGTTCCTCTGCATTGCGACGTCGAACAGCAGCCGCGCGAGCGGGATGCGCGGCAGGTCGCCCATGACGATGTCGTTCATCTGCACCAGGTCGGCCTCGTACTTCGCCGTGTCGCCCTCGAAGCGGGCCGCGTCGATGGCCCTGTCCAGCTTTGGGTTGACGTAGTTGGCGGTGTTGAACACGGCGTTGTTCCTGCCGTCGAAGTTCCAGAAATAGAAGTATTCGGGCGGCACCAGCCAGCCGTAGAACTCGGTGATGACCAGCGGCATCGTCTTCGCTGCCATTTGCGCGAACCAGTTGGCGCCCGGCACCTTCTCGACCGAGACCTCGATCCCGATCTTGCCAAGCGACTCCTGCAGCAGAAGGGCGATCGGCTCCCGCGTTGTCGCCTGGCTCAAATCATAGGACACGGTGGTCTTGAAGCCATCCGGGTGGCCGGCCTCCGCCAGCAGTTGCTTCGCGCGGGCAAGGTCCGTGTCGTAGTGCGACTGCACCGGCCAGGCGGGCGGATACGGCTTGCCGGGCTCGCCGCCATACATTGGCACATCGCGGTTATACAGCGCCGCGTCCATGACCGCCCGGTATGGCACCGCCCAGGCGATCGCCTGCCGCACCTTCGGGTCGTCGAACGGCTTGATCTGCACGTTCATGTCGATGAACAGCAGGTCGTTTTGCACCGGCGTGCCGATGACCTGCAGCTTCCCGGCTGCGGCGAGCTCGGCATAGTCCTTGGGCGGCAGGCCGACGGAGATGTCCACGTCGCCGCGCTCCAGCAGCGCCCGCCGCGTGCCGGGGGAGGGGATCTGCCGGTAGATCACGCGCCGCAGCTTCGGCTTCGGTCCGGAAACCCACTCGTCGAAGCGGCTGAACACGATCTCGGTGCCCGGCTTCCAACTGGCCACGCTGAAGGCGCCGCCGCCAGCGTCGTTGTGCTGCACCCAGTCGAGCGCCCAGGGGTCGGCGGCGGTCGCGTGCGCCTGCGCCAGCTTGGAGTTGATCACCACCGGGATCGGCACCACCAGGTCCGGCATCGTCAGCTTGTTCGGCTGATCGAAGGTGATCTTGAACGTATGCGGGTCGACGACGGAGAACTGCTCGGGCTTGGTGAGCGAGCCCGCGGCCATCTGCACCGTGGCGAAGCCGCCGACCGAGACCGCGCGGTCAAACGACCACTTCACGTCGTCCGCCGTCACCTTGCTGCCGTCGTGAAAGGTGGCGTTCTGCCGCAGGTGGAACACGATGGCCTTGCCGTCGGGGCTGATGTCCCAGCTTTCCGCCAGTTCGGGCTGCATGACGGCGACGTCGTAGCCCATCGCGCCGTTCTCCAGCCGCTTGACCCCATGGGTCACCAGCCGGTCGTAGGCGTTCCACGCCACCAGGCGGCTGTAGTCGTTCGCGGTCGGCACGTGGGTATCGAGCGAGTTCGGCCCCTGCTCGCCTACCACCACCAGGACGTCGTCCGGCGTCGCGGCATGGCCCGCTTGCGGCTGCGACAGGGCGAGCGGGGCGAGTATCGATCCGCCTAAAAGGCTTCGACGGCTGATGGGCGGCATGCGGATGGGACCTCCGGCTATGATGGGTTTAGGGCGTTACAGGCCGAGGTCGCCGAGCAGCGCCGGCCAGCGGTCACGCCAGGGCCGGGCGGCCTCGAACGCGGCGCAGGCTTGCAGCACGCCCTGGTCATCCAGATGCCGGCCGATGATCTGCAGGCCGACCGGCAAGCCGTCCTGGGTGAAGCCCGCCGGCACCGTAGCGGCGGGCTGACCAGTCATGTTCAGCGGGAAGGTGAAGCAGAGCCATTGCGTCGGTGCGACCATGCGCCCGTCGATGATCTCCGGCCCCTGCGTGTGCACCGGGAACGGCGGCACGGCGAGCGTCGGCGTCAGCAGCAGGTCGTAGCTCTGCATAAAGCGCCACATGCGGTTGCACAGCGCTTTGCGTGCGGTGATCGCATCGGTGAAGTCCTCGGCGGTCCAGCCGCGGTCGAGGAAGGCGACCAGATGCGGGGACATCTCGTGCCTGTGCCCGCGGGCCATGTCGCGCAGGCCGCGCAGGTCGGTCTCCATCGCGACCAGGGCCCAGAACGTCTCATACGGGTCGGCCCAGCCAGGGTCGGCTGCCTCGACCGTGCAACCCAGCTCGGTCTCGAACACGCGCGCTGCCTCGCCGACCACCCGGCGCACCTCGGGATCGACCGCGGCGTAGCCCCAGTCGGCGCTGTAGGCGACCCGCTTGCCCTGAAGGCCGCCGGCGCGCGCGGCCTCCAGCCAATCGAAATCAACCGCAGGGATCGAAAGCCGGTCGCGCGGGTCGGGGCCGGCGATCACGCTGAGCATGAGGGCGGCGTCCGCCACCGTCCGGCTCATCGGTCCGATATGCTCCAGGCTCTCCCAGCTCGACACGCCGGGGTAGCGCTCGTCGCGGCAGCCGGGATAGAGCGGCACGCGGCCCATCGATGCCTTGACGCCCACCAGCCCGCAATGCGCGGAGGGGATGCGCACCGAGCCGCCGCCGTCGCTGCCAATGGCGAACGGGGTGACGCCGGCCGCAACCGAGGCGCCCGACCCGGCGCTGCTGCCGCCCGGCGTCATCGCAAGGTTCCATGGATTGCGCGTGGTGGGCGCGATCGGGCTGTGGCCGACGCCGCTGTAGCCGAATTCCGGGACGTTGGTCTTGCCGACGATCACCGCCCCGGCCGCGCGCAGCCGCTCGACCACGATGTCGTCCTCGTCCGGCACGAAGTCGCGATACAGCGGCGAGCCCATCGCGGTGCGCAGATCCTTGGTGGCGACCAGGTCCTTGATGCCGACCGGCACGCCGGCCAGCAGACCGACGTCGTCGCCCGCCATGATCCGCCGCTCGACGGCGCGCGCAGTCTCGCGCGCCAAATCGGGTGCTGGCGTGCAAAACGCGTGCAGATGCGGCTCGGTCGCCTCCATCCGCGCGAGCGCCGCCTCGGTCACCTCGACGGCGGACAGTTCACGGGC
Source organism: uncultured Acetobacteraceae bacterium (assembly GCA_964236715.1). Lineage (GTDB taxonomy): Bacteria > Pseudomonadota > Alphaproteobacteria > Acetobacterales > Acetobacteraceae > CAHJXG01. Next base: position 550 of record CAXSGE010000204.1, on the reverse strand, counting down.
GCGGATGCGCCGTGCCAGCGTCACGGCGTCGAGCCGGCTGATCTCTGAGTTGGCGGTGCTGGCGCTCATGGGATGGTCTCTCCTTGCACGGGGTCGGCGTATGCGGGACCAGTGGAAACGGCTGATATCGCGGCCTCGGCGAAATGGCAGGCGGCGAGGTGGTCCGGTCCGACGCGGCGGAGCTGCGGCATCTGCTGGGTGCAGATCGGTTGCTGACGCGGGCAGCGGCCTCCGAAACGGCAGGCGTCGGGCGCTGGGTCGATGGGGCTGCGCGCCGAACCCTCCAGCCGCCACGGGCGCTGGCCGCGGCGCGCCGGGTCGGGGATGGAGGCGAGCAACGCGCTGGTGTAGGGGTGGCGCGGGTTGCGGAACAGTTCTGCGGCCGGCGCCTGCTCGACGATGCGGCCGAGATACATCACTGCGATGCGGTCGCACAGCAGCCGGATCACGTTCAGGTCGTGCGACACGAACAGGTAGCTCATGCCGAGCCGCTGGCGCAGGTCGGCCAGCAGGCGCAGCACGACCGCCTGCACCGAGACATCGAGCGCCG
>CAXSGE010000203.1:0-3572 GCA_964236715.1 uncultured Acetobacteraceae bacterium | reverse complement strand
CGCTTCATCAGCTACCTGCGCGTCTCCACTGACGGCCAGGGACGCTCCGGCCTCGGCCTGGAGGCGCAGCGCCAGACCGTGGCCGCCCACGTCGCCCAGGTCGACGGCACGCTGCTCGCCGAGTTCCAAGAGGTGGAGAGCGGCAAGCGGGCCGATCGACCCCAGCTCACAGCAGCCCTGGCCGCCTGCCGCACCCGACGCGCCGTGCTGGTCATCGCCAAGCTCGACCGGCTAGCCCGCAACGCGCGCTTTCTCCTATCCATCGTGGAGGGCAGCGGAGAGGCCGGCGTGGTGTTCTGCGACTTGCCCACCGTGCCGGCCGGGCCGGTCGGACGGTTCCTGGTCACGCAGATGGCGGCCGTGGCCGAGCTGGAGGCCGGGCTCATCAGCCAGCGCACCCGCGCCGCCCTCGCCGTAGCTAAGGTGCGCGGAGTGAAGCTGGGCAACCCTCGTCTGATACCAGGGACCCCAGCCATGGCAGCGGTGGCACGGGCAGCGCGCAGCCGCCAAGTGGCGGAGCGGACAACCGACGTGCTCGCCATGCTGCGCCAGGTGCAGGACGAAGGTGCCGGCAGTCTGCGCACCATTGCGGCCGGGCTGCAGGCGCATGGCGTGCTCACCCCGGCCGGCAAGGCAAACTGGTCAGCAGCTCAGGTCCGGCGGGTGCTGGCCCGGTCCAAAATTGCGGACGTAGGAGCGTAGGACGACAGCGTCGTTCGGAGCGAAGCTGCCAAAGTCATGGAGCTATAAAAGGCGGACTGGCATCCAGGCGCCTACGGCGAAGATCAAACATGTTTGGAGATCGGCGGGTGGTTGAGGACGAGACCGAGACCGTCACCTTTTCCGTGGTGGGCGTCGAGCGCGTGCTGGGGCGCGGCGACCTGATCGCCATGGCGATCGTCAGCCTGGTGATCGCGGGCGTCGAGATGACGCTGCAGGGCCTACAGGTCCGCGCGAACGGGCCGGACCGCGTCGACGTATCGCTGCCCACGTTCAAATCCACCCGCGACGGGACGCAGAAAGCCGCGATCGTGCTGCCGCCGGAGCTGTTCGATGCGATAGGCATGGCCGTGGCCCAGGCGTTCAGTGCGTTAGAAAAACCAACACCTACGCCCGAGCCGGTGCGCGATCTGCTTGGGGCATCAAGCCTTGGAAGTGCGAAAAATAGCGATTATGCAAGCCGCGGGCGGTAGCTCTGTATAGGGGCGATCTGGTTGGCGGTGCTGACAAACGGCGGGCGGTTTGCCATGTAAATTGTCAGGCCAGAGCCCTGAGTACCGCCGCAGGCTCGCGCTCCATGATCCGCAGCAGCGTACGGGCAGAGGGTGCAATCCTAGTCCGACGCTGTTCCCAGTTGCGTACCGTCGCCACCGGCACACCGATCGTGGTCGCAAACTTCGCCTGCGACATCGACAGCCGCTCACGGATCGCCTGCACGTCAGGGACCGCCTGGAAGGCAGCCATGGGTGCGTCGGGGTCCTCGCCGTCCTCGATCATGTGACGGCGAATGTCCTCCTCCGTCGTCTCTGCGATCCTGGCGCCGTCCACCTGGCCGGAAGCCGTGACGGCCTCGACCAGCGTCATGCGGATTGTCTCAGCCATTCTGCCCTCTCCCTCCTGCTCGCAAGGCGTGCCGAGATGATCCGGCGTACCTCGCCCCGGTCGGTGTAGACCACGGCCAGAAGTTGACCGCCTGCGGCCTGACCGATTGCCTGGACACGCACCTCGCCATAGTCGTGCCTCGTGTCTTCCGCCTCGATGACCCGCCTGGCAAAGATGCTGGCAGCGACGGCAAAGCTGAAACCACGGTCCGCATAGGTCGCATCGCTTTTGACGGTGTCCCAGGCAAACTCCATGAGCCTCTATACGCTCAGAGCGTATACCTGGAAAGTGGAATGCGTGTTCGTCGGCGATGGTGCCGCGCCGTAGCTCGGGTGCCTTTAGACAAATTCGCCCTGGATGAACGTAGAGCGGCCACCCACATTTCTGCATTTACGGTTATATGGTTATCAGGTTTATCGTGTTTCATCATTTACAGAAAGGCAGATCGTGATCCTTGCAGTCGTCAACCAGAAGGGGGGAGCAGGCAAAACCACGATCGCCTTGAACCTTGCTGCTGCCATGGCCGCACAGGGCAAGCGGGTGCTGCTGATAGACGCTGACCCTCAGCAGACCGCCCAGGACTGGGCAGCGATCCGTCAGGAGCCGCTGCCATTTCAGGTGATCGGACTGGCGAAGCCAGTGCTGCATCGAGACCTGCCTGCCATCTCGGCCGACTACGCCTCCGTCATCATCGATGGAGCGCCACGCAGCTACGAGGTTGCCCGCTCAGCGATCGCAGCTGCAGACATGGTGCTGATCCCGGTGCAGCCGTCGGGAGCAGATTTTTGGGCCAGCCGTGAGACCGTCAACCTTGTAAAGGAAGCGTACGGATTTAAAGAAACACAGAAATCCGCATTTGTGGTTTCACGGAAAATCGGCAGAAGCGTTCTGAGCCGCGAGATCGGCGACGCCCTGGCAGAGTTTGCTTTGCCCATTTTGGCGGCCAGCACGACACAGCGAGTGATCTACGCCGACGCGATGACCGCAGGCCGAACCGTGATCGAGCAACAGCCAGATGGGCCTGCGGCCGACGAAGTTCGGGCGATTCTCGCAGAACTCGAAGGGATGGCGGCATGAGCAGCAAATTTAAGATGCCTGCCCGGGGTGCTCAGGACATGCAGGGATGGGTCGACGAAGGTGCTGCCTCAGCCGATGCGGTCCCTGCGCCGAAGGAAGCGTCAGAAACCACAGGCAGGAAGCAGGCCCGGCTCACCATTGACCTGCCACAGCAGCTCCACGCTCGCTTTAAGGCAGCTTGCGCCATCAGGCAGACCCCCATGGGCGAGCAGGTCACTAGCCTCATCGAGGAGTGGGTACGGAAAAACACATAAACAGAAATGCGGAAATGTGGGTTTCTGTATGTCGGTAAAGCTCGATGGTTGAGCTTTGCAGGATGGCGGGCATCCATGGACGCGGTGGCTTTACCCGGTTCTCAGGCCCTTACGGAGATTTGTTGAGTTTTGCCCGCGCATCGTTCACGCTGGCGCATTGCACCCCATGCATGGGGTGTCCAACCGTTTCGCCTGGAGAACTAAAGGACCAGAAGTAGAAAGACCCGCCGGGTTTAGGGGCGGGCCTCACCACCGGCAGAGCCGGGAAAACATCAGTCCTTGCAAACCGATGTTTCCCTTATCTCCGGCGTTTTTGCAAGCGAAACCTTGCGACGCCCGAGCTTTGCCTGGTGTCCGGCTCTGACCCGGCGGTTGCCCAGCAACCGACAGGAACGCCATGCGCAGAGCAAACCCCGGCAGGCGCCGGGACAAGGTATTCGGACCAGGCCGGGCGATCCCGCTCGACCGCAACGCCAAGGCCCGCATCTGGGCCCATGCCCAGGGCTACACGGCCCTGCACCGCCGCAAGGGCCAGCACCGGGGACCGCTGACACGGGCCTACCTCGACGTGCTCCGGGCGCTGCTGTGGGGGTTCCACAACGCCCAGACCGGCCGGTGCTTCCCGAGCTACGAGGCGAT
>CAXSGE010000202.1:0-3597 GCA_964236715.1 uncultured Acetobacteraceae bacterium | reverse complement strand
ACCATCCAACCCCGTGCTCATGCATCCAGGTTGGGAAGAGCACCGCCACCCTGAAAGGGGTGACTCTTAGACCCACCCCTTTCAGGGTGTTGGTGCTCTTCCCAACCTGGAGGCATGAACAGGACATTGGATGGGAGCGGACCGGTTTGGTCTGCGGTGCTGGAGCGGTTTGAGCGGCACGCGCCGGCGAGCGTGATGGCACGCCTGGCGCTGGAGCACGCGTTGCCGGCGGGCTGGGTGGACGAGGTGTTTGAGGCGCACCGCCAGCGGCAATATTCGCGCGAGCTCTTGTTCTCGACAGTTGTGGAGCTGACCACGCTGGTGTCTTTGGGCCTGCGCCCGTCCTTGCACGCCGCGGCGCGTCAGATGCCGGCGCTGCCGGTGTCGCTGGCCTGCTTGTATGACAAGGTGAACCACACCGAGCCTGGCGTCCTGCGTGCGCTGGTGCGCGGCAGCGCCGAGCGCCTCGGGCCGGTGATGGCGTCCGTGGGCCATGGTGCCGGCAGCCTGCCCGGCTGGCGGCTGCGTGTGCTGGACGGCAACCACCTGCCGGCGAGCGAGAAGCGGCTGCTGCCGCTGCGCGGGTTCCGGGGTGCGGCCCTGCCAGGGCAATCGCTGGTGGTGTATGACCCAGACCTTGGCCTGGTCACGGACTTGGTGGCCTGCGAGGACGCGCATGCGAGCGAGCGGGCCGCGGTGGCGCCGCTGCTGGAGGGCGCACAGCCCGGAGAGCTTTGGATTGCCGACCGCCATTACTGCACCCGCACGGTGCTGGGGGGTTTGGACGACGCAGGCGCCGGTTTCATTGTGCGCGAGCACGGCTGCCACCCGCGGCTGGCGGGCCAAGGCGAGTGGCAGGGCTGCGGCCGCACCGGGACGGGCGAAGTGCGCGAGCAAGAGATTGCAGTCGCCCAAGCGCAAGCGCCGTGGCGGCGCATCGAGCTTGCGCTGGATCAGCCCACCGAGGACGGCGACATCACGATCCGGCTGTGGAGCAACCTGCCCGGGGCGGTCGGCGCACAGCGGGTCGCCGAACTCTACCGCACGCGCTGGCGCGTCGAACGCAGCCGTTCGCCGGGCATTGAAGGCATGTTCGGACGGCTGGAAGCCGTGCTGCACAGCGAGGTCAGCAGCCTCGGCCATCCGCGCGCGGCGTTGCTGGGCTTTGCCGCAGCCGTGCTGGCCTACAACGTCCTGGCCCTGTTGCAGCGGGCAGTGGAACAGGCGCACCAGCCGTCCCCCGCCGCGCCCTCTGCCACGCCGCTGGAGGTGTCCTGCTTCCACCTCGCCGTGCAGGTCAGGAGCGGCTACGAGGGCCAGCTCATCGCCCTGCCGCCAGAACACTGGCCGTGCTGGGACGAGGCCGACCCGGCCGGCTTGGCCCAGCACCTGCTCCGTCTCGCCCGCAACATCAACCCGCGACAGGTCGCCACCAGCAAGCGCGCACCCAAGACCACCAAACCAAAAGGCTATGTCGATGGCAAAACCGCACGCACCCACGTCGCAACCGCACGCCTGCTCGCATCAGGGAAGGCAACACCCTGAAAGGGGTGCCTCTGAGGGCCTTGCTGAAGCGATACGCGCCCTGTCGCCCGAGGTGGCGTTGCTCCCGGTGAACGGGCGCGACGCCGAGCGCACGGCCAACCGCATCGCGGGCAACCTCACGCTGAACGAGGCTCTCCAGCTCTGCACGGTGACCGGGGTTCCCACACTTATCCCCCACCACTTCGGCCTGTTCGCGTTCAACACCGCTCACCTGGCCGAAGTCGATGCCGTCGCGGGCCGCATCCGGCATCCTGGACTATTGCGGCCTGATGCCCGACACCTATTCCGGCTGAGCCAGGACGACTGCTCCCAGGACCGGCCACGACTGCGCTGGAGACGCGCATTGGAACGTCAGGAGCTTTGCAGGGCGCCATGGACGACGGACACGCGGAACGTGCAATGGGGCTGGCGCGCAACGTGCTGGAGCTGATTCTGGTGAGCTTGCCCGCGCTCAGAAAATCCGACCGGCGGGTCGCCGAGCTTGTTCTGTCGGACCCGCAAGCCGCGCTGGGCGCCACGGTGGCGGAAACCGCCCGACAGGCCCAGGTGAGCGAGCCGACGGTGATGCGGTTCTGCGCGGCACTGGGCTTTGACGGCTTCCAGGACTTCAAGCTGAAGCTCGCCCGCAGCCTGGCGCTTGGGATGCCGGCCACGCAGTCGGTGCTCAAGGCGGCCGACACCCCGCAAGCGCTGGCCGACAAGGTGTTCGACTACACCATGACCAGCCTGGATTGGGCGCGCAACCAGCTCGACCACGCTGCGGTCGGCCGGGCGATCGAGTTGCTGACGGCCGCCCGGCGCATCGAGTTCTTCGGCTTCGGTGCTTCGTGGATCGTCGCCGCCGACGCGCAGCAGAAGTTCCCGCTGTTCGGGGTTCCCTGCCTGGTCCACACCGACTCGCACCAGCAGTTCATCGCTGCGTCCATGATGCAGCCGGGCGACGTGGCGGTGGCGATCTCCAACACCGGCCGGACGTCCGCCGTCCTCGACGTGATCCGTTCCGCGCGCGAGATGGGTGCCACGGTGATCGGCATCTCCGGCCGTGCAGGGCGCATGGGCCTGCTCTGCGATTTGCTGCTGGTCGTGGAAACTTTGGAGAACACCGACGTCTACACACCGATCACGTCACGCCTTGCCGCGCTGGTGCTGGTGGATATCCTTGCTGTCGGGGTGGCGATGCGCCGCGGCAGCACTCACCAGAAACGGATCGCCAGCATGAAGCGACGGCTCAGCGCGATGCGCTCGAGCGATTCAGACGTCGCATCGGATGGGCAGGCCTGACCGGCACCGTCAGCTTGGCGGCTGGCCGGCGTGTGAGATGGAGCTGAGCCAGTTATACCAACCGCCATCTGTTCTGACTCAAACGTGAGTAGAAGCGGCTCGGAGGGGTGTGATTCGGTTTGCTTCCATGATGGTGGGGGCTGATATGACGGTTGCGATTGTATCAAACGCCCCACGCTTTGATCGTTTTGGCCCACGGCGTGGTTGCGATGGATCGGATGCGGTCTGGGGCGTCCATGAGCCAGTTCCAGGCGGTGCAGCAGCGGTCCACAATGGTGTCGTAGGTATCGAACACGCCGTTGCTGAGCTTGTTGGCGCGGAGATACTCCCAGAGGCGTTGTCAGGTTGGCAGGTTCGGTGAGGCCGTGGCACCGTGCCTGGTATGACGACGTGTCCCAATCCCTACCGCGGCTTCCGCTTCCCGGCCGAGGTGATCGAGCACGCGGTTTGGCTGTATCACTGCTTCAGCCTCCGCCTGCGTGACGTCGAGACCATCCTGGCTGCCCGCGGCGTGATGGTGTCCTACAAGAGTGTAAATCAGCGGTGGGTCCCGGCGCTGATCAGCGCCGTAACACACTGGATGTTAACGTTTCCCCTGGGTCCGCTATCTGCGCTGACTAACAGTCCAGAGCTTGGGCGACAACGTCTACTTCATGCCAATCAGGGTGAACCTCACCTCATATTTGACCGATCTGCTGCCCAGCTAGGTCCGCTTACGACCCACAGCGGGCCTCCGGCTGTCAGATTGCATGCCTCTACGGATGATGTTCA
>CAXSGE010000201.1:0-3640 GCA_964236715.1 uncultured Acetobacteraceae bacterium | reverse complement strand
CGGAGATCATGCGCCGCTCCTTCTCGGCCAGCGCCGCGTAGATGTGCAGCATGAAGGGATCGACGTCGGCGCCGAGTTCGGCGACCACGAACGGCACCCGCTGCGCCATCAGCCCGGCGATGAAATGGACGTCGCGGCTCAAACGGTCGAGCTTGGCTACCAGCACGGGGCCGCGGTGGCGCCGGGCTGCCGCAAGTGCCGCGGCGAGTTGCGGTCGGCGGTCGAGCGCATCGGCCCCCTTCCCCGTCTCGACCTCGGTGAACGCCTCAACCACCTCCATCCCATTCTGGGCGGCAAACTGGGCGCACCGCTCCCGTTGGGCGTCTAGTCCTAACCCGGACCGTCCCTGGCGTTCGGTGGAGACGCGGTAGTAGGCGACGACGGGGTGCATCTTGCGGCCACTTTGGCGCCGTTTTGCCCTTTGTAGCAACACGCCAAACCACACTATACCCTTCTGAAATACTGCATGAAAACTTGTGTACGTCGCAGAAGTGTATCAACTTTCATCGCTCTACACCCTAGTCATGTTTGCGGATACCGTCCGGACCTATGCCGTTCCATAGACTTGGCGCATCCGCGCTCCGCCCTGCTTCAGCGTTCCGGCGCCGAGGCCCAGGCCCGCGCCGAACTGGCGATGACGGCTCGTTCGGCGAGGCCCGCCGCCGCATTCTGGGCGGCACGGCGCACCGCGTGCTCATCGACGGTTTGAATCGTGCCGTCCCGAAACACGATCCGCCCGTCGATGACGACGAGGCTGGTTTCGTGCCCCAGGGCCGAGTAGACGATCGCCGAAACCGGATCGTGGATCGGCGACATGAACGCGCTCCGGGGATCGACCAGGGCCAGGTCGGCTTTCTTGCCCACCTCGATCGAGCCGATCTCATGGCCCAAGCCCACAGCGTGCGCCCCGTCGATCGTGGCCATCTCGAGCACCTTCTGGGCCGTCATGACCGTGGCATTCTGGTGAAACCCCTTCTGCATCAGGGCCGCGAACTTCATCGCCTGGAACAGGCTGTGGTTGTTGCTGCTGGCCGGGCCGTCGCTGCCGAGACCCACGGTGATCCCGGCCGCCAGCATCTCCGGGACCGGCGCGAAGCCGGATGCCAGGTACATGTTGCTGCAAGGATTGTGCGACACCTTCGTTTGGTGGCGGCGCAGCAGCTCGACGTCGCGGCTGCTGCATTGGACGCAGTGCACGGCCAGCACGTCAGGTCCCAGGACACCGAGGTCGCTCAGCACCTCGGTGTCGGTGCGGCCGTAGGCGTGCATCGAATGCTCGATCTCGAAGGGCGTCTCGGCCACGTGAACCGTGACCAGGACGCCCAGCTCGTCGGCGAGCGCCCTGGTCTGCCGAAGGCTGTCGGCGTCCAGCGCCCAGATCATGCAGGGCGCGAGGCCGACCTGCACGCGCCCGCCGGGCCGGTTGTTGGCGTGGATCAACGCGGTCGCATCGTCGAGGGCTTGCTGCGGCGTTTCGATTAGCTTCTCCGGAACGCCATACTGCACGCCGTCGGACAGGAAGCCGCGACATACGAAGCCGCGCATGCCGGTCGCCTCGTAGGCATCGAACACGGCTTGCGTCAGGCCGGGGCGCGGGTGCACGTACATGAAGTCCACCAGCGTTGTCACTCCGGAGCGGATGGACTCGACGCAGCCGTGCAGCGCCGCAGTGTGGGCATCGGTTGCCGTGAGTTCCACGGCGGCCGGCCCCGTCATGCAGGTGAACCACTTCTTCAGCACCATGTCGTCGCCCGGCCCTTTCAGCAGGGTCTGGAACAGGTGCGTGTGCGTGTTGACCATGCCGGGGATGAGGATTTGGCCGCTGGCGTCGATCACCTCGGCCTCGGGATGGGTGCCCGTCAGTTGCGCCCGCGACCCGATCAAGGCGATGCGGTCGCCCTCGACCAGCACGCTGCCTGTGTCGAGGATGTCGCGTCCGGCGTTCATGGTGATCACGCAGGCGTCGGCGAGGATGAAGCTCATGCCGCATGCTCCTGCGCAGTCGGGCCAGGATCGGGGCCGGCAGCCCCGCGGATCAGGCGCAGCACCGCGGGCGGCGTGAACGGGCCGTCGCCGGCCACGCGCACCCCGAGCGGCGCGAGCGCGTCGGCCACCGCCCCGGCGATCGCTCCGACAGACCCCGTGGTGCCGCCCTCGCCCGCGCCCTTCATCCCGAACGGGTTGAGCGGCGACGGCGACTCCATGCTGCCGGTCACGATACGGCGCGGCATGTCGGCCGCCGTCGGCAGCAGGTAGTCGGCGAAGCTGCGCGTCAGCAGCCGCCCATGGTCGTCGTAGCGCAACGCTTCGAACAGGGTGCCGCCAAGCCCTTGCGCGATGCCGCCGACCACCTGCCCCTCGACGATCATCGGGTTGATCACCGTGCCGCAATCATGCACCACGACGTAGCCCGTGATCTCGATCTCGCCGGTTTCCGGGTCGATCTCGACCGCGCACACGTGGGCCGCGTTGGCGAAAGCGATGCCGGGCACCTGATAGTGCGCCGTTTCGTCGAGATTGAACGAGGCCACGCCGCCGGGCATCGCATTCCACGCCGTGGACCGGCCGGCGATGGCGGCGAGGGACACGCTGGCGCCGGACTTGGCGCGGGCCTCGCCTTCGGCCCAGCTCACCTCGCCTTGCGGCGCCTGCAGCATCTCCGCGGCGACGGCCAGGGCCTTTTCCTTCACCTTGCGGGCGGCAAGCCGCGCCGCCGCCCCGGCGATGGGTCCGCCCCGGCTGGCAAACGTGCCCACGCCATCGGGGATCACGTCGGTGTCGCCATGGCGCACGACGATCCGGTCGATCCCGATCTCGAGCTCGTCCGAGACGAGCTGCGCAATCGCGGTCGCGGTCCCCTGGCCGTGGGGCGAAGCCCCGGTGAAGACAGTCACCTTGCCGCTGCCGTCAACCCGCACATGCCCCGTCTCGTAGGGGCCGATCGCCGTTTCCTCGACGAAGCAGGCGATGCCCGTGCCCGGAAGCTTGCCGCGTGCCCGGACCTCGGCGTCCCGCGCCGCCCGGTCGGCCCATCCAGCGAGAACGAGGGCGCGGTCCAGGCAGCCGGGGTAGTCGCCGCTGTCGTAGACCACTGGGCCGGCCAGCACGATGGCGGTGCCGCGGTCGCTCGGCATGTCTGCCGGCGTCAGCATGTTGCGCTTGCGCAGCTCGACGCGGTCGATGCCCATCTCGCGGGCGATGCGGTCCATGGTCAGTTCCATGCAGAGCACGGCCTGCGGATGCCCCGCGCCCCGGTACACCGCCAGCGGCGTCTTGTTGGTCACGACCGAATGGGACTCGGCGCGGTAGTTCGGAATGCGGTACGGGCCCCGCAGCATGGCCGACGAGATGGAGGCGGGCGTCACCGACAAGGTGGCCGCCGCCGCGCCGTTGTCGGTGATCGAGCGAAGCGTGACGGCGGTGACGATCCCGCCGGTGTCAACGGCCGCTCGCACCTCGTGGACCTGCTCGCGGGCGTGGGTGGTGGCGACGAAGTGCTCCTCCCGGCTCTCGATCCATTTGACGGGGCGGCCGAGCGTGCGGGCCGCCACGACGGCCAGCGCCTCTTCGGGGTAGAACTCGCACTTCACCCCGAAGCCGCCGCCCACGTCCGGCGCCACGACCCGGATGTCGGCCTCCG
>CAXSGE010000200.1:0-3755 GCA_964236715.1 uncultured Acetobacteraceae bacterium | reverse complement strand
GGCGCGCGACGACCGGGGCCGAGTGCCCAGCGGCAACTATGATGAGGCAATGCGCGCCTACACCACGAAACCCGCTAGCGTACACCGCTGCAGAGATTCCCACGGAGCCCCGCATAGGCCGATGCGAACACCGGCAGGGCAGCTGTCGCCCAAACCCGGTCATTCGTGATGCAAAAATCAGAAAGTTTGCGTCAGCGCAGCGGCGCAAAACAGTTGTTTGACTGACGTCCGTTCGGGCGCGTTCGATGGTCAGTAGGGCCTCGGCGGAACATTCGGAGACAATGGCCGGTGCTCGTCGGCAGACAATGCGGTGGGGCTACGAGCGTTCGGACGCGGGAGCGGGATCGCGCCGGGCTACCCGACGGGGAACCCATCCGACGCGACAGCTGTTCGACGGGACTGAGATCCATAACGACAGGCAGCGACCATGACCGACACCACACAGACGCGCGCGGTCTGGATTGAACGGTTCGGCGGTCCGGAGGTGGTCGAGGTCAAGGCCGTCCCGGTTCCGAAGCTCGGGATGGATGAGGTGCTGGTCCGGATGGCCGTCGCCAGCGTCAACCCGGTCGACTGGAAGACCGCCGAGGGCAAGTATCCGCCGATGGGGGCGGACAAACTGCCCTTCGCACTTGGCCGCGATCTATCCGGGACGATCGAGGTCGTCGGCGCCGACGCTGGAGGCTGGAAAGCTGGCGACCGCATCTGCGCTTTCATCGGGAACGAGCGAGGCGCTCAGAGCGAACTCGTGGTCGTGAAAGTGGAGGAACTCGTCGCCGTGACGGCCGGGTTGGATCTGGATGTCGCGGGCGCCCTCCCGCTCGCCGCGATGACCGCATGGCAGGGTCTGTTCGATCATGGCGGTCTCGACGCCGGGCAGCGCGTGCTGATCCATGGCGGGGCGGGCGGTGTCGGTCACATGGCGGTGCAGTTCGCCCGCTGGAAGGGTGCCACCGTGTTCGCGACTTCGTCTGGCAAGGATCTCGACTTCGTCCGCGAGCTCGGCGCCGACACGGCGATCGACTACGAGAACGAGCGCTTCGAGGACGTCGCGACGGACCTCGACATTGTGTTCGACACGCAGGGCGGCGAGACACAGGCGCGGTCGTTCGGCGCGCTGCGCAAGGGCGGCATCCTGGTGTCGACGCTCGAGCCTGACGAGGCGAAGGCGACGGCGCTGGGCGTGCGCACGGTGCCGCGCTGGCACGCCGAGGCGGATGCCGATGCGCTGAGCCAGGTCGTCGGTCTCATCGCGATGGGGGACGTCACCGTCACGATCACGAAGAGCTTTCCCCTGGAGCAGGTCCGCGACGCGCAGCATTTCGCGCAGACCGGGCATCCGCGCGGCAAGGTCGTGCTGACGTCCGGAAGCGTTCAGGCATGACGATCCGCACCATCTTCGCCCACGTCAACTGTTCCGATCTCGAGCGGAGCGTGACGTGGTACGGCAAGCTGTTTGATGCCTCGCCGACCCGCAGGCTGATGTCGGGCCTTGCCAAATGGCAGTTCACCGAGAGCGCCAAGGTCCAGCTGTTCGCGGACGCCGGTTGCTGCAAGCTGATGTGAAGATGCGGTTGGTAATTCTAGTGATGCAAAACTCACAATCTGTGCATGAGATGGAAAACCGCATAAACCTTGCACTTCCGTGACGCATAAATCCGATGTATAATCGGAGCATGATTTACAACTATGCGCATCGACTCGCGTTAAGTGAACTTTTAACAACCTATAATAGCTCGCCGAAGCGCGAATTTGTGACTTTTAGGGTCCAGACTTATTCACAGCCACGACGCGAGAGCGGTTGCGAGCGCCACGCCTGACAGGAAGTTAACGGCGAGCTTGTCGTAGCGAGTGGCCACGCGCCGGAAGTCCCCTTCGACAAGCTCAGGACAGGCTTGAGGCGGCAGAAGGCGTTCTCGATCAGGTGGCGGTCCTTGTAGTGCTCACCGTCGTAGCGCACCTTCCGCGTGCGGCTCGACCGGCCCGGGATGACGGGTACGGCGCCTGCCTGGCGGAGCGCGCGCCGGAGCGGGTCGGCGTCGTAGCCCTTGTCCCCCAGGCACGTAGCGAGCCCTGCCCATGCGGGCGAGCAGCTCGGGCGCGGCGGTCACGTCGGCGACGTTGCCGGGCGTGAGGATCAGCGCGAAGGGGCCGCCGACGACATCCGTGAGGGCGTGGATCTTGGTCGTTTTGCCACCCCGCGAACGGCCGATCGCCTACGCTTTAGCCCCCCTTTTCCGCCGAACGCAGAGCGCTGGGCCTTGATGTACGTGCTGTCGATCGCGGTACTCTTCGTCACCGCGCCCGCGTCGACCAAGGCGTCCAGCAGCTTCAGCCAGAAACCTCGCGCTGACCAACGGTTGAACCGATTGTAGACCGTGGTTGCCGGCCCGTAGTCGGCCGGGCAGTCGCACCAGCGGCCTCCGCTCTTGAGCACGTGCAGGATGCCCGAGATCACGCGTCGGTCATCCACACGCCTCGCGCCCGGCTGGTTCTTGGGCAGGTGCGGCTGGATCGCCGCCCACGCCTCGTCCGACAACCAGAACAGCGCCATCATCACCTCCGTCGCTTCCAGGGCAACGGTGAATCAGGAAACGGCGCTCAGCTCAACCTCCTGATTGGGTCTGGACCCTAGAAAGAGGTCCCGGAGCCGAGACGACCCGAACATCATCGATCCGTCGTCGAAATTACAAGCACCCGGTCTGGGCGGGACACTGTAGATTCAAGAAGCACCCCTTCTTGATGTAGGTTTCAGTGCACGAACTGCGATCAGCGTATGTAGCCCCCAAAGGGACGTTCATGATCGGGCGGACGCGCCCAAGGTGGAGTCTCGCGCAGGAACCGAACGACTTGACGACGGAGATTGGCTCGCGATGACCGACCCGAATGGCGCGGGTGCCACGCAGCACTGTTCGAGCGAGCGAACTTTAGCCACCGAAACGGTGGTGATCGCACGACAAGCATCCCTCGACATTGCGAATTAGCCATATTGAAAGGACGTAACAAAGTGGCAACTCTAGCCCTTCATCCTGCAACGAGAAAGCCGTTCGACCCGACCGATTTTCTGATGGTTCCCGCCAAGACGTTCGAGGACCTGAAGGTCGGCGACCTCTTTCGCGCGCCGAGTCGAACGCTCACCGACGCGCATACGTCCGAGTTCCAGGCGATCTCCGCCGATAACCACCCGCGTCACTACAATCAGGACTACGCTAAGGCGCACGGAATGCCCGCAATGCTGGTCCAGCCGCTCCAGGTGCTGGCCTTCTCGGCTCCGGGGGCGACCTTGTTCACCCACTATGTGGGCGAGGTGCTACAGTCGTTCGTTGGGCTGTCCTGTGAGTTCGTAAAAGACTGTTATGTCGGCGATACATTGTACACCTCTCTCGAGGTGTCGAAGCTGTCGACACAGGACGACAAGGGCCTTGCCACCATGGACATCACGATCGTCAACCATGACGGCGACCTGGTCCTGACCGGGCAGCAGCATTTCCTGTTCAAGCTAACTACGCCGGCTGATCGTCCGAGCTGAATAAGCATTTGGTGCCGAAAACGCTACGAGGCTATGTATGCCGCCTTTTGGGTCAAGCTGCGCCAGCTTCGCGTCACACTTCCACCTTAAGAGTGGCGGGTCGATCGGTGACGGTCAGCAGTTCGGCATGTGGCATCAGCCCGATCCGCCCAAAATTCTCTAGCAGCTGGCGATAGGCGGCGGCGACCGGGCGCGGCTTGCGGTCGAGGTCGTACAGGCCGCAGGC
>CAXSGE010000199.1:0-3775 GCA_964236715.1 uncultured Acetobacteraceae bacterium | reverse complement strand
GCCGGCGCCTGACCGCCCGCCGACAGCTCGCCGCAGGATCAATCGTCGTGATCACGCCCGACCGGCGGACAAAGGACGGGCATCGATATGGCGGAAGCTGATCCAGGGGGATGGCGCTATCTGCTCGTCAGCCTGACTCTGGCGTTCGTCGGCGGTTTTGCGGATGCCGGGAGCTACATCCTGGCGGGCAGCTTCACCGGGCACGTCACCGGAAACTCGATCCTGCTGATGGTTCACATGGTGAACTCGCAGTGGCTTCAGGCGCTCTCCTGCCTGATCTCCGTGATCGCTTTCCTGGCGGGGACCGCGGGTGGCCTGAACTGGCCGCACCCGTCAGGCCGATCAGCGTGCCGGCGTCTCGCTCCGGTGCTGGCACTGGAGTTTGCGCTGATCGCCCTTGGGACGATCATCCCCGCGCTGCCTGCAACAGGCCGCAATGACATATTCTTGGCGAGCCTCTGCCTCGCGCTCGGGCTGCAGAACGGCGCGTTGGGCAAGATCGGTTCGGTGGCGTTCCACACGACGTTCATCACAGGCATGTCCACGACGCTGGCCGGGGCTCTTGCCACTGGGAAGCCGGGTCCCAAGCGGCGGTTGCTGCCGCTGATCATCGGCTGCTTCGTCGCGGGTGCGCTCGTGGGCGCCTGGGCGGCCACCCGCGTCGGCATCGCCGGGTTTGTTCTTGTCCTGGCATTGCTTGCCTTGACTTGGCTGCTGTCCATGACGATTCTGTCGAAGGACGCGGCCCCTGGAGCAGCGCGTCCGATCCGGTGAGTGCGGGCCACCCCGCGAACAGGTGCAAGGGCAGCTTCAGCCTCGACCCACCCCTCCAAGGCGATGCAATCGCATGTGCCTGCCTGGCTGCACGTCAGTTCGAGTTGAACAGGCGCAGGATGGTGGCGACCACTGCCGCCCCCTCCCGGGATGGAGCCAAGCGCGGCCTGTTCTCGAATGTCGGGGGCTTCCACAAACGCCGGCGCCTCAACTCGGCCCTGGACTGCCGCACGCTAGACCAGGCAGAACGGCAAGCGGCAAACGCAACGTAACCCGTCCACGAAAACCCGTGGAGGATCACAAGATCGCGGACAACCTGAAGGAGACCAACCATGACGCTCGATGAAGCGCCTTGCCGTTCCGCTCCTGTCCGCCCGGCCACCCTGCCCTGCTTGTTGAAGAGCAACGAGGATCGTGACCTGCCCCGGGACTTGAGCTTCTCCTATCCCGGATCAAGGCCGCCTGGCTTGGACCCGACCGCTCGTGAAGTCCTCGGTCCTTCGCACTGCGAGCGCCTCCGGCTGGCATCCGTGGCCGACGTGATCGGACGGGAGCAGTTTCCGCTGCTTCGTGTCTTGGGCGCCCTGCTCGTATCGGCGCTGTGCCTCGCTTCGACGGGATCAGCGCTCGCGCAGCAGACCCCGGCCGCGGCGATCGGTGGACTCAGCGCCGGTCCCAGCGAACAGATCGGCAGCGCCGACGTGGGGCCGCTGTTCACCCCGCCGTTCGACTCGCCTCACCTGTTCGGCGATTGGGGCGGCGTGCGTTCCGCCCTGGCCGACCACGGCGTCCATGTCCGGCTCGATTATCTGACGGAGGATTTCGGCAATGTCACAGGCGGTCGCAGCACCGGCTTCGACTACGTCGGACAGGTCGGAGCAGAACTCGACCTCGATTTCGGGAAGCTGGCGGGACTGAACGGGTTTTCCAGCCATACTCTCGTCGTCCAGCGCGCCGGCCGCAACCTGAGTGCCGACCGCCTCGGAGACGGACTCGGCACCGTCCAGGAGATCTACGGCGCGGGCGGCGACGTGCTGGTCCACCTCGTCTATAGCTACCTTGAGCAAGTCCTGGCGGACCACCGGGTCGATGTCGTCGTTGGCCGCCTGCCCGTTGGCACCTTTTTCGCTGCGTCCCCGCTATACTGCGCCTTCGTCAACGGCCTGACCTGCGGGAACCCGCACCCGTTGCCGATCTATGCCGGCAGCTTCGACTGGCCACTCTCGACGTTCGGGGGCCAGGTCCGGGTGCTGCCCACGCCGGAGACATACGTCATGGCCGGCGCCTGGCAGGTCAATCCCAATTACGGCGGACGCTCTGGCTTTGCCTGGGGAGAACCCGGCACCACGGGCGTCAGCTTGCCTTTGGAAATCGGCTACGTGCCGCACATCGGCGAGCAGAACCTGATTGGCCACTACAAGATCGGTTACGACTACGATTCGTCACGCTATCCAGCGTTGCTGCGAACAGGACCCGGCAGCGGTCCGATGAAGGGTCGCAGCGAGTTCTATCTGCTGGCGGACCAGATGCTGCTGCGGACCGGCCCGTCCGACACAGACGGCGTGGTCCTGTTCGGCGGCTACGTGCATGCCGACCGGGGCGTCTCGGCGCTCGCGGACCAACTGTTCGGCGGCGCATCGAGCACGGGGGCGGCGTTCGGGCGGCCGAAGGACTCGTTCGGGGCCATTTTTCACTGGATCAGGACCAGCGGCAGCCTGACAGCCACGCAGGAGCGACAGGCAGCCTTCGGCGAGCCTTTCTCCACCGGCGGCTTTGGTCCCGTGTTCGGAACCCAGACCCATGAGCAGGTGATCGAGTTGGAGTACACCACGCCGATCGCGCGCGGCGTATCAATCGAGCCCGACTTCCAATACATCATGCGCCCTGGCGCAACCAGCGCGACGCGGAGCGCAGCTGTATTTGGCGTGCGGACCAACATGCATTTTTGATGCGCTCAGGAGAGTCGTTATGAACCCTGTGGAACCCAGCAGCTTCGGCCTTAAGTGTCTGTCCGGGATCATTCTGTGTGGTGATAGCATGCTAAAACGCGGTTTTCACTACTGCTCTGGGTTGAACACGTCTGATTACCTCTGGGGTGGCCCGCATCCCCATCTGCTGCTTCCTGACAAGGAGAGCGACGTTGAACAAGAGCATCCTGGAGCTGATTGCGCGGGTGGTCGATCGGTTTGAACCGCTGCCCGGCAGCGGTCCCGGCCACCCGCCGACCGGGACGGTGCGGGTGCTGGCGACCTTGCGTCGGTTCCTGCGCGAGGGCACGCCGTGGAAGAGCCTGCGTGCGACGGACGCCATGGCGAGCGGGTCCACCCTGCGGCGTCGCCTGGCGGACTGGGCAAAGACCGACGTGTTGCGGCACGTCCCATTCCATGCTGGTCGGCATGCTGCGCGGGCAGCCTGACCTGGCGCGCGACCTGATCGTGGACAGCTGCTCGGTGCGCGCCAAGCGGGGCGGCGACTTGACCGGCCCCAATCCCACCGACCCGTCGCAATGCGGAGCATTGTCGGCTGGGCCAAGAAGGGGACCAAGTACCACATCGCGGTCAATGGCGATGGCGTGCCGGTCGCCTGCGCGGCCACGGCGGCCAACATGAACGACACCCTGCTGTTTGAGCGCCTGTTCCGAACCACGTTCGTCGTCATGGCCCGGATCAGGACGGCGTTTGCCGACAAAGGCTAGGATGCCGAGAGCAACCGGGAGCTGTGCCGCAAGAGCCGCGCGGAACCCCGCATCGGCAAGCGCGCGCAGCCGCACGGATCAGGCCTGGGCGAGCGCCGCTGGCCGGTAGAGCGCGCCAACGCTTGGCTGCTGGAGAACAAGCGTCTCGGCCTGCACTAGGACCGGCTCGGCCACATCGTCGAAAGCCTGCTCCAAGCCGCAGGCATGCTCCTGGTTGCACCCAGGCTCACCAGGGAATTCTGAAAACCGCGTCTAAGAGCCTGTTTGAGTCGGTTCATCTTGCCTTGGCATGAGCCGGCCTTGGAT
>CAXSGE010000198.1:0-3778 GCA_964236715.1 uncultured Acetobacteraceae bacterium | reverse complement strand
GTGCATACTCCTGGTTGCAGGACGCCTGGCCCGTGAATTGTGAAAACCGCCTCTATGAGCTCATCCGGAAACAAGTGCTCGGACTGATGGGTTGGTTGGTTGCAAGGTGTAGTTCCATTCGCCGTGGAAGGCATTGCGGCTGATGTGGAGGCCGTCCATCTCCCGATCGGACACGACGATCCCCTTGGGATACTCGGCGCTGTCCAACTCGCAGCGCACGGTCAGCCCGGTGTCGGTCGTCGTGGCGCCGATCAGGTCGACGATGACGCGGTAGCTGACCAGCGGCCGGGCTTTCCAGTTCATCGTGACGAACGAGAACAGGCGCTGCTCGATCTTGTTCCACTTGCTGGTCCCGGGCGGCAGGTGGTGCACGGCGATGTCAGCGAAATCGCACTTGCGATTTGCGCGGGATGCCCAGCTCGTCGGCAAGACGTTGCAGCTCGCGTTTCCACAGCCGGACGCGCGAGCCGTTGCTTCCCCCGCCATCGGCAGTGATCACCAGCCGCGTGGCCTCGGGGTAACGGGCGCTGCCGATCTCGGCCCACCAGCGGCGGATCGTCTGCACGGCGAACGCCGCCGTATCACAGCTCATGCCGACGCTGACCCATCCGGTATTGGCCGCGAGATCGTAGACGCCATACGGCACCGCCCGGCCCAGTTCCTTGAACAGGAAGTCATGCACCCGCACCTCCTCCGGCTCGCCCCGGGGGCGCCAAGCCTGGCCGGCGTTCTTGAAGTCGCCCACAAGCTCCTTCTTCTTGGTGTCCACCGAGATCACCGGCTGGCCCGCCGCCAGCGCCGCCTTCACACTGTCGTTGATGTGCACGAACTGCGCGTCCCGATCCGGGTGGCTGTCGCCTTCGCGGGTCTTGCGGTTGGCCTGCAGGCTGAACTTCTGCTGGTGCAGCAACTCTCCCACAACCGTGCGACCGATCCGGTGGTCCTGGGCGACCAACGCAGCCGTCAACTGGGACAGGCTCTTGCAGGTCCAGCGCAGCGGCGACATCGGGTCGCCACGCTCGCTTGGCTCGACCAACGCCAGCAAGTCGTCGAGCAGCGTCACATCTTTCTCCACCAGCAGCTTGCGCCCGCCGCCGGGACGGCGGACCCGGTCGGAGGACAGAGTGTCCGAGGCCGTCAGCTCCTTCAGGCCGCGGCCGATCGTGCTCACCGCAATGCCCGTCACCGCCGACACCGCAGCGATGCCGCCGTATCCGGCAGCACGTGCCTCGGCCGCAGCAAACAGGCGGCGCTCGCGTTCGCTCAAGTGCGGGCACAGCGATGCAAAGCGCTTACGGATCGGGTGAGGATCAATCATCCGAACGGGGCAACAAACTCCTCAAGCAACGGAAATCCGGAAACGGGCCGATCGCATGCCACTCGATCCAGATATACCCGGATGAGCCCTTAGCTGAGTGCGCGTGCGGGCTGCCGGGCGTTGGCCTGCTCGATCTCCACCTCGTCCTGGCGCACGGTGTCGCGGACGGTCTCGACGTGCTCGGTCCGCTCGGTTCGGACGACGACCTCCTCGCGGAGCTGCACGGACTTCGCGATCACGGGAACCTCGTCCGTCTCGACGACCTCCATGGTCAACTCCGTCAGGGCCTCGCCAGTGACCCTGTTCGTCGCTGGCCGGCGCCGTTCCACCACCACGCGCTCGCGCACCAGGGAGACCTGCTGCTCGACCGGGGTCTCAACGACGTAGCGACGGATGCGGGTCATGCCCGTGTTGACCGTGCGCTTGCCAACGACCAGGACCTCCTCAGCAAGCGGGATCACCTCCTCGTTTGCAGGCGCCCGCTGCGACACAGGAGCTGAGGAACTAGCCTCACGGGTGACAGCGGCCCGACCGGGCTGCGCGGCGGACAAACCGAGCATCATGTCCCAGAAGAAAACACCGGTCTTCAGCGGGGCCGACGCGACGGCAGCCGTACGCTCAACGGCTTCAACGGCGTGCTCGGTGACGCGCTGAGCGGCAACGGTCACGGCGCGCGCAGCGTCGCGGGTCTGCTTGGCAGCGTCTTGCGCTGCGAGGTCGGCAACTCGGGCTTCGGCTTCGGCTGCCTCGCGAGTTGCTTCCTTCGCACGGCGCGCGGCGGCCTGACGTTCCTGCTTGGCGTCCTGCTCCTGTTGCGCCTGCGCCTCGGCCTGCTCGCGTTCCTCACGCTCGTGCCGGGCCGCCGCACGCTTCTGCTCGGCCTGATCGAGCCGGACCTGCTCCGCATCGGCCAGAGAGGTTTCCATCTTCTCGACGACGCCCTGGACCTGTTCCTCGCTCAACGCGGCCTGGACAGCGGGAAGCAACTCGCGCTTGTCGTCCCGGGCATGCTGGCGGAAGGTCTTCTGCAGCTCTGATACCTTGCCCAGGAACGTCTCATCGTTCTTCGGCAGGGCTTCAAGCTCGGCGAGCTTGGCACGCAGGTCCTTGTTGTCCCGGATGGCCGCGGTGACGAGGTCCTTGGTGTCCGGCTGCTTGCGGAGGATCGGGAACAGATGACGCTCCTCCAGGTCCACGTGCTGCTCGAGCCCGGCCTTCAGCTCTGCAAACACCCGCTCGCGGGTCTTCACAGCGGTGTCCGTGGTGTCCGCAAGACGAGTGAACAACTCGTCAGCCTTTGCAGGTCCAGCCAGCATCAATGTGCGAAGGGTCATGTGCAATCTCCTATGTTGCACCGCAACATGAACTAGAACCGACTTAGGCGATACAAGAATCGTCGTCCAATAATGAAATAAGTTGATCGACTCTAAACCAGAGTTCTTTCGCGCTCCTGATGCTACTGGTGGATTCCTACAAGGCAGCTTCGGCCATCAACGTTCAGGTCCCTGAGCGCCTCTTCGTTGCACATCTGGGACCGCCGAGCCATTCACTAACTCTGTCCAGGTATGACGCAGCAGCACATGGCTCCTCCGCGGCTTCTGGTGCAGTTGGGGCAAGTTTGAGGTGAGCGGGCGCCCCATATGGAGCTGAACACCTCCCCCATTCGTTCCATGCCAAGTTGCTGCTTCGCGTAGGCCCTTACGCCGGCAAGACCAGAAACCCCGGTGAGCGCCAACGTGGTGCTCGTCTACAGTGCTGGCGTTCGATGGCCGCCGGACGTCACGGAGCCGGGCCAGCTTAGAAGGGACGTTCGCTCCATTTGGCCTGCTGGCAACATCCGTGCGGAGATTTACGGTAAGGGGCCATGACGACGATCCGCGCTTTATGCTGCGCTCCAACCAGGCTCTTCTCATGGTTGGGTGCATCGTGACACTACAGCCAGTGTCGCCGAGGAGGTGTCGCAACCTGACACCTCGAATGAGTTCACGACGTCGATGCGGCGTGGCGGAATTGAGGTGGAGGTTCATAGAGGCCTCCTGATGCGGCGACGAGGTCTTCGATGCTCCTGGCCGCCAACAACGCGCGCGTCGCTTGGTTCAGCATGATCCCGAAGTCCTCCGCGAGCGTCACGATGCCCCGCTCGCGCAGTCCGGCTGTGACCTCCGGAGAAGCCGCGCGGCCGAACGCGGTCGCGCCGGCAATGGCGCGCAGCGCCGCACGGCGCTCGTCCGAAGTCCGGCAGAGCAGCAGATTGGCGACGCCGACCTCGCTGATCACGTGCGTCACGTCGTCGCCATGGATCATCACCGGCGGCAACGCGAACCCTGGCGGACCTCACCTATGTGCGATTGGCCGAGGCCTTCATCTACCTGGCAGTCGTGCTGGACGCGTTCAGCCGCAAGGTTGTCGGCTGGGCGATGGCCGATCACCTGAGGGCAAGCCTGGCCTTGGATGCGCTCG
>CAXSGE010000197.1:0-3825 GCA_964236715.1 uncultured Acetobacteraceae bacterium | reverse complement strand
GGCTGGGTCGGAGTGCTTCGACCGCAGCCGGCGCGCCAGTCCCCGACCCTACCACGCACGAAGCCATCGAGGGGGTACGACCCACGCCAGGCGCAGCGTCCATCTGACCTTGGTTAAACGAACGCTGCTCACGTCGGGTATCAGACAAACGCTCCGGAGTGGCGGCCCGTGACAAGAGTGTCGGGTCGACGCCAAGGTGCTGGGTGTCAATCGGCGTTGAAAACGGCTCATCCGCAACCTCGGTGCAGGCAGTGCTCAGGACGCCCAAGTAAGCCGTTGATGATGCTTCACGATTTCGCCCCTTTGGCACCGAACCCGCATGCGACACGGCAAACGAGCTTTGATGAGGCGACCAGCCAACAATCTCAATAGCATGCTAGCTCTGAGAAGGCCTCCACCTGCACCGAGGTTGCAGATGAGTCATCTTCCACGCCGATCTACAAACAACCATTTTCGCGCTGCACAAACGCGGTTTTGCATTGCACAAGCTTCATCGACACACATCTGCGCCGGACCATGGCGTTGTTGCATGGACCGGTGGAAGGCTGAGTTAGTCCTTTCCGGGCGCCGTCTAGGCGAGCCGGACGGAGACTGGCTTTGCTGTTCGTATCATCCTACTCAGCACCACGACGGCGATGGAACCTCGCCCCTTTGCGCAGGCAGGCTCCGGGCGCGAAGTTTGGGGCCGATCAGGTGTTTGTATCGCGCCATCGCCGTTTCGACCTGGTTTCTCCTGCCGTATCCGGTCGCCTTCTGCCACCCTTCGCTGCCATTCCACGCGCTTCGCGCGCGGAACCTCGGGCAGCTACGCTCATGCGGTCGCGCTCGGCCATGTCCGGCGAACCTCTCAGTTCGACGAGCTGGATGTAGCGGTCACGCTGGCTCTGGAGATGGCTATCGTCCTCGTCCGAGCTTGGCGTCGCTGACGCCCGGGGCGGGACGACGACGTCCGGCGATGGATGGCGCTGGCGTGCCGCGGCGGCTGCGTAAGTCGGCTCATCGTCGTAGGCGCCGTCCGCCGTTGGTCATTGAGGCCACCTTTGCCGAGGTTCACGGCCATCTCGGCATTGCGATATTACTAAAGCGAGGCCTATCACATCACTTCAAGCTTTGAATTAGCAGAAACTTTTTAATTGGACAACATACAAGGGTGATGTCTCATCCGCATTGGTGTGTGTTGTGTATCCTGCTATGCTATTTCCTTCAATATACACGTTTTTGTGATTGTTATACTCTGATTTACCCTTGCTGTTCTGCGTTGTGCAGTGCAACATACAGATACAGAACTTAGAATAATCGAGGATAATTGTGCCGAATATTAGCAATTCGCAGGACATTCAATACAACAACGGCCAGATAAGCGCCGAAGCCGCCATACACGCCAAAACTCAGTCCGTGAGCGATGCAATGCGCCAGACCACCGACGCCATGCTGCAGCGTGGACGCGCCGCTGCCGAAGTGACGGGTCAGGGCACACAGGCCGGTGTGGAAACGATGCGCCGCGCCAGCGAGGCCGCAACAGAGACGGTGCGCCGGACCACGCAGGTGGTGGCCGAGGGCCAGCGCCAAATCGCTCAGGATGCGGCTCAAACCTTCCAGGAGGTGAGCCGCAAGATGGCCCAGGTGGCCCAGAGCACCTCCGAGGACGTGCGCCAGTTGGCGACGCTGCCCCATGCCGCCGAGGGGGGTATGCGTGACGTGAAGCAAGGCATTGCGGGCCTCGTTGAGGGCGTCATGCAGACCAACCTGTGTGCTACGCAGGAGCTGTTCCGCCTTGCCAACCCATCAGCAATGATCGAACTGCAGCAGCGGTTCGCTCGCGAGTACCTCGACACCATGATGCAGGGCACTGCCACCCTGGTCCGCGCCGTCCGCCGCACCGCAGACGAAACCTTGCCTCCGCTCGAGGCGCAGATCGAACAGCGCCAACAGGCCCGCTAGGACGAGCAACCCAGCTACCGCGCGGCAAGTGGTGCCTGAGCACCTCTCGGCGGCTCTGTGCTGGGCGTTTTCTCTCCGTTCCATGCTGCCACACAACAAAGGAAAGCACCTATGACCCTACGCACTCTGATGCAGGCTGGCCCTGCCAAAGCGAACGAACTATTCATCAAGCTTACCGAGACGTCAGGCAGCGCAATCAAGACCCGTGAGCGGCTGTTCACGGAGCTCAAAACAGAACTCGAGGCCCACACTGCCTTGGAAGAGCAGCATCTGTTCCCGGTGCTGCGCAAGCATGCGGAAACCAAGGACCTCGTGGCCGGCGCCATCAAGGACAACAAGGAGCTGCGTGCGGTGCTTGCCGAGTTGGACGCGCTACCCAAAAACGATGAAAGTTTCCTCGCCAGGGTTGGCGATCTGCGCAAGGCGTTCCGCCAGCACGCTCGTGACGAGACGAAAGAGCTTCTGCCCGCGGTTCAGAAGGCGCTGAGCGAGGAGCAGGTGCAGGGGATTGCGGAGAAGATGGAAACGAGCCTGGCCGAAGCCGAGCAGGCCAAGCACGACCAAGCCGAGGAGAAGCGTGCGATGGCTCGACAAGAGCGCGAGCAGGCTGAGCTGCGGGCGCAGCAGGAGGAAGCTGCGGAGCGTGAGCGGGTGGAGCAGGCCGAAGCGCAAGCGCGTCAGCACGAGGCTGCCGAGCGCGAGCGCAAAGCTGTCGCGCGTCATACCCGCGAAGTCGCTTTGAAGGCCACGGAGGCGGTCGTGCAAGCGGGCGAAGTGGCCAGCGAGGGCGCGCGCCGGGTCACCCAAAGTGCGACCGAGAGTGCCCAGCGGGTGATGGCGGCGGCAGCACCGCTGACCACCGGAATGCCGTTTTGGGACATGTGGCTTGGAATGTCGGGGCTGCAGCGGCCGGTGTCCGGCCGCACTGGAGACACCCGGTCCACAGCGCTTGACACCAGAAACACGGCTGACAAGGAGCAGGTAATCCCGCTCGCCGAGGAGATCCTGACCGTCGGCACACGCAAGGTGAGTAGCGGCACGACCCGCGTCCGCCGCTATGTCGTCGAGACACCGGTTGAGAAGCAGGTTACCTTGGTTCACGAGCGGGTCGTGGTGGAGCGGCGCAGGCCGGTGACCGACAAGCTCACCGGCGAGACGTTGACCGAGCTGACCATCGAGGTGACCGAGACGGAGGAGGTTCCGGTCGTGGGCAAGACCGTGCGCCTCAAAGAGGAGGTGGTGGTACGCACGGAGCGCAAGGAGCACGTCGAGACGGTGCGTGACACCGTGCGCCAGGACGAGATCGAGATCGAGCATGCCGATGCCAAACGGTCCGCTCGGCGGTCGCACGTGCCTGCACGCAGCTAGACGATAGGGCAGAAAGCGGAGGGAGGGCGTCCACGGGATGCCCTCCTTTCGGCGTGGTTCAGAATCCGCTAGCGGCATAACCGTGGCGCAGACGCTGACGGATCAGGACATCGACGACCCGTCCCAGGTCGGGCCGCTGCTCAAGCAGATTGAAGATCCGATTGGCAAGGTGATAGCTGATGGTGCATATGATCGCCGCCCCACTTACCAGACGATTGCAGCGCACGGCAATGGCATCGAGGTGGTGATCCCGCCGCGCTCGACGGCCGTCCGCAGCGACGAACCGGGTCCGCCGACACAGCGTGATCGCCATCTGGCCATGATCGCGGAACAAGGGCGGCTGGCCTGGCAGACCGCGACAGGTTACGGCCAACGATCCCTAGTGGAAACGACGATGGGCCGCTACAAAGCGCTGATCGGACCACGGCTGCGAGCCCGCGGCTTTGCCGCCCAGCAGACCGAGGCGGGCATTGGCGTGGCGGTGCTGAACCGGATGCTGGCGGCCGGACGCCCGGA
>CAXSGE010000196.1:0-4003 GCA_964236715.1 uncultured Acetobacteraceae bacterium | reverse complement strand
CAGACCGTGCCGCTCGAACCTCTGCTGGACGAGCTGCGCCAGGCCGCTGCACAGCTTGAGGCCAGGCTCGCGGGGCAACCCGAGCACACCGCCGCACGCCACGAGCGTTGATTGAACTCACCCCGCGGGCGCAGCGGCAGGTCAGGGAGCTTGGCGCAGCCTATGTTAGGCTTGAGCGTCCAGAGGCCGTGCGGAACATGGCCGCCGCCGTCGCCGAAGCCGCCCGCCTGATTGAGCGCAGCCCCACAGCCGGGCTGCCAGCGCCCCGGCCCTATCCGGCGCTGGCGCGGCCGGGCCAAGCCTGGATCAAGGTCGGTCCCTATTGGGTGCGTTACAGCACCCAGACGCCGTTGGCCATCACCGGCGTGTTCTATGAACGGGCAGACATCCCCAGCCGTGCGTAGCTGCGGCGTGTTCGTTGCTGTGACTAGTGGGTGGTACCGGCACCAGAAAGCACGCGGGGTGCCGACACCCCAGGACGGGGCCAGGTGGCTGCCGCACTGATCCTACTGGATCAGACCGGAATGCACCCTAGACTATTGACCTGCTTGTAAGGTCAATAGATGATGATGGCATGTTGATATGAAAGCCATCGCAAGGTGATTGTCACCGTTGGAAACACGAAGGGTGGGGTTGGGAAGACGACTCTGGCTGTCCAGATCGCACTTTCTCGCGCGCTTGCCGGCCGCGATGTGTGGCTGATCGACGGCGACCGACAAGGAACGTCGCAGACAGCTGTGGCACTTCGGGCCGAGGCGGGTCGGAAGCCGGGTTTGGCCTGCGCTCAATATCCAGACGGACCCATCTTGCGTGCCCAGGTTCAGCAACAAGGGCGTAAGTTCGATGACATCATCATCGACGCTGGCGGGCGGGACTCTACCGCACTCCGGGCTGCTCTCGTGCTGTCCGACGTGCTCCTAGTCCCGTTCCAGCCTCGCTCGGTGGACGTGTGGGCGCTGGCCGACATATCGGCGCTGGTGGAGGAAGCGCGGTCTGTGCGGGACGGCCTCCGAGCCTACGGGGTGCTCAACTGCGCTGACCCAGGAACCGCTTCCAGCGACAACGTGGATGCTGCGGCGGCGCTTGCCGATTATCCTCAGCTCGCGCACCTCGACGTTCCAATCCGTCGGCGCAAGGCATTTGCCAACGCCGTGGGACAGGGTTTGGCGGTGGAGGAAGTTACCCCCCGCGATGCCAAGGCGTGTGACGAGCTGATTTCACTGGTGACCGCACTGTTTCAACTGCAAGATGCTACGCATCTGCCAGCAAGATGAGATGAAATGGCAATCACGAAGCCAGTTAGGCCCAAGACTACGGAAGGTTTCATATCCGGTGCGCCTGACGCTCAACCGAAGGGGATACGCCGGGGAACAAAGCAGCAGATCACACTGACCATCGCGCCCGACTTGCTTGCGAAGGTGGACGAGTTGGCGGAGAAGATGGGGCAGAGCAGGGCTGCCCTCATCAATCTCGCAATCTACCGCACCGTCGAGAGCGGGCTTTGAGCGGCGCGGCCGAGGGTGATGGAACGGTGGCGCCGCAAGGCGACCTATTCAGCCTAAGTGGCCGACAGCTTCCACCCACCACAGCCCGCATCATCAAGCTTGGGAATGAGATTGCAGAGCGACCGCCGGAGCGGCCAGACTACTTGCACTCCGTGCTGTGCCAAGTCGGGCTTCCACGCCGGAAGATTGCCGGCGACACGTTCGAGCGCACGAACGGCAATGCTTCGCTGCTGATTGAGGCGGGGAAGCTCTGGAACGGCAAGGAGTGGCTGCCGCAGCCCCTGCCTTACGGCACACGACCGCGGCTTGCGCTGGTGCATCTCAGCAGTGAGGCCGTCCGCACGAAGTCCGCCACGGTCGAGGTTGGGCATTCGGTGCGCGAATTTCTGCTGCGCCTTGAGATCGGGACAGGGGGTGAGGAGTACGCCAGTTTTGGTCGACAGATGCGGGCGCTTGCTGCATGTCGGATGAGTCTTGGTGTTGGCCTGGAAACATTGGATGCCAAGCCTATTAAGCGTTTCTCGGCATGGGCTAACCAGAGCACCAATCAACGTGCCTTATGGCCAGGCGTGATTGAACTGACCCCGGAGTTCTACGCATCTCTGGCGGACAGTGCCGTGCCGCTCGATGCTCGTGCTCTGGGTGCTCTGAAACACTCGGCCTTGGCTTTGGACGTGTACTCTTGGCTTGCCCATCGGCTTCATCGCATCCGTAGCCAGGCCGGTGTTAAACTCTCCTGGGCCAACCTTCGAGTGCAATTCGGGCAGGAGTACCGCGATTCCAAAGACTTCAAGCGCGAGATGGCAAAGGTGCTGCGCGCAGTGGTGGCTGTGTATCCAGATGCTCGCATAGAGCAGGTGATCGGCGGCCTGGTCCTCATGCCGTCGCGTCCTCCTGTGCCGAAGACGCTGGTACAGATCCGAGCGCGGCGCGCCTGAGAGGGGTTCGGCGGATCACCCCCCCCCTCGGATTGTGGATAAGTCGTGTTCAGGGCGTAGGAGGGTTCGGCGGATCACCCCCCCTTGGTTCGGCGGATCACCCCCCCCTACAGGGCGATTCGTTCGGCGGATCACCCCCCCCTAAAACCGGTAGTTAGAATCCCGATAGCTTCGCCGGTAGCAGAGCGTCCACCACCTGGGGATAGTAGAGGTGACTACCACGGTGTTTGGAACCGTCGAGGACGTGCTGATCGCCGAGCAGGTCCTGACGCGCGGGCTGGTGCTGGTCACGCACAACGTGGGCGGGTTCACGCGCGTGGGCGGCCCGTAGGTCGAGGACTGACAGAACTGACCAAATGGCCAATCCCACACAGCTTCGCGGTCACCCTTTGGCGTCCGGATTGAGCAGTTCGCGGAAGTCCACGCCGAGGGCGGTGGCCAGTTCGTAGATCGTCACAATGGTCGGGTTGCGCAGGCCGCGTTCGAGGCCGCTGAGGTAGTGCTGGCTGAAGCCGGAGCGCTCCTCCAGCTGCTCCTGGGTGAGGCCCTTGTCCCGGCGGATGCGCGCAACGTTGCGGCCGACCATCTGGCGCATGTCCATGCCGCCCTTGGTGGAGGCTTGCACAGGCTGTGTGCATATACTATAGTCCTAGCGCATCCCAGGCCGGGCCGGCACCGGCTGCCGTCATGAGGAGCAAAGCATGTCCACCAGCAGGCACCGTGACGAGGATGACGCAGCCAGAATGCCCACGTCCATGCCTGTGACCCAGGGCATGAGCGGGTGGACGCCATGAGCGACAGCGAGGACAAGCTACCCCGCATCACCCCTGGCGCGGTCGTGGGCCTGGTGGTGGCGGTCGTGCTGACGGTCGGCTCGGGCATGGTGGGCTGCCCGATCTACCAGGTCTGGCACGCGCAGAAGGCCGGCGAGGCCGAGCTGGCCCAGGCCGACCAGAACCGGCAGATCGCGGTGGCGCAAGCCCGGGCCAAGGCGGAAAGCGCGCACTTCGAGGCCGATGCCGAGGTGACGCGCGCCACGGGCGTGGCCAAGGCCAACGAGATCATCGGCAAGAGCTTGCAGGGCAACGAGGCGTACCTGCGCTACCTCTGGATCAACGGGCTGGAGCAGAACAAGAACGCGGTGATCTACGTGCCGACCGAGACCAACCTGCCGATCCTGGAAGCCGGGCGGCTGGGCCGGCCGCTGGCGGCGCCGTAGCGGCGTCCACCGATCCATCCCCGGAGTCATGCACAGTTCGCTGTATGTCTCTGGCCGGAGCGGGAAGGACGGCTTGCAGGACCCTGCCGCGGTAGGATGCCCGCGCGGCGGGCTGGCTAGCGCGTCCTGGCGCCGGCGGCGGGTGCAGGGCTCACGGGTCTTGCTACAGCCGTCGTAGCGCCACCACCAAAAGGGACCCGATCAGTCCCGAAGCTTGAGAAGGGGACGCGCCATGGCGGACGACCCCGAGAAGCGCGCCGGTCGGCACCAGGCTGCCGCGGGTCCATTCTCGTTCACGACGCTGCCGCTGCGCGAGGTCGAGGAGCTGGTTGACTTCATCC
>CAXSGE010000195.1:0-4019 GCA_964236715.1 uncultured Acetobacteraceae bacterium | reverse complement strand
TGCTGGTCTATGCGCTGCCGCTGGCCTTGTTCGCCGGCACGATCGCCGTGTCGCGTCAAGAGCTGGTCAGCCAATGGCCGCTTCTGGTGGCCTTGCTGACGGGGACCTTGGTTCCGTTCCTGGCCGCGTTCCTCGCAGGGCGCTACCTGTTTAGGCGCGACATCCAGGCTGCGGCCCTTCAAGCCATGGCGTTCGGGTTCCCGGCCATCGCGTTCACCGGCATCCCGATCCTGACGCCCCTGATCGGGGACAAGGCCACCATCGTGGTCGATGTGGCCGGCCTGACTGGCAACATCATCATCCTGCCAGCCACGCTCGTGCTCCTCTCTTACGCGAAGGAGAAAAAATCTTCGGGTCCAGGAAAGGCGTGCGAACAGGGTGCGCAGGAGGTTTCGGTGCTGGCGTCGGTCACCAAGGCGCTCCGCCACGCCTTCACCCAGCCGGTCGTGCTGGCGCCCTTGTTCGCCATCGCGTTCGTGCTGACCAACACTCATTTGCCCAGCGTAGTGACGGGCAGCTTCAAGCTGCTCGGCACCACGGTCGGCGGCCTCTCGCTGTTCGCGAGCGGGATCATCCTGCAATCACAATCGCCCCGGTTCTCGCTGCCGGCGGCGCTGTCCACGGTGGCGCGCCTGCTCATCATCCCGGGCCTCGCCTACCTGGCGCTGACCGCCATTGGACAGAGCGGGGATTTGCGCAAGATGACGGTGCTCGCCTTGGGCCTCGCAGCGGCACCGATGCAAGTGATCCTGTCCACCCGTTACAAGACTGACGAGAAAGAGAACGCGTCGGTCCTGCTGTACAGCAACGTGCTCAGCATCCCGTCGCTCGCTTTCCTGATCTGGCTGACAGGATGACCTGTCTGGCCGAGCTCCGTTCTCACGCCTTTGCCCAGGATAGACGTTCATGAAAACGAGGTATTGCATGCCCATCCTAGCGTCACTGGCATCGTTGCCGGGCCATGCTCAAGCGGCCGACGTCATCGTCATGATCTCCGGCGGCTTCAAATCCACCTACGAGGCGCTGTCCCCGGCGTTCGAGAAGGAAACGGGCAGCAAGCTCGTCATGGTGCCCGGCCCGTCCGAAGGGACAACCCACGACGCGATCCCGAACCGTCTTGCCCGCGGCGAGCCGGATGACGTCCTGGTCATGGTCGGCACGGCTCTGGACGAGCTGGTCAAGAAAGGCGAAACGGTGCCGGGCAGCGAGGTCAACATCGCCTCATCGCCGATCGGCATGGTCGTGCGTGCCGGCTCGGCCGTGCCGGATATCTCGACCGTTGCCAAGCTTCGCCAGGTGCTGCTGGCGGCCAAGTCGGTCGCCTACTCCGACAGCGCAAGCGGTGTTTATATCGCAAGCACCCTGTTCAAGAAGCTCGGCATCGAGCAGCAGATGGAAGGCAAGGCGCACAAGATCCAGGCTACGCCCGTGGCCGAGATCGTGGCCCGGGGCGACGCTGAGATCGGCTTCCAGGAGGTAGCGGAACTGCTGCCGGTCAAGGGCATCACCTTTGCCGGCCGCTTGCCGCAGGAAGTGGAGCTGTTCACCCGGTTTTCCGCCGCGGTTGCCAAGCGATCCAGCCAGCCCGACCTGGCACGCAAACTGGTGCAGTACATCGCATCGCCAGACGTCCAACCCACGCTCAAGAAGATGGGGCTGGAGCCACCCGAGCAGTGATCGAAGCGAGCCGGCAACGTCGGCACCGTCCCGAAACTTCAGCGTGAGCGGGAAACAAGAATGGCAGTACTTCAATGCGATATACCGGCGTCCTTCCTTCGCGAGCTGACACGGCGCGCCAATACAAATGGCGCAACCGTGTCGAAAACGGTGAGCGATGCCCTCGCCGGCTACCTGGATGCGCCGCTTCACACCTTATTCCAGGTTTCCACCTCCGGGTCGCTCGTCGAAGGCGTCTACTCGGAGGCGGTCACGTGCGCGCAAATCCTACAGCATGGCGATTTCGGGCTTGGCACCTTCACGGGCCTGGACGGTGAGATGGTGGTGCTTGACGGCGCGATCTACCGGGTTCAGGGAAACGGAAAGGTTTCGCCGGCCACGCCGGAGGCTGGCGCGCCGTTTGCCGTCGTCACCTGCTTCTCCCCGTCGGCAGACCTCCCTATCGAACCGGTCGCCAGCTTTCCGGAGCTGGTTCGCGTTTGCGACGGCCACCGGCGCTCCGACAACCTGTTCTACGCCTTTCGTCTCGACGGCAGGTTCAGCCATGTTCGCACCCGAGCAGTCAGCCCGCCCCCGGATCATGGCCGCCTAATCGACGCGGCCAAGTCGCAAAAAGAATTCGACTTCGAAGATGCGGTCGGAACGCTGGTGGGCATCTACTCGCCAAGCTTCTCAGGCGCGTTCAGCGTTGCGGGCTACCACTTCCATTTCCTGTCCGACGACCGCACGCAGGGTGGCCACCTCCTGGATGTCTCGGCAGTCTCGCTCCGCCTGCAGCTTCAGGAGTTGGACGCGTTCCATCTCGCTTTGCCTGAAACCGAGACGTTCCTCCAAGCCGACCTTAGCAAAGATGCCACCGCCGCCCTGAAGCAGGCCGAAGGCGGCTAACAGGAGTTTCCAGCCATGCCGGATGGTTCGAACGTATCATTGAAGAACGGGGCCGAGGTCGTCGTCCGCACGCTTGAAGCGCGAGGGGTCGAGTACGCGTTCGGCATACCGGGAGCAAAAATCGACGCGGTATTCAACGCGCTTGTGGACTCGACCATCAAGACGGTGGTTTGCAGGCACGAGCAGAACGCCGCGTTCATCGCCGGCGGGATCGGGCGAATGACCGGCAAGGCCGGCGTCGCCCTTGCCACGTCAGGGCCTGGCGTGTCGAACCTCGTCACCGGGCTTGCCACGGCGAACTCGGAGGGCGACCCGGTGGTGGCACTCGGCGGCGCCGTGGCTCTTGGGGAGTCGCTCAAGCGCATCCACCAGACCATGGACTCGGTCTCGATCTGCAAGCCGGTCACCAAGTTCGCGGCTATGGTGAGCGGCCCGGAAGCTGTAGCGGAGGTCGTCAGCAACGCCTTCAGGGCCGCTGAAGGCGGCCGGCCAGGGGCTGCCTTCGTGAGCTTGCCCATGGACATCATGTCGGCCCCGGCGCACGCCAAACTATTGATTCCTCCGGCCTTCTCCGGCTTCGGCCCAGCGGCGCCGGACGGCATCAAGGAGGCCGCTCGGCTCATCTCTGCGGCAAAGACACCGGTTGTGCTGCTGGGCTTGCAGGCCAGCAAGCCCGCCATTGCCAACGCAGTGCGGGGTTTCCTGCACCGCAACAGCTTGGCGGTGGTCGGCACGTTCCAGTCCGCAGGCGCCGTCAGCGCCCACTTGCTGGCAAGCTTCGGCGGCCGGGTCGGTCAGTTGGCGAACCAGCCGGCCGACCATTTGCTTGCCGCGGCCGACCTGGTCGTCACCATCGGCTACGACCCCGTGGAATACTGGCCATCGCTCTGGAACAAGGTGACGCGGACAATCATCCATGTGGACGTCAAGGAAGCCGATCTCGACACTTACTATTGCCCAGCAGTGGAGCTTACCGGGGACATCGGCCAAACGCTCGCGGCGTTGACCCCTTTAGTCGCGCGCGAGGGCAAGTCGGCCATGGCGGAGCATATCCTCCAGGCGATCATCTCCGAGCGGCGGCACCTCGCCGAGCAGGCTGAGCAAAAGAACGGCATGCCCATTCATCCGATGAGGCTGGTAGCTGAACTGCAAAAGATTCTTGAGCCGGACGTCACCCTGTGCCTCGACATGGGCTCGTTCCATCTCTGGCTGGCTCGGCACCTTTACAGCTTTCGTGCCCGGCAGATCCTCATCAGCAACGGCCAGCAAACCCTGGGGGTCGCCCTCCCTTGGGCGATCGCCGCCTCCCTCGTCCGGCCGCATGAGAAGGTCATCTCCATCTCGGGGGACGGCGGCTTCCTGTTTTCCGCGATGGAGCTGGAAACAGCAGTCCGCCTCAAGGCGCACATCGTCCACATGGTCTGGATCGACGGCGCCTATGACATGGTGGCCGT
>CAXSGE010000194.1:0-4063 GCA_964236715.1 uncultured Acetobacteraceae bacterium | reverse complement strand
AAGCTGCGGCAGCGCAGGTTCCAGCGAATGCGCCTTCAGGGTCAGGAACAGGTAGTCCTGCGGCCCGATCGCGGCCGGGTCCGAGACGGCACGCGGGTGGGTGACGATGCGTTCGCCGCCACTGTCCAGCACCAGGCCGCCGTCCTGCATCGCCGCCAAATGCGGGCCGCGCGCGACGACAGAAACCGGCGTGCCCGCCATCGCCAGCCGCGCCGCAAGGAAGCCGCCGATCGCGCCGGCGCCGAATACGCAGATGCTCGTCACGTCAGGCTCCCAGGCCCAGCTTTCCCGCGAGCCCGATGCGCTGCACCTTGCCGGTCGCGCCTTTCGGGATGTCGTCCCGCAGCAGGACATGCCGCGGCACCTTGTAGGCGGCGAGGCGGGTGGCGCAGAAGTCGCGGATCTCCTGCTCGGTCGCGGACGCGCCGGGGTGCAGCACGACGACCGCGCCAACCTCCTCGCCAAGCTTCGCGTGCGGCACGCCGAAGGTCACGACCTGGGCGACGCTCGGATGGTCCAGCAGCACGACGTCGACCTCGAGCGGGCTGATCTTCTCGCCGCCGCGGTTGATCTGCTCCTTGAGCCGCCCGGTGAGGAACAAATAGCCCTCGTCGTCGATGCGGCCCTGGTCGCCGGTGCGGAACCAGCCGCCGGTGAAGGCGCGGGCGTTGGCGTCGGGGTTGCTGGCATAGCCCAAGGTGACGTTCGGCCCGCGTATCACCACCTCGCCGACGCTGCCTTGGGGCAGGATCGCGCCGTCCTCGGTCATGACCGCGATCTCCGGCCCGGCGGCGAGGCCGACTGCGCCGGGCTTGCGGGCGCGGGGCGGCAGCGGGTTGGACGCCATCTGGTGCGCGGCCTCGGTCATGCCGTATGCCTCGACGACGGGGCTGCCGAACACTTCTTCCAATTCCTGCATCACCTGGGGCGGCAGCGACGCGCTGGACGAGCGGATCAGGCGCAGCCCGGCCGCGCGGGCGCGCTCGGGGTGTGCGCGCATGCGCATCAGGATGGCCTGGTGCATGGTCGGGACGGCGGTATACCAGGTCGGGTGGACCTCATTCAGCCAGTCACCGAACTTGAAGGCGTTGAACCCCGGCGTGCAGCACACCCCGGCGCCGGCGCGCAACGAGGACAGCACCGCGGCGACCAGCCCGTGGATGTGGAACAGCGGCATGACGTTCAGGCACACGTCGGCGGGACCCAGCGACAGCGATTCCGCGATATGTCCGGCCGACGCCGCCAGGTTGCGGTTGGTCAGCGGCACGATCTTGGGCCGCGCCGTCGTGCCGGAGGTGTGCAGCACGAGCGCCATGTCGTCCGGCCCGGCCACGCCTTGCGCAGCAGGCGCGCCTGCTGCGAAGCCCGACATTTGCAAATGATACATCCCCGCGGCTGCGTCGGCTTGGGGAAGCAGCGTGATCACCGGGACCGACAGGCGCTCCGCCACTGCACGGGCCGGCGTCGCATCGCCTTGCAGCAGGATGATGGCTCGGGGTTTCAGGTCGGATAGATAGAAGTCGAACTCGTCCGCCGTGTAGGCGGGGTTGAGCGGCGCGGCGGTGCAGGCCGCAGCGATACCGACGAAGCAGGTTGCCATCTCCGGCCCGTTTGGCAGCACGATGCCCACCCGGTCGCCACGGCCGATGCCGGCGCCATTCAGCGCCTGGCGGGTCTGTTCGGCCAGCGTGCGCAGGCCAGCGCCGCTGAGCCATGGCCGGCCCGGCGCACCGATCGCGCGGTCTGAAGCGTTGACTGCCAAGAGAGTCCAGATCGAGTCGGCCATGGTCGAACAATCCTTATCGCGCGGGACGCGGGAACCAGGCGGGCACTGTGGCCGGGCCGTCCTGCTCCGCCTTCGCGACCTCAGACGCCCGATTCTGCCGCTCCAGGCTGCGGAACGTGGCATAAGAGTCGAGCGCGCTGCGCTTGATCTGGTCGATCGGTTCGATCAGCCGCTCCCGCGTGTCGACCGCCGTGACGCCATATCGCACGACACCCAGTGCCGAGCTGCCGCCGAACGAGGCCCAGGTCAGCGGGTCGAGGACAATGTTGGCGCCAAAGCCGGCGGCGTCGCGCGGGTTGGTGGGTCCCAGCACCGGCAGGTACAGGAACGGCCCCTCCCCCACGCCCCAGAGCGCCAAAGTCAGGCCAAAGTCGTTGCTGTGGTCCGGATAGCCCCACCCGGTCGCCACGTCGAACAAGCCGCCGGCGCCGGCGGTGCTGTTGATCAGGAAGCGCATCAGGCTGTCGCCCGCGCGGAGCGGCTTGGCCGACAGCACGTCGTTGGCGAATACGACGGGTGTGCCGAGGTTGGTCAGCACGTTGTGGATCGGGCGCCGGACAGCGCCGGGCACCACGTCGCGATAGGCGATCGCAGCCGGCCGCAGCGCATAGGTGTCAAGCGCGTCATTGACCCGGTAAAAGAACCGGTTCGTCGGCTCAAGCGGATCGTTCAACTCGCGGAAGTCGGCCCGCGCCTCGGGATCACTGGCAGGCGGGCGGGTCGCGCAGCCGGCAACGGTCAGCAATGCAAGGCCAAGCAGCAGGCGGACGATGGGCGACACGTGCGGTGGTCCTTTTCAGGGTCTCCCAGCGATCATTCCACGAAACCGTTGGAAATCCCACCCCGGAAAGCGGGCTGCCGGGTTCCCGATGGCCATTGCCGCGCCTATCTCCCATGGCAGACCGAGGAGCCCGCCGCATGAACGTCGTCGCCCGCAACCAAATAAATAGCCGGACGAGCAGCAACAACGCACGCCTGGACCGGCTGGGTGAGGTCGCAGTCCGCGTCGGCCTCGGCCTGGTTCCTGGCCAGGAGCTGGTCATCACCGCGCCGCTCGACGCCGTGCCGCTGGTCCGCCGCATCACCGAACATGCCTACCGCGCGGGCGCATCCCTGGTCACGACGCTGCTCACGGATGATGTCGCCGCCCTGGCCCGCTTCGAGCACGCGCCGGACGCGGCGTTCGATGTCGCCGCGACATGGCTGTATGACGGCATGGCGGCGGCATACCGCGGCGGGGCCGCCCGCCTCGCGATCGCCGGCGAGAACCCGTCGCTGCTCGCCGGCCAGGACCCCGCCCGCGTCGCCCGCGCCAACCGCGCCCGCTCCGTCGCCTATCGCCCGGCGCTCGAGTTGATCACCGGGTTCGGCATCAATTGGACGGTCACCTGTTTCGCCACGCCGTCCTGGGCGCGCACCATGTTCCCGGACCTGCCGGAGGACGACGCGGTTGCCAAGCTGTGGGACGCGATCTTCGCCGCGTCGCGCATCGACGAGGCGGACCCGGTCGCCGCCTGGGCCGAGCACAACGCGACGCTGCGCGCCCGCACCGCCCTGCTGAACGCGCGGCAATACGCGGCGCTGCACTTCCGCGGCCCCGGCACCGATCTGCGCGTCGGCCTGTCCGACCGGCATCTGTGGCTTGGCGGGTCGGAAACGGCGAAGAACGGCATCACCTGCAACCCCAACATCCCGACTGAGGAGGTGTTCACCACGCCACACAGGCTGCATGTGGACGGCACGGTCCGCAGCACGAAGCCGCTGTCCTACCAGGGCACCCTGATCCAGGACATGGCGGTGCGCTTCGAGGGCGGCGCCATCGTCGACGCCACGGCGCGCACCGGGCAGGAAGTTTTGCAGAAGGTGCTGGGCACCGACGAGGGCGCGCGCCGGCTGGGTGAGGTGGCGCTGGTGCCCAACTCGTCGCCGATCTCGGCCAGCGGATTGCTGTTCTTCAACACGCTGTTCGACGAGAACGCCGCCAGCCACCTCGCGCTGGGCCAGGCATACCGGACCTGCCTGGAGGGTGGGACCTCCGCGTCGGAGGCGGAGCTGGCGGAGCGCGGCGCCAACAGCAGCCTGATCCACATCGATTG
Organism: uncultured Acetobacteraceae bacterium; assembly: GCA_964236715.1. GTDB lineage: Bacteria > Pseudomonadota > Alphaproteobacteria > Acetobacterales > Acetobacteraceae > CAHJXG01. The sequence goes on along the minus strand of CAXSGE010000194.1, from coordinate 181 downwards.
GATGATCGGCTCCGGCGCCGTCGACGTGGACGGCATCGATGTCCGCGGCAACGCCGAGCCAGTGATGCGGCGGGGGGAGTGGGCCACGGCGGCCTAATCCGTCAATGCCGGGCGGGTGGCCACCTGACGCTCGAGACTGTTGAAAAACTCCGATGCGAGCCTGGGTTGGTGATTGGCGCGG
>CAXSGE010000193.1:0-4087 GCA_964236715.1 uncultured Acetobacteraceae bacterium | reverse complement strand
TGGGCGAGCAGAAATCCGCGAAGATCATCGAGCTGCTCGAAGAGATGCGGCGCGACGATCCGGGCCTGCGCAACCGCATCGATCACGAGGCGGTTGCCATGTCGCTGCCCGCAGACCCTCAAGCAGTCCTCGACGCCATCAAGGACAGCCATGAGGAGATCATGCTTGAGGAGCCTGCGAAGCCTGGCTAGCAGCTCACCCCGCCAATGCATTTCAGTCGGGCAAGGGCACGCATGCGTGGGTCGTGTCCGGCAGAGCCGAAGAAGGATTTCAGCCCATGGAAGTCGACGATTTAAGATCCCTGTATCTGAGCGAGTTGCAGGAAGTATGCGACTGCGAAGCCCAGACCACCGAAAGCATGCCGTCGTTGGCCGCAGCGGCCAGCTTGGCCGGATTGCGATCGGCCATGGGGCAGCATGCCGGACAGGCAATGCAGCGTGGCCGACGGGTGGGCGCAATCCTGCACCGGCACGGCACCCGCCCGAGGCCGGGCGTCGATCAGGTCGCTGCCGCGCTGGTGAGGAAAGCCAGTCACATCGTGTCCGAGCTGTTCGACCAGGACTTGCGTGACGCCGCCCTGATCGCGATCGTGCGGCGCATCGCGCACCACCAGATTGCTGCCTATGGCGCCGCAGAAATCTATGCCGGGGCACTGCGTCTTGAGATCGACCGGCATGGCCTGCTTGCCGCTCTGCAAGAAGAAAAGTCCACCGACCGGCAACTTGCCGGCCTGCAGGACGAGGTGAACCAGCTTGCCTTGCTGGTCAGTCCTCCAGCGTATTGAGAATAACTGATCTTATAACCAAGAGAATTTGGATCTGGCTGCTTGCTGAAGAGCAGTTTGCTGTGCTTGACGTTCTATGGCTTCTTACAAACTCGATGCACAATTTTCAGGTGTGCTATGGGCATCCTCACCTCGAGGCTGCTTTGTCCTGTGCATATCCTTCGATGGGGTTCATGACCATGCCTGTTCGCCGGATCGCCGTGCTCGGCAACCACACGCCACGCCAGTGCGGCATCGCGACCTTCACGGAAGATCTCGCCCAGGCGCTCGCGGACCGCAGCCCGGACGTGGAGGTCGTGGTCGCGGCCATGAACGACGGCCGATCCTATGCCTATCCGGCCTGGGTGCAGCTCACCATCGAGCAGGACGACCTCGATGCCTACGAGGCCGCGGCGGATGACCTCAACGCGGTCGGGATCGACGTCCTCAGCGTCCAGCATGAGTTCGGCATCTTCGGCGGGCCGGCCGGCAGCTACCTGCTCACGCTGCTGCGCCGCATCCGCGCGCCGATCGTGACCACGTTGCACACCGTGCTGGAGCGGTTCACCGCCGAGCAGCTTGCGGTGGTCGAGGAACTTGCCTTGCTCTCGGCCAGGATCGTCGTGATGAGCGAGCGTGCCGTGCGCTTCCTCGTCGAGCAAGGCGTGCCGCGCGAGAAGGTCGTGTTCATTCATCATGGCGTTCACGTGGCAGACGCTGACCGCGACGCGGAGAAGGCACGCCTCGGGCTGGCCGGGCGCACGCTGATCCTCACCTTCGGCCTGCTGTCGCCCAACAAGGGCATCGAGACGGCTGTCCGCGCCCTGCCGGGCCTGGTGCGGGAACATCCGGATGTCACCTACCTCGTGCTGGGCGCGACCCACCCCAACATCCGCGCGCACCAGGGCGAGGCCTACCGCGAGGAGCTGGTGCAGCTGGCCGCGGCCCTCGGCGTCGCGGCCCACGTCCGCTTCGACGACACGTTCGTGGACCGGGACGAGCTGACCCGCTGCCTCGCCGCGGCCGACATCTACCTGATCCCGTATCCGAAGCAGGAGCAGATCACCTCCGGAACGCTGGCCTATGCTGTAGGCAACGGCAGGGCCGTGGTGAGCACGCCGTTCTGGCACGCGGAGGAGCTGCTTGCCGACGGGCGGGGCGTCCTCGTGCCGTTCCACGAGCCCAAGGCGTTCGGCACCGCGCTGCGCCGGTTGCTCGGCAGCCCGCATCGCCGGGCTGCGATGGAGAAGAGGGCACTGGCATTCGGCGAGCAGATGCGCTGGCCGGAGGTCGCACGCGCCTACGCTGTCCTGTTCGAGGCGACGAGGCAAGCCCGGCCGCGCCTCCTGCCAGCGGTACGGCTGCCGGCGCTGACCCTGGACCACGTGGCAGCGATGGTCGACGGCACGGGCATGTTCCAGCATGCGGTCATGGCGGTGTCCAACCTGACCGAAGGCTACACCACGGACGACAACGCGCGGGCGCTGCACCTGGCCGTGCTCGCGGACCAGGACCCGCACGCGCCCGTGATCGTGCGCCGCACCCTGTCTTTCCTGCACCACGCCCTCAACCCGGCCAACGGCCGCTTCCGCAACTTCATGGCCTACGACCGGCGCTGGCTCGACGAGCACGGCGGCGAGAACGCCCAGGCGCGTGCCGTGCGCGCCCTGGTCGCCGCGGCGCATCGGCTCGACGGGGCGCTGGGGCGCACGGCACGCGAACTGCTTTGCCGGTCGTGGCCGGCATTGGAGGGCCTCGTCCACCCGCGGGCCCAGGCGCTTGCCCTGATCGCCATGGCAGAGCGCGCCGGGAACGAGGCGCCTGACCCTGCATGGACAGCCCTTGCGGACAGATACGCCGGGAACCTGCTGCTGATTTATGGCGCGACGGCGACGCAGGTCTGGCCATGGTTCGAGGATGACCTGAGCTACAGCAATGCCAAGCTGCCGCACGGATTGATCGCCTACGGCCGGGTGTTCGGCCATCCGCAGGCGGTGGCGACCGGCTTGGCCGCGCTGCGCTGGCTGGAAAGCCAGCAGACCGCGCCGAATGGCGGGTTCCAGCCCATCGGCTCCGAGCGGCCGTATCGGGCCGGGGAGGCGCGGCCGCTCTGGGACGGGCAGCCGATCGAGGTGTATGCGACGGTGTCGGCCAACCTCGAGGCGCACCGCGCGACGGGGGGGGATGCGGCCTGGCTGGCCGGCGCGCGGCGTGCGCTCGAATGGCTGCTCGGCCGCAACGCCAACGAGGCATCGTTGTACGACGCAGAAACGCAAGGGTGCCGGGATGGGCTGGAGCGGGGCGGCCTGAACGAAAACCAGGGTGCGGAGAGCACGCTGGCGCTGTGGCTGAGCGCCGCGGAGTACGGCCAGGCCGCGCAGCTTTCGGTTCCGAGCATGACTGGGGAGGCCCGCCATGCTGGGGTCCGGATCAAGGTGTAGCGTTGGGCGCGGAAGCTGAGGCGTGCACCCCCTCGCCCGCCATCCCGTCCATGACCGCCCGCTGCGCGTCGGCATGCTCGCCCCGATTGCCTGGCGGGTGCCGCCGCGCCACTACGGCCCCTGGGAGCGCGTGGTGTCGCTGCTGACCGAGGGCCTGGTGCGGGCCGGGGTGGACGTCACGCTGTTCGCCACGGCCGACTCGCGCACCAGCGCCCACCTCAGCGCCGTGGTGCCCACCCCTTACGAGGAAACGCCCGGCATGGAGGCCAAGGTGTGGGAGGGCCTGCACCTCGCCCATGCGTTCGGGCAGGCGCAGGACTTCGACCTGATCCACAACCACTACGACTTCCTGCCGCTGACCTATGCAAGCCTGGTGGACACGCCGGTGCTCACGACCATCCACGGCTTCTCCAGCGAGCGCATCCTGCCGGTCTACCGCGCCTTCAACGGCCGCACGCACTACGTGAGCATCTCGGATGCGGACCGCCATCCGGACCTCGCGTATCTTGCGACCATCCACCATGGCATCGATCTCGGCGAGTTCGCCTTCGAGCCGCGCGCCGGCGGCTACCTGCTGTTCTTCGGCCGCATCCACCCCGACAAGGGAGCGGCGGACGCGATCCGCGTGGCCCGCGCCGCGGGCCTTCCCTTGATCCTGGCCGGCATCGTGCAGGACCGGGACTATTTCCGGCGAGAGGTCGAGCCGCATTTCTCGGAGGATGTCCGCTACGTCGGCGCGGCCGGTCCTGCAGAGCGCGACCGGTTGCTGGGCGGGGCGCTGGGCCTGCTGCACCTCATCCACTTCGCCGAGCCGTTCGGCTTGTCCGTCATCGAGGCGATGGCCTGCGGCACGCCTGTCGTCGCCTATCCGCGCGGCAGCATG
>CAXSGE010000192.1:0-4088 GCA_964236715.1 uncultured Acetobacteraceae bacterium | reverse complement strand
GTCAGAAACCACCCCTGATTGCGCGTCCGCCACATTTCGATTGCGCGCCGCTACAATTACCTATGCAGTAGCAGGAACAGCAGGCCGCCTCTTCAACCTGCAGCCCCAGCTCCGTCCGCGCCGCTCTGAAGCGGCGCGCAGTTACGTGGGCTGAACGAGCGTGTCCCACATCGTCACGGCTTCCGATGACGCCTCTATGGCGATCAGCCGCTCCCGTATCGCGGCCACCGCCGCTTTCGCGGCTTCGGGCTTGGAGGGGGCCGCCCAGAACAGGCACTGGTCGACGAACTGCTCCCATCCGTGGAACAAGGTCATCGATAGTCCATATTTTTCGCTCCACTTGCGGACCTGGTCAGGATCGACGAACGGCTGGGAGTTGGACACCATCACGACGGCGGCCTCGCGTACGCCGCGGTCCGAGCATGTCCGGCCGAAGATGGCGATGTCGCTGAATGAGACCGGCTTGTCGCGAACCTCGAAAGACTTCTCCCACCCGGTGCCCTCGCCCGGCGCGAGGATCACCACGTCACCGGGGTAGTGCCGAGACGGGTCGTTGATGCGGCCGCTGTCGACCCGGTCCTCACCGGCAACGACGTCCAGCAGCCCCGCGGCCACGGCCTGTGCCCGGCGGCCTCCTTCTGGGTCGGCGGCAACCAGTCGCCGGATAGCTTCGAGCAGTTGGTAGGCTGTGACGTCCGTTCCGTCGCCTGCTTCGTCGTATTTCTGCTGGTAGTTCCGCCGCACCGCGACGAAAGCCCGGAGCGCCTGGCGCGCCTGGGAAGGCGTTAGGGAGGATATTTCGTGGACCAGCTCGACCATGTAGTCGAACACCTCGCGTCCGGCGCCGCTGATTGGAGTGTCGTCCCCAAGGAATGACATCCGGAAGTACGGTTGGTTGTTGAGCGGCTGCTTTCCGCTCACGCCTATGCTGAACCCAAGCTCGGCCGACAGCGGCACCAGTACCTTCTCTGACAGGACGCGCGCCGAGTAGGCGCTCTTGTTGTCCTTGGCGAGCTTGGGCTTGATATAAAAGAGGTCCGCCTTCGCCGCCGCCGACCGAGCCAGCATGGAGGTGGCGAGGAAGGCGATGTGGGTCTTCGGGGCGCCCTGCGCGCACATCTGCGACACGCGCTCGACCTTGGCCGTCCAGCCTGTGTCGATCGGCCCGGCGGCAGCGTGTGCCGCCTCCTCTCGGAGGATGGTTTCGGCCGCCGCGTTGCTGATCTTCACTGGGTCACGTCACCTGGAACGTCGTCGATGATCTCGAGGAGGAACCCCGGTGTGCATCCCAGCGCGCGGCAAAGCTTCTCCACCGTAGACAGTGTGGTGTTGTAGCCGGAGCGGGAGCCGAGTGACTGGAGGGTGGCCACCGATACGCCGATCGAAGCAGCAAGCGTCTCGTAGGTCATCCGACGGCCCGTGCGCTCGGCGTGCGCGTCCAGCGCATCCCTAAGGCGCACCTTCACCATCTAATATTGTATTGACAATACAATTTATCGCCGCCATTGTTTCCGAATCGGTCCTCAGGATAGGCATTGGCGACCCAAGGGGAAATGGTAATTGAAGGCACTCAGCCTGTTCTCCGGCATCGGTGGCATGGATTTCGGTTTCGAGGCCGCCGGCTTCGAGACGCGGGCCGCGCTGGAGTTCGAGCGCAACTGCTGCAAGGCGCTACGTCTTAACCGGCCCAGTTGGCAGGTCATTGAGGATGACATCAACAAAGTCTCCTCTCAGGAAATCCTCGACCGCGCCGGCCTCCAGGCCGGTGAGGCCGATGTCCTGTTTGGCGGTCCGCCCTGCCAGCCCTTCTCGAAGGCGGGCTACTGGGTCCAGGGCGACACCAAGCGGCTGGACGACCCTCGCTCGGACACGCTGACCGGGTACCTGCGCGTGCTCCGCGACACGCGCCCACGGTCCTTCCTGCTCGAGAACGTCGGCGGGCTGGCGTACGCCGACAAGGACGAGGGGCTGCGCTACCTCCTGGACGGCGTGAAGGCGATCAACCGGGACACCGGGACCCGCTACGACGTGCATTGGAAGGTGCTGAACTGCGCCGAGTACGGCGCCCCACAGGTCCGGGAGCGCGCCTTCCTCGTCGGCTCGAAAGACGGTCGGCCGTTCCGTTTTCCCGAGCCCACCCACGTGCAGGCGACAGCTGACGACCTGTTCGCGACGAAGGATCCGTACCGCACGGCGTGGGACGCGATCGGTGACCTGCCGGAGCCCAACGATGACCAAGGCCTCAGTGTCGGGGGGCGCTGGGGAGACCTCCTGCCGTCCATCCCCGAAGGGGAGAACTACCTGTGGCACACCGCCAAGAAGGGCGGTGTGCCCTTGTTCGGCTGGCGCACCAAGTACTGGTCCTTCCTGCTCAAGTTGAGCAAGCGCCTGCCGTCGTGGACGGTGCAGGCCCAGCCGGGTTCCGCCATCGGCCCGTTCCACTGGAAGAACCGCAAGCTGTCGTTCGCCGAAATGGCGCGCATCCAAACGTTCCCGGACGGCTTGTCGATCGACAGCGGCCGCACCGAAACGCAGCGGATGCTCGGCAACGCAGTGCCGAGCCTGATGGCAGAAATCCTCGCTCGCGAGATCCGGCGTCAGCTCTTGGATGCGCCGGCGCTGGGCAAACTGTCGCTCATGCCGCCCCGCAGGCGCGGCGTCCCTCCCCCGGAGCCGCTGGCGCCCATCCCGGAACGGTATCGCTCTATGATTGGCGAGCACGAGGCCCATAAAGGAACGGGCAAGGGCCCGGCTGCCCTCGAGCGAGCGCGCGAGAAGGTCAGGTAGGCCAACGATGGCGAGCTGTCGGGGTCATTGGTCCCGCACACGGCCGCCTGAAGCACAGCGTTGGACACGCTCGCGCGTCAACTGGCCACGGCACCTCCATCAAGCTCTGCCGCGAGAGACGGGGCGAGGCCGGCGGCGGACGTTAACGGCAGGCAATGGCAGGGTTTTCAGACAGCGCTTTGTCCCCTGGAGGGCCAAGGAAGCGCCAGGCCTGCCGCGCAACCGCGTCCGGGTCGCCGAGTTCGCACTCCCACAGGACCAGCACGCGCCAGCCCATCCCCGCGAGGCGCCGCCCGTTGTCGCGGTCGCGTTCCATGTTCCGGGTGAGTTTCGGGACCCAGTAGTCCTGCCTGGACTTGGGCACCCGGGCGTGGGCGCACCCGGGATGCTGGTGCCAGAAGCATCCGTGAACCTGGATCGCCGCGCGGCGACCGGGGAAGACGAGATCCGGGCAACCTGGCAGGTCCTTGCGGTGCAGCCGGAAACGATAGCCGATCCGGTGCAGCATCCGGCGGACCTGCATCTCTGGCGCCGTGTCCCGGGACTTGTTGGCCCGCATCACCCTGCGCCGCGCCTCCGGCACGTCAGGCCAAGGCCCCCGGACACGTTTGAAAGTTCCGCTTGTCGTCATTTGGAAGAAATAAGGTGCGGGCACGCCCGGTACAGGGGTCCCGGTAGCGGGCGATCCGAAAATGTACCTCGGCTCTCGGTCGCGAGCTGCAGCAGCAAATCCAGTCAGCGCTTGCATTTTGTTATCAGGAAATGCCGGGACGGTTGATAGAGAGCGCTTCAAGGTTTGCTCAAAACTAACTAGGCGAGTTACTCTAGCTTTGCGAAACGGCTTCGATGTCTGAGCCACTCTCACACTGGTTTAAACGAAGCCCAAGCTGATTCCACGCAAGCTTTATAAGTATCGCCCGTTCAATGTTTTTCTTCTTCGGCTGCTCACGCACGTCGAGGTGAGCTACTCCGATCCAAGATGCTTCAATGATCCCCTGGATTGTGACCCAACCATCCAGGTCGACATTGACCGAAGTGCGATGGAGCACCTCTGCTATAAGTTCTTGCAGCGTAAGAAGTCGAACAGGGATGCAAAGGCGGAGATTAGCAACTATCGTTATCTATCGACCGAGTATGGCGACTTCAGGACGCAGCCCGATGTGGACGACTACCTAAAACGCATGCTGGCGCGGCAGATAAAAGACGAACTCGATTCTGAATTCGGCTCCAAAGGTGTACTGTCCCTCCTCGCCATCCATCAGTTTAACAAGCACTGCCAGAGCTTTGGCAGTGGCAAGGCT
>CAXSGE010000191.1:0-4258 GCA_964236715.1 uncultured Acetobacteraceae bacterium | reverse complement strand
GGCTTCGGGCAGGCTCCCGGAGGACACCAAAGTGACCCAGGTGGCAAAAGCCTGGGCCGATAAGTCGCGAGTTGAATTGCGATCTGCCCGAAGCGTCTGCTCGGCACCGCCGCTCTCCGTGTCTCGCCTGGGCCTACGTCTGACACCGCATGGCCATCTCCTGCTGGAGCAGGCTGATGACGCGGCGGACCTGGAGGCGGAGAGTGCAGCGCGCCTGATCGGCGCGTTTGCACGCGGAAGTGGGCCGGGCCTACTACAGCTCGGAGCGGGAGAGGTGGGGCAGGCGCTGCCGCCGGTGTTGGCCTGGTGGCGCGGATTTGCCGCGCGCTATGTGACGTCGTTGTGCCTGCATGCTCCAGGCAGTGGCGATGATGCTTCGCCCCCGTCTGCTCTGCCCGATGTCGCTGCGCCCGGTGCAGCGGAACTCTCCACTCTGGTGCTGACGGCACCAATAATGCCGGGGTCCGAGTATCTGACGCCAGATCTGCTGCAGGCGCTATGGGCGGAGATGGCAACGGCGGCATCCACTGCTTTTGCCGCCGCCAAAACGAATCTGCAAAGCTTTTTGAAAGGCCTGAACCCGGCCTGGAACCTTGTGGGGCGCGTGCATTTCAACCTGGCGGAAAATCGCCGCGACCCGGAGTTTCCGTTCGCCTTCATGGCGACCTACACGACCCGACTTTCGGCGCAGGCCAAAGCCCAACACCTCCCATTGAGTCAGGCACTGCGCGACTACGCAGGGACGGTGAACAAGAGCAAGCTCCTGACCCTGCTCGTGCCCATACAGCGGGCGGCAGAACGCTGCGCTTGGCTCCGGCCCATGGTGGATGCGGGCGAGATCTTCCATCCCTTGCGCTGGAGCGTCCAGGACGCCTCGCGCTTCCTCTCGAGCGTGCCCGAGTTGGAGGCCGCCGGCGTCGTCGTGCGCATGCCCGCCTCATGGCCCGCGAACCGCCCCGTACGGCCCCGCGTGACCGCGACCGTCGGGACGCGCGCGCCTTCGGCCTTCGGCCTCGACGGCATGCTGGACTTCCATGCGGAGATGACGCTCGAGGGCGAGCAGTTGACCGAGCAGGAGATCAGCATGCTGCTCGCTGGGACCGACGCCTTGGTGCTGCTGCGCGGCCAGTGGGTCGAGGTGGATCGCCAGCGGCTCGGGCGCACGATGCAGCGGTTCCGCGACGCCGAGCGGCTTGCTGAGCAGGACGACCTGACGTTCGCGGAAGCCATGCGGATGCTCGCGGGCGCCGCGATCACAACGGACGGCGACGATCCGGCGAGTGCCGACTGGTCGCGCGTGACGGCCGGGCCTTGGCTGGCGGAAACGCTAGCGACATTACGCGCGCCCGACGGAGCGGGCGCCGACCCTGGCCCGGCCCTCCACGGCACGCTTCGGCCCTATCAGCAGGTAGGCGTGCAATGGCTGCACTTGCTGTCCGGCCTCGGGCTGGGCGCCTGCCTTGCGGACGACATGGGGCTGGGCAAGACCATCCAGGTGCTCTCGCTGCTGCTGGTGCGAAAGGCTGAGCGCGCGAGTGCCTCAGGACCAGCGAAGCCGCAGCCGAGCCTGCTGGTTGCGCCCGCGTCGCTCCTCAACAACTGGATGGCGGAGTTGGAACGGTTTGCGCCTGGTTTGAAGGCCAGGATCGTGCATCCTTCAGCCATGACGGCCGACCAGCTCAAGCAGTTCACGCCGGAGGACATCGCCGGGCTCGACCTGGTCATCACCAGCTACGGCTCGCTGCTGCGCATTCCCGGCCTATCGCAGGCCACGTGGCGTTCCGTCATCCTGGATGAGGCCCAGGCGATCAAGAACCCGAACGCCAAGCAGACCAAGGCGGCCAAGGCACTCGACGCACGGTCCCGGATCGCCCTGACAGGGACGCCGGTGGAGAACCACCTGGGCGACCTGTGGTCCATTTTCGACTTCATCAATCCCGGGCTCCTGGGGACCGCGCGGCAGTTCGCGCGTTATGCCAAGGGCCTCACCGAACGCGAGCAGAACCCCTACGGCCCGCTCCGGACTCTGGTGCAGCCCTACATCCTGCGGCGCATGAAAACCGACAAATCGATCATCGCCGACCTGCCGGACAAGACGGAAGTGAAGGCCTATTGCCACCTGAGCCGGCGACAGGCGGCGCTCTATGCGCAGGCGGTGCAGGACTTGGCTGACAGCCTGGCCGAGGCCGACGGCATCCAGCGCAAAGGCGTCGTGCTTGCCACGTTGATGCGCCTCAAGCAGATCTGCAACCACCCCTCGCAGTGGCTGAGCGACGACACTTGGACGGAAGCGGACAGCGGCAAGTGGGCACGCCTGCGCGAGATTGCCGCCGTGGCGGCGGCCCGGCAGGAGAAGATGCTGGTGTTCACCCAGTTCCGCGAGATCACCGCCCCGCTCGCCACGTTCCTCGGCGGGATATTTGGACGGCCCGGGCTGGTCCTGCACGGTGGGACGCCGGTGAAGCGGCGCAAAGACTTGGTGCAGGCGTTCCAGGTCGACGAGGCCGTGCCGTTCTTCATCCTGTCGCTGAAGGCCGGCGGCACCGGGCTGACGCTGACCGCAGCCTCCCACGTCGTGCATTTCGACCGCTGGTGGAACCCGGCTGTGGAGAACCAGGCCACCGACCGCGCCTTTCGCATCGGCCAGAAACGGAACGTGCTGGTGCACAAGTTCGTCTGCCGGGGCACGGTAGAGGAGAAGATTGATGCCCTGATCGAGTCGAAAACAGGGCTGTCCGAGGCGTTGCTGGCCGGGCCCGGCGAGGTCAACCTGACCGAGATGAGCAACGACGCCCTGCTGCGAATGGTCGCGCTTGACCTGAACGCCGCAATGCAGGAGTGACGAGGGATGCCGCGCTACGACGATGGCGGATGGCCCGCCTATGTTCCGGTTGCCGAGCGCCGCCGCAAGGCCGAGCGCGAGACGGCGAAGCTGCGCAAGAAGGGCCACCCCGTCACGCCCGTACGGATCGAGGGTCGCGCGATCGCCACCACCGCCTGGGGCAAGGCATGGTGCGACAACCTGGAGAGCTACCGCGACTACGAGAGCCGGCTGCCACGGGGACGAACCTACGTGCGCAACGGCTCGGTGATCGACCTGCAGATAGGGTCCGGCGAGGTCAAGGCGCTGGTCAGCGGATCGTCGATCTACAAGGTCACCATCGGGATCACGTCCATGCCGGCCGGCCAGTGGCGGTCCATCCGCGCCGATTGCGCCGGCCGCATCGAGTCCTTGGTGGAGCTTCTCCAGGGCCGGCTGTCCAAAGCTGTCATGGACCGCATGTGCCGCCAGGGGACCGGGCTGTTTCCCAAGCCGTCGGAGATACGGTTCTCCTGTAGCTGCCTGGATCACGCGTCGATGTGCAAGCACGTGGCGGCGGTGCTGTATGGCGTCGGGGCACGGCTGGATGAGAGCCCGGAGCTGTTGTTCCGCTTGCGGGCCGTCGATGCGGGCGACCTCGTGGCCGGTCTCGACAGCGCGGCGCTGGCATCCAAGCCCGCTGGGGACAGGGTGCTTGCGGCGGAGGACGTTTCTGCCCTGTTCGGCCTCGACCTGGCCGGATCAGGCGTTGCGGGCGACGTCGTGCCGAAGCCTCCGTCCAGCCGCGCTAGGCCTGCCCCGCGTTCCCAGCCGAAGCAAGGTCCCGGCCGGAGCCGCCCCTTGCCACCGAAGACGGCAACACAGGAGGCTGTGTCAGTCCCGAAGGCTGCTTCCGCCAAGGCGGCAATGGCTCAGTCCACTCCGCAAGAGGCCAAGGCGTCGCGACCAGCCCGGGCACCGGCCGCGGCGCAGCAGACCCGGCCGCCTACGCCGCGGCCTGGCACAGGAGCGTCGACAACGGCGTCGATCCCAACCAAGAAGCGCACCGCTGCCCAGCTCAGTGGCACGCAGAAAATGGGAAAGAAGGAGGCTGAAAAGCTGGTGGCGGATGTGGGGTTGTAAGCCCAAACCGCCGAAAATTCCGGCAGGCGTTCCCGGGCGTGGGAGATTGTCGCATCGCCAAAGAATTCGGGCGACGATCCACTGGACTTTCCGTATTTGGGTTGAAATACGGAAAGTCGGTGACACCCAGCCCAAGCCCGATAGTCCTTCCAGACCGACCTGACAGTCGCGCCAACCATCGAAATCTGGAAAGTTAGTGGTCGGCAGAATTTCCGGCGGTTTGGGCTTACACCCCCTTGACGGCGAGGTAGGCCCGCCATCCGCCATAATGGGTGATGTCCGGCGCGCCAGCCACGCCGATGGTTTCGGCAAGGA
>CAXSGE010000190.1:0-4412 GCA_964236715.1 uncultured Acetobacteraceae bacterium | reverse complement strand
GGTGGAGCAGCACGCCGTGCCGCTCCGCACCTCGATCGGCATTGCGCTCTGCCCCTTTGACGCCACCGGTCCCGACACCTTGGTCCGCAAAGCGGATACTGCGCTTTATGTCGCGAAGCGGGCCGGGCGTGGGATCACCCGGTTCGCCGTGGCGGACACGGCGTTTGACGCGCCATTGCCTACTGGACGTCAAGGAATGCAGCAGATGCTGCGTACGGCTTTGCTGCCACCCGGGCATGAGCCCTTCACGCTGGCACTCCAACCCATCTTCCAAAGCCAAACCGGAAAGCTCGCAGGGTTCGAAGCATTGGTGCGCTGGCCGGTCCCGGACGGCCGGGTGATGGCGCCGGCCGAGTTCATCCCGGTGGCCGAGGCGACCGGGCTTGTGGTGCAGCTCGACCGTTGGGTGCTGGACCAGGCCTGCAGCCTTGCCGCAGGTTGGCCCCGTCACCTGCGGATTTCCTCCAATCTGTCGGCCGCAAACTTCTTCGCGGGGGATCTGGTGCAGGATGTGCGTGCCGCCCTACAGCGACACCGCTTGGTGCCGGACCGGCTCAAGCTGGAGATCACGGAGTCCGTGCTGCTGCGCGATCCGGCCCGCGTGCAAGCCACGATCACTGCGCTGCGGGATCTTGGTGTGCAGATCGTCCTCGACGACTTCGGAGCCGGCCATGCGTCGCTCGCCTACTTGCGCGACTACGCGTTTGACGGATTGAAGATAGACCGCAGTTTCACGGCTGAGCTGGAGACCAATCCGCAAAGCCAGGCTTTTGTGCGCGCGATCATCGAGATGGCGCATGCACTAGGCATCACGGCGACGGTGGAGGGGGTGGAAACGCCAGAGCAGCTGCAGATGTTGCGCCAGAGTGGGGTCGCGTTCGTTCAAGGCTATCTGCTTGGCAGGCCGATGACGCCAAAGGACGCCGTGGCCATAATTCGCCAACCCGCTACGCCAAACAGGCGCTTTCGGGGCCGGTCCCTGCTGGCGAAGACAAGTGTTGGACGCGCAACCCCCTCTGCCCTGAACTGACGGCACGTCAAGCTCCGGACGGAATGACCCATGGCTGTCCTGCCATGGCAGGAGCATTGTGCGAGAAAGAGGCTAAGAAACAATCGCAACATAATTGCAAGAACAAGGCTAAGTGGCGCGTCATGTTGTCACGGCCATTCTGACATGAGATAGGAACAGCTATGCCACCATCGTTCGCCGACGCAGGGCTCAACGACTGGCTCGACAGCGCGTCCGCTGAGGATTTGGACGATCTTGCATTCGGTGTCATCGGTATGGCGCCGGACGGCATGGTGGTCGCCTACAACAAGGCGGAGGCTGGGCTTGCAGGACTAACCCCGTCGCGGGTCATTGGGCGCCACTTCTTTACCTCGGTTGCTCCCTGCACCAACAACTACATGGTCGCCCAGCGCTTCGAAGGAGACGCCGCGTTGGACGCCATCATCGACTACGTTTTTACCCTGCGGATGGCACCGACCCCGGTCCGCCTGCGCCTGCTGAAGCGGCCGGATGCGAAGCGCATGTACCTGCTTGTGGAAAGGCGGCAGGCCCGTGGACGTTAATCCAGAGCCTGATGCGCTCGAAACGTTAACGGAGTTCCTCTATATTGCTCCTGTTGGCTTGATCAAGTTTCAGCTGGACGGGACGGTCGACTTGATCAACCCGATGGCAGCGCAGCTGCTGGTGCCTATGGCGCCGGATGGGAACCTGTCGGACGCGTATTTGGCTCTTGCCCCTCTCTCGCCCGCCCTCGCCCACTTAGTGCGCGACTTTCCCGATCCTTCCGGTCGCGTGCTCGACCACGAACGGTGTGCGATGACCATCGGCACGCGCCCGACCGTCCTGTCGCTTACAGTCCATCGCGTTCATGGCGGCTCGTACATGGCTGTGCTTGAAGACGTGACCATACTTGCCGAACAGGAGCGGCAATTGCACCAGGATCGACGCCGGTTTCGCGCGATCTTCGACAATGTGCGTGACTATGCGATCTACACCATCGATCCCGAAGGCAGGGTGGACGAGTGGAACCAATCCTTGCAGCGGTTTGGCGGATGGCGTTCTGCGGATGTTGTTGGCCGCCCACTCGACGTGTTCTTTCCATTGGACGAGCGTCGTCCGGGGTTCGCGGACTCGCTCCTAGCCGGAGCCCGGCAGACCGGCTCGGTCGAGACGGAGGGATGGTATCTTCGCCAGGACGGCTCCCGGCTTTGGGCGAACACGGTGCTGACCGCCCTTCCCGATGCGGACGGCGCCGTCCGTGGCTTCGTTGTTGTTTCCCGCGACATGACGGAACGGAAACGGATCGAGGACGAACTTCGTCGCTTAGCCACCACGGACCCGCTCACCGGAGCGTTCAACCGGCGGCATGGGCAGTCGTATATGGCTGAGGCATTCCGCGACGCCGGCGGTGAAGGACAGCGACCCGCTGTCTTGATGCTCGACATTGATCACTTCAAGTCCATCAACGACCGTCACGGCCATGATGTGGGCGACGCCGCGCTTTGCGCCGTGGTTGACGCCTGCCGCGCGATCCTCGGCGAGACATTGCCCGTTGTTCGATGGGGTGGCGAGGAATTCCTTGTCGTCCTCCCCAGCACAGATGCTGATCTCGCAGCACACATGGCGCAGAGGCTGCGTGCCGCAATCTGCGGCGTACGAGTCCGCATCAGCACCGGCGAGCTTGCAATGACGGTCAGCATCGGCGTGGCACTTGACCGAGGCGGCGGGCCGGAAAACCTCGTGCACCGGGCAGACGAAGCGCTTTATGCAGCGAAGAGAAACGGTCGCGACCGGGTCATTATGTCGAACTGACGTTGGCCGCACTGCCAAACCGAAACAACCGACCATCCTGATTGTCGCCGCACACAGGTTCCGTCAGGACTCGCGCCAACGCCTCTGTTCGGGTGGGGTTGGTTTGGCTATAGCGCCGTCCCTCATGGGCAGGGCGAACGGGGATGCAGTGCATCGAGTGCGGGTCGGCTGCGGTGACCGAGCGGTCCGAGCGCACGGCGCAGGGCTGTCGCAGGTTCCGCTGCCGCACGCCCAACCTGCGCGATCCCGAGCGCCTGGCCGAACTGGCCCGTGCCTGCGCCGCGCACCAGCGCATCGCCATCCCAGGCGAGGCCATGACCGCCCGCATCGTCCGCGAAATGGCTGCCGAGGCCCTGGTTGGGGTCACCTCACGGTTTGCTCGAAATTGCACGCTAAGCCCAAAAACTCAAAGATATCAGGCGTATGCACAAATGGAGGTATTCGAATGATGCGAGACTTGGACGCCAATCCAAGGGTTTCTATTGCAAAACCCTCTTTCAGAACCTGGCCGAAAGGTAAGCCGTCTATGCACGCTGTCCTAGCGTGCAGTTTTGAGTGAACCATGAGGTGACCCCTCGTACAGAAGCAGAAATGCCGGCCGAAAACTCCTTACCAGCCTTATGCAGGGCTTGCCTTATTTGCGGTGAGACCCTGGCTTGCGTTCCTGTCCTGCCACCTTGCGCCCGTTTCACAGCGTCGGCGTGCCGGTGTTACCTTTCCCTCCTCAGCCAGCCGAGATCGGTCCATGTCGCGCTGGCCCGTCCTAGGCTCAGCTCTCCCGCGCATTCGACAAAGGTAAGGCTTCTCATGGAGCCACTTCGTTCCATAATCCGAGATATCGCCTGTTGCTGGGCGGGAATTCCGCCGATGCGGGATGGGGTTTTCTGCTTTGCTGCTCCTTCCGAGACTATTTTTGTCCTTGCGGTCCTACCCTGGCGCGCTTGTGGCCTGGATGCGGCTCCCAAGCCTGTCCAGTGCTGCCTTTAGGCCGTCGCTCATGTCCATGACAGGCCGGTCAAGTGCCGAATTTCTATTGTAAAAAGGAATAGAAGTCCGGGCCTGTTTCCCGACTTAGGGTTTTCGGACCGGCAAGCCCGCTTCGCACCCTGGGCAGAGGCATCCGTTGCCGGAGCCGGCGGCACGATGAACACGTAGGCGTTGGAGCGCCTGACGACCTGTTGGGTCCGCTCCAGCCTGCCGGTCAGGGCGTTGCGCACCCGCTTCCAGCCGCGTGCGATGCGGTGCGACCAGGTCAGGGCCGGAAGGCCCGCTCACGTAATTCCGCACAGTAAGAAACGAGAACACGGACGAATTTCCTACAGTTTCATGCTGAAAGAGCAAATTCCGTTCCATATGTGACGCGAACTGCTGGTTTGCTGCGTGCAATCATGGCGTGCAAACCGCATTGCGTTCAATGTTGTGGTTCGATGTGGCGTATTGCACGCAGCGAATGAGGGGTCTAACGCAGGGGATGACTATGCGTGAAATACACGCAAAGAAGCTTGCCATCTCCAAGCATGCCGGATGTTTTCGCCACTAGGGCCTGTTAGCGTCTGAACTTTCCGCCTGCTGCTGCATTGTCCTGCTTTTT
>CAXSGE010000189.1:0-4426 GCA_964236715.1 uncultured Acetobacteraceae bacterium | reverse complement strand
CCGCATCCGCCAACAGCTATCGCGGCGTGACCCCCAATCTTGCGACAGTCCCGGTGGACACGCTCCAAAGTGCCGCCCCGTTCCTAGCGGCAGAGATACTCATGCACGGTGCTGCGCGGGGCCAGATCCTTGGGCAGCGCCGCCCACTGGCAGCCCGTGCTCAGGATATACATTAGGCCGTTGACCACCTCGCGCAGGTCAACCGTCCGCTTGTTGCCGCCGCGCTTGGCCGGCGGGATCAAAGGCTCAACCAGCGCCCACTCGGCATTGGTCAGGTCGCTCGGGTAGCGCAACTTGTTGCGATCGTAACGGGCGCGGTTCTCAACAGTCCACATCGCAAAGCCTCGGTCAGGTCAGATCGCGGCCGATCAAACTATAGCTAGCTACAAACGTTCAAGATGTTCTTGAATAGACACTTAAATTCACGGTTGCAGAATGTAAGATATGTGCTGTATAGTACAGTGGCCGTGCTTTTGGTCTGGTAAATGGGTGTGCATGGCTCGGAGTAAGAACGGCAAGCATGACGGTGCAGTCTCGTAAGTCCCAACAACATCAGACCCATAACGGGCGCGGGAACGATTTTTCTACTCCGATCATCGCCGGCTCGATCCCATCGATTGCTGAGCTGCCGCCCGACTTTGATGAACAGCTTTACCTGGCGCTTAATCCCGATGTTGATGATGCAGTGACTAAGGGCAGCATCCTATCAGGTGCTTGGCACTGGGCAAATTTCGGTGCAAATGAGGAGCGTCAGGGACAGCGCCCCTCAATTAACAACGACAGCTTTTATCACACACCGCCCGACTACCAATCAGCACCGCCGACCGCGCAGGAGATGGCGCGTTTCGACCCCGAGGTCTATCTGGCGCTCCATGCCGATGTCCGTATGGCAGTCGGAGACCGACTTGACCTGGCGATCGAGCATTGGATCAACCACGGCCGGTTTGAAGGGCGGGTATCCTCGCGCGAACCCTTGCTGCACAAGCGCTCGACCGATGCAACCGAGGTGCTCAAGCGACCGTTTGGGGTGAACCTGTTCGCACCCTTTTCAGCGCGCAGTGGCCTCGGGGCTGCGTCACGCGGCTACATGCGTGCACTGCGAGCGGCAAACATTCCCGTCCATCCCGTTAACATCGATCTCTCTCCACATCTGCGGGTCACCCTACGCGACTACAACCGGATGCCGCCTTACCGGATTAACGTCATCCACGTAAACGCCGATTTACTGGGCCTGCTGTTGAGCAAATTCCGACTCGGCTGGTTCGACCACGCCTATACAATCGCCGTCTGGGCGTGGGAACTCAACGTCCTGCGACCAGACTGGTTCACCACATTCGCACAGGTCGATGAGGTCTGGACGCCGAGCGCCTACAACACCGAAGCGGTGCAAGCCACCTCGCCAATCCCCGTACAGACCATGAACTACGTCGTTATGCCCCCGTCAACCGCGGTCACGTCCGAGGCAGCATACTATGACCGGGCGTATTTCGGCTTGCCAAACGGCTTCTTGTTCATCACCATTTTCGATGTCAGCAGCTCACTACAACGTAAGAACCCCGAGGCCGTGATTGATGCATTCATTTCGGCGTTCGTTGACTGCCCCAATGTCTACCTCGTTGTCAAGTTTCACTCGGCCCACCACGACGTGAGTGCGGTGCAGCACCTGCTCCGTCGCGTCCGTAAGGTCAGCAACGTCATCATCCGTGCTGATTTGTTAGGTGATGCCGAGCTCCAGGGTCTACAGGGCTGTGCCGACTGCCTCATTTCAGCGCATCGCTCAGAAGGATTCGGGCTGAACCTGGCCGAGTTCATGCTTACCGGAAAGCCGGTCATTGTAACTGCTTATTCCGGGAACATGGATTTCACCAATGCAACTAATAGCTATCTGGTCGCTTACACGCTGCAGCCGTTGACTTGTGCGTCGGGTCCCTACCTGCCAGGCTATCTGTGGGCAGACCCGGATCGCGAAGTGCTAGTTGCTCGGATGCGCCGCGTCTTCGAAAACCCAGACGAGGCGCGCGCGATCGGTAAGGCCGGAGCTACCACCATCCGCACCCACCTGTCGGCCGAGATCATCGGCGCGCGCATCGCGGCTCGCTTCAAAGCGTTGGGACTAGACCAAGAATTGCCACCCTTTGCACAACATTTCGGCCGCTCCAGTGCCATTGCAGCTCTGCCTGACGAGGTGGTGGCACCCGTCGTCGATCCGGCCCATTGCGCCCTGCGTCCGACCCTCAGCGTCATAGTGCCGGTCTACAATGTAGCACCCGAATACCTCACCGCCTGCATCGAGTCAGTCCGTGTTCAAGTCTACCCGCACTGGGAGCTGTGCCTGTGCGACGATGCCAGCACCAACGCGGCAACTGTCGAAGTGCTTGACCGCTATCGTGGCACCGACCCACGCATCCGCATCCGCCGGCTAGTCCAAAACGAGGGCATATCAGGCGCTTCCAACTCGGCCGCCACCATGGCCACGGGGAACTGGTTGGTCATGCTCGACAACGATGACGAGTTGACGCCCGACGCGCTTTCCGAAATCGCTGCAGCGATCGTGCAGCATCCCAACATCGACGCGCTCTATGCCGATGAAGACAAGCTGAATAGCCAAGGAGCGCGCTGCAACACCTACCACAAGCCTGCATGGTCGCCAGAGCACCTCGAAAGCGTGATGTACACACTGCATCCGCTCACTGTCCGCAGTACCCTTT
Source organism: uncultured Acetobacteraceae bacterium (assembly GCA_964236715.1). GTDB lineage: Bacteria > Pseudomonadota > Alphaproteobacteria > Acetobacterales > Acetobacteraceae > CAHJXG01. The sequence goes on along the minus strand of CAXSGE010000189.1, from coordinate 1,718 downwards.
TCCACAAGCTGGGCGGCTTTCGCGCGGCCTATACCGGGGCCCAAGACTGGGATCTCATGTTGCGCATTAGCCGGGTCACGCAGGCGATCCATCACATTCCGAAAATCCTTTATCACTGGCGTATGATACCCGGCTCGGCCGCTGCCGAAGTGGTTGCCAAGCCGGTCGCCCTCAATGCCGCGGCAGCAGCCTTGAACGACCATCTGGCAGCAAAATATGGCGAAGGCGAGTCCTGGGCCGAGGCAGCACCGTTGCTCGGACATTACCGCGTGCGGCATGCGATCCGAGGCAATCCGCCCGTTACCCTGCTGATCACCACCAACAACAGCCGTCTCGAGACTCTCGGGCGCAAGCCATTCGTCATGGTGGTGAACCTGATCCAATCGATTCTCGCGCGGACCAGCTATGCAAACTACCGGATCATGGTCGTGGATAATTCCAACACGAGCGTCAGGCAGAAGGCCTGGTTCCGCAACGTGGGCGTCGAACTTTGCAACTATCGTGGCTCGACCGAGCACTTCAACTATGCCAAGAAGGCAAACTTCGCAATCCGCCAAGTCGCGACCGAGCATCTCGTTATCATGAATGACGACATGGAAGTTATCAACGACGAGTGGCTGACCGCCTTGCTCGAATTCTCACAAAATCCCGAGATTGGCTGTTGCGGTGGCAAGCTACTCCATGCCGACGGCACCATCCAGCACGTCGGGACGGTGCTGGGCGTCAATGGCGGGTCTGCCCACGTCTATCACGGCTTCTCGGGGGATTTCGTCGGCTACAACGGCTACACTCACGTGATCCGCAATTACAGTGCGGTTACTGGGGCATGCCTTGCGACCCGTCGCAGCGTACTGAACGAGGTCGGGGGCTGGGACACACGTTTGGCCACGGACTACAACGACATCGATCTTTGTCTTCGTATGCACCAGCAGGGCTATCGCATCGTCTACACGCCTTATTCGCAGCTGTACCATTTCGAGGGAAAAACTTTGGTCAGGACGATGCAGAACTCGGCCGAGGTCCAACTGTTCATGAGCCGTTGGCGCGATACGATCAGCAACGACCCTTATTACAATCCTAACCTCTCACGCACGAGGCATGATTATTCGTCCTTGTGACAGGCTGTCCAGCTCAGAATCGACGAGCGCCGGAGAGTCGTAATGATGGCCTTAATACATAGACCCGCCCGGTGGCGCCTGGAACAGGCTCGGCTTAGAACACTTCACCCTGGCCTGACCTCGAAAGCTTACCTTGCCGTTCAAACTGAACCAGCACTGCCGTCACTACATTCCCAAGCAAGAAGCACAAGGTCATGAACTGGCGCGAGTATGACGCCAGCTTGCGCCAGCGTGGCAGCCTGACCGTCTGGTTCACGGACGAGGCTATAAGGGCTGGCGAGCGGAACCGCGTACGATCCCGGGCGGCCAACCCTGGTATTTGCCTCTGGCAATCCTGACTGCACTCACGCTCAGGGCTGTGTTCCGCCTGGCCCTGTGCCGAACTGAAGGCCTGATCGGCTCCGTAATAGGTCTGCTCGGGCTCGATCTAGCGGTGCCGGACCACTCGACCCTATGCCGCCGGCCCGAAACGCTGGAGGTGCCACGGCCACAAGCGCGCAGGAACAACGATCCCATGCACATACTGGTGGACAGCACGGGCCTAGCCCATCCTATTCAGCGTTCTGAGGTTCATTCCGCAAGCTGAGCTGCGGACACGGT
>CAXSGE010000188.1:0-4449 GCA_964236715.1 uncultured Acetobacteraceae bacterium | reverse complement strand
CGAGATGCACGAGACTGGCACGATGCTGGACGATCTGCTGCTCCAGATGGCTCACCATCCCGCTCAGCTCGGATCGCTTCCCGCGCAAAGCGTCTATGACGTGCGGCTCGGCCATCGAAACTCTCCATCCTGGATCAAGGTTCAGGATAGTAACCAGACGACCCCACCCCTCGGAACAAGGCCGTGGTGGCGGTTGCTACATGATACCGAGCCGGTGCGCGGCTACAAGGCACACGTCGCCACCGACCAGGACGCTGTGCTGATCCGCGGCGTCGAGGTCACCACCGCCAACGTCCACGACGCGGCCGAGCTGGATGCCATCCTGCCCGACGCGCCTGGTGACACCTACGGCGACACCGCCTATTCGGGCAGCAAGCCGGCAGCGGCGATCCATGCCCGGGGCGGCACGCTGCGCGTCGTGCACACGGGCACCTGGGGCGGAGCGGGGGCGCTCGCGCGGCTGCGGGCGCACAACGCCGGGGTGCTTCATGTTCGGGCCCGGATCGAGAAGGTGTTCGGCACAGCCAAGCGCTCCTACGGCCTGCGCCGGATGCGCTGGCTCGGGTTGGCCAAGGCGGGCTTGCAAGTCCGGCTTACGGCAGTGGCCTACAACCTGCGCCGGAGCTGGCGGCTGTTCGCGGCCGTGCCGGTGTGAATGACGCCCGGAGTCTGTCCGCTACCAAGCAAAATACCCCGACACAGAACGGATCAGGCCACTGTGCGATTGGATGACGCCCGATCTACTCTCAAACAGGTCAGAACACAGGTCTGCCGCGCCAAATCAGCCACCCGCGCACAGGTCTCATTACCCGCCCACACTTGGCCTCGCCCGGCGTGGGAAGCAGGTGTATCTGCACATGCTGGTCAACGGGCGGCAGATTACGATCAAGCCGACCGTCACAGCCGCAATAGCCTCAGTCTCCTCGTCCACACGGACGAGTGTGCCATCTTCGCCTGCCTGCCATGCCCGTCGCAGGTATGCTCGTCTCTCAACATGAACGTTTGATCGATGTGCCGTTCATTGCCATAGAACTGTCGCGGGCGGCAGGCATCGGCGGCTGCTAATTGACGTCATGCATTATGTCGCCCTCGCCACCGACTACGACGGAACCATCGCCCACCACGGCGAAGTGGACGAGCCGACGCTGGCCGCGCTCGACCGCCTGCGCGGCGCAAGCCGACGGCTGATTTTGGTGACAGGGCGCGAGCTGGACGACCTGCTCCGTGTCCTGCCGCGCGTGGACCTGTTCGACATGGTCGTGGCCGAGAACGGCGCCGTGCTCTACCGGCCTGCCACGAAGGAGGAGCGCATGCTGGCGCCGCCCCCGCCGCCGGAGTTCGCGGAGCGGCTGCGGGACGCCGGGGTGTCGCCGCTCTCGGTGGGCCGGGTCATCGTCGCGAGCTGGGAGCCGAACGAGGCCCAGGTGCTGGCCACCATCCGCGAGATGGGGCTTGAGCTGCAGATCATCTTCAACAAGGGCGCTGTCATGGTGCTGCCCGCCGGCGTCAACAAGGAAAGCGGCCTGCGCGCGGCCTTGGAGGAGCTGGAGATTTCGCCCCGCAACGTGGTGGCGGTGGGAGACGCCGAGAACGACTTCGCGTTCCTGAACCTGTGCGGCATGCCGGTCGCCGTCGCCAACGCCCTGCCTCGGCTCAAGGAAGCTGCTGCCCTGGTCACCGAGGGCGAGCGCGGCGAGGGTGTCGCTGAACTTGTCGGCCGCTGGCTCGACAACGACCTTGCCGACGTGGACAACGGCAACCCGCGGCAGGCGGTCCCGCTCGCCGGGGCGTTGGACGGCGAGGACGGGCCTGGGCTTGATCTCGTGCCGGTGCGGCAAAGCCTGTTGCTGACCGGCACCTCGGGCGGGGGCAAGAGCACGCTGACGACGGGGCTGCTGGAGCGCCTAGCCGAGCGCGACTTCCAGTTCGTGGTCATGGATCCCGAGGGCGACTACGAGGGCCTAGGCGACGCGGTCGCCATCGGCAGCGCCACGGCCCCGCCGCGGCCGGAAGAGGTGCTGGAGATCCTCCGCAAGACGGCCACCTCAGTGGCGGTGAACCTGCTCGGCGTAAAGCTGGAGGACCGGCCCGGCTATCTCGCCGGGCTGTTGCCCGAGCTGCTCGCCTTGCGCGAACGCACGGGACGGCCGCACTTTGTCGTCGTGGACGAGGCGCACCACATGCTTCCCGCCACGTGGGACCCGGGCGCGACCGCGCTCCCGGGCGGGCTCAAGGGTTTCCTGTTCGTCACCGTCCGGCCGGAGGCGCTGTCGCCGCGCACGCTCGACTGCATCGATCGCGTGCTGGCGGTGGGCGCGGAGGCGCGGGCGGCACTGGCCGTCTTTGCCCGGGCGCACGGCTTGGCGGAGCCGGATGGGGTGGACGGGGTCGAACGCGGGGAGGTCCTCACCTTGTCGGTATCCGATCCGCAGCCCCGCCGCTTCAAGGTGCTGCCGGGCACGACGGAGCGCCGCCGGCACGTGCGCAAGTATGCCGAGGGCAAGCTGGGCGACGACAAGGCATTCTTCTTTCGCGGGCCCGAGGGCAAGCTTCGGCTGCGCGCCACGAACCTCTTCATGTTCCTGGAGATGGCTGACGGCGTGGATGACGCAACCTGGGACTGGCACCGCGAGCGCGGGGACTTCTCCCGATGGATCGAGACCAGCATCAAGGACCACGACCTGACCGCGGAACTGCGCGCGGTCGAGCAGGGCACGTCAGCGGCTGACGAAGGGCGCAAACAGGTACGTGAGGCAATTGAGCGCCGCTACACGTTGCCGGCATAGGGCACAGGCCCGCATTCAACGGGGGCAGTTTGCGGCCTTGATAGTCACCAAACCTTACGGGACGTAAGAACGAACGCTGTCTCTCAATCGGTGCCATCCTAGGCGGTACTATGATGATCCAACAATGCAACAGGGATGTCAAAGTAGTTTAACACTTGTTCCAGCCCAGGTGGTGTTACTGCTCCTCTGCCACGCCACATTAAAATAGAACAAGGGGCCATAATGCCTACCCTCCAAAGCACAAACATCTTCGCAACCGCGCCGAATGGTGCCAAGTCTCCTGACTCTATTACGACAGGAAAAAACTCGATTTGGGTCGAGTATGGAGATAGCGCCAAGAGCAACGGCTCGGGTGGCAGCAGCACCATCGTGCAGTATGACCTGCTCGGCACCGCGCAGAACACCTACACCCTGCCCGGCCTTGCCGACGGCCTGAAGGTCGATCCCGCCACGGGCGATGTTTGGGCGCTGCAGAACCAGGACGGCAACTCCACCCTGACCCTGATCGATCCATCAACCAAGCAGGTCAGCGCACCGCTGAGCTACGCATCGCCGCCATATACCTACGGGGCAGACTCGTCGCGCGGCTACGACGACGTCGCCTTCATCGGCCCAAAGGTGTTCCTGAGCTATACCAACCCCGTCAACCCCGGCGACGCCGTGATCCAACAGCTCACCAACGGCACCGCGCCGTTCGGCTTGTTGCAGACCACCGACGTCCTTCGCCTTGGCGACACCGGCACGAACCTGGTCACGGGCGAGCTCAATCAGCCGCTTCCTGTCACGGACCCAGACTCGCTCAAGTCGCTGCCCGACGGCTCGCTGATCCTCACAGGCGAGGGTGACAAGGCATTTACCATCGTAACCAACCCCGGCACAACGGAGCAGACCGCAAGCTTCGTCACTTTGCCGGCTGGATCCAGCTCGCCTGACGACGTGATCATGCCGACCACGACCTCCGGCACGTTCTTTATCTCAAACCAGAACGACAACGACATCGTGGCAGCCAAGGTCACGGACTTGAACACGAACGACCTGTATGCCTCTGTCGGCACCGCCGTGGACCAGATCGACCCGACCACCGGCACGGTCACGCCGATCATCACCGGGCTGAACGCCGCGCACGGGCTGCTGTTCATGCCGGCATCGTCGCATGCTCTCGACCTGGCAGCCCTGCTGCAAACGCTCTCGCAGGATCTCTACCAGGCGTTCGCCAACTTTGGCTTGTCCGCGGGCCAAGCCGGCGGGTCTGCCGGACCTGCGGGAACGCTCCCCGATGCGTCCACGCCATCGGCCGCGTCCATCATCAGCTTGATTGGCGGGAACGCGTCCAACGCGCTTGCCGGGCTGCTGCCCGTCGCGAAAGCTTAAAGGCGGCGCTGACCCGCTCCATGGCCCGGCGGTGCAGCCCTTAGGGCTGTGGCCACAGCGCTCCGCGCCGGAGCGCTTTGACGGGGGCGGCAGTGGGTGGGGGACCGCCTGCGCTAGGGGTGGTTGCGGCGCGGACGTGTCCGGTGCCGACAGATGCGGGCCGGTCTCGTCCAGGGTGAAGGAGAGAGCATTCAAAACCGTGGGAGGTGATCACACTGCGGCTGTTGTCACCCGGTGGGCGTTGGTGCACTTTGATGGTGTGAATGATGGTAGGAGGCTCTTCCCTTTCTTT
>CAXSGE010000187.1:0-4502 GCA_964236715.1 uncultured Acetobacteraceae bacterium | reverse complement strand
GTGTTACCAACGTGCCCGGTCCAAAGTGTCACCAACGTAGCCGGTCTGTACCGCCTAGAACCCCACGTAGGATTTCGACACCTCGCCAAGGGTGAAGCACAATAAGGTCGTCATCACTGCTGACGATGACCTCTGCACCGGATGCAAAGGCAAGTTCTAGGTATTTATCGTCTTTCTGATCACGGCAGTCAGCCACCCGTATGGTAGGCTCGAACCAAACAGCGGCGCCTCGCAAGATATCTAAGATGCGCTTACGCCGTTCACCTGAGATGGCGCGCGCAAACTTTGGACGGCTCAACACTTCGGCGATTTCAGCGTCAACCGTATTAGAAAGTGCGAACACATCCGCTTCTTCGGCATGGAGCAGCGCCCGCTCTGGCACGCTATCGACCTTGAGCGCCGCGCCTACCAGAGCCGAAGCGTCAAAGATGATCAATCTACAGCGCGAGGGGCGCGGCGCTCAGCATTGTAGACGGCCAGTTCCGCATCAAGATCCGCGTCTGTCAGGCCATTCGCGCGGGCTTCCTGTTTGGCATCGGCGATGGCTTGGGCAAGGGGGCTCGGACCGGAGCGCGGGCGGAGCACACGACTGACCAGCCGGCCAACCGCCTCACGGTTACGAACGTCAGCGAGTGCCAGAGCTGCCTCGGGCTCGACAGGGATCGTCACATCGACCGTGTTGTCCATTTGCATCTCCTTAAAACAGGATAACAGCCCTTATGGAGAGCTACATGTAATACAGTTCCACCTAGCCATCACATCCGTATCTGCCGGCCAGCCCGCGGCAGGGCCTGTCGTCGGCTATCCCTACCAAGCTTCTGCTTTCCCTGCCAAGCTTCTGCTTTCCTCCAGGCCATGCCCTTACCGCCACATGCGTGCGGCGATGGAGCGCTCCTCGTCGCCGACTGCCTCGGCGTAGATCGCCGTGGTGGTGAGCTGGGCGTGGCCCATCCAGCGCTGCACGAGGTTGAGCGGGATGCCCTGGCCGACGGCGGCAACCCCCATGGCGTGGCGCAGCCCCTTCGGGCTGGCCTGGGCGCCCTCGACCCCAGCAACAGCCAGCACCTCCTTGATCCGGCGCCAGGCGGTGGCGCGCGACCAGCTCCAGAGCGGAGCCTTGGCGGCCGGCCCGCGCAGGCCGCGCAGCCCGAACACCAGGTCGAGCATGGTGGCGAGCTCGGGCGGGATCGGCACGGCGCCGAACACGCCCGTCCGCCGCTTCTTCAGGGTCTCGAAGGTGATCGTGCCCGCAGCGACGTCGACTCGCTCGGCCGTCAGCGCCAGCGCCTCGCTGATCCGGCAGCCCGACCAGCCCAGCGTGTGGCAGAAGGCGCGCACGTCGCGCGGCGCCTGGTCGGCGGCGAGCAGGAAGCGCGCGTGCTCCTCACGGGTGAGGTACTTGCGCCCGCCTGCCTGGTCGTGCAGCGACATCATGGGACGACGACCTCGATCAGGCTGCCGAAGCGGCGGAAGTCGGCCTCGTTGAAGGTGAGCAGCCGTGGGATGCCGTAGGCAAGCATGGTGGCGGCGATGTTGGCGTCATGCACCTGCTTGCCGGCGACCGGGATGCGACCGAGCAGGAAGCAGAGTTCGCTGAACACCTCCGGCCCGTCCTCGGCAATGTTGAGGACATGGCCGAGCCGGCCCACGTCTGCCAGAGCATCGGCCATGGGCAGCGGCGGCGTGTCACGCTGGGCCCGCGTGACCGTCGCGAGATACTCACGCAGGATCTGGCGGCTGATCCAGAGCTCTTTCTGTTCCTGTCGCGCCCGGTCCAAAACCGTCGTGGCTCTGTCGTGGAACGCGGACTGCGTCTGGCTGGCGTAGACGAGGACGTTGGTGTCGACGAACGCCGGATCAGCGGCCATCGTCGCCGTATATGTCCTCGCGACGAAGGGAGATGCTGTCGTCCCAGGGTCCGTCGTGGACCGGGAACTCCTCCATGGTGAACGGCTTTCCGGGGCGCCGCAGCGGAGCGTCGTGGAGGGTCACTTCGGCCTTGTACTCTCCCGCGGGCAGGGGGGTGGCGGTGGAGATGGCGCCGTCGGGGGCGACGGTGATATGGATGCTGATGACGGTCATGGCGGCCTTTTCTGCGGCTGGATCGAGCGATCCCACGACCTTTGTTTCATGGATGGCGCCTGGCCGTCCAGCGCCACGTGCGGCGGGCCGGCGAGGCGCCGGCAACGGGCCAGGGTTTTTGGGACGGCACGGGGGCGCGGTGTCATCTCCAACGCTATCTGATCGGTCTTCTTGAGCGGTAATTGATCGCTTCGGCCTTACGATACCGCATCGTCTAGGACACGTCCCATGGCATAGGATGGCACATAGCCTTCGAGCACATTCCCGGTTGGGCGTAGGGATCGCATAAGCGAGTCACGCGATTTGCCAACGATTGTGCCCAGCTTGCGGAAGCCGAATAAATAGGGCCGGGCATCCTTGGGCAGCGAGTTGAGGGACAAGCCCAACTCCTTGTCGGACAGATGCGCGACGGAGGCTGCTACCTCCGTTACCCTGGCCTCGATGGCCGCAACCTGCGCCGCAATCAACCTGACGATGTCGTCGAAGTCAGCCCAGAACTCCTCTGGCAGGTCGCGCCGGATCGCCTCCATATCGTCGCCCGCGTTCATCGCCTCCCACATCGCCAAAGGTGTGCATCGTGAGATCAGCGCATGGATGCGGCGATACTCTGCACCCTTGAGCTTCAGGCGCACGCCGTTGCTGAACCGGATGACGAAGCCCTCATCGTCTCGTGGCAGTGCGGCGGCATGGCTGACCATGTCGGCGATGCTGGCGAACACGTGACGCCGGGCTGCCCGCCATCCGAGCGCCTCGCAGGTGACGAGCACTTCATCATAGGTCAACTCATGACCATTCGCGTCATACGCGGCCAGCATGACCAAAGCAGCGTCTAGGTAGCGGACGACAATCCGGTTCTCCGGATAGACCGCCTCAAACAGATAGGTTGTGCCCGGCACCAAGGCCGACAAATCAGCAGCGTCAAGCCGGGCTTGCGCCCACCCGGCCTGTTCGGAGTCGAACGACCCTTTCGTCGCAGTTCGCCAGCGGCCGTCATGGTGGAAGGCAATGATAAGGCTGCCGTCCAGCTTCTCGTATGCCTCGAACGGCAGGTCGGAAACTTCGCCATGCCGCTCGCCCACATTGAAAAACTTGGGGAACGGCGTCGCAACAACCCGGCAAGCAGCCTGGTCCACAATCAGGCCACGGGCCATGACCGCGAACTCATCCCAGCCGTCGTCATAGACACAGCGAGGCGTGTAGATGAAGAGATGCAACCCGGCTGTTGGATCAATCCGGCGATGAACAAAGCCGAGGCCACGAGCACGCTCCAGGCCGGCCATCAACTCATCGAACGGCATTTGCCGGGCAGGGTGGATCAGATCGCTCATGTGGCGACTGTTCGACATAGATGCGGTCGTTGGTCAACGGTTCCGTTTGGGATCTGGCTGTGTTCATTCCAGGCAGGCTTGGCTGCTCCACGATCATCCAGCACACAGTATTGCTAAACACTGATTATGAGACTGGCTATGGAGCGTTCCTGGGCTATGATCCGGGCCATGGCGTGGTTGTCACGCAACCGGCCGTCTATGGAGCAGAGAACCCCCGTGCTGATCGGCTATATGCGCGTCTCCAAGGCGGACGGCTCCCAGGTGCTTGACCTGCAGCGCGACGCCCTGCTCGCCGCCGGCGTCATCGCCGAGCACCTCTATGAGGACCTCGCATCGGGCCGGCGGGATGACCGGCCAGGCCTTGCCGCCTGCAGCAAGGCGCTGCGCAAGGGCGATGCTCTCGTGGTCTGGAAACTCGACCGGCTTGGTCGCGACCTGCGCCACCTGGTCAACCTGACGCATGACCTGACCGGGCGCGGTATCGGCCTGAAGGTGCTCGCCGGCGAAGGCGCCGCGATCGACACGACGACAGCGTCCGGCAAGCTGGTATTCGGCATCTTCGCAGCGCTGGCGGAGTTCGAGCGCGCCCTGATCGTCGAGCGCACGAAGGCCGGCATTGCCGCTGCCCGCGCCCGCGGCCGCAATGGTGGTGCTCCGTTCAAAATGACGGCGGCCAAGCTGCGCCTGGCCCAGGCCGCCATGGGCAAGCCGGAGATCAAGATCGCGCCGCTCTGCCGCGAGCTCGGCATCAGCCGGCAGACCCTCTACCGCCACGTCAGTCCAGACGGCGCCTTGCGCGAGCACGGCAGCAAGCTGCTCGGGCGACGGATGTGACTGAGCCCATCGGCACCGTATCCATCTCGGGGGTGTAAGCCCGAACCCCAGAAAATTCCGTCGAGGGCGTGAGGCCTCGACGCTGGGAGTCTTCGGGAACGGGTTGGTGGCGAGCAACTTTCCCTAAAACGATGTTTGGCACACGCTCTGTTATCGGCCTGAAAGGCAGGCGGCACCTGCTGTCGCACCAAGTTACTTTCCCTAAAGCAGGGGTTATAGGGAAAGTTATCGTCGTCGCCCTTCGAATTGAGGCAATCG
>CAXSGE010000186.1:0-4523 GCA_964236715.1 uncultured Acetobacteraceae bacterium | reverse complement strand
GGCACCTTGGCCCCGTCGCTACCGTAAAAATCCGCGCAGATGCTGCTGGTGGGCCGTTTAGGCATTCAACACGCGGATGCTCCCTGGGCAGAGTCTTTCCTGGTGCGACGCTGTATGAGGATTTAGCCCGAATCGTCGCCATGGCCCCTTCTGGCGGCTGCGGCGCGCAGCGGAGGGCAAGGGCGGCGCCGCTTGGCGCCGGGACCGGAGCCACCCGCAGCCACGCGCAGCGCCCGCTTGGGCGCGAGCATGGCGAGGATGGCGAGGACCCACCCCTTGCCCGCAGCGAGCACCGCGGCACGAGCTGCGTTTGCCCGGTTATCCCGGTTATCCCGGTTATCCACGCACTGCCGCGACCAACTACCGGGAAAGCTAACGGTACTAACTACCGGGTTGTCCTGCAAAGTGCTCGTGCTTTTCCCTGCAAAGTGCTCGTGCTTTTCCCTGCAAAGTGCTCGTGGATAACTTGTTTATCCACAAGGCTTTCGTCCCGAAGTGGCCGTGGTCGTCAGGGCACCTCCACAACGATGCCGGTGCGCCCCTTCACCGGCGGTGGGCTGCGCCGCAGGGTCATTCCCTGTCCGTCCAGTTTGATGTCGGCCGCCCGGTATTGGCTGTGCACGAGGCGCAGCACTTGCCGGAACACAGGTTTGAAATTGTCCATGCGGTCGTAGTGCCAGCCGAACTGGTTCTTGAGCGCGGACCAAGGCATGAACACGCGCCTGCCCCACTCGATCCGGTGCAGCCGCTGGGCCAGCCAGGCATACACGTCCAGCGCCATCGCAGACCCAGACAGCGCCGACAGCGCCCGGTCGTGCAGCGGGACAGCATGCTTGGTCAGGCTGTCGAAATACTCACGCGAAAGTTGAACGGTGGACGGCCAAAGGACGCGCTGCCCGTCCTCCTTGGGAAGCCAAAGATCGAAGGCCGTCACAACCCGGGAGCTGACGGTGATTGCCCGGCCGCCCTCGATCACCCCCAGGGTGACTGAGGATGCTGCCAAGCGGGCGAGCTGATCCTTGATGGTGCCGATGGTCCGACCGTCGGTGCTGAGGCGCAGCCGCTTCACGAAGGCAGTCAGGCTGTTCTCGACTTCGACCACGGGCGACTGGTGCCGTAGCGCCTCGCTGTTCAGGTGCGCCAGGATTAGCCGCGGCTTCGGACCATAGGGCAGGCCCAACGGCACCAGCCGGCACAGCTCGGGATGCATCGCAGAGCCGGCCGCAACCTGGAGCGAGGCCTGTCCGTTGTTCCGCTCCCACACCCGCACGTCGTCACCCGGGTTGCGGTAGGGCAGGCCCGTCTGGGCGAGGACCGAGTGCTGGAAGGCGACCACCTCCGGATCGCGCGTCGTCGCCTCGGATGCGTCCAGCAAGCGCTTCCGCCGCCGCTCCCTCGTGCCTTCGATCTCGTCCGTCATGCTGTCCTCCCACAACGTTTCTGGTGAGTATCCGCCTCAGCCTGGCCGTCCGCCGGGAAAACCGGTTATTGCTTCCGGGACAGTCTTTGTGGGTGGTCCCGATTCGCTCCCACCCCGCAACTGCCCCGGTGCTTGTCGAGTGCTTCCAGTCCGCCCGTCAGTCGCGATCCGTGGCCAGGTCGTCGCACAGCGACGCCAAGGCGCGCTGCTCAATGCACTCGGCGGCGAGGGCCAGGTCCAACCCGTGCAGCAGCCGCACCAGCTCGGCCTTCGCGCGCCGCCCGGCCGGCGTCAGCGCCGGCAGCACGATGGCCCGCTCGGCATAGGCATATGCCAACCTCACCAGCCGCCGCAGTTCGGCATCGGCCTCCGGCGGGATGTCCACCACGTCGGGTATGGCTTCGGACAGGACCTGCCATGTCGTCTTGGCCTGCTCGACCAAGTGGATCAGCTCGGCATCCGGGTTGTGGCCGGGTGCGGGCGTGCTAGGCGTGTATGTAGCCTGGAGCATGTTCTACGTTCCCTTGCTTCGGGTCAGGCCGGGCGCGGGAGTTCGCACCTCCCCGTCCGGCCGCTTGTCATGGAGTGACAAAGCGGAGCCAGTGTTTCAGCTTGGTTAGACAAGTCAATAACCTTATCACAGGGTGATAGTTTGGACGCCGCCCAATGCCGCATGGCCCGCGCCGCGTTGCAGCTCGGCGTGCGCGAGTTGGCAGCGATGGCCCGCGTGGCGCCGGCCACGATCAGCAGGTTGGAACGCGGTGAGGCTCTTTACCCCCGCACCCTCGAAGCCATCCGGGCCGCCTTGGAGGCGGCCGGCGTTGAGTTCATCCCAGAGAACGGCGGCGGCGTCGGGGTGCGCTTGAAGGCAAGGCGGGGTTAAGGCCCCCGCCCCTGTCCCCTGGACGGAGCTGCCACGGTGCTCGCTCCACCCAAGGTCCGGTCCTCGCCGTGCTCGCCATGCTCGGCCCGTCCGGGCCTGCGCGTGGCTTCGCGCGGCTGCGGTCTTCCCTTGGCCTACGCTGCGCGCCGCGGCGGCCAGGAGACGTCGGAACGGAAGGCGTCCCGACCTTCCAACCCCTGCGCTCTCCGGGCGTCCCGGGTCGAACAGAAGGCGAACCTGGGAAGAGGGCCGGCGGAGGCTACGGCTTGAGCAAACGCCTCAACCACCCTTGCCGGCGCGGCGGAACCCGTGACGGAACATCCGCAGCCTTGGCCTGCGCCAGCAGCCGCACAAGGTCCGCCGTGGTCCGCCAAGCGTCGATCGCCGCCTGCTCTGCATGCTCGGCCCGTCGTGTCGCCTCGTGCATGCCCGTTTCTGCCACCCGCAGCGCTTCGCGCATCCCCGCCAACTCGCCTTCCCGGGCGCCAAGCTGCACCCGCACATGCGCCAGTTCCGCAGCCAAGGTCTCGGCGGGAACAGAAGTTGCGTCCTCGCCCGTCCCCGTGCTGTCACCAGGGACGCCACCGGTGGCGTCCCTGGTGCCGCCACCGGTGGCAGGGTGCAGTTCCGCCACAGGCACCCCCACGCGGGCTAGGCCGTCATTGCCGGTCCGGCGAGGCCATTTTCTGCGGAAAGACAGACGCTTAACACTGCTCGGCTGCATTTCCATCGCCTGCCCCGCCTCGGCGTAGGTCAGCCAGGTCCGCAACTCATCGTTTCCCATGCTGTCCTCGGTGGCGCCACCGGTGACAGTGGCACGGTGTTACCGGTGGCGCTATCGCTTCGAACTCAGAACATCGTCCGAGGACTGCTTGAGGACGTCCCGTGTGCCGGCCCGGTCACAGGCCGGGCGGCAGTTCGTCCCCGGGGTCGGGCGGACGGTCCGGCACCGAGGCCAGGACAGCGTGCAGTTCCTCCGGCCAGGCGTTGCCCGCACGGTAGCAAAAGAACTCGGCCGCGGTCTCGACGGCACCTATATACGATGGGGCGTAGTCCTAGAATGCAGCTGCAGCCTCGGCTAGACCTCGCACCCCAATGCCCCGCAAACCACGCCCGCCGCCTGCCCCGAAGCAGCCAGATCCGCCACCGGGCAAGCCTGCTGCCGGGTTCCCAGAGCAGCCCGGCTTCTTCGATCTCCTGGAAACGTTCTGGGGCGATCAGATGGACCAGGCGCCGTTGCCGACGCCGGGCAAGGCCCGCCGCCCCAAGCCGCGTTGAGGCACCCGGATGACGCCCCCGCCGCGGCCGTTCCGCCTCGTCTATCGCGCCTTCGATGCGGTGGAGTTCGATCCGGCCAAGAGCGACGAGGTGTTCGAGCTGCGCGGCTTTGACCTGGCGTACGCCCGGCGGGTGTTCCCGGGCTACGTGCTGGAGCGCGAAGACACGCGCGAGGACTACGGCGAACCCCGCTTCCGCGTCATCGGGGAAGTGCTGCAAGACATCCTCGTGGTGATCTACACTCCCCGGGGCAGCGCCTGCCGCCTGATCACCGCCTGGGAAGCCGAGAACTGGGAACTGGACCTGTGGTATGAACGATTCTCCTGACACGCCTGGCACGCGCCTGGTGACGATCCTTGCCTCCGATCCCGACCCGGGCCGGGTGGACCGTGCCCGCATGGGCCGGCGCAACCCGGCGGACATCGAGCCGCGGCCGGAGGTTCCGCCCGAGGACATCGAAGCGACGCGCGCCGAGCTGGCGGAGCTGCGCCGCCGCATGACCCGCAAGAGCGCCTAACGCAACGTCTTCGGGAAGTATTCGCCCGTCCTGGCCTGCGTTGTGCGGGGCACCTTGACTGGCCTCGGCCCAGTCCCCGCGCTGGCCCGCCCGCTGCGACCTCTGGCGACTGCCCCGCTACTCTCCCCCGACTTCCCCCCACTTTCCATAATTAACGATTATCGGACTGACCATGTAAGCCACCGACAGAGATGTCCTGGCTGGCATCCTGCCGTGGGATCGGTGGAGCGGCCAAGCATGACGGTGGTTCAGGTGAGCGTACGGGAATTGCAGCGCGTCAAGGTGCTGGTGGAGCTGGGCGACGGCCGCTTGGGCCTTGACGAGGCAGCGACGCTGCTGGCCTTCTCGCAGCAGGCGCGCGGCCACGTCATCCGGCAGCAAGCGTTGACCGCCACATGGACGGCGACCAGCTCTGGAACCCTTGC
>CAXSGE010000185.1:0-4672 GCA_964236715.1 uncultured Acetobacteraceae bacterium | reverse complement strand
TGAGGACGCGGCCTGGCCAGTAGCCGGCGGGCGGGCTGGTCCTGCTGCGCTGCCTTGTCAGAAAGGCAGCAGATGCGCGGGCCAAACCCCTCGAACTCCCGAGCAGACCGCTTCGTCGAGAAGGCCAAGGACTACCAGGCACGTTGGCCGTGGCTAACCATCGTTGGCTGAAGGACGGCATTCGCCCGGTCAAGGGTCCAACGACCGAACCCGCCCGCCTCGTCCGCCAAACCAACCCTGACGGACACGGACGCTTGGCTGCCATGATCTCAAGGGCCGATACGGTCCGAGCACGGATGGCATGTTGTTGCAATATCGCATAAAATAGAGGCGCATCTAGAATGCACGTTGAGGTCAATGGGACGCGGTTGTTCGTGGACGTTGAGGGGCCTGGTCTCATACCCGATGGCGCGACCATGCGCGAGAAGCCTACCTTGATCCTGCTTCATGGCGGCCCCGCAGCGGACCACAGTTCCTTCAAGCCCGCGTTCTCAATCCTCTCCGACGTTGCACAAGTCGTCTACGTCGATCAGCGCGGCTGCGGGCGCAGCGCGGACAGCAATCCAGCCACATGGCACCTCGACCAGTGGGGAGATGACGTGAAGGCGCTGTGCGATGCGCTGGGTGTGACCAAGCCCATCGTCTTCGGCATCTCTTTCGGCGGCTATGTCGCCCAAGCCTACGCAACGCGCCATCCCGAGCATCCGTCCGGGATCATTCTTGCCAGCACGGCGGCGTTCATGGATTTCGAGGCGGTGTTCGAAGCCTTCGCCCGGATCGGCGGACCAGAGGCGGAGAAGGTTGCGCGCGAGCGCTGGACCAACCCCACCCCTAGCTCGCGCACGGCCTATATGGCCCGCTGTGTGCCGCTCTACCGTCCCGCTGTGGCGGGTCCACAGCCTATTAGGCGAACGGTCGAACGGGAGGCTGTTGCCATGCACTTCTCAGGCGAAGGCCGGGAAGTGATGCGAATGGATTTCAGGCCGGCACTGGGGCGCGTTCAATGCCCCGTCATGATCTTGGTCGGGGATGCCAATCCAATCACGCCTGTTGCGTTCAGCGAGGTGATCGCCGCCTCGCTCCCTCCCGCCCTGGTGGGTGCCGTCGCGGATGTGGTGGAAATAGGTTGATGACGTAGTCTCTGGTTTGTTCAACGAACCATTTCCGGCGTTCGAGCGCCGGCGGAGACCACGCCATGGAAGAGACTAGCACGAAAACGCAAGCGGACGGCACGACGCTGTTTGCCGGGGACGCTTGGTTTGACCCGATCGAGGCGGGCATCCGGGATCGGGTGCGTGGCTTTATAGAGGAGCTGCTGGAGCAAGAGCTGACGGCGGCGCTGGGGCGCACGCGGCACGAGCGGGCGGAAGGCAAGCCCGCAGGCTACCGGAACGGGACGCGCGAGCGCCAGCTGCTCGGCTCGTTCGGGCCGGTGGAGCTCAGCGTGCCGCGGGCGCGCATGGCGACTGAGGGCGAAAGCACACAAGAGTGGCGCAGCGCCACGCTGCCCCGGTATGCCCGGATGACCAAGCAGGTCGAAGCGCTGATCGCGGGCGCCTACCTGTCTGGGACCAACACGCGCCGGGTCAAGCGCGCGCTGGCTGCCCTGTTTGGCGGTGTCGTGGGTAAGGACGTCGTCAGCCGGACATGGCGCAAGGTCAAGACGGACTGGGACGCCTGGAATGGGCGCGACTTGGCCGGGGAGGACGTGGTCCGGCTCATTTTCGACGGCACGGTCGTGCGGGTGCGGCTGGACCGCAAGGCCACGAACATCTCGCTGCTGGTCGTGCTCGGCGTGCGTCGCGACGGGCAGAAGGTGCTCCTGGCCGTCAAGAACATGGGCGGAGAGAGCGAGGCAGCTTGGCGCGGCGTGTTGGACAGCTTGATCACTCATGGCCTGCGCACGCCGGAGTTCCTGATCACCGATGGCGGAGCCGGGCTGGAGCGGGCGTTGGCGGCGCTGTGGCCCGACCTGCCCGCCCAACGCTGCACGGTCCATAAGCACAGGAACCTGCTGGCCCATGCGCCGGACGCGCTGCATGAGGAAATCTCGGCCGATTACACCGACATGATCTACGCCGAGACCGCGAAGGAGGTGCAAACCAGGCGCAAAACCTTCCTGCGCAAGTGGCGGCTGCGCTGCCCGGCGGTGGCGACCAGCCTGGAAGAGGCCGGCGACCGGCTGTTCGCCTTTCTCCGCCTGCCCTCGAGCCAGTGGAAGTCAGCCCGGACGACAAACGCGATCGAGCGGCTCCACGAGGAGTTCAAGCGCCGCATCAAGACGCAGACCGTGCTGCCCTCGGCCGAGACCGCCGCCATGCTGTTCTGGGCCCTGCTCGCGTCAGGCCAGATCACCATGCGCAAGGTGAACGGATGGCAGACCTTGGGCGACAGCCTTGCCGCTCCCGTCTCCGTTGACCTCGCCGCCTAGTCAACCCAACTATCACTGCGCTGGAGACACGCCGCTCAGCCAATTTCCACATAAGTCGAGACGGCACCCCCTGGTGCGCTTCGAGCGTTTTCCTGGTTGTGGACACGGCGTACATGTGAACGACCCGGAAAGGTTCTTTCGCGTCATGCGGGATTTCATCCTGGCGCGCTGACAAGTGGCAGCCGGCGAGCGCATGTCCGTCAAACAAACCCTGACGGACAGTGGACCGCCACGGCCAACCAATCGCCAACTTCGCATTCAGCGCGGTAGCTCAGCAAAGCTACAAAGCCTTCTCCATGAAAATGCTACGCGGGTCCAAGGCATAGTCCCCGAACGGCTTCCGCTCGCGGTAGCCTGAGCGTCGGTAGAACGCAGGCGCCTCGGTGGATGCCGCTCCCGTCTCCAACCGCATGATCTGAATGCCCTCTGTCCGCGCCGCGCCCTCAATGGCCTGCAACAAAGCCCGGCCGACGCCTTGCCCCCGCAGCGCGGCGTCCACGAACATGCGCTGCAGCTCCCCCTCCGTCGGCGAGGTCGGGGCGAAGCCACCGCAGCCGACCGCCTGCCCGCCGAGGCGAGCGACGAAGAAGCAGACACCGCGCAACAGGAGGTCGTCTGCACCAAGGCCGAAACGGCTGTCGGTTGGGTAGAGTGCCGCAGACCTCTCGTCCGCTGCCCGTAGCAGGCGTTGAACGGCGTCCTGGTGGGGAGCCTCTTGCATGACGGAGAGCATTGACCCTTCCGCTGGTAAGTAGATGCTTTGCTGCATCATGACAACGCGGGAAGGACATCATGGAACGGGCTGCACCAGCAGGCACATTTCTTTTCCCGCCGCCGCCCTTTTACGTCTCGTCGAATAGCTGAGTTTGTAAACAGGACGCAAGCGGGTCAGACTGCGCCCATGACGAGCAGGACCAGGGCCATCGCACGCGCCACCCAGCCCAGCGATCTGGTGGCGGCTGCCGACCGGGCAGCGCGGCTGCGCGGCTTCTTCGCCCGCTACGTCGCCACCAAGGGCGGCGCCAAGGACCCCCGGATCGAGCGGGCCTTCGCCGCGGTCCCGCGCGAACCCTTCGCCGGCGCTGGGCCGTGGCTGATCAGGGTGCCGGACGGCCCCTACATCCCAACGCCAGACGACGATCCGGCCTACCTGTACCAGGACTGGCTGGTCGCGCTTGACGCCGCCCGCGGCATCAACATCGGCGAGGCCGGCCTGCACGCGCGCTGCCTGGATGCGCTGGCGCTTCGCAATGGCGAGGAGGTGCTGCACGTCGGTGCCGGCGCGGGCTACTACACGGCGGTCATCGCACACCTTGTTGGCCCATCCGGGCACGTCCACGCTTTCGAGATCGACGCCGAGCTGGCCGAGCGCGCCCGGCGCAACCTTGCACACCTGCCCAGCGTCCACGTGCATGCACGCTCCGGGATCGGGGACGGCCTGCCGCAGGCGGATGCGGTCTATGTCAACGCGAGCGCCGTAGGGCCGAGCTGGTCCTGGCTCGACGCGCTGCGCACGGGCGGGCGTCTGATGTTCCCGCTGCACGCGCAGGGCGAGTACGGGGCCATGCTGCGGGTAACGCGCCCGCCGCATGGGCCGGCATGGCCGGCCACCTTCGTGTCCACGGCCGGGTTCATTGCCTGCGAGGGCTTGCAGGACCAGGAAGCCGGCCGCCGGCTTGCCGCGGCCTTCGCCGGCGGCGGGTGGCAGGAGGTGCGCAGCTTGCGGACCGACGACGCGCCGAACGGCACCTGCTGGTTCGCGGGCGAGGGCTGGTGGCTTTCGACCGAGGCAGCGGATGACGGGACAATAAGGGTCAGTCGGTGAGCATACCGCGCTTTGTCGCCTACCTGCGCGTCAGCACCAACAAATAGGCCCAGTGGCCCGAAGCTGCGCAGGTTGGCTGTTTGGCGTCATAGCGTGTTGACTGAAGGCCAGAACCACTGGCGTCCGTCAAACGAACCCCAGGCGACACAATCAGCAACCACTCACTGGCTTCTGAACTTTACGGAGTAGGAGACCGAAGATGGAAAAAGTCTGGTTGATTACGGGAAGTGGTAGTGGGTTAGGACGCAATATTGCAGAAGCCGCCCTCGTGGCAGGTGATCGCGTTGTGGCGGGAGCACGGAGGCCGGAAGAACTGAATGCTCTGGTGGAGCAATACGGTGAGCGCATCAGCCCGGTGAAGCCTCACCAATCCCCTCATTTTTGCCTGACCTGGTCTAGCGCCGATCTGCGTGGAT
>CAXSGE010000184.1:0-4706 GCA_964236715.1 uncultured Acetobacteraceae bacterium | reverse complement strand
TCCACACAGGCTGCCGTAGATCAGTAAACATTGCAACGCAATGTTTAAGCGCGCATTTTCTGATACGCTCCGTTTCACTCCGCAACAGAAATGATGGGCTGCTCGTGTCCTAGCCAGGTGCTAAGCCATGTTCAGGGCCAGAGCAGGTGTATGAAGCTTACATCGCACGGACAAGGTCCATAGTTATGCCGCCCAATGCACATGCTGCCTTGGCCTTGGCCTCGTCCAACGTGTCAGCTAAGCCATACCGCTGCCGCACACAGCCAGACGGCTCCCAGGCGTTCCAGTCCCAGCCGTGCTCTCCCAGGCTCTCAACCTGCATGTGCAGAACAATGACCTTGTCACGCGTGTTCAAATACCACTTGGCATGATGCATCTCGCCATCGTCCGTTACCCAATGAGTCAGCATCACCCGATCCTTCCCTGTCTGTGTCCACGCTGGCAACGACAGCATGGCCTTCGCCCTGCCTCCTGCGACAGGCATGTGACATGCCCTGGTCACGCCTTTGACACCACGCGACGCCTTGCTATCGTTCCATGCCAACATTCCCGTTAAGGACCAGTGAGGAAACGTCATGAACCGCAAGCCGCGTGACTTCGACGCCGAACTCCAGGCCCTCATGGACAAGGCAAAGAAAGTCAAATCCCAAAAAACCGTCCAGCTCGGCGAACTCGTCCAGCTTACCGGCGCGGACACCCTGCCAATGGAGGCCCTGGCCGGCGCACTCCTCGCTGCCGTCGAGCAGTCCAAGAAGTCATCCGAAGCCGTCGCGAGGTGGACCGAACGCGGCCAGGCTGTCTTTCAGGGAGGGGGCAAGCGGGGGAAGAAGGCAGCACCCGGCGACGCTGCTCCACAACCTGCAAGCAGCAACGGCACAGCTTAGCCGCATCCGCATCATGCAGAACCGCGTCGAGCGTGCCCAAGCCCTGCATGACACCTGCGATTGGGTCCAGGAACGGCGCGCGCGCACCCGCCAGCTCATCGAACTCGGCGGCCTCGTCCAGAAAGCCGGCCTCGTCGAGCTGCTGCACGACGATCGCGCCACCCTGCTCGGCGCCATGATGGACCTTGCCGATCAGCTCAGGGGCGGATGGGAGGAAAGCACCGGTGCCGACCCCCGCACGCCAGCACAACTTACTGCCACCTGGCGACACCGCGGCCTGCGCGCCTTCGAGGCGGACAGGGAAGCCGATGCTGCCTAAAACAGGCATGCGGAAAAAAGAGGCCAAGATGCGGGCATGCCTGTGATGACCGACGATGAATGGCGGGCGCTGCAGGCAGGATTCGACACGCGCCAGCTTCTCGCCGTCATCGACGTGGACACCTTGTGCGCCGCATTCAGCGATGACGAGCTCAAGCCACCTGAGATCCGCGACCGACTGTTCAAGTTGCACAACCTGGCAATGAGGGTCGTCAACGAGGGGTCGCGGCATCAAGCAGCCGAACTGTTCACCCTCGCCAGCGAGCTGGAGGACGAAGCCTTCGACATGCTGGAGGCCGTCACCAGGCTACATGAGACCCTCGAAACCCTCACCGCCCTGCAACCGGACAGCCTCGATGACAGCGATGGCGAAGACGACGGGGAGGATGACGATGATGCTTGACCCCGAACGCGACAGGATCGCAGCGGCCATGGATCCAGCCCCAGACGGTCGCACCCCTTACATACGAGTAGCGGACCACAAACCCCGGCTGCCAGTCCTAGCTGCCGCCGCTGATCCATCCGGCTAGCTTCGCCCGCCACCCTTGTGGGACTGGTGACAACGATACCGCTGCGGCTTGACCTAATGGAGTTGCTGACGGGGGTTGCTGCTGGTGGGTCAAGAGGCGGGTTTGCGTTTCGGCCTGTTCTCGCCAGCGGTCCCGATCCTGCCGTACATCGTCCCGCTCGTTCCGAACCTCAGCCAGCATCTCGCGTAGCAAAGCTAGTTCCCGATCTTTTCCAGCTGTTTCCTGGGTTATGTCCAGGGTGGAACCGGGAACCATGCTAGAACGATCCTGACCAGTTCCCGGCCTATAGACCCTCGCCAGTTCTGCCGGGTCGATGCGCCATTGCCCACCCTCATCCTTCCTACCGGTAATTGTGCCTTTCTGTAGGGCCTTGAGGATCGCGGGTCGTCCTTTTCCAGCCCACGCCGCCGCCTCGCTTAAAGTCATTTCCGGCATGGTTCCCGCCCTGTCTATTGGTGGTTCCTGTGTTGGCTACTGGAAATAATCTCATGCTGCAAGTCGTTCAAGTATCGACACGTTTGCCTGCCTTCCTGATGATTACAGGGCTAAGGCTATCAAAAATTGTATGATCCTGGATCTTGGCCGAGTTTCATAATTAGGGGCCAGAGTCGCGTGATGCAGCGTGCATATTCCCGCCCTTTGTTCGACGCCCGCGCGGCAGCGCTCTTGGGGCGTCGGTTGTGGCGGGACGCCCTTCGTCCCGACACCTTCTGTCCGGCACGGCGCGCAGCGAAGGGCAAGGGCGGCGCCGCTTGGCGCCGGGACCGGACCCGCGCGCAGCCACGCGCAGCCGCCCCTTGGCGGCGAGCATGGCGAGCACGGGGAGGACCCACCCCTTGCCCGCAGCGAGCACCGTGGCACTTCCTCGCGCGCATGCGCTCACACGCGCGAAGGTTTCTCTTAGGATTCAAGTGTTCGGGGCCTTTTTTCGAGCCAATCTCAACATGTTATCCTGTGGATACCCGACTTTTGGGGCGTACATCCCGACTTTTGGGGCGTACTAGCGGGGTCTATCCCGACTTTTGGGGCGCGTCCCGACTTGCCATTTTAAAGGCGGGTCGGATAAGTTTGCTGATATGAAGCGCACACTCCCGCAGCCTGTCGCTCTCCCTGTCGGCCGCACCATGCGAGCCGCCCATGTACGCCCGCAGGAGCACGGCGGCGGTGAAGGGATGGTCAAAGCTGGGGAGCTCGTTGAAGCTACCTATCCCGAAGGCGCTACTCTCTCGGCTGCAGCGCGCAAGGTGCTCGTGCTGTTACTCGCCAAAGCTGCCGGTGATGCCTGGCAGGACCAGGAACATCAGATCACCAAAGGCGAGCTGCGCGGCAGCCACCAAAGCAATGACCGACTAGTGCGGGTGCTGGACGAGTTGCAACGGGTGCTGTTGCGCGTCCGGGTTCGGTCATCCCGCGGCCATGATGCCGTGCTGGTGGCGCCAATCATTGCTCAGCGCGTTGAGGAGTTGGACGACGACGCCCGCTCGGTCGTGTTCTGGCGCTTCTCCGAGCCGATGCGCCGGGTGATGCAATCATCTGACCACTACGCCGAGATGCAGCAGCAGGCCGTACTGGCTTTCGAGAGCCGCTACAGCGTCACTCTCTACGAGTATGGTTGTCTGCTCTACCGTCGCCAGCACCCAACCTGGCAGGGCAGCATAGCCGAACTGCGCGAGTTGCTAGGCGTGCCAACCGGCACCTATCGCGACTGGACGGATCTGAGCCGGAAGACGCTGGACATGGCGAAATCCGAGATTGACCACATCGCACCGTTCACGCTGACCTGGCGTGAAAGCCGCCGCGGCCGGGCCGTGGTAGCGGTTGAGTTGCGCTTCGGGCCGAAGGACCCCGAAGCCGCCACAGCTGCCAGAGCAGAGCTGAACGGCCCTCGCGCGGGCCGCAAAATTAGGCGCGACGAACAGGCCAAGGCGCCGCCTGCGCCGTCTCGGGAGCAGCTTGACCTGGTAGACGCCCTGGCCGCCCTCAAGCGTGGCCACGCGCCGCCTGGCGCCGCAGAGTGATCGCACTTCTGTTCGGCAGGTTACGGCCCGTGACGGCCTTATCCGACGAGAGGGCCGCCTATGCCGACTGTGCTTCGCACCCAAGGCTTCCGGTTCTACTTCTGGAGCCGGGAACCGAACGAGCCGCCGCATGTCCACGCGGACCGGGCCGGCGCCTCGGCCAAGGTATGGCTGCAGCCGATCGCCTTGGTAAGCAACGCCGGCTACCCAGCCCGCGAGCTGGGCGTCATCCTGGCCCTGGTCCGGGAGCACCAACCCGAGTTGTTGGAGGCATGGCATGAGTTCTTCAGCACAGGCTGAGGGGGCGGACATCCGGGTCCGCGACGTAGCTGTCAGCGAGGACGAGCTGACGGTGGGGCTGATGGACGGGCGCACCATCACCGTGCCCCTGGCCTGGTATCCGCGCCTGCTCGCCGGCACGCCGGCGCAGCGGGCCTGCTGGGAGCTGGCCGGCGCCGGCTACGGCATTCACTGGCCGGAGCTGGACGAGGACCTCAGCACAGAGGGGTTGCTGGCCGGGGCACGGGCGCCGCGCGGGTCGGGCGCCTGGCGCTCGCGCTTACTGGACGGGACACCGGCATAACCGTTGAGCGCATGGTGACGATTGACACCGCCGACTCGAACCCGGTCCGGGTAGACTGTTCCCGCCTTGGCAAGCCGAACCCGATCGACACGGAGCCGCGCCCGCCCATCTCGCCCGAAGACATCGAGGCTACCCGCGCCGAGCTGGCCGAACTGCGCCGCCGGAGGACCCGCCGAACGGCTTAGACGGTGCCTGGCGGGGTTCCGGTTCGACGCCGGGCGCAACGATTCCGACAAGTCTTCGCGCCCGCCTACACACCTCCGGGCGCGTCCGAATACTGCCCTCCGCCAAGTCCCCGCGCCGCCCACGCCGCCACAGCGCCTCCGCGACTGCCCGGGGACTTCGGCAGGACTTCCGCCTTCTTTCCATAATG
>CAXSGE010000183.1:0-4734 GCA_964236715.1 uncultured Acetobacteraceae bacterium | reverse complement strand
CGGCACCCGGCTTGGCAACCCGCGGCTGCGGCCGTGCACGCCGGCCGGGGCGGGCACGGCGCGGGTGGCGCACGCCGAGCTGGCGCAGGCGCGGTCGGCCGAGCTGCGGGCGGTGCTGGACGGGCTGCGGGCAGACGGTGCCATGCCTGAGGGGACCAGCTTGCGGCAGATCGCCGCGACGTTGGAGGCGCGAGGCGTGCGGGCGCCCCAAGGCGGAGCCAGGTGGTCCGCTGCACAGGTCCGGCGGGTCCTAGAACGATGCATGGCGTCATGAAGCCATGACGCCAAAACGTTTTGGCTTCCCAACGCAATGACGCTAAATCATCATGTCGTCATGCAGGTTCTAGCGTTCCTCAGCCAGAAGGGCGGTGCCGGCAAGACAACGCTGGCGGTCCACACCGCAGTTGCGGCCCACGAGGCTGGCGAAGCAGCAGTGCTGATCGACACCGACCCGCAGAAGTCGGCAAGCGTGTGGGGCAATGCTCGACAGGGTGCGGCCCCCATCGTGGCGACGGCCAACGTTTCCGAGCTTGAGCGCGTGCTGAAAGCGGCCCTTGAGGACGGCATGGCGCTTGCCATCATTGACGCTGCCCCTCACGCCGCCCCCGAGGCGGCACGGATTGCGAGGGTGGCTGACCTGGTGGTCATCCCCTGCCGTCCCACTGCGTTCGACTTGGCCGCGGCGGAGGGTGCCGTTCGGATTGTGAAGGCAGCCAAGGTTCAGGCGGTGTTCGTGCTGTCTGCCTGTCCCTCCCGGGCGCCAGAGATCGCGGAAACGCGGGAAGCACTCGGAGGGTATGGCCTGCCGGTTGCGCCAGTCGAGATCACGGACCGCCGAGCCTTCGCGCGTGCCGTCGCGTCAGGGCGGGCCGTGACGGAGTTCGAGGGCGACGGCAAAGCCGCGGCCGAGATACGTGCCTTATGGGCATGGCTAAAGGAGCAGATGGCATGAGTGCGAAGCCGACCGGGCTGGCAGCCTTCACGCGCAATCGAGGTGCAGAGGGGGCGGAGGTGCCCGGCGACAAGCCGGCTACCGCCCGCAAGCGTGCCCAGGGAGAGACTGTAGCCCTGACCGTGCGCCTCCCGCGCGCCGAGTGGGCACGGCTGCACCAGCTTGCAGTTGCAGAGGGCGTCAGCCTCCAAACGCTGGCGATCATGGGACTTTCCAAGGTGTTCGCAGAGCATGGGCTCCCGCCGATGCAGTCATGACGCCAGCACGTCATTGCGCCATGACGTAAAAATAGCCCAACGCTGGCGATGCGTCTCGACGTTGCGCCGGAAAACGTGACAGGGTGGGGACTGCCGCGGACGAGTCTGCGGCAAGCGAGAAAGGACCGCTGACACCCAGCACCTAAAAATGCCAAGGCCCGCCTTTGAGGGCGGGCCAGAGACATACTGGCCGAGGCCAGGGATTCTGCGGACGTGACAATCAGCAAAATCCCCCAACCGGCCGACTTTTGCAAGCCCCGTCTTGCCACGGGTCTGCACGTCCTGGCGCCAGCCCTCCCAGCACCTTGGCCCCACCGAGGAAGGGACTGCTTTGCCCGACGCACAGCCTGCCGTGCCCACCCCTGGACGCCCCTCCGTCCGGGTTCCCCCGCGTGCCCCCCATCCCTGCCACCCCCGCCCGTGGCGACGGGGCAGCGTGTTCGGCGACGGCCCGCGCCGTCCGTTGTCGGCCGACGAGCGCCGCATGTGGCTGGCCCGCGCCGAGGCGGAGCGCAAAGCCGGACGGCTGACCGCGCTGCACGTCGTGATCGCCGGCTACCTGCTGCGCCGCTTGGGCGTGGACGGGCAGTGCGACCCCGCGCACGCCACCCTGGCGCACGATGCCGGATGCGACCCAAGCAGCGTGCTGCGGGCGCTGAGCGCCTTGCAGGCGGTGGACCTGTTGGCATGGAAGCGGCGGCTGGTGCGCCGTCCCTGGCCGGCGGGCGGGCGCGGGGCGACCCGGGCCGAGCAGACCAGCAACGCCTACGAGCTGCTGCTGCCGAACCGGCCCATCGCGCCGCGCGAGGAGCGCCGGTGCGCGCCCGTGCGGCGCCGGCTGGACTGTGACCGGCAGGCTGCCGGAGAAATCCCCTCTCAGCTTACCCTAAGAGGCTTGCCGGAGGTGACCGAGGCCGAACTGCTGCGGCTGAAGGCCATCCAGACAGTTCGATGGGCGCGACTCAACGAAGAATGGCACACCAAGCGCGCCGAGCGATGGCGCGGGAGGGGCTGACAAGCCCCGCAACCCCCCGCTCATGGCTGAGCTGGTGCCACGGTGCTCGGAGCCGTCAAGGACGCACGCCTTGCGTGCGCCGCCCCGCGGTGGCCTGCGGCCATCCTTGACCGCTCCTGCGCGCCGCGTCGCGCCAGAAGGCGTCGGGACGAAGGGCGTCCCGACCTTTCAACCCGTGGCCTCCGGCCAGGGTCGAACAAAGGGCTGACAGGGAAGAAAGTAGCTGGCCTACTTGCCTTGTACGGACCAACGCCGAAACGGCCTAATTAGCAACCCAGAGGCTTGTTGAAGAACGAGCAGTCGCCGCCAAGGGGCTTCTCCACAAACTTTCTAAGGTCATTGTTAGGTCCACCAAACAATTGATTGGGATTGTGGAATACAGAGTTTGGGCCACCCCATATTTGCCCGGGGTTTCGAGCGGCTGAGTTTGAACCACCCCAAATCTGACCTGGATTCCTCACAAAAGAGTTTGGGCCTCCGCCGACTCCTTTCCAAGCAGCAGTAACAAGCTTGACAGCATCATTGTTCTTTCCAAAGCAACCATCTGAGCCGCCAATTTTGCCGCTGAGACACTTCTGAAGTTCTGCTGCGGCTAGTCTTCCAGCGATACATGAGGCCATTGCATAAGGATTGAACCCAGTATCAATTGCACACTGAGCTATAATTAGCTGTTCAGGTGTTAAGCGGCTGCCTCCTGCACATAGAGCAGTTCCATAAGGATCGCCCCAGCCCTTTGCCACGCATTCTGATATGCGCTGCTGCTCGGGGTTTAAGCCTCCGCTGCCTGCGCAGATCAAGGCCGCGTACGTATCAGTCTGATGATTTAAAGCGCACGCAGCCAATTTTTGCTGCTCCGGAGAAAGCTGACCTACCCCGATGCATATTGCTGCGTTTCGGGCACTAGCGCGATTTTGTAATAAGCAGTCGGCAGCATGTTTTTGAGCTGGCGTTAGAGGAGCAGCAGCAACGCAGGCCTCAAGGACATGAGGCTCTCCACTTGTAGCCCCTATGCATCCAACAAGATTTCTGTCTTTGTCCGAAAGCTTTATTCCCGATGAGCACAAAGCAGTTTGCCCCAGCGATTTCTGATTCTCGCTGAAGCATTTTAAAATACGTCTTTGTCCAGATGACGCCATTCTTTCGTTCCAACAAGCGGAGAAATCATTGATGCCTTTGTTTCTAAAGCTGGCACACTGTTCGGCTGCTTGTGTCGCGGTTAGCCGGCCTTGTGCGGCCTGTGCTTGATTGGCCAGTAAAAAGCCAGCGAAAAGTACGTAAACAAACGATAGCAGAATTGAAAGAGAGGACGGTCTGGATATCCTGGATACTCCATCATATCGTTCCGGATATAGCAGATATGTTGCTGGATGACGAGATGTTTGCCGAGCTGGCGACCAACGGGCAGGCGGACGCGCTCGTGTCCCTCAACATCGGCGACTACCGGCCCGCCGATCCCCACACACCCCGGCTGGATATCCCGGTATGCCGGCCGGGCGACATCTTGAGGAGGCTTCCATGGCGACCGTCAGCAACTTCGCGCTCCGCATTCCTCCCTCGCTGATGAAGGATGTGAAGGCGCTGGCCACCCAGGACGCCGTGTCGGTCAACCAGTTCCTGGTGCAGGCCGCGGCGGAGAAGGTGGCCACCTTGAAGGCGCGCGGCTACTTGGCCGAGCGTGCAGCTCGTGCGACGCCTGGCGACCTTGGGCGCATTCTGGCGAAGGCCGGAACAGCGACTTCCATCCCCGGCGACGAGCTGCCCGAGGGCTGGCCGGACAGCCACGACTGACACCAGCCCTCTTACTTCCGCATCAGCTTGGGGATGTGCTGGCCAAACCAGGACCGCCCATCCTTGGCCATGGCCCATTCGTCGCTGACCTCGCGCAGGATGGGCAGCACGGTGGCGTCCGGGTCCGTGTCGCGCTTGATAATGCTGCGGGCTGCCGAGCGATGGATGCGGTTGACCCATCGCTTGTCCTGCTTCTCGCTGGCCGCGGTGGTGGTGCTGGCGATAGGAGTATGGCGGCGCGAGCGGGCCACAGTGCTGTCCTTCCTTCCTCCTGCCCATCCTCCTATGCGGCATCGGCATCCTTGTCCGCCTCGAAGGCGCGCATCCCGGCCCGGCGCCAGCGGGTGCGGGGGTGTGCGGCATCAGCAGCATCGTCGCCTGCACCACAGAGTTGGCTGGCCACGTCCAGCAGCGCCCCGAGCAGGGTAGCGCGGTCATCGTCCAGCAGCTCCACCAAGTCGGCCTTGAGGACGAGGCTGCCCAGCTCGATCAGGTGGCGGGTGCGCTCGCGCCGGGCCTTGACCCAATCGCGGGTGTCGGCGCGGGCGCGGTCGGCATCCAGGCGGTTACGCTGCACCGCCAGCCGCCGCAGCCTTGCCGCTGTCACCAGGAGGTCCGCCAGCAGGTTCGGCGGCACCTGCCTTTCTGCTGCCCCGCTTGCCCTTGGCGTCTTGCTGAAAGAGGGCCTGGCCGCGTTCGGCCCACCTCGTGACGGCTTCGGG
>CAXSGE010000182.1:0-4837 GCA_964236715.1 uncultured Acetobacteraceae bacterium | reverse complement strand
CCCGCCTGTCAGCGCAAAAGGTTGGTGCGGGCGAGGTCGATGACCTGGCTGCCGCGGCCGTCCAGCACCGCCTTGGCGACCCAAAGCGAAAAGCCCTTCATCTGCTCGAGGCCGATCGTGGGCGGCATCGACAGCTCCTGCTTGGCCGTGACCACGTCGAGCAGCGCCGGGCCGTCATGGTCGAGCACGGCCCGCACGGCGTCGGCGAGGTCCGCCGGGTCCTCGACCCGCCTGGCGAAGAACCCGGCCGCGCTTGCCATTGCCGCGAAGTTCGGGTTGTCCAGGTTGACGCCCGTCTCCAGGAACCCGGCCGCCTGCATCTCCATCGCCACGAAGCCGAGCACGCCGTTATTGAACACGACGATCTTCGCCGGCAGCTTGTGCTGCGCGAAGGTTAGCAGGTCGCCCATCAGCATCGCAAAGCCGCCATCGCCGGACAACGAGATGACCTGGCGGTTCAGATACGCCGCCTGGGCGCCGATCGCCTGCGGCATGGCGTTGGCCATGGAACCGTGATTGAACGACCCGATCAGCCGCCGCTTGCCGTTCAGCTTCAAATAACGCGCCGCCCAGATCGTCGGCTCGCCCACGTCGCAGGTGAACACGGCGTCGTCGGATGCGAGATCGCTGATGGTTTTGACCACGAACTGCGGGTGCATCGGCTTGCGGCCGGGACGGCCCGTGGCAAGCTCGTCCAGTCCCTCACGCGCCCGGGCGTAGTTCGACAGGCTGTCGTCGAGGTGTGCCCGGTCCGTCTTGCGCTCCAGCCGCGGCAGCAACGCCTCGATGGTCGCGCCGACATCGCCGACCAGGCCAAGGTCGAGCCGGCAGCGCTTGCCGAGGTTCGACGCGCGCAGGTCCACCTGGGCGATCTTGGAATCCGTCGGGTAGAACTGCCGATACGGGAAGTCCGTTCCCAGCATCAGCAGCATGTCGCAGTCCATCATGGCGTGGTAGCCGGAGCTGAAGCCGATCAGCCCGGTCATGCCGACGTCGAACGGGTTGTCCCACTCGACGCCCTCCTTGCCGCCGAGTGCGTGCACGATCGGCGATTTCAGCGCATCGGCCAGCCGCATCAGCGACTGATGCTGCCCGAAGCAGCCGCGCCCGCACAGCAGCGTCACGCGCGCCTGCTCATTGAGCATCTTGGCCAACTCGTCCAGCTCCCGGTCGTGCGGGCGGACCAGCGGCGCGGCCGGGACGAGAGCGGGCGAGAGCCTGGCCGCGTCCGGGACGGCTATCATCCCGACATCGCCGGGCACCACGATGACGGACACGCCCCGCTCCCCTACCGCGGTGCGGATGGCCCGCTCCAGCACGCCTGGAAGCTGCTCAGGGGTGGAGATGAGTTCGCAGAAGTGGCTGCACTCCTGGAACAGGTTCTGCGGGTGGGTCTCCTGGAAGTAGCCCCGGCCGACCTCGGCGCTCGGGATCTGCGCGGCGATGGCGAGCACCGGGACCCGGGACCGATGGCAATCGAACAGCCCGTTGATGAGGTGGAGGTTGCCCGGCCCGCAGCTTCCGGCGCAGACCGCGAGCGACCCCGTCAGGTGCGCCTCCGCCCCGGCCGCGAACGCCGCCGCTTCCTCGTTGCGCGTGTGGATCCAGTCGATGGTCCCTTGCTTGCGCAATGCTTCCGTCACGCCATTGAGGCTGTCGCCCACGACGCCGTACATGCGTTCGACCCCGGCTTGGTGCAGAGCCTGCACGATCAGGTCGGCGACGTTCGTCTTGCTCATGGCGTCCTCGTTTTCTGCGGGATTAAGGTGCGCCGGTCAGGCGCCGGCGAGGCCGTCGCCGACCATTTTGCGCGGATCCACCACCTCGTCGAACTGCTGCTCGCTGACCTCGCCCGACTTGACCGCGGCCTGCTTGAGCGTGAGGTCGTCGTCCATGGCCTTGTGCGCGATCTTGGACGCCTTGTCGTAGCCGATCACCGGGCTGAGCGCGGTCACCAGCATCACCGATTCCTCGACGTGCTTCGCGATCCGCTTCTCGTTGAGCTTGGTGCCCTCGACCGAGTAGAGGCGGAACTTCTCGGAGCCGTCAGCGAGGATGCGAGCCGAGTGCAGGAAGTTATTGATGATGATCGGGCGCATCGCGTTCAGCTCGAAATTGCCCTGGCTGCCGGCGACCGCCACGGCGGTGTCCTCGCCGATGACCTGGATGGCGATCATGACGATCGCCTCGCACTGCGTCGGGTTGACCTTGCCCGGCATGATGGAGCTGCCGGGCTCGTTGTCCGGCAGCAGCAGCTCGCCAAACCCGCAGCGCGGGCCGGAAGCCAGCCAGCGCATGTCGTTGGCGATCTTCATCAGCGCCACCGCGACCCCCCGCAGCGACGCGCTGGCCCGGACCATGGCGTCCAGCGAGCCCTGGGCGGCGAACTTGTTCGGCGCGGTGACGTAGGGCTGACCCGTCAGTTCGGCAATCTTGGCCGCCACCTTCACGCTGAAGCCTGGCGGCGCGTTCAATCCCGTGCCCACCGCCGTGCCGCCAATGGCCAGTTCCATCAGCCCGGCACGCGCATGCCTGACGTCCGCCATCGCGTCGCGGATTTGATGGGCGTAGCCGGACCACTCCTGGCCCACGGTCAAGGGAACCGCATCTTCCAAGTGGGTGCGGCCGATCTTGACCACGCCCTGCCAATCGGTCGACTTCACCTCGATGCACTTCGCCAATGCGTCGAGCTGCGGCAGCAAGTGGTCGTCCAGCTCCTTGACCGCGGCGACATGCATCGCGGTCGGGAAGGTATCGTTGCTCGACTGCCCCATGTTGACGTCGTCGTTCGGATGCACCGGCGCCTTGCTGCCCAACTCGCCGCCGAGCAGTTGGATGGCGCGGTTCGACACCACCTCGTTGATGTTCATGTTGGACTGGGTGCCCGATCCCGTCTGCCAGACATACAGCGGGAAATCCTCGTCCAGCTTGCCCGCGATCGCCTCGTCCGCCGCGCGCACGATCGCCGCCGCCTTCCAGTCCGGGAGCCGCCCATCCGCCTGGTTGACCAGCGCCGCCGCCTTTTTCACCAACCCATAGGCGTGATAGACCTCCTTCGGCATACGGTCGTTGCCGATCGAGAAGTGGATCAGGCTGCGCTGCGTCTGCGCGCCCCAGTAACGGTCCGCCGGGACCTTCACGCTGCCCATGGAGTCGGTCTCGGTGCGTTCCCCCTCCGCATCAATGCCGACCGGCAGGTCCTTCAAGGCGTGGCCCTTGTCCATGCCAGACACCGTCAGGCCTCCCTGGCGTAGGCCGGCTTGTAGATCTTGCTTTCGACGAAAGCGCGGATGTCCTTCGGCCGCTCCACGGTGGCGAGGCCCTTGTCGAACATGAACTCCACAACGCGGATCGCGGTGGTGATCTCCGTTTCCAGGATGTTGGCCTGGGACGGGAACAGCATGCCCTTGTTCCGCAGGTCGTCGCCGACTTGGTCGGCGCTGGCCTCGGCGGCGGCGATGAAGCAATCGTCGGTCAGCCGGGTGGGCTTGGCGCAGTAGGTGGCGAGGCCGACCGCGGGGAAGATGTAGAAGTTGTTGGCCTGGCCGGGATGGTAGGTCTTGCCCTCATAGGTCACGTCCGCAAACTGGACGCCGGATGCATACAGCACGGTGCCCTTGGACCACTCGTAGGCCTTGTCGGGCAGCACCTCGCATTTGTCGGTGGGGTTGCTGAGCGGGAAGATGATGGGCCGGGCATTCAGCTTGCACATCGCTTCCACCACGGCCTGCGTGAAGGTGCCGCCGGCGGTGCTGACGCCGATCAGCACGCTCGGCTTGAACGTTTCGATCACCTTTACGATGTCCTTGGTCGGCTCAGCCTCGTGGGCATAGGGCTTCTGCCACTGGTTAAGGTCCTTGCGCGACGGCTCGATCAGGCCGTTGATGTCCATCATGCTGATGCGCGCCCGGGCGTCCTTCTCCGACAAGCCCTTGGCCATCATCGCCGAGGCGATCAGGTTGCCGATGCCCAAGCCCGCGGAGCCGGCACCGAAGAACAAGATACGCTGGTCGGCCAACGCCTCGCCCTTGATCTCCAGCGCCGTGATCAAACCGGCGATGGTGACTGAGCCGGTGCCCTGGATGTCGTCGTTGTAGCAAAGGATCTTGTCGCGGTAGCGGTCCAGCATCCGCAGCGCGTCCGTGCCTTTCCAGTCCTCGAAATGGATGCAGCAGCCGGGGAACACCTCCTGCACCGCCGCCACGAACTCGTCGACGAAGCTGTTCAGTTCCTCGTCAGGCGGCGGGAGCTGGCGCAGGCCGAGATAGAGCGCGTCAGCCCGATAGCCCGCGTTGGTGGTGCCGATGTCGAGCAGGATCGGCAGCATCCCGTCCGGCGGCACGGCGGCGCAGGCTGTGTAGAGCTGCAGCTTGCCGATCGGGATGCCCATGCCGTCGGTGCCGAGGTCGCCCAGCCCGAGGATGCGTCCGCCGGTGCTGACGCAAATCGTGTGCACGTCAGGGATCGGCCAGTTGCGCAGCACCTCGGCCACGCGCCCGCGCATGTCGATGGAGACGTACATGCCCTTAGCCCGGCGGTAGATATGGCCGAATTTCAGGCACGCTTCCGCAATGGTCGGGTCGTAGACGATAGGGACAAAGCGTTTCGGGTCGGACATGATGACCCGGTAGAACAGCGTTTCGTTGCGGTCGCTCAGGGCCGTCAGATAGACGTAGCGCTCGAGGTCAGACTCCTTGTGCGCCAGCTGCATGATCGCCCGCTCGAACTGCCGGTCCAGCGTCTCGACCGAATGGGGCAGAAGGCCTTCCAACCTGCGGGCCTTGCGCTCCGCGGCGCTGAAGGCGGTGTCCTTGGTGTGGATCGGGTCGTTGAGAAG
>CAXSGE010000181.1:0-4847 GCA_964236715.1 uncultured Acetobacteraceae bacterium | reverse complement strand
AGCGGTTCTTCCGCAAGCTGCTCAAGGGCTGGCGATACGTGCCCCGCGTGCTCGTGACCGACAAGCTCAGGAGCTACGCCGCGGCGAAGCGCGAGGTCCTGCCCGGTGTCGAGCACCGGCAAAGCCGCTACCTGAACAACCGGGCCGAGGTGTCGCACCAGCCGACCCGGCGCCGAGAACGGCAGATGCAGCGGTTCAAGTCAGCCCGCCACGCCCAGCGCTTCCTCTCGGCCCACAGCCGCATCCACAACCACTTCCAGCTCCGTCGCCACCGCTTGACCGCCGACCAGCACCGTGCCGCACGCGACGCGGCCTTCTGCACCTGACGCGAGGTGGTCGGCGTAGCCGCCGCGTGAGGACCTGATCAGCCGTAAGCCCTCGGCGGCGCCTCAACCATCAACCTGACAATGCCCGATCCAGCAGATATTGTCATGTCGCATGACCCGCGCGTTGTGCCTTCTGCGGCACCAACTCGCCGGCTGCCACTGGGCGGCTGAACAGGTAGCCCTGCATCAAGGTGCAGCCTTCCCGTCGCAGACTGAAGAGCTGTGCGTCGGTCTCGACGCCCTCGGCCAGAACGGGAAGACCCAAGCTGCCTGCCATGGCGACGACGGCGCGCAGCATGGCCCGTTCCTGGCTGCCGGGCAGGCCCGCGATGATCGAGCGGTCAAGCTTCACCAGGCCGACTGGCAAGCGGACAAGGTGCGACACGGAGGACAGTTCGCCCCCGAAGTCGTCCAGCGCCAGCCGCACGCCGAGGGCGCGCAACTCCTCCAGCACGGGCACGATCGCGTCGAGGTCACGGGTAGCGACGTCCTCTGGAACCTCAATCTCAAGCATCTCGGCAGGCACGCGGTGGCGCAGAAGAGCGGTGCCGACGCGGGCCGGAAAGGCCGGATCGGACAAGGTGCCGGCAGAGATGTTGATGGCTGCGAGACTAGGCGCGCCCGGCACGCCGATCCAGGCGGCCATCTGGGTCAGCGCGGCATTGAGCACCCAGGTGTCGAGCGCAGGAAGCAGGCCGGCCTCCGCGATTGCCGGCAGGAAGCTGCCCGGCAGGGCCTCTCCGGCGCCGCTGGGACTGGCGGGCCAGCGCACCAATGCTTCCGCGCCGCGCAGTGCCTGTCCCGGCACGGAAACCTGGGGCTGCCAGGCCAGCCGTAGCGCGTCAGTTGCGATGGCTTCCGTGAATGCCTCGACAAGCCCGCGTTGCTGCTGGGCACGGTCCAGCAGCGCTGGCTGGAACGCAACCGCCCGGCCGCGCCCGGCGTGCTTGGCAGCGTACAAGGCGAGGTCGGCGGCGCGCTGCCATCCCGCGACGTCCTCCGCGTCGCCTGGAAACGCCGCATGGCCGATGCTTGCGGATGCCGCGAGCTGTATTCCGTCCGCCAGGACTGCCTGCTGGAAGGCGCTGGCCAGACCATCGGCCAGGGCTGACGCACGCTGCACGGCGTCGGCGCCTCGCAGCAGGACGGCGAACTCGTCGCCGCCCAGGCGGCAGACCAGGTCGCCATGGCGTGTGGCCATCCGCATGCGGGCCGCGACCGCATGCAGCATCGTGTCCCCGGCGGCATGGCCGTGGCGGTCGTTCACCTCCTTGAAGTGATCCAAGTCTACCATCAGCAGCACCGCGCCCTGCCGATTGCGCGTCACCTCCTCCAGGGCGCGCTGGAACTGCGCGCGGTTGCCAAGGCCTGTTAGGGCGTCGTGCCAGGCCAGGTGCTCCGCCCGGGCTTGCGCGGCCTTCAGCGGCGTGATGTCGAGCAGGGTAACGACGGTGCTGCGGCCGCTGCCCCCGGCCAGCGGGGGTAGCCACTCCGAGGCGCACACCAGCACGTGCGCCTTCTGCCGCTTTCCCCGGGCCGGGATCACGGCTTCGACCTCCCGGCCGCAAGGGAAACCAAATGGCCCCTCGGAGGCCAGCGCGTCCTGCCGCTGCAACGGCGCGGCGGCGAGAGAGACTGGCGTCCGCCCGCCGTAGAGCGCAGTCAGGCGAGCATTGGCAAACAGGGTCTGTCCACCCTCGTCCAGCTGCCAGATGCCGACCGGGGCGGTATCGACCAGGGCGCGGTAGCGCGCCTCGCTTGCTGCGATGGCCGCCTCCCGCTGCTTCAAGGCGGTGATCTCGATGGCCAGGCCAGCCACGTGCCCGTTGGACAGCCGGTGCTTGGCGACGCGCATCCAGCGTCCGCCGGGGTAGAGGCGGTCGAAGTCGCTGCGGTCGTCGGACTCGTGCGCGGCAATGCGCCGGGCCAGCTCAGCCGCTTGAGCATCTGGACTGGCATCCGGCAAAGTTTGCCGGATCGCCTCGCGCATAAGGTCGTCATAGCGCAGCCCAACGGGCAGCGCTTCGAGCATCGAGCGGTGCAGTTCGGCATAGGAAGCACAGTAGTCCACCAAGCTGCGCTCTGCATCGAAGATGGCGTAGTTGCAGCGCAACGCCTCGACTGCTTCCCGCAGAAGAGAGCCTACTACGGGACGCAATCCGTCATCGGACACCACCCCTGCCTGTTCCATGCTGTCCTTTAGCTCTCGCCAATCTTCCCGAAGCCTATCAGGAAGTTGCTGCCGAACTTTACCATAAGTTGTCATATTCTGTCGGTCTGTGCCGTTCGGGGACGAAAACGAGACTTCCTGAACACTTCACGGTGTTGGACGACATTCGCGGCCATCTTCCCCGTGCTCGTCATGTTCGGCCCAAGTGGGCCTGTGCGTGGCTGCGCGCGGGTGTGGTCCCGGCATCACGAGGCGTCGCCTCTGTCCTCCGCTGCACGCCGTGCCGTGCTGACGCAACATGCATCACCGCCGGCGATATGTCTGATGAACAGAATTGGTGCGGTTGCACCGTCTTTGGGGCGTGCTCAATGTGGCCGCGGATCTACCGAGGTCCGAGTCCAAGCCACAAAATCGTCCGGGATTATTGGTCGAGCGAAGAAATATCCTTGCGCCTCGTCGCACTTAGCATCTGCGACGATGTCGAGCACTCGCCTAGTCTCGACCCCTTCGGCGACCACGTGATAGCCCAGGTTGTGGGACAGCAGAATCATCGTGGACACAAGGGAACGCTTGCGCTCGTCGCCCGCGAGATCGCGCACGAACGACTGATCAATCTTGACGACCTGGACGGGAAGCCGCTGCAGGTAGGACAGGCTGCTGTAACCCGTCCCGAAATCATCGATCGCCAAGCGAATTCCGGATCCCGCAATTGCTTCGAGTTGGGCAAGCGCCTGCCCTCCGTCTTCCATCAGGGCACTCTCGGTGATCTCCAGTTCCAGGTGTTCGGCCACAAGCGCGTGCTTGGCCAAGCCCCGTATCACGCGAGCGGCGAGATCATGTTCGAGCAGGTTGGACGCGGACACGTTCATGGAAAGCTGCAGGCCGAGACCGGCCGCGCGCCAGGCCGCGAGCTGCGTCAGGGCAGCCTCAAGCACCCATGCGGTCATGGCCCGGGCCATCGAGGTCTGCTCGACGATCGGGATGAACTCGCCCGGCGAGATCGCACCGAGACTTGGATGCTTCCAGCGCAGGAGCGCCTCACCAGCCCACCCTCATCCCGTGAGCCCGAACCCTAACCCGACCCGATCAGCACCCCACGATTTTGAATGCTCTCCTAGCCATGTACCAGATGCTGCTGGCCAGGACTAGCGTATGAGCATGTCTGCCAAGCTGCTGTGCATCAGGTTCCCGCAAACGTCCGGATACTGTTGGCGAAGTCGATTGTTTGTTCCTTAATAAGGCCGTCAGCCACACAATAGCAATTTCTTTACTAGAAGATATATCATCGTAAATTATAGTTGCTTATTGAGGCAGGCCAGGCGATTTCGCCAACAGTATCCGTCCGTTTGTGGAGCAGCCCGCGCCCATGCTGATCGGCTACATGCGCGTGTCCAAGGCCGACGGCTCCCAGGTGCTCGACCTGCAGCGCGACGCCCTGCTCGGCGCAGGCATCCCGGCCGACCGGCTCTACGAGGACCACGCCTCCGGCAAGCGCGACGACCGGCCGGGGCTGGAGGCGTGCCTCAAGGCCCTGCGCAAGGACGACACCCTGGTCGCCTGGAAGTTGGACCGGCTCGGGAGGGACCTGCGCCACCTGGTCAACCTCGTCCACGACCTGACCGGGCGCGGCGTCGGCTTGAAGGTGCTGGCCGGCCAGGGCGCCAACCTGGACACCACGACCGCGAACGGCCGCCTGGTGTTCGGCATCTTCGCGCCGCTGGCCGAGTTCGAGCGCGAGCTGATCGTCGAGCGCACCCGCGCGGGCCTGGCCTCCGCCCGCGCCCGGGGCCGCAACGGCGGGCGGCCGTTCAAGATGACCCTCGCCAAGCTGCGCCTGGCCCAGGCCGCCATGGGCCAGAAGGAGACCAAGGTCGGCGAGCTGTGCGCCGAGCTGGGCGTCAGCCGGCAGACCCTCTACCGCCATGTGGACCCCAAGGGGGTACTTCGACCGGACGGAGAGAAGCTTCTCGGCCGCGCCGGCCGGCACGCGCGGCTTGTCCCAGGACGGGGGCCAGGCCCCGAGACGCTGGTCGGCCAATGAACGACGCCGCTGCGCTCCAGGCCGTGCCCGCCTTCCTTGCCGGCGGCGAAATAGGCCGGCTGGTCCGTGCTCATAACCTCGCACCTGACCGCCGGTGATCTCAGGTCGCCATACCTACCAGGATAGGTTCTAGACCAATACTGCACTCACGCCCAATATCATCGCTCTGCGGCGAAGGGGCGTTACCCTTCCTCGTCCAGGAAGAACTGATCGGCTTCCTCGTCATACGAGTAAAGCTCGGCATACCGCCCCCAGGAGATCACGGTCCGCAGCGTCTCGTCCGCGTAGTCCGGGGACATGGTGTCCTCCA
>CAXSGE010000180.1:0-4914 GCA_964236715.1 uncultured Acetobacteraceae bacterium | reverse complement strand
CGGTCCAGCTTGGCGACCAGCAGCGCCGCCCGCCGGGTGCGGCAGCACGCCAGCGCCGCGGCAAGCTGGGGACGTGCCGCCGTGCGCCCGCTCTCGACCTCCTGGAACTCGGCCAGCAGCTCGCCCCCGTGCTGCGCCAGGTAGGTGGCGGCGGCCTGGCGCTGCGCCTCCAAGCCCAGCCCGGACCGGCCCTGGCCCTCGGTGCTGACGCGCAGGTAGGCCACGAACCGCCGCGTCTCTCTTACACCGGTCACGGCATGGTCTTGGCCGGAGGCATCCACGGCAGCGCCCGGTAAAGTGCCTCGACCTTGCGGAAGCACTCGTCGAAATCTGGCACCTCTCCGATCTCCTGTCGAAGGGTGCCCCATTCGGAACGCGCCCGGCTGCTCACATTGGGATCGCTGATGGATTCAACCGTAGGCGCTATGCCGCGCGTCGCGCACTTGTCCTGAAAAGACGCGAGCACTGCTGCTTTCTCGTTGTCATTCAGTGGGAAGCGGTCAGCTAGATAGGCTATGTCGTACACATCCTGCCGCCGGTAGCGGTTGCGCGTGACCTGTTGAAGAAGGGCGCGAAGTTTTTCGGCAATCAGGTCCGTCAGCGCGTAAACGGAGAACGAAGGCCCACGCTCACCAAATTGGACAACCTCAATCGCATGGACCGGCTCGTTGAAGCTGACTTCCAGTTCAATGATGTGTTGTCCCTGTCCATTCGTGACGTGCCGCTCGCCCCTGCTCCCTCGCTTGGCGTAGGCAACCGTCACATAGAGGGCTGGAAACCGGGCTTCGGCTGTTTTGAAGGGGCGTGGCCGCTCCTCCACCTTCTGAACGCGCAGCACAAGGTCAGGCAGTCCTAACCGTGCGGCGGATCGTGGAAGCTCCTTGTTGATGGCGTCGCGCAGTTTGAAAGGTAGGTCCGGTGACGGGCTTAAGTCAGTTGTGAAATCAATGTCCGCGGTGTTGCGCGGGCTTTGATAAACCACAGCCATAAGGATGCCGCCTTTCAAGAAGATGCGGCTCCCATAGTCAGGAAGGCTTCCAATGGCTGATAGGACAACCTCCATTGCTTGCCGCTCGACGTAGGCTACCGGGTCGCGCTTCGCCTGGTCAACCCAGCTCTTGATGTCAACGATGCGCGGCACGTTCTCAGACATTGATTGAAAGCATCCACTTCTCTGAATGCGTCCCGCTGAAGCCCTTAGCCGGATCTAGCACACGAGAACTTCCGCGCTGCGCGAATTGCACCCACCCTTGGATGCGTGCATCGTTGCCTTCTGCCAGCAGCTCGTCGAACAGGTATCCAGCCCGCACTTTCGCAATGGGTGTCCCGACCTCCTCCATGGTGCCGATGATCTCCTCGCGGAAGGTGTCTGCGTGTTCCTGCCAGACATCAACCACATGCGCCATGCCACCACAGTACTGCGGACGCTCAACCATATCGACAAACGTCTGTCCTACAGTGGCGAGGCGTGCGTGAGAGTCCTGTACCTGAATCCAGCGGACGGAGTGCCGGGTCTCATGGACCGAAATCGCCCGTCCGCGCACCATCTTAGGATGTCGGATGAAGTACAGCTTGACCTGTGCTTGTGGCGGGATCGGGCCGTTGCCCGGCGGCGTGCCATGGTCCAAGACGCCATAATCTGCCTTCATGCGCTCCTCAACCAGAGGACGGGCCGCACTGGCAAGTGGCATGGTGAGATGGAGAGCTTCCGGCCGCCGCTCTGTAAGGCCCCAGCGCTGCATTGCGGATAGGTGAGAGATGTAGCCGAACGGGTTGGCCAGCGCGCAAACCTCCTCGGCAGAGCTTCCACCTACAGGGAGCACCCGATAGAGGCTGCGGCCGTAGTCCGGGTCCACCTCGATGGCCCGCGTCAAAAGCAGGTTCGTCCTCACGGTGTCTATGTGGCTGCTCGGAGAGGCACCGCCTCGGAGGTAGAGGCCCCTTCCGCCGTCGGCCAATATGAAGCGCAGTACGTGGAACAGGCTGTAGGTAGTCACCACGGCGAGCTGGGCTTGTTCCAGTCGTGCCAAGACGGCTGAGGCCAAGCGAGTTCGCTTGATCGTGTGGGGGTACTCGGGATTTTCTAGTCGTTCTGCCACTTGAGCACTTGAAATTACGTCCCCTACCCGTTATCTTCTGTCCTTAGGACAGAAGATAACGGGTAGGGGGCTAGAGTCAAGCTTCTACCCTACTAGCCTCGACCTTACAAGGGCACCCTCAGGCGACACGGCACCTGTAACACTTCGTCAAACGGTCATTTGACGAAGTGGTACAGCTTACCAGTGCCGGTCCTGGGTAGGGGTCAAGTCATGGCTTCCCAGCCTTGTGCCAAGCAGTATGCACCAAGCTTCGCATCCATTGGTGGGCCGGGTCGGCGTCCAGGCGCGGATGCCACATCTGCGACACCGTGACCGCCTCCGTCTGCACCGGCAGTGGGAAGCTGTGCATCCCGCCGCGGGCCGCCGCGGTTTGGCGCTCCGGCACAAGCGCCACCAGGTCGGACGCGCGCGCGATGGCGAGCGCCGCCGGGAAGCCCGGCACCACTGCAACGACCACACGCGCCAGACCAAGGGTGGACAAGACGTTGTCCACCGGGCCGACCGTGCGCCCGCGGCGCGAGGTGACGACGTGCCCGCACGCGGCATAGCGTTCCGGCGTCATGGCACCGGCTGCGAGCGCGTGCCCGGCACGAACAACGCCGATGAAGCGGTCCCGGAACAGTGCTTGGACGCGCACCTCCGGCCCGGTTTCGCCCAGCACGCCAATGTCGAGGTCAACCAGCCCCAGCCGCAGCGGCTGCACGTCCTTGTCGGGCTTGGGCGCAAAACGCAGGCGCACGCCAGGTGCCGCGGTCGTGACAGCCGCCACAAGGCGAGCTGCGAACTGCTCCAAGAAGCCTTCGTTCGCGCGAATGGTGAACGTCCGGCTCAAGGTGGCGAGGTCCAGCCCCAGCGCGGGCCGCAGCACGGCCCGCGCTTCCTCTGCCACGTCCCGCACCCGGTCGCGCAGCTCCGCAGCACGCGGCGTGGGCACCAGGCCCCGTCCCGCGCGGACCAGCAGCGGGTCGCCCGTCGCCGCGCGTAGGCGTGCAAGGGTGCGGCTCATGGCCGACGCGCTTAGGCCCAACTGCCGTGCCGCGCCCGCCACGCTGCCCTCCGCGAGCAGGGCATCAAGCGCAACCAACAGGTTCAGGTCCGCGTCCGGCATCGCCTTCGACCCTAGCACGCCGCACGTGGCGTCCAGTGCAGGTATAAGCTGCATCCGTTGCGCCTACCGCCATCACGCAGAACGGGCACCTTGCACCCGACGCCCTTGTCGGAGATGCCCCATGCCGCCGCCTAAAGCCGATGAACCAGTCCGGGCCGCAAATTGGGCCACGGTTCCTCTCGCACTCGCCGTGCTGCTCGCATCACTGGGCACAAGCAGCGCCAACGTGGCCCTGCCCACGTTGGCGCTGGCGTTCGGCGTCCAATTCGGCGCAGTGCAATGGGTGGTGCTGGCCTATCTGCTTGCCATGACGGCGTTGCTGGTCGCAGCCGGCCGGTTCGGGGACCTCATCGGGCGACGGCGCTTGTTCCTGGCCGGGCTTGCC
Source organism: uncultured Acetobacteraceae bacterium (assembly GCA_964236715.1). Taxonomy (GTDB): domain Bacteria; phylum Pseudomonadota; class Alphaproteobacteria; order Acetobacterales; family Acetobacteraceae; genus CAHJXG01. The sequence continues at coordinate 1,322 of CAXSGE010000180.1, read as the reverse complement.
CTGTCCGCGGTCGCATCGGTGGCGTGTGCGGTGGCACCGGGCTTCGCCGCCCTGGTCGCGTCCCGGGCGGCGCAAGGCGCGGGTGCGGCCGTCCTCATGGCCATGTCCTTTGCGCTCGTGGGCGAGGTGGTTCCAGAGCGGCGGCGCGGTACCGCAATGGGCGCCCTCGCTGCCATGTCCTCGCTGGGCACCACGCTCGGCCCGGCGCTGGGCGGCTTCCTCCTCGCCGGGCCGGGCTGGCGCGTGCTGTTCCTGCTGAACCTGCCGCTGGCCGTGGTTGCCGGGTTGATCGGATTGCGACACCTGCCGACGCCAACGCCCGTTCCTGGTCCACGCCGGACCGGCTTCGATTGGCCCGGGATGGTGCTGCTTGCAGCCGGCCTCACGGCCTACGCGACCGCATTGACCCTGGGCCAGGCGGGTACGCTCGGTGGGCGCACCAGCCTTGGCCTGCTCGCGGCTGCTGGGGCAGGGTTTGCCTTGTTCCTTCTCCGCCAAGCGCGCACGCCGTCACCGCTGCTGGCATTGGACCTGTTCCGCGATGGGGTGCTCGATGTGGGACTGACGACAAGCGCGCTGGTCAGCACGGTGATGATGGCGACACTCGTGACCGGCCCGTTCTACCTGTCCCGCGCGCTCGGCCTGCCTGCGGACCGGGTTGGGCTGGTGCTCGCCATCGGGCCATGTGTGGCGGTGCTGGCCGGGGTGCCAGCCGGGCGGATCGCGGACCGCTATAGAGCGCAAGCCGTTGCGGCTGTTGGCCTTGTTATGCTCACGGCGGGGGCCGGATGGCTTTCGCTGGCCTCCCCAACTCAAAGGGTATGGGGGTACGTGCTGCCCATCACGGTACTCAGCGCGGGATATGCCCTGTTCCAAGCGCCCAACACAGCGGCGGTGATGGCGCGGGCGGATGCAAGCCGGCGCGGCGCCGTGTCCGGCCTGCTCAACCTCGCCCGTAACCTGGGGCTGCTCACGGGTGCCTCGCTTATGGCTGCATTGTTCGCTGCCGGGGGCGGTGCAGCCGGGGTTGCCGCTACTTCGCCCGAGGCGGTCGCAGCCGGGATGCGCGTCTGCTTCCGCATCGCAACCGCGGCAGCCGGCAGTGCGCTCCTGCTCGCCCTGTTCGTGGTTGCGCTCCGAAGCCTTCGCCGGGGCTTGGCAACGATCCCTGGCGATACGGCTACCAGGAACCGCACACCATAATGCGTGTCCGCCAAACGAACCCCAACCGACCACGCCCATCCTGTCCGGAAACTCCGGGCCGCTGTGGAGTGGACCCCTGAAGCGAGACAGGTAAATTCGGACGGTTCCCCAACGAGGAG
>CAXSGE010000179.1:0-4952 GCA_964236715.1 uncultured Acetobacteraceae bacterium | reverse complement strand
CGTCAGCGAACCTCGCATATTCGACATGGGTGTACTTGCCCTGGCGCGTGACCTCGCGCGCCCGTTCCAGCATCCGCGGTATTATGTAGCACCCGCCACCAAGCTCCTGGCGTTTGTCACGCTGCTGATAATACCACTAGCGAGCGAATGTTCCGCCGACCGGATCGCGAATGATCACCTTTTTGGCGGTATAAACTGCGGCCTGCGTCATGTCGAAAGCGCAGATGCCGCGCGGAACGTCGTCGCAGACGTGATCAATGTCGTAGATGAATGCCGTCTGCCCTGCGAACGATCCGACTGGGATGATGTAAACGGCGCAGCCGATCAAGGTAAGGCCGGCATGAAGCGGAACGGCCTCGTCTTCGTCTCTGTGCGTCCGCGCGAACCTTTCTCCAAAGATCGGACGATTGGCCTCGTAAGTCTCACGAATCCTGTTCTCCCGGTTCTTTTTAAACAGGCTCATGTCGGCGATGACAGCTTCAAAGAAGTTATGAGGCTCGTTGGGGAACACGAGGGCTTCAAACGGCGGGTAGCCATCCGCGACCGTCTTTTGGCACATGGCCTCGGCTTCGCGGCCGGTGTCGATAATGGAACCATCGGGCAGGAGCTTGGTTCTGATGAACGTGCGGGCAGCGGGAGAAGCGCCTACGTTTTTCACGCCAATGTTCGCAGCAACAATGACGGAATCTGTTTTCACTTCAACCCGAGAGATTTCAAGGGTAGTGACCTTGATCCAGGGTCGGTTCGCGGCAATCAAGGCATTCTCGGCAATATAAGTCTGGTCCCGTGCGGCCTGAGCCTGAGCCTGCGCAGCCTCAACAGCCTTGTAGGCATAAAATGCGCTGAGGCCAGCGCCAACAGCAATGGCAACCGACAGCAAAATGGAGAAGCGCCAATACCGCCATTCGCGGCGGCGATGCTTTTCCTCTTGGGGGTGCCAGCCTTGTTGTGGGGCTTCTCCCGCGGGCCGTTCTGGTTGCTCCCAGTTGGTTGGCTCATCGCGGTTGTCGGGGCTATCGAGTTTCTGTTGTGGGTGTTCCCCGTGCCTGGATGAAAGGGCTGCGACACTGAGAAACAGGAGCCAGCGGACAATAAGCATTCGCCTTTTTACGAATGGCGTCAGTCCGCATCAAGGCTCAAGCTCTTGCACCCCATTGCTTCCAAACACTGTAGGAAGAACATCGCCGTAAACTTCCCTCGCGCGATCTTGTTGCGCATGTTTACCGGGGTGTCATGCACGCCACGCGTAGCCAAGCGGTCGGCTAGACCTTCATAGCTGACCCCCCGGCGCACCATCTCAGTGCGTAGGAGCCGCTTCGTATGCTCCGCCCATTCATCCTCGGTCATGGCAGCCATGGCATACCCCCTGCAACGCTACATTCGTCAGCATATACGTTACTTTTGCCATTGACAACGATGCGGAGATATCATCATATGCGTTACACTAGTAACGCGGACGATGATAATGCCGAGTCACTTCCTCCTTTCCGCCAAGGCCCGCACGCTCAGCCTCGCGAGCGTGCTGCGGATGACGGACACGCAAGCCGAGCAGACGTTTGCCGGCGTGCGCTGGCCGGAGACGGACGGCAAGGCCGTATGCCCGAGCTGCGGCTGCCCGATCTGCTATGAGTGCCGCCGCCCGAACGGCGCGCTACGGTTCCGGTGCAAGGCGTGCCGGAAAGACTTTAGCCTGACCAGCGGCACCCTGTTCGCCTTCCACAAACTGCCGTTGCAGACCTACCTGGCGGCTACCGTGATCTTCTGCAACGAGGTCAAGGGCAAGTCGGCCCTGGCGTTGTCGCGTGACCTCGACGTGCAATACAAGACGGCTTGGGTGCTGGCGCACAAGCTGCGGGAAGCGATGTCCACCGAGGTCAAGGCATACAAGCTCGGCGGCGAAGGCAAGACGGTCGAGGTCGACGGGGCCTATTTCGGCGGTTACGTGAAGCCCGCCAACCACAAGGAGAACCGCCGGGACCGCCGGCTCGCCAAGAACCAGAACGGCAAGCGCCAGGTCGTTGTCGTGGCCCGCGAGCGCGATGGACTGGTCCTGCCAGCCGCGTTCAAGACGGAAGGCTCGGCGCTGGCATACATCCGCAACCACGTCGCTGCCGGCACCGAACTGCACGCCGACGAGGCGAATAGCTGGAATGACCTGCACGGCCATTACGTCGTGAAGCGGATCAACCATCAGCTTTCCTATAGCGACGGCATCGCCTGCACGAACGGCGCGGAGAGCTTCTTCAGCCGGCTGCGCCGCGCCGAGGTTGGGCACCATCACCACATCGCAGGCGTCTACCTGGCCCGCTACGCGCAAGAGAGTGCCTACCGCGAGGGCCATCGTCGGGATGACAACGGCAAGCAAGTTCGGGGCGTGGTTGGACTGGCGATGAAGGCGCGGCCTTCGATGGACTTCTGCGGGTATTGGCAGCGAAATGTGGGCAACTAGACCGCATACGCCTTAAAGTCATTCGCACTAAAAGTGACACCTCTACCTACAGCCGACATCTCAATGTCCAGAATTCCGATTTCGGTTATGCTAGACAACAGACTCTGAGGAAGGTCCGTAGGAACGAACTTTGGATCAAAAACCAAAAGCGAGAAGTCTATGACGGTATCAGGAAGTGCGATCTTGAGTTCGTTAAGCCCCGCAGCAAACAGCTCAAGCAGGACTCTCAGGTGATCCGCAGGCCGAGGCGAAAGCACATTATCAGTGCTAGCAAGCCAGACTCCAGGGCGACTTTTGATCGTAATGCTCTGGAAGGCTGAACGTACCAAACCTTCGTCATCGTGTAGTAGAGCGTGAGCGACATCCCTTGCGTCAAGCCCCACGCTAGTCAGGCGAAGCGTTGCAAGCGGCGCTTCTGAACTCATCGCTAACCTCCACCTAAGTACGCAAAAGCTTTACGGATCATATAGGCAGCCGATGTGTTCACATGACTGTGAGGCATACACTTCACCGTTGTCCAAACAAATCGTCACGGCATCGCCGCCCCGAAGACGTCCCAAGCGTTTCAGCTTGTGAAGGCGTTTGCTAAACAGATGTTCGTCCAGTCCGAGGTATGAAGCGACGTATGCCCTCTTAAGGGGCACGGTAGTGTATGGGCGATTGCAGGGAATCGTCATCTACGCGACGGTATGTGGCTTCTGCAAAACCGGCAATCGGGAACCCGCGTATTCCTCGGTCACGTCTGCGCCAACCCCCACCGCTGGTTTTTCCCGTCCACCTTGTCCGCCGCCAGCTTTCCCCGGTTCTTGAGCTTCCGCAGCCAGTTGTGTGCGGCACCCTGAACACGCGGATACGGAACGGTTCATAAAGAGACCTGCGAACTCCCCTTGGGATTGATGGAAAGTATCTTCCATAACACATGCATAACAAGTATAATCCGGTGATGTTGGAGGCTTTGCGTCTTTTCAGGACTCTTCACGCGAACCGCCGCGGCGTCACTGCGGTTGAATACGGCATCATGGCAGCTTTGATCTCTGCCGTGCTGGTCACGGCTGTAGGGACATTCACTAAAGCTTTTTCTAGAGCATTCTCCCGAATTGCGAGTTATCTTACGTAACGGCGGCCAGCCGTTCAAAAGCTGCGTGGCAAGGTTGGTGCAAGATTATGCTTACGCCAACCCCCACCTTACCCCCGGCTCCTTGCCCTCCCCACCCGTCACCCGCCCGCGCTGCCGCATCCCGCGCAAACTAGCCCCCACGCGATCCCGCATCGTCTGGCACAGCGGGCGATCCGCCAGGTTCAGCCCCCGCGCTGCCATGACCCGCTGCGTGATCTCGCGATGGCTCAGCGGCTCGCTGGCCTCGCGCAGCAGCGACAGGATCAGCCTGGACGTGTCCCCACGGTGCGCCTCATGCCGCCGGGGCACCGGGCGCACCTTGACGACGGACAGGTCTATGTCGGGCTGGAACAACCGTATGGTGCTGTCCACGGCGTCTATGTCGAGGATCAGTTGCCGGACACGCGATTGCGCCAAGTCCAATTCGGCGGCGATCTCCTGGCGCTTGCGGATCAGGCCGGAAAGGACGGGGTTGCTGGTGTCGAGGGGGTTGCCAGGGTCTAGGTCCATGGCTAGATTATAGAGCTAGAACAAAGCTGTAGCTACTTTCCTGTGGTGGCGGGTGCTACATAATACCGAGCATCCGATCTACCTCGTTGAGGTAGAGGTTGCTGAGCAAGGGTGAGGTCAACCCTCCCACGATCTTGCCAAACTACCTTTTGACCTGTCCGTGAGGCTTGCTCGCGAGCATCTCCGGCCGGGATACGGCGAGGGATTTTTGGGCGCGCCGGTGGTAATATGTCCACGTTCCGGCGAAAGCCGATTGGGATGTGGAGGCGCCGATGACCCGGCGCAGCGGGACGGTTCCGGGCCTGACGGTGCGGGTGAGCCATGAGGCCACCCGGCTCAGCAAGACGCATGTCGCTGCAGCGTTCGAGCAGCTGGTTCCAGTGCTCGAACGACAAACCCGCCTACCGCGCGCTGAGGCTGACAAGCACGACACCGATGCTGCGCACGGAGGCGCAAAGCCGATGACCGATCCTATTGCAAAGCGTTACGTGACGAATTCAGCGACGCCACCCACAGGCGTGCGAAGCCGGTAAGGGAGCGACACCATGCGAGAGGATCTACGCACTGCCCTCTATGCCCGCGTGTCGTCCGAGCAGCAGGCGGGCGACAGCGTCATTGCCAGTCAGCTCGCGGCGCTGGAGGCGCGAGTTTCGGCGGATGGGCTGACCGTTCTGCCCGAGCACCGCTTCGCCGACGACGGCTATAGCGGCGCTACCCTTGTTCGCCCGGCGCTGGAGCGTCTGCGTGACCTCGCTGCCTGTGGTGCGCTTGACCGCGTCTACGTCCATTCGCCCGATCGCTTGGCGCGCCGCTACGCCTATCAGGTGCTGCTCGTCGACGAGTTGCGCCGCGCCGGCGTCGAGATCGTCTTCCTCA
>CAXSGE010000178.1:0-4958 GCA_964236715.1 uncultured Acetobacteraceae bacterium | reverse complement strand
CGGCTGACCAGCAGGCCGTTGCCGAACACGTCGCCGCTCATGTCGCCCACGCCGACGCAGGTGAAGAAATCGGCCTGGATGTCTAGGCCCAACTCCGCAAAGTGCCGGGCGATCATCACCCAGGCGCCTTTGGCGGTGATGCCCATTGCCTTGTGGTCATAGCCCTGGCTGCCGCCCGAGGCGAAGGCGTCGGCGAGCCAGAATCCGCGCTCGATGGCGATGCCATTGGCGATGTCGCTGAACGTCGCGGTGCCCTTGTCGGCGGCGGCGACCATATACGGGTCGTCGAAATCACGTCGTACGATGCGGTCCGGTGTCACGATGCGGTCGCCGTGCAGCGTGTCGGCCATGTCCAGCATGGCGTTGATCAGGATGCGGTAGCAGGCCACGCCCTCCGCCATGACGGCCTCGCGGTCGCCCGGCGCCGGAGGGCGCTTCAATACGAAGCCGCCTTTGGCGCCGGTCGGCACGATGACGACGTTCTTCAGCCGCTGCGCCTTCATCAGGCCCAGTATTTCGGTGCGGAAATCCTCCCGCCGGTCCGACCAGCGAATGCCGCCGCGCGCCACCGGGCCAGCCCGTAAATGGCAGCCCTCCATGCGGGCGGAATGCACAAAAATCTCCCGCCACGGCCGCGGCAGTGGCATATCCCCGGCCTCGGCGCTATCGATCTTCAGCGCGAGATACGGCTTGTCCTCATAGAAATTGGCCCGCAGCACGGCGCGGAGCAGCGTCATCAACCGCGCCAGGATGCGGTCCTCGTCGGGATTGGCCACGCTGTCCAGCAGCGCGGCCCAGGCAGCGTCCAGCGCGGCTTCGTCGCGGCTCACCCGGCCCGGCGCAAAACGGGTGTGGAACAGGTCGACCAGGGTGCGCGCCGCCGCCGGGTGCTCGGCGAGCGCCGCCTCCACGCTCGCCTGGCTGAACGCGAAGCCGACCTGTTTCAGCCAGCGATACATCGTCCGCAACAGCCAGCATTCCCGCCACGTCAACCCGGCGCGAAGCACCAGCCGGTTGAAGCCGTCGGCCTCGGCGCGTCCGTCCAACAAGGCGTCCAGCGCATCCAACAGGGCCGGGAGCACGTCCGGCGCCGCATCCACGCCGGCCCGCAGCTCAAAAACCTGCAGCACGACCCGGGGCGCGCCGGCGGGGTCCAGGTCGAACGGAACTTCCTGTATGGCCCGGAGGTCGAGGCTTTCGAGCAGCGGCAGCACGTCGGACAAGGGCAGCGGCGCGCCGGGCTGGGCCAGCCACATCATCAATTGGCCGGCGTCGGCGCCGGGCTGGCGCCCAAGCCGGATCGCGGCGCGCCCGGTCGCGATCGCACGTTCGGCCAGGGCCAAGTCGACCGCGCCCTGGGCCGCCGTCGCGCGCTCCCGATACGCTGCGGGAAAGGCTTCACCCCAGCGGGCGATCAGTTCGGCGGCGGCGGCCTCGCCCTCGGCGTCGATCAGGGCCTCGCCCAGCCGGTCGCGGAAATCGCGCGCGGTTTGCCGGATCGCGGTCTCCAGCAACAAGGCGTCGACGTGCGGCACGGCGCCGGGCGTCGTGCTGACGATGTAGTTGACCCGGGCCAACGGCTCGTCGCCGAGCGCAATGTAGAACACCGCGATGTGCCCGGCGAAGGCGCGGGCCAGCATGCCGCCGATGCGCTCCCGCAATTGGGTGTCGAACACGTCGCGCGGCAGCCAGACGATGGCCGAAACGAACCGCTCGAACGGGTCCTGCCGTAAAACCAGCGCGGCGCGCGGGCGCAGCCGCAGGTCCAGCGCCCGCCGCGCGCCTTCCATGATGGCGGCCTCCGGCGCCTGGAACAGCTCGTCCCGCGGCCAGGTGTCGAGCGTGTTGCGCAGAGCGCGGCCGTCATGGCTTTCGGGATCGACGCCCGAGATGGCGAGGATGGCGTCGACCTTCTGCGCGAGCAGCGGGATCGACCGCGGGTTGCGGTTATAGGCCGTCGCGGCGAACAGCCCGTAGAAAATCCGCACGCCAACAACCGCGCCATCCCCGCCGAAGATGCGCGTCACGACGGCATCGCCATGCTGCGCGCGGTGCACGGTCGACCGCAGGTTCGCCTTGGCGACAACCAGCGCAGCCGGCTCCAGCAGCGCCGCACGCACGGCCTGCGGCACGGTGGCGAGGTCAATGAGCGCGTCGAACACCGCCACGCCGGGATGCCGGAGCAGGCCAAGGTTCTCCTTTGCCACGACCGACAGCGCGCCGTTGGCATCGCCAGATCGTGGGCCGACCGCGATCCGGCGATGCCCGAGCAGGACGAAGTTGTCGTCCGCCATCCAGTGCAGGAAGGCCTGGGCCGGGCCGGCATCAGGCGCTGGGCCGGCGGCGGCCTCGGCCTCGGCGCAACGGAGCAGCGCCAGCATGGCGTCGTAGTCGGTGGTCGCGGCCCGCACGTCGTCCATGACGCTGCGCAGCGCCGCTTCCAGGGCCGGCCCGTCGTCGCTGCCCTGGCGGCGGGCGGAGCCGGTGAACTCGATCCGCATCCAGCTTTCCAGCTTGGCGCCGCTGCCCCAGCCCAGCAGCCGGCCGTCCGGGTCGCGCTGGATCGGCGTCACCGGATGCAGCAACTGCCGCACGACCCGTCCGCCCTTGGTCAGCGCGGCCATGGCGCTGTCGACCAGGAACGGCATGTCGTCGGTGACGATCTCGGCCACCGCCCGGGGTCCGGCCGACGATCCCGGCCGGGTGACGCGCACCAGGGCCTCATTGGGCCGGCGCTGCGACGCGAGCGACCATAGGCTTGCGGTGGCGGCGGCGAGCGCCTCTGGCGTGGCGTCCGCGAGTTCGGCGCTGGGCACTGCCGCAAACAGGCGGGCCATGAAGCTCGCAGCCTCTGGCGGCAGGGCCGGGGCGGACTGGGCCAGCGTGTCGGCTGCGGCGCGCAGCAATTCAGCCCGGACCGTGTCCTGGGAATGGGGCGCAATGTCCGGCATGGGACTTCTCCATCGAAGCGGGGTGCTACGTCAGCTCCGATCTATGGTCGGGTTTTGCGACGGCCCGGACGGGAGGCTGCCTGATCCGGCGTTGGAACGCCAGGGCGTATCGTTGGCGCATGGCAACGCTGTTTATTCCCGGGTTGTAACTTCAGCTTGTGGTCGCCAGTATCTTGCACGCCCGGATCAGCCCTCTGGCGATCACGCTGCGTAAGGCCGATCGCTGACAAAGGCGAGCCGCAAGAAACAATGTTAGCACTCTCGGTGATAGAGTGCTAACAAGGGCGTCGCGGGCATGCTTCCGGGGCCAACAGGGTCCCTGGTCACGTCAATCTTGCCCCGTTTGGAGACAACAACATGAAATTCCGTCCGTTGCACGATCGCGTCGTGGTCCGCCGGATCACGCCGCTGGAGAAGTCCGCTGGTGGGATCATCATTCCCGACACGGTCAAGGAAAAGCCGATGGAGGGCGAGGTCATCGCCGCCGGGCCGGGCGCCCGCAACGAGCAGGGCGCCATTGTCGACCTGGATGTGAAGGCCGGCGACCGCGTGCTGTTCGGCAAGTGGTCGGGCACCGAGGTGAAGCTCGATGGCGAGGAGCTCTTGATCATGAAGGAGAGCGACATCATGGGCGTGATCGAAGGCGCCCCGGCCGTTGCAAAAGCAGCGTAAGAAACAATAAGGGAAATCATCACATGGCAGCCAAAGACGTTCGCTTCGGCGACGACGCACGCGCCCGCATGCTGCGCGGCGTGGATATCCTCGCCGACGCCGTGAAGGTCACGCTGGGTCCCAAGGGCCGCAACGTGGTCATCGATAAGAGCTACGGCGCGCCGCGCATCACCAAGGACGGTGTCACGGTCGCAAAAGAGATCGAACTGGCGGAAAAGTTCGAGAACATGGGCGCGCAGATGGTGCGCGAAGTGGCATCCAAGACCAACGACGTCGCCGGCGACGGCACCACGTCGGCGATCGTGCTGGCCCAGGCGATCGTGCGCGAGGGCGGCAAGGCCGTCGCCGCCGGCATGGCGCCGATGGACCTGAAGCGCGGCGTGGACAAGGCGGTGGCGGCGCTCGTCGAGGAACTCGCCAAGCGCACGAAGAAGATCACGACCGAGGCCGAGACGGCGCAGGTCGGCACCATCTCCGCCAACGGCGAGGCCGAGATCGGCCGGATGATCGCCGAGGCCATGCAGAAGGTCGGCAACGAGGGTGTCATCACCGTCGAGGAAGCCAAGGGCATGGACACCGAGCTTGAGGTCGTCGAAGGGATGCAGTTCGACCGCGGCTACCTCAGCCCGTACTTCATCACCAACGCCGAGAAGATGACGGTCGATCTCGACAACCCCTACATCCTGATCCACGAGAAGAAGCTGTCGGGCCTGCAGGTCCTGCTGCCGCTGCTTGAGGCCGTGGTGCAATCGTCGCGTCCGCTGCTGATCATCGCCGAGGACATCGAGGGCGAGGCGCTTGCCACGCTGGTGGTGAACAAGCTGCGCGGCGGCTTGAAGGTCGCGGCCGTGAAGGCGCCGGGCTTCGGCGACCGCCGCAAGGCCATGCTGGAGGACATTGCGGTGCTCACGGGCGGGCAGGTCATCAGCGAGGACCTGGGCATCAAGCTGGAGAGCGTCACGCTGGAGATGCTGGGCCAGGCCAAGCGGGTGCTGATCGAGAAGGAGAACACCACCGTCATCGAGGGCGCCGGCGCCTCCGACCTGATCAAGGGCCGCTGCGAGCAGATCCGCGCGCAGGTCGAGGAGACCACGAGCGACTACGACAAGGAGAAGCTGCAGGAGCGGCTGGCCAAGCTGGCCGGCGGCGTTGCGGTGATCCGCGTCGGCGGCAGCACCGAGGTCGAGGTGAAGGAGCGCAAGGACCGCGTGGACGACGCCCTGCACGCGACGCGCGCCGCGGTCGAGGAGGGCATCGTGCCCGGCGGCGGCGTGGCGCTGGCCCGCGCTTCGCTGATCCTGGCGCAGCTCAACGCCGACAACGAGGACCAGAAGT
>CAXSGE010000177.1:0-4963 GCA_964236715.1 uncultured Acetobacteraceae bacterium | reverse complement strand
AGCGAATCACGTCAGCGCCGGTCATGGAAGCCGTCGAGAGTCAACCAATAAAGCCAGGCGTATTACACATGTGGACCTGCTTTCGCCCAAAGCTGAATGGGCGCCGCCCTACAACGTCGTCGAGCCGACCCGCCGTAAAGAAGTTGCGATGTATCGGGCTATCGAGGCCGTGGCTGAAACCTTGGACATGCCAGCCGGCTCGGTCGTCCCTGTCGCGATGCCCAAGGGCGACGAAGCATGGAATACGGATTTCCTATGGGGCTGCATCTCCACGCAACTGCACGAGGCCAAGTACCGTCAACTTGAGCGCCTGCGGCTCAAGCATGGACAGAGTAGCTGGAGAGAATTGGCGGACCAAGCCGGCCGATTCCTGGCCAGGTTAGGAAGCGCCACCATTGGCAGTAACGTCTAAACGCCTCGGCGTCCGCGGTGGCTTGGCCCGGGCAGGCATCCCGACCACGCTGTCTCAACAGAATAGCTCGTTTTAGATTGATCACTGCAGTAGCCTGCGACGCTATCCACGGCACTTGCAAGAATGGCGGGCGCGAACAGCGTTGCCCGACGCGCATGGGTGCGGAGGCGATCAAGGGTCGTGGCGGTGGTCATGGCTGTGGGCAGGGTGTCGGGCGCAACGGCGGCCAGCGACGCCGCCGACAAAGGTCCAATCTGATCAGCCGCTCAGGAGACGGGTTGCGGCCTCGTTCTCTCCTGCAGACGCTGGACGTACCAAACCGATAGCGCGACCGGTATGCCGATCAACGAGGTCGCGACGGAGAACCATTCGAAGCCCAGGCTTTCGATGATGAAGCCCGAGGCGCCCGCGAGCAGGCTGCCAGGCAGGGCACATAGCGAGGTCAGCAGCGCGTATTGGCTGGCTGCGTGCTTCGTCGCGGTCAACGAGGACATGTAGGTGATGAGCACGATGGAGGTGAAGCTGTCGATGCTGACGGCGACGGCAAAGGTCCAGAACTCGCCCCCGCCATGGTCGCCATGCACGGCGAGGTAGGCGAGGCTCAGGTGGGAGGCGGAGCCGAAGACGGTTCCGATAAGCAGGCTCGCCATCATACCGATCCGCGGCACGACGTAGCTCGCGAGGAACGTGCCCACCAGCGCGACTCCGAAGCCGAACAGCTTGGTGACCGTGGCGATGTCCGTGTTGGAGTAGTGCAGGCTCTTGAACAGCGGCAGGGCCATCGCGCTCGATACGTAGCCGGGCATGCGGAACCCGGCCACCATGACGAGGACCGGAATAGCCAGCAGTCCGAGGCGCGTGACCAATTCCTTGATGGGCTCGGAGATGATTGCGACAAAGCCCGGCCGCTCGGAACGCACGGTCTTGTCGGAGTCGGGCTCGGGCGCCAGGAGGGCCGCGATCATGCCGGGCGCCATCAGCGTGGCCATCCAATGATAGGCGGCGCGCCAGCCGAAGCCGTCCGCCAAGTAGAGCGCGCCGGCGCCGGCCGCGAAATTGCCCACGCGCCACCCGACCTCCGACCAAGACGACATCAGCGCCTGCCGCTCCGGGGGCGCGACCGTGATGCGCCAGCCGTCGATCACCACGTCCTGCGTCGACCCGGCAAAGCCGAGCGCCAGGGAGAAGACGATGGTCGACATGCGGATTGGTGGCCTGACAGCAAAGAACCTTCCCGTCCAGATCATCGCCGACGACCTTCGGCCTCGACCCACCGAATGCCCGATGTCCACTGCCAAGCCCACCTCGAATGGCACGCTCGGGATTGGACCGCACTTGCTCGACTGCCAGGGCGCCTGCGTGCAGAACGCAAACCGGCCCGGCGTTTTCATCGATAACGCCGGATTGTGGCAACCTCTCCTTGGCTCAGTGCCCATAAAAAGCCGCCTGCCAAATCCGGTTTCATTGTTCGCGCAGCATGAGAATGGCATTGTTCTCAACTTTCCAGCCTCTCCAGAAGCTGGCACGGGTGAGATCGTTGGCACGCTGACGTTCGGGGTCGGCACAGCGGCGAGCAACCGGATAAGCGGCGCTCAGATCCTGCGTCTCGACGCAAACGGCCGTTTCACAACGCGCTATGGCGGCGTCGACTATCCTGAGAGCTATATCGATAGTGGCACCGAGACCTACATCCTGGCCGACAAGGGCCTCCCGCGATGTCCCGGGATGACTTGGGCTTTCTGCGTTTCACCCTCCCGAACGCTGGAGACGACGATGGTCGACACGGATGGCCGAATGGTGCCCGTTCGGTTCACCATCGGCGACTATCGTTCCGCGTTGGATCGCCGCGTGGGTGCATGGGACGGGTTTGCCGAAGTTGCAGAAAGCTCATCCAGAGCTTTCATATGGGGAGCGCCGTTCTTCCTCGGCCGCCGCGTCGCGCTCGTCTTTGATGGCAGGGCGGCTGGCGAAACTAACGGCGTGCCAGGGCCCTTTTACGCTCTGCCGTGAGCCGTTTGCACGATGCGCCGTATGGGGCGGGCATTTGAAAGCCGGCACCCGCCCACGTCGCCACGGTGCGTGCTTCCACCGCGCGGCTCATGGCCAAGCGATTGATGCTGCCGGCCGACGCGGAGGCGAGCGCCAAGGCGGCAGAGGGGGACACGTTGGCGAAACTGCATCGGTGAAGTTAGGTGGTCGCCAATAAAGAAAACAGCTGATGGCTCCTCCAGGTAGGACAACGTGCCGTCACGACTATCCTTAACTTCTCGCCAAATCCGTGAGCCTTCCATCGAACGGCCAGAATTGGGCGCCACGCTGCCAAGCCGGCGCTACTACCCCCTGCCGTCCAGTGTTCCCCCTTGATGCGACAGCCATCCAGCGCTTTCTTGCCGCAGTGCTCCAATCGGCGTGGAACAAAGTCTGGAATGGCAGGGAAACAGTCATGGCGGGGAAGCTTTCCCCTAGTCGTCGGGATGATCTTGCCGTGAACCTAATTTATATTTGGTGGGACATTAAAATGATTAACGCCTCATCTGCGTGGCGATCTCAGCTATGAGCCGACCCGCCTTGATCGGTTTGTTGCTGCTGCCCGCTTGTGCTGCTGTCGACACGCCGGAAGCATGCCGGATCACTCAAGTCACCGAACTCCCCATTCGCATGGTGGGCAACTTTCCGCTGGTTGAGGCCACGATCAATAGCAGGCCAGCTCGACTGCTGTTGGATACCGGGGCAGATGGATTAGTCGTCAGCGAGGACGCATACGCGCGCTTGGCTTTGGAGCGCGACTATACCCTGACTGCCTCCACCGTCGGGCTGGGCGCAAGAAGCATCAACTGGCCGAGCAAGGCAGTTACGACCACGCTTGGGTCGCTCACACTCAAACCATCACCGGTGTTGGTGGCCCACGTCCAGTGGCCGCTTCGCGACCAGGACGAGGTCGACGGATTGCTCGGCAGCCAAATGCTTTCAGAATACGATGCCGACATTGATATGCCCCAGGGCCGACTCACTTTATATCAACCACGGCGATGCCCGAATGGGCCTGCCCCGTTTGGCGGTCCTTCAATGACGCTGCATGCAGGCAATCTCGCCTACAAGCTGACCATTCCCATAAGGGTGGACAACATAGACATGTCCGCTGTCGTGGACACAGGAGCAAGTGCTACATTTCTTAATGCGAGACGAGCTAAGTTGACGGTGGCAGACTTGGCGAGGGATCCGTCAAGACGGGCGACCACCGCGGACCCCGTAGGACTCGAAGTTCATGTGCACCGGTTCGACCACGTGCAAGTCGAGAGCGAAACTATCGAGAGCCCGATGCTTGCAGTGGGCCAAGCACGCGCAATCAACTTCGACGCCCTTCTTGGCTCCGACTACTGGCGGACCCGTCGCGTTTGGCTTTCGTATGCCGGCCATACCGTCACAATCGGGCAGCCGCACCCCCCGCCTCGGTAAAATCCGTCCGAAAGCCATGACCCAAGCGGGCGCCGACTGCTATGCGCCCACTCCGGCCATTCCGAGAAGCCGTCCCGGTGCTCTGAAGCGGACGTTCGTTGAGCCTTTGGCTTGTCCGCGAAACTCTGCCGGGAGTGGAGGGCGAGGATGCGACTTGGATGTCCAACAAACGGCATACGGTTCGCGTTCGTCATCTCGCAACCGTTGCACGCGCCCGGAAGTTAGGCCCGCAATGATCCCCTCTCTTCCCGCATCGCTGGCGAGTTGGCGCGAACGACCCCGCGTGCGTCGGCTGAACGAAGCTCCTGTCCGGAACACGGGCCGCTACGTGCTCTGCTGGCTGCAGCAAGCGCTGCGGGCGCGCGACAATCCGGTGATCGACCCGGCGATGGTGCTCGGAAACGAGCTCGGCCTCCCAGTGCTCGTCTACCACGGGCTTCGCGAGGATTAACCCGTTCGCCTCGGACCGGCTGCACCGCTTCATCCTGGGCGCGAGCCGGGATGTCGCGATCGGGTGCGAGAAGCGCGGCCTCGCTTGCGTCCAGTATGTGGACCGGACGGAAAAGCGCGAAAAGGGACTGGTGTACCGCCTGGCCGCCGATGCTGCGGCGGTGATGCTGGAGGATCAGCCCGCCTTTGTCGCGCAATGGCAAGCGGAACGCGTGGCGGCCAAGAGCCATGCTGCCATGTTCGCCGTCAATGCCGCATGCCTGGTCCCGCCCGCGGCGCTCGACCAGGGCGTCGGCACCACCTCGGCCTTTCGTCGCCGGCACGAGAAGGCACGCGAGGATTGGTGGTTCTGGAGCGACGAGGAGCCCGCGGCCGGCGCGTATGACGGCCCGCTCCCCTTTGAGCCCGATCGGCTGGCCGAACTGTCGGACGCCGGGCTCGACGCGCTGATCGCCGCGCTCGACATCGACTACGCGCTGTCGCCCAGCGCCATGCTGCCGGGCTCGCGCGATGAAGTCCTGATCCGGCTTCGCCGCCTGACGAGGGAGGTGCTGCCAGCCTATGCCGACGCGCGCAACAACGCCTCGAGGCCGGAGGGCGCGAGCACGCTGTCGCCTTATCTCCACTTCGGCGTGGTCGGCCCGC
>CAXSGE010000176.1:0-5087 GCA_964236715.1 uncultured Acetobacteraceae bacterium | reverse complement strand
GTCTTCATCCAGAGCTTGAATCACGACTCTCGGTCCAGTGATAGTGGGTACTAGTTGCACTTCGTAGCCCCGGTCTCGCCGGCATCGCCTTACAGAGCCATGATCGGCAGCGAGCAATCAGCGGTCGAAGCCGGGCGGCGATGCGGGTGGCCCAGCGGCTCACGTCATCAACGACAGCAAAGTAGTAGCCATGCCCGCATCGCCTGTGCGCTTACAACCTTGCAGGCCGGCCGTCAGCGCACATTACAGGCGTAAGGCAAAGTAAGCGCGATGCCTGAGCCGGGCCGCTACGCCACCTGCTTGTGCGTCGCGAGCACGCGGTAGACGCTGGCCCGGCCGATGCTAAAGCGACGCGTGATGGCAGCAGACCTTGATAGCACAGAAATGCCTTTGGCTGTGGGCATCACAATCCCGGCCCATGAAGGCCAACATCCCGCCCCAATCCGGATGTTAGTTGCGTATCGGCATCGGGCGGTTGGCAGCCCGCTGGCCAGGAGGGCATCATGCGTTTCATTCCGGTTCTTCTCGCATCAGTTGGCGCCATGGGCGTGGCCGCGGCCTGCTCGCCCGCCCGGGCGGATTGGGACGACGACGGCTGGCGGCACCACGAATGGCACGAGCAGCAGGAGCGGCGCTGGCGCGAGCACGAATGGCGCGAACACGAGTGGCGCGAGCGCCAACGGCAAAGCTACTATGCGGCGCCGCCGGTGATCTACTCGGCCCCGCCACCCGCCTACTCCTATGCCCCTCAGGGCTACTACGCGGCTCCGCCTCCGGCCTATTACGCGCCCCCTCCGCCGCGGCCCATCTACCAGAATTCTGGCGTGTCGATTGGGTTCGGGTTCGGGTTCCGCTGATCCAATCGCTTGCCGGGGTGAGCGGCAACGTCCACCCGACACTGGAGTGAGGCTTCAGTGGATGCCGCACGGCTTTCTCCGCGAGCGGGACGACGATTGCCGCCGCCTCCCGCGCGAGGCGCGACAGGTTGACGACGGGCAGGCCCACTGCAGCGTCGGCTTGCCCCGCGTGTTCCTTGCGGGCGAGGTCAAATAGCTGACTGGCCAGGCGGTTCACCTGTGCCAGGTCCTGGTCGATCGCGCCCAGTCCAGGTCGCCACCCAGTTTTGCCCGCTGCAGGCGCAGGCTCAGCACCGTGAGCGGCGTGTGTAGCTCGTGTGCAGCATCGGCGACGAAGCGCTGCTCCGCCGCGTAGGCCTCAGCCAGTCGATCCAGGGTGCCATTGACCGCGTCCACCAAGGGCCGGACCTCGCCGGGCAGGCTCCGCGTCGAGATGCGGGTGCTCGGGTTGGAGGCACCCATCAGGGCAGCCTCGCGGGACACCAAGGCGAGGTGACGCAAGCTCCAGCCGCTGACCAGCCAAATCGGCGCGACGGCGCCGAGGCTGAACGGCAGCAATACGGAAAGATCCTGGTAGGGTTCTTGGAGCAGGACCGGGCCTTGCCGGCCGGAAGCAGCCTCGTGCTCCGCGAGGGGCCGCAGCGCCAGGGCGTTGCCGCTCACGTCGTCGTCAAGTGCAGCATGATACCTGCGCCGCACCCGCTATGTCGGCCTTGCCAAGACCCATCGGCAGCACGTGCTACGGCCACAGCCATCGACCTGTCTCGCATCAATGATTGGCTCTCAGGCACACCACGCGCGCACATGCGCCAGTCCGCCTTCGTCCGCCTCATGGCCCAATCAGCTTGGGCCTGACGACTTCGCCAGCAATACCCGAACCGGGCCAATCCCAGGTCTGAAATCGTCAGGAATTGTGGACTCCACTCAGGGATCATGCAAGATTTCGTTGTCAGCCATGCAAAGGATGTCGGTATGCGCCGCAGAACCCTTCTGACTGGTACCGCAGCCCTTGCCGCAGCGCCCTTGCTCAAAGCCAGCGCCGCCTCCGCCGCCAACACCATCCGCTTCGTCCCCCAGGCCGACCTCTCCAGCATCGACCCGGTTTGGACCACCGCTACCGTCGCCATCAATCACGGTCTGATGGTCTATGACACGCTCTACGGCATCGACGAGACCCTGACCGCGCAGCCGCAGATGGTCGCCGGGCACGAGCTGAGCGACGATAAGCTGACCTGGATCTTCACCTTGCGCGACGGCCTGCTGTTCCACGATGGCGAGCCGGTGCGCGCCACGGACTGCGTCGCCTCGATCAATCGCTGGGGCAAGCGCAAGGGCTTCGGCCAGAAGCTCCTGTCGGTTGCCCATGAGATCAAGCCGCTCGACGACAAGCGCTTCCAGATCCGGCTCAAGGCCCCTTTCCCGCTCATGACCTTCGCCCTGGGCGGCCCCGACATCTGCATGATCATGCCGCAACGCTCCGCCGAGGTGGACCCGTTCCAGCAGATCACCGACGCCACCGGCAGCGGCCCGTTCCGCTTCCTGCCGGGCGAACGGGTGTCGGGTTCGTTCGTCGCCTATGCCAAGTTCGACAAATACGTGCCCCGCCCGGAGAAGCCCTCCTATTGGTCCGGCAGCAAGGCCGTCCACGTCGACCGGGTCGAATGGCGCGTGATGCCTGACCCGGGCACCGCCGCAAGCGCGCTGCAGCAGGGCGAGGTGGATTGGATCGAAAGCCCGTTGATCGACCTGCTGCCGATGCTGCGACAGGCGGACGGGGTGAAAACCGTTGTGATCGGCCCGCTGTTCCTCCCCGCCGTCATCGGCCTGAACCATACGCAGCCGCCCTTCGACAATGAGAAGCTCCGCCAAGCCATCCTGCCCGCGATCGATCAGACGGAGTTCATGACCGCCGTCGTTGGCGATCAGACCGACCTGATGCACGTTCCCTGCGGCGTCTTTACCCCCGGCACGCCGATGGCCAACGCGACCGACATGCAGGTTTTCACCGGCAAGCGCGATGTTGAACTCGCCAAAAGACTGGTCAAGGAGAGCGGCTACAAAGGCGAGACGGTCGTGCTCATGGCCCCCTCTGACCAGGCTGTCCTGATACCAATGGCCCAGATAACCAGAAGCATCCTCACCGAGATCGGTATCAAAGTTGATTACCAGAGCATGGATTGGGGCACGCTCGTCGGCCGCCGGGCCAGCGACAAGCCGTCGTCCGAAGGCGGTTGGAACGCGTTCTGCACCTCTTGGGGTGGCCTGACCCTTTCCACCCCAGGCAGCCACTTCCCGCTGCGCGGCAACGGCAAAGGCGGTTGGTTCGGCTGGCCCGAGAGCCCAATGCTGGAAGGCCTGCGCGACCAATGGTTCCAGGCGCCCGATCTCGCCGCACAGAAGGCGATCTGCGACAAGATGCAGGCCGTCGCCTTCCAGGAAGTTCCCTATGTCCCAATTGGCTCCTACAAGCTTCCCTCGGCGCTTCGCACCACAATCACGGACATGATCCACGCCGACAACACCTGCTTCTGGGGCGCGCGCAAAGCTTAACCGTGGCGGCGCGCAATCATAGACGGCGCGACGCGCATGTGTGGACACCGGGTAATCGCGGCGAGGGCATAGGTTCTCCCATGATGTCGCGATCCGGGCGCGTTCGCTCGGCGGTTCCCATCGTGGGAGGCGGTTCGATGACCCGAATTGCAGAGCCGGTTGTCGTCGGTGATCCAGCCCTTGTGGCCGAAGCCGAACAGGTCATCGGCGAGGGCCTGAGCACCTTCACTGACGAGGTGACCGGGATCAACGACCGCCAGCCACTGGCCGTGGTCGTTCGTGACCCGGACACCGGCGCGGTGCTGGGCGGCGCGGCAGGGCGGACCTCGCTTGGCCTGCTGTTCATCAACGTCTTCCACTTGCCCAAGCATCTGCGGGGTGCTGGTTTGGGTAGCCGTATCCTGCACATGGCAGAGGAGGAGGCCCGGCGCCGCGGCTGCTGCTCGGGCGTGCTGCTGACCATCAGTTTCCAGGCCCCCGCCTTCTACGAGCGCCATGGCTGGCGCCGGTTCGGTGAGGTGCCGTGCCACCCGCCGGGCACGAGCCGTGTTTACATGATGAAGGAGTTGTAGGCGGCATCCGGTGTTTCAGTTAGTGTGTTCGTCGTTTGACGAAGTGGTACAGTCTGTCTATCAGGCCGATGCGATGAGCCGTTCCACAAGCCGTCGTACGTGTGCTGGCATACGTTGCACCTGGAAACGTCGGAACAGCTTGGCCGTATCATCGCTGGTCTGGAGAGGGCGCTGATGATGACTATCGAGCTGACGGAGTATGTTCCCGGCAGCATTTGGCTGTGCCGTTACCAGGTACACTACATCGGCACCAAACTCGACGCCCGCATGACTGTAATCCGCCTTGCCGCTGGCGGCGTGCTGATCCACTCTCCGTGCGAGATCGACGCGCAGGCGAGGCAGGCGATCCTGGCGATAGGGCCGGTCGCCTCGATCATCGCTCCGGGAACGTTCCACTATTTGTACGTCCAGTCTGCGCAGGCGGCGTTCCCCGAAGCCAAGACCTTCATCTGTCCCGGTGTGGAACGCAAATTACGCGGGCTGCGCTACGATGCAGTGCTGGACGATACGGCACCGTCACAGTGGCGCGGCCAGCTTGAGCAGGTGCTGGTACGCGGCAGCCGCTGGATGCGCGAGGTCGCCTTTTACCATGGTGGCAGCAGGACGCTGATCCTGGTGGACCTGCTCGAAAACATCACCGACTCAACACCGACCGCGAACTGGCAGCTCAGATTCTGGTGGAAGTTTGTGTTTCATATGTGGAACAAGCCCAAGCCGGCCCCAGAATACCAGTCCGGTTGGCGTAACAAGCGCGCCGCACGCGCGTCGCTGCGGCGCATTCTCTCTTGGGACTTCCAGCGCGTGATCCTGGCCCATGGCGACTTGATCGACTCTCGCGCCCGCGCGGTGGTCGCGGAAGCCTGGGCCGTTCCGCTCGCCCCTGGATGATCTGCCTCACACGACGCGCCTTGGCTGATGGCCGAGAAGGACATGCCCCCTTCACAGCACATGGAATGGCAACCGGGCCGCTGACCTACCCAGCACTTCCGATGCCGCATGAGCCGAGTGTCCGTCATATGTGGGCGGCCCCCTCCTTGCAAGGTTTGGCGGTGGTTTGATCAGATCGCTTGCGCTCATATGTCCGGCCTGTTGTCGCGCTCGCACATGA
>CAXSGE010000175.1:0-5140 GCA_964236715.1 uncultured Acetobacteraceae bacterium | reverse complement strand
CAGCATCGAGGCGACTGTGGATCTGTTGCTCGACCTCCTTGCACATCCCAGCGTCCGCAACGGGTCCGAGAGCGGATCATCGCCGAGTGTACCACTTCGTCAAACAACCGGGGCTGTTGAAAAAGGCCGGCCTCTGGGCGACCGCCCTATATCTCCGTCGCGAACGGAGTGGGGAGCGACGCATGATTGGCACGGTTTGCGAGGCCGGGAGGTCCGGCCCCGGCGCGCGCACGATTGAGCGGATGCTGCCGCGCGACCATCTTCTGCGCCGGGTTGACCGGCTGCTCGACCTGGGCGCGCTGCGCCCAGCGCTCGCGCAGCACTACAGCCCGCGCGGCCGTCCTTCGGTTGACCCCGAGCTGCTGATCCGCATGGCCTTAGTCGGCCGCATCTACGCCATCCCGTCCGAACGTCGCCTATGCGAGGAGCTGCGCTACAATCTTGCCTATCGCTGGTTCTGTCGTCTTCCAGTCGGGGCGGCAGTGCCGCACCACTCGACGTTCAGCAAGAACCGACACGGCCGTTTCCGCGACGCCGGAGTGTTCCGGCTCCTCTTTGAGAACACCGTCCGCCGCTGCATCGCCGCCGGGCTGGTCAGCACGAAGGATGCGGCGATTGATGCGTCTTTCGTTGGCGCGGATGCAAGCTGGCAGCGCAAGATGCGCGATGGCGACTTGACCGACGCTGCGCTGCCCCGCCCGGTGCGGGAGTGGCTTGCTGACCAGGACGCTGCTCCGGACGCGGCTGCCAACCCACGCCGCTCCGTGCCGGCCGAGCTGTCGCGCACCGATCCGGCCGCAGCATGGACGTCCCGCACCGTGCGCGGCCGCTTCGGCTATGCCCTGAATGTCCTCATCGACACCCCGAGCGGCGTCGCGCTGGACGTGGAGGCGACCCCGGCCCGCTTCGCGGCCGAGGTGGACGCTGGGCGCGACATGCTGGCGCGCACCGCGGAGCGGTTCGGCTACCGACCCAAGCGCGTCGCGGCCGACACAGCCTATGGCAGCGCCGCATTCCTCGCCTTCTTGCGCGACCGGGGCGCGATCCCGCACATCCCCGTCATGGAGCGATCCGAGCAGGCCAAGGGCAAGTTCCCGCGGGCCGCCTTCACCTATGACCGCGAGCAAGACCGCTACACGTGCCCGGCCGGCAAAGGGCTGGGTCACGGAGGCTTCGACCAGCGGACCGGAGCTCACATCTACATCGCCCGAGTATCGGACTGCCAGGCGTGTCCCCTCCGTATCCGATGCACAGATGGCCGGCTTCGGCGCGTCACACACATGGCCGATGAGGACGCGCGGGACTTGGCAAGAGCGGAGATGCAGACGGGGCTCTACAAGCGATCCATGCGGTTGAGACGCGGGGTTGAACGGCTGTTTGCGGATGCGAAGACGAAACGGGGCCTCACCAGGTTGCACCTGCGCGGCATCCGGGGCGCGGAGGAGGAGTTCCAGGTGGTCGCGGCCGTGTCCAACCTCCTCCTGCTTGCCCGGCCCGCCAAGCGGGCACCGCGCCTTGGACGGGCGCACGCGGTCCATCGCCGGATCAGCGACATGGAGCGGGTAAGCCGAAACCGAAGCGCGCTGCCTGCCGTGCAAAGTGTCGCTGAAATCCTAAGTTCTGCAACCGGATAGGGTTACCTCGTCGCGCAAGGCCCGGAGCTGTTGCGTAGGTCTGTCGCGAATGCCACGATAGTCGCGACAACATCCGCGACAGGTCTTCCCGCCCATGCTGCTCGGCTACGCTCGCGTCAGCACCGACGACCAGAACCTCGCGCTGCAGCGCGCTGCCCTGCGCGCGGCCGGCTGCAAACGGCTCTACGAGGAGACGGCTTCGGGCGCCAAGCGTGACCGCCCCGAGCTGGCCCGGTTGCTCGACCAGCTCCGGGACGACGATGTCGTGGTGATCACCCGTCTCGATCGGCTGGCGCGCAGCACGCGCGACCTGCTCGACATGGCGGAGCAGATCAAGGAGGCAAAGGCGGGTCTGCGCTCCCTGGCCGAGCCCTGGGCCGACACCACGTCGCCTGCTGGCCGGATGGTGCTGACCGTGTTCGCCGGCATCGCCGAGTTCGAGCGCGCGCTCATCCACCAGCGCACCAGCGCGGGTCGGGTCGCCGCCAGGCAGCGGGGCGTGCGCTTCGGACGCGCGCCCAAGCTAGGGCCCGAGCAGCTCGCTCTCGCCCGCAGGTTGGTGGATGAGGGCCGCCCGGTGCGCGAGGTGGCTGGCGTGCTCAAGTGCCATCGGGCGACGCTGTATCGGGCGCTGGAGGCGTCGGACCAAGCCGGCGGAGCCGCCAGCAGCGGTCCAGGAGCGCCACGATGACCCCGCCCGGCCGCCTTCTCCTGGTTACCGCGCTCGCTCCCCTGGCCTGGCTGGCGGCTGCAGCAAACCGGAGACGGCGAGGTGACAAAGCGAGGCCCGGCCGGTTGCCCAAGCGATTGCGTGATGTGAGAACCTTGTTCGATCACCTGTCGGCAACGCTCGCTGCGCGCGAGAGGGAGCGCGACCGGGCCGAAGCTGCCCGGCAGAGCGGAGAGGCGCGGCTTGCCCGCCTGCTCGCGCTCACGCCGGCAGGCGTTGCCGAAGTGGATGCCGAGGGCCGCTTCACCTACGCCAATGCTGCGGCCGAGCGGATACTCGGCGCCAGCACCGGGGAGCTGGTGGGCCGGCATTACAAAGACGCATCCTGGCAAGCGACAGCGCATGACGGCACACCGATCCCACTCGATCGCCTGCCCGTCGCCTGGGCCCTGCGAGGTCATGTGGTGAAGGACTACGAACATGCCGTCATCGGCCTGGACGGGCGCCGCGCCGTGCTGCTCGTGGATATCATCCCGGTCCGCGCGGAGGACGGCCAGGTCGAGGGCGCGCTCGCGGCCTTCCAGGACGTAACCGCCCGGCATGCGGTGGCGCAGGCCCTGAGCGAGAGCGAGCTGCGCTTCCGCAGCTTCGTCGAGAACTCGGCGGACGTGCTGTGGATCGTAGACGCTGAGGCCGGACGGCTGGAGTATCTCAGCCCGTCCTACGAACAGGTCTGGGATGAACCGCGCGAGCGGATCATGCACGACCTCGACCACTGGTCGGCAACCGTTCACCCGGATGACCGTCCACGCGCCAGAGAAAGCCTGCCTCGCGTTCTCGCGGGCGAGACGCACGGCATCGAATACAGAATTACCCGGCCCGACGGCGGCGTGCGCTGGATGCGCGACACCGGTTTCCCGATCCCCGACCCGGATGGGCGCATTCGGCGCGTCGGCGGCATCGCTCAGGACGTGACCGAGCAGAAGACGGCCGAGCACCGGCTCGCAGCGAGTGAGGCGGGGTTCCGCCACATGGCGGACAGCGCGCCGGCGCTGATCTGGATGACCGACGCTGACGGCCAGGTGACCTTTGCCAACATGCATTTTGACTACATGTTCGGCTGGCCGGCGGTCGAGATGCTCGGCAAGGCCTGGACGAAGGTTGTGCTTGCGGAGGATCTCGGGCCGTATCGCGCGGCTTTCGTCAGTGCCCTGCGTGCGCGTGCCCCGTTCCGGACCGAGGTTCGGGTATGCGCCAAGGGCGGCCAAGTCCGTTGGATGCGCTGTGATGGCGTGCCGCGGCGCGACGACGCAGGCGCCTTTCTCGGCTACACCGGATGCGCCTTGGACATCACGGAGGCGCGGCTCGCCGCCGACGCGTTGGAGGCCCGGGTCGCCGAGCGCACGGCGGCGCTGACCCAGGCGGTTGACGCGCTGCACGCCGAGGCGCTGGAACGCGAGCAGACCGAGGCGGCGCTGCGCCAGAGCCAGAAGATGGAGGCGGTGGGCCAGCTCACGGGCGGCATCGCGCACGACTTCAACAACATGCTGCAGGCGATCGGCGGCAGCCTGGAGCTGATGCAAAAGCGCATCGGGCAGGGCCGGACCGACGAGGCTCGGCAGTTCGTCGATGCCGCACGCCAGATGGTGGCGCGCGCGGCGGCGCTGACCAACCGGCTGCTCGCCTTCGCGCGCCGGCAGGCGCTGCAGCCGCGCGCGGTCGAGCCGGACGACCTCATCGAGGGCATGGCAGAGCTGATCCGCCGGACGACGGGACCGGGCGTCACGGTCGAGCTCAGCATGGGCGACGGCATCTGGACGGTGCTGTGCGACCCGAACCAGCTGGAGAACGTGCTGCTCAACCTGGCCATCAACGCGCGCGACGCCATGCCGGGCGGCGGCAGGCTCACCATCGGCACCGAGGACGTGAGCCTGTCGGAGGCGGACATTGCCGGCCAGGACGGGGCGCAGCCCGGCGACTACGTGGAGATCTCGGTCGCCGACACCGGCACCGGCATGGACGAGGCAACCCGGGCACGCGCCTTCGAGCCGTTCTTCACCACGAAGCCGTTGGGTCAGGGGACGGGTCTGGGCCTCTCTCAACTCTACGGCTTTGTGCGGCAGTCAGACGGGGTCGTGCGCCTTGAGAGTGCGCCGGGCCGGGGCACGGTTGTGCGGCTCCATCTGCCCCGGCACCAGCCGGCATCGCGGCAACCGGGCGGGCCGGTGCCGAGGGCCGAGCCGGAGGGAGCCAGCGCGGGCGAGACCGTGTTGCTGGTCGAGGACGAAGACGAGGTGCGCGTCCAGGCAGCCGAGCATCTTCGCGATTTCGGCTACGCCGTGCTGGAGGTCGGCGGCGGCACCGAAGCGCTGCGCCTGCTCCGCTCGGGCAGGCGCGTCGACGTGCTGGTGACCGATGTCGGCTTGCCCGGGCTGAACGGCCGGCAGATCGCCGATGCTGCGCGCGAACGCAGGCCGGGCTTGCCGGTGCTGTTCATCACGGGCTACGCGGACGGTGCGCTGGACAGCCAGCTCGCGCCGGGGATGCAGGTGATCGGCAAGCCGTTCGCGCTGGACACCCTCGCGGCGCGAGTACGGGCCATGCTGGAAGAAGCCGCTGTCAACTGAGCTCCGGCGTTCGCACGAGACATGGCCCACGTCGGACTTAGCGTTACTGAAGACCACTCTGGCACGTTGCTGAAATCAACTTTGGAGAATGACACATTCCGTCTCGGCTTTTTCAACAGCCCCGACCCCCAGACGAAGTGGTACAGCTCGCACCTGGCACAGTGTCCGGCAGGCTTGACTTGGCGGACACCCCTAGCTCTGGCTGCCGA
>CAXSGE010000174.1:0-5234 GCA_964236715.1 uncultured Acetobacteraceae bacterium | reverse complement strand
GCGCGGTGCGCGGCGCCGAAGCGCCCTCCGTTGCGCGTGACCACCGCATTCGGCGAGATCGTGCCGACGGCGGCGGGGCTGCCTGATCGGAAGATCGACGCCAGTGTTGCCGCCTTGTCGGCATCGAGGTCGGCGACGGCCGCTTCAAAGTGCGTCGTGTAGTAGCGGTAGTAGTCCCATTGGCCATCCGGATACTGGTCAGCCGGATACGTCATTCGGTCGACCAGCGGGACGAGCGTGGGCAGCGCGTTCGCGCCCGGAAAATACGCCAACGAGGTTAGCACGACGCCACGGCAACGCTTGGGCTCATGCGCGGCCAACGCACCGGCCACTACACTGCCCCAGTCATGGCCAACCCAGATCGCAGGCTTGCCGCCAAGGTGATTATGAAGCTCCGCCATGTCTGCCACAACGTCCCGGATGGTGTAGGCTTCGTTGGCTGCGGGCGCGGACGAGCCGCCATAGCCGCGCAGATCGGGCGCGACGCAGTGCCAGCCTTCGGCGGCGAACGCGTCCATCTGGGCGTGCCACATCAGACCGAGGCTCGGCCAGCCATGAAGGAGGATCATCAGCTCTCCATCGGCCGGCCCGGCCTCGACATAGACCGTCGTGTGACGAGCCGTGCAGACAGTGCGCGACACCAGCGTGGAGGCGGGCACGCCCCCTGCTGCGCCCGTCCTGGGGCGGACGGGATCTTGGCCATGCGTCGGTCCGGCTGCGGAACCGAGCGGATGGAGCGGAGCTTCGGCGGGATGGGGCTGGATCATGGGCATCCGCACCCGTACCCCGATCGGGTGCTTGCCAGTAGCGCATCAATCCCGCATGAAGTCTGAAGCCAGACTTACAAGTGGGTGAGTTGCGACAGAGAGATACCCTCGAAGGCGTGCCCGTCTTCGTCGCCGTGGCCGAGGCCGGCAGCTTTTCCGAAGCAGCGCGGCGTCTTGGCATCTCGCCATCGGCAGTCAGCCAGGCGATCCGCGGTCTAGAGGGTCGGCTTGGGACGCCGCTGTTGCGCCGCTCGACCCGCAGCGTAAGCCTGACGGACGTCGGCACCGAGTATCTGCTGGCGGCAGCCCCCGCCCTGTCGCAACTGCGGCGAGCCGCGGAGGACGCAGCGGGGCGGGGCGGCAAGCCAGCCGGCCCCTTGCGCCTGACCATGCCACGCGCGCCCTTCGACCTGCTCATCGCGGCAGCACTCGCGTCTTTCTTGGACACCTATCCCGACGTGGATCTCGAGATCGCGGTCGAAGGGCGCCTGATCGACATCGTCAAACAGGGCTTCGACGCAGGGCTGCGCTACGGTGATTGCCTCGAGAAGGACATGGCGGCCGTTCCCGTCGCGCCCAGGTCCGAAGCGATCCTCGTCGCATCCCCCGCCTACCTCCAGGCCCGGTCGATGCTGAAGCTCCCAAGCGACCTGCTCGCCCACCGCGCTGTAGTGTGCCGCAGCCAGAGCACCGGCCTGATCAAGCCGTGGACCCTGCATTCCGCCGGCGAGAGCGTGCAGATTGCCCCGCCAGCGGCAACGATCGTCCACGATCTCGCCTCCCAGATCGAGCTGACCGTGAGGGGCCTCGGCATCGTCAGCGCACCGGCCGCGAGCGTGTCCGACCTCCTCGACGCCGGGATGTTGTCACGGGTGCTACCCGCATGGTCGTCCCCGCTGGAGGCACTCTACCTCTACTTCCCGAGCCGTCGTCACCAATCGGCAGCCTTGCGCGCGTTCGTCGCGTTCCTGAAAGGGCGCTCCTATCTTCTCTCCACCTGTGTCGTGGGTACGTCGGAACCTTAAATGTGCGCGGTGAGACCCGTCGCGTTCAGCTTAATCCGTGGATGCCCGACTACCTGTGCGGCCGCGATCCCGCCGGGTGAGAGATCGTGGCTTACAACGCTTTACTCGACGAGGTGCCGCAACAGGCCCGGCTGCACCATGCAGGCCGCGGGCCCGCAGCTGCCTCAAGCCGGCCCAAGACCGACCTGAGGTGGAGCGCGGATATCATTGTTGGAGGTCTGGATGCTACGCCGCACAGAAGTAGCCATGGCCGGGGCTGGCCGAGAGCGGAAGGGCTGCTGTGGAGCGCTCGCCCCGGAGAAGCAGACGTTCGCTCTATCCACCATTCTCTGCCGAGTGCAACCCAAGGCCGCAGCCGGTAGTGTCTCAGTTTGAAATTACGCCTTGAGAGGTATGGCCCGACGCATGAGGGTGAATGACTGCTCGCCCGGGCGATGAATTACCTCGACCGTTTCCCACCCCGTCCTGAGGTAAACATGCTCAGCCGTGTTCGTGAAAAGCCAAGCCGTCTCAACAGACGCGGCTCGGCACGCCTTCTCAAACTCGGCAAGCAAGATCCGAAAATAGCCACGACCTCGCCGCTCAGGAACCACGAATACACCTGCTAGCCATGGTGTAAGATCCGGTCTTTCTTCCAAATCCCTCCGTGCCATGGTGACCGTACCCACGGGTTTGTCACCCTCAAGCAGAATGAACATTTGCGGCGCGCCTATCTTGGCGACGCATTCAGCATAGATCGCTTCGGTCTGCTCAAGCGTCCGCCCTAAACGCCCCCACCACTGGTGCCACAGCCATTCAGCGACAACGGGTAAAAGATCGGGCCGCTCCCTAACTGTCGTGACGCTCAGGCTTGTCACGCCGCCTTCACAGTACGGGGCTTGTAATGTCCCTGCTTCTTCACCGGCTCAGCCTGTGCGTCGATCAGCGCCACCACGTCCTCCATGCTTTCAGCTAAGCATATTGGGGATGCGGGTCTGATGCGAGCGGGGCGGCTACGGACAGCAGATTTCAAACTGAGACACTACCCCGCAGCCTCACCGCGAGGCCAAGCTTTGCCGCAGCCGCGTAATGGCGCTGGGCAGGCCGCGCACCTTCAGCACCCGGCCAGTCTCGTCGTACTCTTCCGACAAGACCCGCGCATTCTCATAGATGTCGCCGATCAACCCTTGTTTGGCATAGGGCAGCACCAGCACCTCCTCCACCATCGCCGCCTCGAAGAACGCGATGATGGTGTCCCGCAGCGCACTCACGTCATCCGGCGCATGGGCAGAAAGCAGGATCGCGTCCGGGTGCTTCTCCGCCAAGACGGCGCGCCCAGTGGCGTCCACGCGGTCCAGCTTGTTCAGCACCAGGCGGGACGGCACCGCATCCGCCCCGATCTCGCGCAGCACGCTGCGGCTCACTTCCAGCTGCGCCTCATAGGTTGGGTCCGACGCGTCGACCACGAACAACAGCAGCGAGGCTTCCAGCGCTTCCGCCAGAGTGGAGCGGAACGAGGCGACGAGGTCGTGCGGCAGTTGCTTGATGAAGCCGACCGTGTCGGACACCAGCACGCGCGGCCGGGTTTCCGGCTGCAGGACACGGACGGTGGTGTCCAGGGTGGCGAACAGCTTGTCCTCCACCAGCACCTGGCTTCCGGTGAGGGCGCGCATAAGCGACGACTTGCCCGCGTTGGTGTAGCCGACCAGCGCAACTCGCAGATGGTCCCGCCGGGCGGAGCGGCGCTGGTCGCTGTCGCGCTGCACCGCATCCAGCTGGTCCCTCAGCTCCGCGAGCCGGTTGCGGATCTTGCGGCGGTCGAGGTCGAGCGTGCTTTCGCCTGCGCCGGGCCCCTGTTGCCGGCCGCCACCGGCCGAGGACTCCCGCAGCCGCGGCGCCACATATTTCAGGCGCGCCATCTCCACCTGGAGCTTCGCCTCGCGGGTGTTGGCGTGGCGGTGGAAGATCTCGACGATGACGCCCGTGCGGTCCAGCACCTGGGCGCCGGTGGCCCGTTCCAGGTTGCGGATCTGGCTGGGTGAGAGCTCATGGTCGACAATGACGAACTCGGGCCTGCGGGCCGCGTCCGGATCGGGCCCGGCCGGATCGACGGCCTCGGCCGTACCTTCGAACCGCTGCCGAGCCTTGGACTTCGGGGGCGGCGCCATCGAGCCGACCACGCCGCTGCCGCCGGTCAGCGCTGCCAGTTCCGCCAGCTTGCCGCTGCCCAGCAGCGACCCGGCACCAGTGCCCTCGCGCTTCTGCGACACCATGCCCGCCACCTCGTAGCCCAGCGTCTCCACCAATCGCCCCAACTTCTTGAGGCTGGCTTCGTGTGCGACGTCATCGACCTCTGGCGCCTGGATACTGACGAGAACGGCAGGCGGGATCGCGGGTTTGGTCTCCATGGGCGGTGAAATAGCACGAACAGGGCCAAGGCCTGGCATTCGCACCTATCAGGTCAACAGCATGCTGGTTCCGTTTCGCTACATAAGTGGCCGATACCGGACAGTCCAGTTCGAAGCACCTGAAACTGGAAAGCGAATGTCGGGAGGCTCCAGTTAGCTAACTTGACTAAACTGGATGTTGGGCCATCTTGTTGTTCTGTACAAGGAGGGGCGAATGCAGCAGGTCACCATTCATGCCGCGAAAACTCACCTGTCTCGGCTGATCGAGGCTGCGCTCGCTGGGGAGGATGTTGTGATTGCTCGTGGCAGCACGCCGGTCGTGCGCCTCGTGCCGATCGCCAAGCAGACCTTTCAAATCGGACTGCTGGCTGGTCAGCTTGGCATGGGCCCGGATTTCCTGGCTCCCCTGGACGAGAATGAACTCGATCTCTGGGAAGGCGGTCGGTGACATCAGTTCTGCTCGACACCCACGCCTGGGCCTGGAGCCTCGCGGGCGATGACCGCCTTTCGCCACGTGCCCTGGCCGCCATCCAGGAAGCTGACACCGTGTTTGTGAGCCCGATCACCTTCTTCGAGATCGCCCAGAAGGTTCGGCTCGGCAAATGGCCCGAGATGATGGCCTTAATCAACCAATTGCCGAGCCTGCTGCAGTCGCAGGGCGGCGTGGTTGCCACCTTCGGACCGCAGACTTGCCTTGAGGCCGGCATGATGGACTGGGCTCATCGCGACCCGTTCGACCGACTGCTTGCCGCCACAGCACGACAGAGCAACCACCTCCTTGTCTCCGCTGATGTGGTTTTCGACGGCATCGTCACTCGGGTGTGGTAATGGGTGACGCTGGCCGACAGCGGCCGGTCTGCAGTCGAGGGCACGATGGACCGATGCGGACGGTGCCATGAGTTGGCGCTTTGGCAGCAACCGCCCAGAGCCGGTCGTTGCCATAGCATTGTGCCCATCCCGATACCGGGCATTCTGATGGGGGGTTTTTGACACGTGCAAAGAGCCTGTTGCGAGATTGCCGGCGTATGGGTGATTGACGGGCGGGAGAAGCGCGG
>CAXSGE010000173.1:0-5368 GCA_964236715.1 uncultured Acetobacteraceae bacterium | reverse complement strand
CAGCAGACGGTCAAAACAGCAGCTTGAAACTGTCCACCGCCAGGGGCGCACTCCATTCTGCTGGCGCTATATGGCGGGCCTTTGCCGCCCGAGGGTCCGGCCGACCAGCGAAGTTGCAGCCCTGTCCGGAACCGACCGGTTTCGGGCAGGTCACGGCGCTCTGTCCGAAAATCAGCTATCCATCCTTCTGGACGTGGGTTAAGTTTCGGGCAGCCTTTTCGGACGAGTCCGGCCCATGTCGCGCACCTTCGCTTATGTCCGCGTCTCCACCCTCGGCCAGACCACCGACAACCAGCTCCAGGAGATTCGGGCCGCCGGTTTCGGTATTGAACCCCGTAGGGCTGTGACCGAAACCGTCTCGGGTAGCGTCGCCGCGGCCCAGCGCCGCGGTTTCGCGCGCCTGCTCGATAGATTAGAGGCCGGCGACGTGTTGGTCGTCACCAAGCTCGATCGGCTCGGCCGCAACGCCATGGACGTCGGCTCGACGGTGGCCAAGCTCGCCGACGGGAGTGTCAAAAATCTGGGGCGCTACGCCGCGAGCTGGATTGCGTTCTGGCCAAAGCGTCCGTCCAGCAGCGCGGCTCTGACCTGAAGCACTCGATGGGCGCCTCGGGGCGGCCAGCGCATCTGCCGGCGCTTGTTCATGCGGGCGTTCACCACCTGATTGACGGTGCTCTCGGCCCGTGAGGTCGAGATCGGCTTGCCGGCCCGATAGCGCTGGCCGTAGTCGATCAGCGCACCTTTATTGTTTTCGATGTAGCTGCGCAGCTCCGTGCCACTGCGACCAGGCGTTTCGTCCTTGCTTCCATTGCCGGGTTCGTTCAGCACGATGGCGTCCTTGGCCTCGCTCGTGATCCGGCCCAGGGCCTCGCACGCCTTGTCGTGGCAGCCGTTCCAGAGCAGGTGGCGCAATCGTTCCACGTCGATCTGAGCAAGGTCGAGTGGGGCAAGGGGCGGCGGCTCGAGGGCGCACAGGCCGCGCATGACCTGCTCGACATGGTGCACGCGCATGGAAAGGTGGAACCAGTCCAGGATAGGCTCCACCGGCCCGCCCGTGGCCGAGCGCACCAAGGCTGGCAGCGCGGGGTCGCCGTCGCTGATTGCGGTGACCGCGTCGCCCTCCCGCCAGCCCTGGTCCAGCAGCGCCGCACGCAGCAACGCATGGGGCTGCTCGGCCACGCTGCGCACCAAGGCGAAGCGTCGGGTGGGGTGGCCCTCATGCTCCACCTTGCCGCAGATCGCCTCGAAGTTGCGAACCTGGTGACCGGGCACGGCACGGATGCAGGCGCCATCGAGCATGACGACGGGCCGGCTCGCGTCCGCCGCCGCGGCCTTGTCCGGCGCGTCCTGGACAGCCGTGCCCGCCGCTGCTGCCTGCCGGTCGTCCGCCTCGATCCGTAGGGCGACGGCATGGGTGCGAGTGCGCACGCTCTCCTGCCTTGCAGGCGAGGCTGGCAGCAGGGTGTCGAGGATACGCGCCGCCTCCCGAAACGAGGTGCGTGCGCCCAGCTCAGCCTGCACCCGCTCCAGCTCCGGCGTGCAGCGCGTCGTCAACAACGCGCAGACCGGCGAGACCGTGACCTCCGCCATGGGCGCGGGCTGGCAGCAGCGGCACAGCTTGAACCGCGGCGCCTCGACCTCGACCGTGCCGAACAGCGTCTGCAGCCGGCGCGTGCGCCGGTCCTTGAGCGGCTGCAGCATCCCGCATGCCGCACAAACCCGGTGGTGGGCCGCATGCTCTGCAACCTAACCGCACAGCATGCTCGCCTGCAGCCTGGCCAGCAGCGCCTTGGTCTCGTCGAGCACGAGGCCGACCTCCGCGAGCGTGCCGACCATCGCCGGCCGGCTCAACGTCACCAGCTCCGTCGACTTCACCTCCCCCGCGCTTGTCCTCGCCTCCAGCCGCACCGTCCATTGCATCACGCCTGCCGCCCTCATGGTCAGGCATCAACCACGCTGATCAGCCCGAGACGGGCAAGCAGGCTGCCCCAGGTTTCTGACACTCCCGTTGGGGCCAGTGCGCTCGTGCTCCTGCCCCCTGCACCACGTTGGCGCGCCTCGACTTAGCCGCCGAGACTGAACGCGAAAAGCTTTTTTGGCCCCACCCCGCTGTAAGTGCCGGTGCCCCAATAGACAACGCCATCCGAGATGGACGGCCCAGCATTGCACGCACCGCCGCTGTTGAAATGCCACAGCGGCGTCCCTGTTGCGGCGTCAAGTGCGTACATCGCTCCGTTCGCTGGATCAAGGTTGCACCCGAATACGACGCCGTTGGCGACACTTACTGCGGCCTCCGCACGGCTGCCGGCAGGGTCTTTGGTTGTCCAAACCACTTGGCCCGTTTTGGCGTCGACTGCAGCCCATCCTCCTGAAGTGGTCGTCGTGCCGTCCTTCAATAGCCATGGCAGCGGGTTTTGGGCCGCTCCCGTCGGTCCGCTGTTCGACACCGCGACAAAAATGCTTTGGCCGTCGGTGGCCGACCCCCACTGCAGGCCGCCCGTCAGGCCAGGTGGCGCGACCTGGGTGGCCCATGCGAGCTGGCCGTCCCCAGGTTTAAAGGCCCAAAACATCCCGCTTTTTTCACCTGCCCCGACAAGCTGGTTCCCATCGCGGAGACCTGGGCTGGTATAGGAGCTTCGGCCGTTTGCATCGGTTCGGCCAAACAGCATCGGTCCCTGAGCGAAGTCCCAATCGGGGCCTTTCGGATTGGGGCAGTTGCCATTCGGCGGGAGGTTGAAACCAGGAACGCTCAAGCCGCACCCGACGTTCCAGACATCGACCGGCAAGCCCCTTGCCGTCCAGTTGATTGCGCCGGTGTAGAGGTCGAGGGCGATAATCGAATCATTGTGGTTGTCAGAACTGATGCATGCAGGCGGCTTGCCGCCCGCGTTCAAGCAGTCGAGCACGGATTGGGGCACTGCGTAGTTGTTGCCAGTGCCGAGGTACACTTGATGGCGCGCGACGTCGACGGCGGCGGTGCTGCCCCAGATGGAACCGCCGAAATACCCGGGTGGAACCGTGTAGGTCTGCCACACGATGCTGCCGGTCCTGACGTCCAGAGCAAGCGCACTACCGCGAAAATGCCATGTCCAGTTCGCCGGTGGGACGAAAGCTGCGACAAGCTCTTCATTCGAGGCGACGCCGACGATGGCCAAGCCGTTTGCAACCACCGCTGAATTGGTGACGAAGGACAGGGCGGTTGGATCTACCTGCCTTGACCATAGCTTGGCGCCGGTGTTTTTATCCGCCGCGAATACCTGCGCCGGCTGCGCGGGTGGCTGACTAAAGGCGGAGCCCAGAAGGTGTCCGCTTTGGTTTCCCAGGATGAGCGTGTCGCCCGAAATCGCCGGGGTTGCCCGAGCGTAGTCTCCCGTTACGCCCGTATACATCGAGACGGGCTGCTTCCAGATCACTTCACCGGTGGCCTGAGCGACCTTGTAGAGAAAACCACCTGAGTCTGTGAAATAGATATAATCTCCGTCGATCGCAGGGCTTGCCGTGACGTCGCCCGCCGTTTCCACGCTCCAGCGTAACTTGAGTTGGGCTGCTGTCTGCGGGCTGATGGCCTTTTCGTCAGGCTGGCTGCGCGAGTTGTCCAGATCATGACCGGCTGTGGGCCATCCAGTATGATCCTGGTCCATCGGCCACTCGGCATTCGCCGCAGGCGGTCTGGCGACCAACGAAAGCAAAGCACCCATGCTCAGCAAAGCCGAACGTTTTTTCCCCATCGCACCGTTCTCCGTGTTGGTGAAAAGATTTGTCGTGCCTCAAAACGTGATGCGCGTTATATAGCATGCAATACGTAAAGATAGCAAGCTCTATAACTTCATCAAACGATCCGTCATTAGGCTATCTCATGCACTGGGCCGCGCGGCTGCTCAGACGGCTGGCCGACCGCAGACTGGCACCGCTCGGCTTGTCCTCTGGACATCTTCCAGTGCTCACGGCGCTCATGAGTGGCGAGGCCATGTCGCAGAAAGAGTTGACCGAGCGTGCCGCAATTGAGCAGCCAACGATGGCTGCAACTCTCGCTCGCATGGAGCGGGATGCCATCATCGAGCGTAGGCCTGATCCAAATGACAAGCGAAGTTCTCTGTTCTCGCTTACTCCGGCGACGCAAAGGAAGATGGGTGAGCTGAAGGCAATAATCGAAAGTATGAACACCGATTCCCTAGCAGCGCTTCCTGAAAAGGATCGCGAGATGTTTCGCAAGATGCTCCGTGCGATTGTTTCTAATTTGGAGAAGATCAGTGATGGATAATTTGAATGGTTGAAGCATTCCTTCAGCTACAAACAAAGCAGGTTGATCTCGGGAGTGTCAGAAGCCTGGGGCATCCTGCTTGCTTGCCTGTCTCAGGCTGATCGGCCTGACTGACGCCTGACCATGAGGGCGGCAGGCGTGATGCAGTGGACGGTGCGACTGGAGGCGAGGACCAGCGCGGGCGAGATGAAGACGACGGAGCTGGCGACGTTCAGCCGGCCGGCGGTGGCCGGCACGCTCGCGGAGGTCGGCCTCATGCTCGCCGAGACTAAGGCGCTGCTGGCCAAGCTGCAGGCGAGCATGCTGTGCGACCAGGTTGCGGAGCATGCGGCCCACCACCGGGCCTGTGCGGCGTGCGGAAGGCGTTGTCAGGTTGATGGGATAAGGGTGTCGAGAGCTATGCTGGAATTTGGGTGACGCCGTGATCAGGCGGCGTTCTGTGCTGGCATGTTGGTGACCTCGACGCCGTTGCGGAACGTGACACCCTGAACGACCTTGGGCAACTGGTTTTCGCCCTTTAGTTTGTGCCAGGTCTTCGCAGCGGCCGTGACCAGCTTGAACACCATGAGCCGGGCGGTGTCTTGCGACAGCGCGCCCTTGGTCCGGACGGTGCGGTGCCGGACGGTGGCGAACACGCTTTCGATCGGGTTGGACGTGCGCAGGTGATCCCAGTGCTCGGCCGGGAAGTCGTAGAACGTCAGCAGCGCGTCACGGTCCTTGACCAGGCAGGTGACCGCCTTCTCGTACTTGGCCCCATACTTCTCGGCAAACGTCGCGACCGCCGTTTCAGCCGTCACCCGGTCCGGCGCCGTCCAGATCTCGCGCAAGTCGACCTTGATGGCTGGCTGGATGGATTTGGGCACCTTGTCGAGAATGTTGACCGTTTTGTGCACTGTACAGCGCTGGTGTCGGGTCGTCGGCGACACCGCGTCGAGTGCCTTCCAAAAGCCGAGTGCCCCGTCGCCGGTGGCCAGCTCCGGCGCAATGGCGAGGCCGCGTGCCTTCAGGTCCACCAGCAGTTCGCGCCAGCTCTGCGTGCTCTCGCGCACGCCTGTGCGCTTCGCGGCGGCGTAGCTTTTGAGCCTGTCCGTCACGATCACCCTGGGA
>CAXSGE010000172.1:0-5380 GCA_964236715.1 uncultured Acetobacteraceae bacterium | reverse complement strand
CAGGGCGGCGACCTGGGGATCGGCGCCCGGCGCGGGATGGCCGAGGCTCCGGTGCACGTCGTTGATGGCCGCGACGCGCCGGACCAGGGCGCCTGCGCCCAGCCTGGCAACAAGGGTTTGCAGGTAGACGGCGACGGTGGCGGGCGTGGCCGGCAGCGACGCTTCGCCGTGCTGGATGCACCACGCGCGGAACGCGGCCCAATCGCCGGCATACAGCCGCCGTGTTTCCGGGGCGGCCGGCCCGGCATGGGGCAAGCTGTGCCCGAACTCCGGCTGCCCTGTCTCGGCCGGCCCTGCCCGGTCGGTCTGCGTTTGCGCCGTGATGGGCCTCCTGCCCTGTCCATCCAGTTTTCGCCGTCGCGCCTGTGTTGCCGGCTTGGCCAGAACTGACGAACTGGCCTTCTGGTACGCACAAGCAGACAGATCAAGAACGGATCGCATGTCGGAAAACCTCCATGCCATGGTTTCCGTACACCGTGCCATTCCGACAGGGTTTGTCGCATAATAATTTGGCTCGTTTTTGGCCTTTCAGGACAAAGATCGAAGTGCGCCAGGAATCATGTGTTTTCCGCTATGCCACTGACGAGCAAGCAAAATTTTCTTATGCGTACTAGAAGGCCAGTTCGTCAGTTCTGGCCGAGACCGCGCCGATGTCGGACCACGGCGTTCCTACAAGGCGGTGACCAGCCTCGGCGATGCCTCCGGCGAGACGGGCCGGCCGCTCCGAGGACGGCGGACGGTTGCGGAACCGCGGGTTCTCCCGGAAGAACGAGGCGCCCGGTGTTTGATAGTAGCGCTCACAGTCGCTGAACTCGGCCGCGGTCTCAAACACCGTCCAGGCGACCGACGCCTCGTAAAGCTGCATCGGCATGACCGGCGAGAACGGAAGCCTCGGCGTGCGGATCAGGTAAACGCCCGGCAAGCCCATCGTCGGGCGTTCCACAACCTGCGCAAAGCCGGGATGGTCAGCGAGCGCCCGAGTGCTGTTTTCCGCACACCATCGGTCGAGAGCGGCCTTTGTGGCGTCCTTCCATATCGCACGCATCAGCGTGGACGGCATTGCCCCGGATGCCATAATGCGGTCTGTGCCGATGCAGACCTGCACGAGCAGGTCCTCATCGTGCCCAGGCTGCGCAACAGGCAGAACCACCGCCGACGCCGGCGGTAGCCCCGAGGCGTGCAGCGCGATGCGCCACGGATCCTCAGTCGCCTCGACCCGGGATTGCTCCGGGTTGGCAAGCGTCCGCAACATGCCTCGGACCTCGGACGGCGACGGCGACACCTCCGGACCGATCGTCAGCTCCACATGCTGGGCCTGCAGGGGACCGCCGGCCTGGTAGATGTCCCATGCCCGGCTGCCATCCACGATCTCCCACATGATCCTCTCGGTTGGATCGTCCACCATGGATGCGAGCGCCCGGCGTGACGCATCCTCACCGATGTCATCCATGGCATGCACCAGAGACGCGCAGGCCGCCTGGACCACCGGCGCGAGGAACACGGCACGCGCCTGCCGATCGGGATCAACCATCGGCGCCGCTCCGCTTCTTGCCACCCGGCACAGAGACGATGGTCTCGGAGGCTGCTGTGCCCGGTGCGTTGAAGCGGGGCATCGCCGGCAGCCACAACGGTGGGATGGACATGAAGAACAGCGGCAGCTCGTTCTCCCACCATGTCGCAACCCGCTCCTGATCGAAGAACGACAACGGGGCCGCACCCGGCTTGTTCACGCCGTTCATCGCCTCGGTAAACGTCAGGCCTCGATCTGTGACCTGAGACATGCAGGCGAGCTTGGGCATCAGCACGATCTCGGCCCCATTCTGGACCGCATTGAGAAACGCGGGATGCTGCTTGACGCTGGTGAACGCGAAGCCCGCCGAACGAC
The DNA here is from genome assembly GCA_964236715.1 of uncultured Acetobacteraceae bacterium. Lineage (GTDB taxonomy): Bacteria > Pseudomonadota > Alphaproteobacteria > Acetobacterales > Acetobacteraceae > CAHJXG01. The sequence continues at coordinate 3,495 of CAXSGE010000172.1, read as the reverse complement.
CGGTAAGCACCAGGCCGTCGTTCAGCACGATTATCGTCGCCTCCGCGGTGAACAGGTTCTCCGCCAGGAAACGCTCGAGATAGTCGAGGTCGGCCATCTCAGGGCCGACGACATGAACAAGCACGACGCGGATGCCGCGACGCTCCAGCGTGCGGACGATCGGGACTTCCTCCACCAGCCGAGCCAGGGGCGTATCGCCACCGCCGATGTCCAGCACGGCATTGTAGCGGTGCTGGATCAGGTGGGTGAAGCGCTCCTCAAGCCAGGCTTTGATGTCCTCGGAGTCGACCGAGGGCGGTTCGAGCGCGTCTTGATGGAAGATGGACAGGCTGTAGGTGCGGTTCAGCTTGTCGGCGTTCCATACGACCACCTCGCCACCGTGCGCCCGGATGAACTGCACGGCGGTATTGGCGACGGTGGTTTTGCCGACACGCTGGCGGCCGACAATGACGATCACGATAGGACGTCGATCATCGGCGGGGGATAGGATCTCTGACACAGGCTTAATCCTTGCGCTTCGGCGGGTTCACGTGGCGATCCCGCCATTCTAGCCGGCGATCCAGGGCTGCCAGCCTTGCCCTCGCCGCCTCGGACAGCTCAATCGGAGCTGCCGGGGCGGAATTGGTGTTGGTCGTAGGCGCCGGGTGCGGCATAGCGCGCGCCGGCGGTGGCTCGACCGGTGTCGGTTTCCATGTCGCGGGCAGGTGCGAGGGCTGCAGTTTGCGGGTCTGGTCGCGTGCCAGCTTGGCCGCAGCCTGATCGGCTACGAACTTGCGGACGCGCTTCCAGGTCAGCCGGACGGTTTCCGGAGTGGCCGGCTTGCCCTCCCGGTCAGTCAGGCCAAACGACGCCAAGCGAACAGCAAGCGGACCCCACCTAATCGGCTTGCCGTCCTTCGCCTCCATGAGCGCGTCGTGATGCTCGGCTAGCCACCAAAACAGCGGCGACCGGTCCGGCCCCTGCTGCAGGTAGCCGACAATCGCCTCAACATCCTGACGCTTCTTGCTCATGACGCGACAGTCACTGCCCGTGGCGCAAACGGATAGTCTAAGGCGCGCATGCGCCTACTAGCCGGGTCGCAGTCGGCTCGGACTCGGCTCACGCCCGGGTCGGGGCCGGGTCATGGTCGGGTCATGGTCGGGTCAGTGAGGAAGGTTATATGCACAATTGCACCAGCGGTGCAGGCGACGAGGTTGCGAGAGCGCCCCTGAACGTCTCATGGCACGAGACAGCCGCGAGCGTGGGCAGCCGGAAGGGTTGGCGGTCCCGTTTGCGCCACGACCGGCTACCGTGGCGTCCTACCCAGGAACCATCCATGAAACGCAATTCTCAAAGCCGGAGCGAACACCAGAAGGTGCCAGCGAAAGCGGCGAAAAACCCCGCCACTTCAGAAAAAACACAGTTAAATCAGAACCATTGTGGGTCGCCGGAGTGCGATCAGCCAGCAACACCCGGCACGGCCATGGAGTTCAGCTTCAAGGGCTGCTCGGTTCGAACTGTCCATCAAGGAAAAGACACGTGGTTCGTCGTCGCCGACGTCTGCGCCGTGCTGGAGCTTACCAATCCAACCAAAGCGATCTTGCGCCTCGATGAGGACGAGAAGGGCCTAACCACTATTCAGGGCTCAAGCGGCAGGCAGGAGCTGAACGTCGTCAATGAGAGCGGCCTCTACCATCTACTTTTCACGTCTTGAAAGCCGGAGGCCAAGGTCTTCCGTCGCTGGGTGACGAGAACCGTGCTGCCGTCCATCCGGCAGACCGGCGGCTACCAATCCAGCGACGACGCCAGGACGGCTCGGGCATGCGGCGACGCCAGGCAGGATGCCGTCACCGTCGTGCTCCCCGGACCGGGCCGGTATGTCGCAACCGTGGCGCCGGACGGGGCTGTCCATGTCCACGAGACCGAATGCCGCGCGGTTTTGCACGAGATGACCCTGACCGATTGCCGGATCCTATGCCACACGTTGAAGATCATCGAGGGCCAGTGGCACAGGTTCCAGCACAGGCGTTCCGTTGCGAGCGACCGGCAGGACGAGGTTGGACTGGCGAGGCTCGAAGCCGCCATCCTCGACGGCGGCCGGCTGGGGTGGAAGGCCCATGTCTGCGAAAAACGTACGGTAAGAAAGGAGATCACAGGGGGTGTATGCCCAAACCGCCGAAAATTCCGGCAGACGTTTCCAGGCGTGAGGGATTGTCGCATCGCCAAAGCAGTCGGGCTGCGTTACCTTGGACTTTCCGTATTTGGGTTGAAATAGGGAAGGTTGGTAACACCCAGCCCAAGCCCGATGCCCCTTCCAGACCGACCTGACAGTCGCGCCAACCATCGAAATTTGGAAGGTTAGTGGTCGGCAGAATTTTCGGCGGTTTGGGCTTACATCCCCCATCTAACCCAAGTGTCCTGGCGTGGCCCTTGGTCTAGTATCCGCCTGTCCTGCGAATGGAAGGCAGCACTGTCCCTGTCACCCAGCGACGGAAAGCCTTGGCCTGCGGCTTTCGAGACGAGAAGATCAAGTGGTAGAGGCCGCTCTCACTGACGATGGCCACCTTCTGCTCGCCTCCAAGGGTGTACGCATTAGTAACCCCCTTCTCATTCTCGTTGAGATTGGAAACCTTTCGGCTGGAGTTGGTGAGTGCCAGGATCGTACAAACGTCGGCGGTGACGAACCACGGCTCTCCTGCCTGAAGAACGCTTCGCACAGCGCAACCCTTGAAGCTGAACTCCATCGCCGTGCCGGGTGCCGCTGGCTGATCGCACTCCGGCGATCCTCAATGATACTGATTTGATTGTATTTTTTCTGGAGTGGCAGGGTTCTTCGGCGCTGCCGCTCAGACTTCTGGTGCTCGGTCCGGCTTTGAGAATAGCGTTTCATGGGTGGCTCCTGGGTAGGACGCCACGGTAGCCGGTCGTGGCGCAAACGGGTCCGCCACCCCTTCCGGCTGCCCACGCTCGCGGCGGTCCCGTGCCATGAGACGTTCAGGGGCGCTCTCGCAACCGCGTCGTCTGCACCGCTGGTGCAATTGTGCATATAACCCTTCCAACGCTTCCCAATAGCTCGGCAATAGCCCAGCGATAGCTCGGCGATAGCTCACCCAAGGCTCGGCGATAGCTCGGCAGCAGCCCTATCGCGCGCGAATATTTTCGAAAGTCCCAGGGTCCGTTCGCGCCACAAGCGGCGATGCTCGTGCACGAACACGGCAGAAGGACACGCTATGGCACGAAAGACACCCGCCCGCGACTTGATGCAGAGGTGGCCGGCTTGCGCGAGTTGCGCGAACTCGTCCGCCGTTGCGACGCGTTAAAGTCCGCGCGGGTGCAGGAGATGAACCGCCGGGCCGCCGGCTTCGCCTCGCCTGCCGTGGCAACCTCCATCAAGGCCCATATCGAGTGGCTGGACGAACAAGTCGAGGCGGTGATGGGCGAGGTCAGGCGCTTGATCGCGTCGGACCCGGCGCTGAGCAAGAACTTCGCCCTGGTGCGCAGCATCACCGGCATTGG
>CAXSGE010000171.1:0-5389 GCA_964236715.1 uncultured Acetobacteraceae bacterium | reverse complement strand
TTGACGTAAGCGCTTGATAGGCGCTTCGGCCAGTTCAAGAATTAGATGGAAGTCATAACCGGCATCGCCCGGTCCTGGTCCACCCGGCACAGCCGACTGTCCCAGCGCTACACCACCCACGTCGACGAGATGCTGGTGGCCACGGCCTGGTGATCTGGCGTGGGGACAGCGTGATCAGAAGAACGTCATGCATCCTGCATTCGACGGCTCGGGCCTGGACGGACGCTGGCTTTCAACAGCCCCACATGGCGCGCAGCCGGATCTCATGCCGGCTCAAAGCCGCCTTCCAAGGCCGCCAACGCGGACGATGGCGCGTGCGGAACTTGGGGTAGGCCACGCTCGGCGGTGTGAGCGCGTCGGCACCGGAGTTTTCCTTGCCCAGGATCCTCATCATCCTTGTTCTCCGCGAGATGACAGAACAGTAGCTGCATGAAGTGGACGAATGACGGTTTGCGCGTCAGATCCAATCCCCGCAAGCCGCTGCCGTCCGTCAGGCTGCCGGGTCCGAGCGGTCAGCGGATGTGTAGCCCGCAAGCAACTCCGCCGCGCGGGCGAGCACGGGAGCCGGCAAGCCCGCCAGTGCGGCTACCTTTAGCCCGTGCGACCGTCCGGCCCGGCCGGGGCCGATCCGGTAGGTGAACCCGTCCCCGTGCCGTCCAGGCGCCGCGTCCATGGCCATGCACACGGCCCGTGGCAGCGCGTCCGCCACGTCGGCCAGTTCGTGGAAGTGCGTCGCGAACAGCGTGCGGCACCGCACGACGCCGTGGAGGTATTCCATGCAGGCCTGCGCGACCGCCAGGCCGTCGTGCGTCGATGTGCCGCGGCCGACCTCGTCAAGGATCACCAGGGAGCGCCCGTTCGCCTGGTTCAGGATGGCGGCCGTTTCCAGCATCTCGACCATGAACGTGCTCCGCCCGGCTGCGAGGTCGTCCGAGGCGCCGATGCGGCTGAACAGCTTGTCCACCACGCCGATGCGGGCGCGAGCCGCCGGCACGAACGAGCCGACCTGGGCCATCAACACGATCACCGCGACCTGCTTCAGGAACGTGGACTTGCCCGCCATGTTGGGGCCGGTCAGCAGCCAGATGCGGTCCGCCTCGCCCATCCGGCAGTCGTTGGCGACAAAGGCGCGGCCCTCGGCTTCCAGCAGCGCCTCGGCCACGGGATGCCGGCCGCCCTCGATGTCCAGGCCCGTGTCGCCGGCCAGCTCGGGCTCCGACCAATGCCCTTCGGCCGCGGCCTGGGCCAGCCCGGCCACGAGGTCGAGCGCGGCGGCGGCATGCGCGATCCGGGTCAGCGCCTCGCGCGACGCCATGGCGGCGGCGGACAGCTCCGTGAACACGGCCTGCTCGGCACGGCGGGCCTGGGCAGAGGCGTCCTCCAGCGCAGCCGCGAGGCCGTCCAGTTCGGGCGTGGTGAAGCGCGTAGACGAGGCCAGGCCCTGGCGCAGCGCGAACCCCGGGCCGAGGCTCTGCGCGTTTGCAGCCGGCACCTCGACGTGGTGGCCAATGACCGAGTTCACCCGGATGCGCAGCGACTTGACCCCGGTGTCCCGGACGTAGCGCGCCTGCAGGTCCTCGATCGCTTCCTTGGCCCGGGCGGCCTCGCCTCGGCAGGCGTCCAGCCGCTTGGAGTAGCCCTTGGCGATGAACCCAGGTTCCGTCAGGGACGCCGGCGGGTCCGGCGCGAGCGCGCGACGGAGCGCGCCGGCCAGAGCGCCACAGGCGCCGGTCGAGGCTGCCCCGAGGTCACGCGCGACGGTTGCAAGCCCTGGCGGCAGCTCGGCGGCTGCTCCCAGTTTGCCGGCCAGGCTGGACGCGCGCTCCAGGCCGTCGCGGACGGCGGCGAGGTCGCGCGGGCCGGCCTTGCCGAGCGACAGCCGCCCGCAGGCCCGTAGGATGTCCGGCACGCCCCCGAGCACGTCGCGGCAGTCCATGCGCAGCGCCGGGTTGCCGACCAAGCACCGGACCATGGCGAGCCGGCGCCCGATGGTGGCTGGGTCGGTGAGCGGTGCGGACAGCTGCCGCAGCAGGAGCCTGGCCCCTGGCGCGGTCACCGTGCGGTCCATGACGGACAGCAGCGACCCGTCAAGGCCGGAGCCCGAGGTCAGCACGTCGAGGCCGCGCAGCGTTGGCCCGTCGATCTCCACCGTGTCCCCGGCCGACACCCGGCGGGGCGGCGGCAAGCCCGCCGGCAAGGCGCCGAGCACATGCTGCACGTAGTCCAGCAGGGCCGCCTGCGCGGTGAGTTCCAGGGGCGAGAAGCCGCGCAGCGTCTCGCGCCAGCCGGAGCCGTAGGCCTGGGCCAGCACGGCGTCGGCCTCGTCGGGCCGCAGGCCCTCCCGGGGCAGGTCGGAGAACCTGGCGCCGAACCCGCGCACGGCCAGGGCGAGAGCCTCCGAGTTGTCCGGCCAGCGCGAGACGAGAATCTCCGACGGCACGATGCGGGCGAGCGCCGCGGCGCAGCCGCCGAGCGACGACATGCACGTCCCGGCTTCCCCGGTGGACAAGTCGGTCCAGGCCAGGGCGACGGCCTCGCCCGCGGCGTGGGCCACGGCCAGGGTGTTGGGCCTGCCTGCTGCGAGCACGTCGGCGTCCACCGAGGTGCTCGGCGTCATGCGGCGGAGCGGGCGCTCGCCGGCGGGCTCGACGGGCTGCTCGGAAACCGCGACCTTGCGCCCTGCGGCGAGAAGTCGGGCGATGGCCGTGTCGGCGGCACCGGCAGGGATGCCGCACATGGGGATGTCAGGCGCATCCTTCTGGCGGCGGCGCGTCAGCTGGATGCCGAGCAGGCGCGACACGGTGGCGGCGTCGTCTCCGAGCACCTCGAAGAACTCGCCGACGCGGTAGAGCACCAGGTGGCTGGGCGCCGCAGCGCCGGCTGCGGCATAGGCCGCAACCATCGGGCTTGCGCCAGGGAGAATCGTCATGTCCATGGAGACGGTAGATGGGCTACATGAGCTGCTCCTGCATCTCATCTCCTACCAGGAGACCATCAGGATGTCTGGGGTGCCCGCTGTCGGCGTCGACTCTGGGAAGGGTTTGGGTTGCTTCGTGGTTCGCGTCGCTAGGGCCGCCAATCGCTCCTCGCGATCTCATGCACCCCAGACATTCTGATGGTTCCCTAGCTGTGCAGCCAGCCCATCACGGTCTGCGGGTGGCGGCCGGTGCGTGCTGCGACGTGCGTGGCGCAGGTCCCTTGTGCGATGTGGTGCAGGGCAAGGAAGCGCTCGCGGCTGCGGGCATGCAGGGCAGTCAGGGCCAAGCAGCGCAGGTCCGCCAACGTCTGACCCCAGCGTTCATAATCGACTCGTAACACCAGTCTCAGCAAGGCCTTTCAGGAAAACAGTCATATGGGAAACGGCCATCACCCAGCCAAGCACCCCGACTATGGGTTTCAAACTGGATTTGATTTAGAACCCCATCATTGCGCGTCGCTACACGTAGGCCCGGCACGCACGACAGGCATGGGCAAAGGCTTTGCCAAGGCTCGTCGCGCGGCTCGAAGCCTGTCTGCTGTTGTTAGGCTGGGACGGAATGATACGGCAGGAGCGGCGTGCCCGATGGTGGCCCGTAGAAGCGGCTAGCACCGACCACCATTGTATTGCCGTAGGTCGGATCAGCCCTGTTATAGACCGCCAGCATGGCGGGGTCCTGCGGCGTGGTGAACCGCAGCGTGTCGGTCACGTTGCCATTTGCGTCGAAGAATTCGAGCGAGTTGCCGTTCGTGTCCCACGACGCTGCAGTAAAGCCCTCAAGCTCCACCTCTCCATATTGTTGCAGATTTCCATCGATTTGGCCCAGGAAGCTCGCAGGTTGATCGATTTGGAGGGCACTCTCGAAGATGTGGAAGGTTTGGCCGGCATCGACCGCCTCTTTAAGCTCAAGGTGAGGACTGCGCATCTGGCTCCGGCTGGCGTAGACGTCGCCGGTTCCCGTAAGGTGCGTCGAGACGATGATGCTGCCGCCCGCGGCGTCGATGGCCCCGTCATTCTCCAGCGTGCTTCCGTCACTGCCGGATATTGTCATTTGGCCGCCAGGCGTAGCGTAAATGGATCCTTTGTTGATCAGCGTCGACCCTGGCGCGACTGTGATGTCGAGGCTGCCGCCGGGCACGTTGCCTCGCTGAGCCGCTATGGAGCCGCCGTCATTCGTGACGCTTCCCGCAACCAGGATGGTTCCATGGTAAAAGGAGTTGTAGGCCTGGTTCGCGGGGGACGCGGTGGTTTCGTCGATGCGGACGTTTTTGAGGGTGACATTCAGCATCACCAGAGCTGGGGTATCGCTGTCTGGTGGTCCAGCCAAGCTGATGGTCGAAGGAGCGCTTTCAGAGCCAAAGTTTTGGTTGGCCATGATAACTGTGCCGCTCTGAATATATAGATTGTCACCAGCGGCGGGAGCGGTGTCTGGCGACCAGTTCCATGGCGACGAAAATAGTCCAGCCCAGGCATTCCAAGTTTTATCGGACATTCATAGTCTCCAGGTCGCTCATAGATTTAGATGACGTGCATTCCAGATTAGGTCATTCAACCTAATTGCTTCTCCCAAGAACAAGTTATCCTAGCTGGCATTGAGAGCAACACGACAATTTTTCCAGTGTGCTTGTGACATAAGTCACGTCAAGGCTATCATGTGGGCAAGAATTACGGTGCATTGCTCCAAATGCGGCATATTGCTGTCGCATTTCATCCGAGAATACCGAAACCGAACCGAATCAGGAAGGCGCCTTGGTAGGAGACCATCAGGATGTCTGGGGTGTTCGCGCCGGTAGAGCGATCGGCGTTAAGCTGACCGGGTGACGCGAGCGCGGAAGCCAACCAGACCGATCGTTGGAGCGACCCCATCGGCGGCCGACGCGAACGGAGCCGAGATTGTTCAGATCAAGGTCTGGCTGCTCGGGATCAGCCCGATGGTGTGGCGGCGCGTGCTGGTGCCGAGCACCTGCACGCTGCATGAGCTGCACGGCGTCATCCAGGTCGCGATGGGGTGGGAGGGCATCCACCTTTACCAGTTCTGCCTACGCGCCGCCCGCTACGGCTCGTGGGAGCTGTCGGCGTCCTCGCCCGACGTGACGCTGGCGGCGCTGCGGCTGCGCAAGGGCGCCCGGTTCACCTACGAGTACGACCTGAACATTCCCTGGCGCCACGAGGTTCGCATCGAGGACCAACTGGGGCCGGAGGCGGGCAAGACTTATCCCGTCTGCATGGGCGGTGGCGGCGCCTATCCTCCTGAGGACTGCGACGGGCCGGCCGGCTTCATGGCCGGACGCAATGGCGCGCTGTCGCTGGATGCGTTCGAGGATCTCGACACCATGACCGAGATCATCGGCCAGGTCGTCTTGGAGCGCCGGACGGAATTGCTCGAAGACGAGGATACCCGCTGGCGGCTGG
>CAXSGE010000170.1:0-5400 GCA_964236715.1 uncultured Acetobacteraceae bacterium | reverse complement strand
ACCATGGCGCAGGGCTACGACGTCCAGGACCGCATGATCGAGGAGCTGGGCCAGGCCATCGCAGGCTGGAAGCTGGGCGTGGGCAGCACGGCGCTGAAGCGGCAATCTGGTGTGGGGCGCTCCATCGCCGGCCGCGTCCTCCGGTCCCGCCTCCACCAACCCGGGGGCATCGTGGAACTGCCCAACGCCGCCCCGGTAACGGTGGAGTTCGAGATCGCCTACGTCCTGGGCCGGGACGTGCTGCCGGACGAGCCGGCTTTCCACCCCCTTGAAGCGGTCGCGGAGACGCGCGTGACGTTCGAGCTGGTCCTGTCGCGCTTCACCGACCGCCGTGCGGTCGGCTGGCCCAGCTTCGCGGGGGACAACGGGGCGTTCCAGGCGCTCGTCGTCGGCGGGGGGCTTGAGCCAGGGGACATCCCCGGCCTGATCGAGACACTTATCGTGTCGGTGGACGGCGCGGAAACGGCCAGGAGCGCCACCGGGGACGACGTGACCGATCCAGAAACGGCGCTGGCCGACTTGGTGGCCCTGGCGCGCGAGCGGGGCATGGCATTGCCGCGGGGCAGCATCGTGTCCACCGGCACCGTGTCCAAGCCGTTCAACCTGGCAGCGCCCGCGGCCAGGGTCAGCGCGCGATTCCTGGGCAGGGAGCTTGGCTTCTCGACCCTGGTGCGCCCTGGCGGCGCCAGGCCGGATTAGGAGGCAGCCATGGACGCCCAGACCCGCATCGCGCCAGAGCGGCTGCTCGACTTCGCCACGGCCGTTTACGTCCGCACCGGGATGCCGGAGGAGGATGCAAGGCTCGCGGCCGACACGCTGGTCCAGGCCGACCTGTGGGGGCACCAGTCGCACGGCGTGATGCGGCTGTCGTGGTACGTGGCCCGGCTGCGGGCGGGCGTGTGCGACCCGGCCGCCAAACCGGAGGCCGTGGTGGACGCCGGCGCCATCGCCGTGCTCGACGGCAAGGACGGCATGGGCCAGGTGCTGACCGCCCGCGCCATGCAGGACGCGATACGCCGGGCGAAGGCGCACGGCATCGGCGCGGTGGCGCTGCGGAACTCCAACCACTTCGGAACCGCGATGTATTTCACCCTCATGGCCGCCCGCGCGGGCTGCGTGGGGTTCCTGTCCACCAATGCCAGCCCGGCGATGGCCCCCTGGGGCGGGCGGCGCAAGACGGTGGGCACCAATCCCTGGTCCTGGGCCGCGCCTGCCGGCAGCCATCCGCCGATGGTCCTCGACATCGCCAACACCGGCGTCGCCCGGGGCAAGATCTACCTGGCCCGGCAAAAGGGCCAATCCATTCCAGAAGGCTGGGCCATCAACGCCGCGGGCGCCCCGACGACCGACCCGGCCGAGGCCATCGAGGGCATCATCCTGCCCATGGCAGGGCACAAGGGCTACGCCATCGCCGTGGTGATGGACATGCTCTCGGGCGTGCTGACCGGCAGCGCCTTCGGCACCGGCGTGCATGGGCCATACCAGACGGAGCACCGCAGCGGCGCCGGGCAGTTCATGATCGCGCTGGACATCGCGGCCATCCAGCCCCTGGCCGAGTTCGGCGCGCGCATGGACCGTCTCATTGCCGAGCTGAAGTCGGTGCCGCTGGCCCAGGGCTTCGAGGAGGTCGTCTATCCCGGCGAGATCGAGGCCCGCAACGACATCCGCAGCCGGGCGGACGGCCTGCTGCTGCCGCCGGATACTCTGACCGACCTGAGCAAGCTGGCCAACGAGATGGGGCTGACATCGCAGCTCCCCTTCGCTCCCGTCGGCTGAGAATGGCAGCAATTGAGGCTGAGGCGAACGCACCAGACGTGACGCCGCGGCTCCCCGACGGCGCTCCTGTCATCCGGACGGTCGCCATGCCTGCCGACACCAACCCGGCTGGCGACATCTTCGGCGGCTGGCTTATGGCCCAGATGGATCTTGCGGCGGGCAACGTCGCCGCACGCCGTGCGCGGGGGCGATGCGCCACCATCGCCGTGGAGTCGATGACGTTCTACAGCCCCGTCTTTGTAGGCGACGAGGTCAGCCTGTTCGCAACCATCACCGGAACCGGCCGCAGCTCAATCCGGATCAAGGTGGAAGCGTGGCGGCGCGACAGGACAGGCGACGACGTGAACAAGGTCACGCAAGCGGCCTTCACCTTCGTCGCCATCGACGATAGGCGCCAGTCGCGGCCTCTTCCCGGCCCGGAATGCGACAGCTTGGAAAGGACGGCTGCTGTCAGCTTACCTCCCGCACGTGCGACAAGCTAATAAGCCATGCCGGCCTGGCCGAGACTTCCTGGCCTGGAGCGAGCATCCTGGCACCGACGCTCAAGGCGCGTCCGCGCCGGTATTATGACAACGGGACGACTGCTAGCGTTGCCAGGCAGGGACGGCGTTCGCTCCCACATTCGATTCAATTGCAGGGCGTTTGAAAGGAATTTTCGATGGTAACTTTGTCGGTCAACGGGAAAACGGTTCAAATTGACGTAGACATGGACACTCCGTTGCTTTGGGCGATCAGGGAGAACGTCGGCTTGACTGGCACGAAATATGGTTGCGGCATCGCGCAATGTGGCGCCTGCACCGTCCATGTCGATGGGGCAGCAATCCGGTCCTGTGGCTTCCCGGTCAGTGAGGCCGTGGGCAAGCAGATCACGACGATCGAGGGTCTTGCCGCCAACGGCATGCCGAGCAAGGTGCAGCAGGCTTGGATCGACAACGATGTGCCGCAATGCGGCTACTGCCAGAGCGGCTTGATCATGGCGGTTTCGGCATTGCTGAACGACAACCCCAAGCCGTCGGACGCCGACATCGACGAAGCCATCACCAACATCTGCCGTTGCGGCACCTTCCAGCAGGTGCGTGCGGCCATCCACGCCGCCGCGAACGCTTGAGGATACGCCATGAACAAGATGCCAGCTCTCAGCCGCCGGGCTTTCTTCATCGGTGCCGCTTCTGTCGGCGGTGGCCTCGCGATCGGGTTTGACCTGCTGTCCGGCGGCGTTCCCGCCGCCCATGCGGCCGAGGGGCCGTCCGAGGTCAACGCCTGGGTCTTGATCCACCCTGACGACACCGTCGTCATCCGCACCGTCCGCACGGAGATGGGACAAGGCACGGTGACCGGCCTTGCCCAGCTTGTCGCCGAGGAGTTGGAGTGCGATTGGTCTAAGGTCATCACCGAGTATCCCACCCCGGGCCAAAGCGCCGCGCGCAAGAGGCCCTGGGGCAGCTACACGACAGGCGGCAGCCGCGGCCTGCGGACCTCGCAGGACTACATCCGCAAGGGTGGTGCAGCCGCGCGCACCATGCTGGTGCAGGCTGCGGCGAATGGATGGGCGGTGCCGGTTTCGGAGTGCAGCGCAGCCAACAGCGTCATCACGCACGCGCCTTCCGGCCGGACCACGACTTACGGCAAGGTGGCCGCGGCGGCAGCGAAGATCGAGCCTCCTGCCGATGTCAAGCTGAAGGACCCCGCGGACTGGAAGCTGGTCGGCAAGGGCGTGAGGCGGCTGGACACTGCCGACAAGACCAACGGCAGGATGATCTATGGCATCGACGTCAAACTGCCTGGGATGCTGAACGCGGCGATCAAGGACTGCCCGGTGTTCGGCGGCAAGCTGGAAAGCTTCGACAGCTCCAAGGTCGCCGGCATGAACGGCGTCAAGAAGGTGGTCAGGGTTGGCGACAGCGCGGTTGCCGTGATCGCCGACACATGGTGGCACGCGAAGGTTGCGATCAATGCCCTGCCCGTCGTCTGGCACGAGGGTGAGAACGCGAGGGTTGACAGTGGCTCGATAGCCAAGTGGCTCGAGGAAGGTTTGGATGCCTCGCAACCAGCCTTCGTCGGCAACCAGAACGGCGATGCGAAAAAGGCCGTCGCAGCGGCGGCCCGAACGGTCGAGGCCGTCTATTCTTACCCTTTCCAGGCCCACGCAACGATGGAGCCGATGAACGCCACGGCGCTCTACACACCCGAACGGTGCGAGGTGTGGGCGGGCACGCAGGATGACGAGTTGGCATTCATCGCCGTGCAGGAGGAGTCTGGCCTGCCCGCCCAGAACTGCGATGTCCACCGGGTCATGCTCGGCGGGGGCTTCGGTCGCCGGTACGTGTCGGACTACGTGCGGCAAGCGGTCGCAATCGCGAAGCAGATGCCCGGCACGCCCGTCAAGCTGATCTGGTCGCGCGAGGAGGACATGACCCACGACCAGTACCATCCGGTCACGCAAGGCAAGCTGACCGGGGCCTTCGACGCGGATAACAACCTCACGGGCCTGCAGGTCCGCCTGTCCGGCCAATCCATCTTTTCCAGCATGCGTCCGGAAGCCCTGATCAACGGCATGGACCCGGTTGCCTTCCAAACTTTTGCGCGGTCCGGCGACACGGGCATGTGCTACAGCATCGCCAACCTGCTGGTTGAGCATTCGATGCGGAACACGCATGTCCCGCCCGGCACCTGGCGTGGCGTGAACACCAACCAGAATGCCATCTACCTCGAATGCTTCATGGATGAGTTGGCGTTCTCGGCGCAACAGGACCCGCTCGAGTTCCGGCGCAAGCTGATGTCGGAGCATCCCAAGAACCTTGCCGTTCTCAATGCCCTTGCCGAGAAGGTCGGTTGGACCACGCCGCCGCCAGAGGGCGTGTTCCGAGGGTTTGCCCAGCAGACGGGCTACGGCAGCTACGTTGCGGCGGTGGCCGAGATTTCCGTGACCGACGGCAACAAGATCAAGGTGCGCCGCATCGTGGCTGCGACGGACCCGGGTTATGCCGTCAACCCCGCCCAAATCGAGCGGCAGATCGCGGGTTCGTTCGTGTACAGCCTGTCCGCGCTGTTCTATGGCGGATGCACCGTCAAGGATGGGCGCATCGAACAGAAGAACTTCGACAGCTACAATTCCATGCGGATCAGCGAGATGCCGAAGGTCGAGGTCATCATCATGCCGAGTGGCGGTTTCTGGGGCGGAGTTGGGGAAGCGACGGTCCCTGCAGCCCCGGCGGTGCTCAACGCCTACTTCGCAGCGACCGGACACCGGATTCGCTCGGTGCCGCTGCGTGACCACGACATCACCTTCGCCTGACCGCATGCGCCTGGCGGTGGTCTGCGGAGGCGGCACGGCAAATTGGCGGACTCATAGGATGCTGGGAGGAACCCACCTTGTACCTACGCAGCCCCAAACCTACAACGAAGCAAGCCCGCACGACCCGGCACGCCGCGCCCGTGTGCGTCTTGCTGCTCCTGGCAGGCGGAGCCCAAGCCCAGGATGCCGCTGCCGGGGAAAAGACGTTCAAGGGGCAGTGTGCCAGTTGCCACTCCCTGTCGGCTGGAAAGAATGGCATCGGTCCCAGCCTTTCCGGGGGCACGTGTGTGGACAACCCCCTGGTGCAAGGGGGCTGACAAGGGATTTGG
>CAXSGE010000169.1:0-5415 GCA_964236715.1 uncultured Acetobacteraceae bacterium | reverse complement strand
TGCGGGTGGAGGTGGAGCCGAGTGCCGCCAACGGCCTGACCAAGCGCTCGCAGATCATGGTGGACAAGCCGCAAACCCCGCCGCGGGGCAAGGTGGGCGCATCCTTCGGACACCTGGACGATGCGACCATGCTTGCCGTCAATCGCGCTCTGGCATTGTTCATCGGGCTTGCCTGAGCCGGAGCCTTTCGCCAGCCCAGCACGGCGGGCCGTCCATGGGCACTTTGGGGCGCTAGGGCAAGCTATGCGCCGGGAAGCTGGACGAGCACGCCGGTTTTGGCGACGGGCGGCGGCGACGTGTAGAGGAACAGGCCCTTGCCGGTTACGTCGATCTTCATGGCGGGATAGACCGTGTGGACTTGTCGCAGGGCTTCCATGAATCTTTCTCGGAACTTGCGTACCCGGTCAAAGTCCACACCGAACTGATCCTTGACGGCCGCCCATGGGATGAACTGGCGGTGCGGCTTAGGGATGCGGTGCAGACGCTGCCCCAGCCACGCATAGAGATCGAGCGCCATAGCCGAGTGCGACAGGGCGGCAAGCGCCCGCTCATCGAGCGGCACGGCATGAGCTTGCAGGCTTCCGTAGTAGTCAAGCGACAGCCGCACGGTTGACGGCCAGAGAACGCGCTGATTGTCATGTCTCGGAAACCAGAGATCAAAGCCGCTGACGACTTTTGTGTCGAACTGATATGACCTGTCCGGCCCGTTGGAAGACATGCGGATAAGGGCGGCGGACAATGCCCCTACTTGGCCTTTGATCGTCCGAATTGTGCGCCCGTCTGTCGTCAGGCCCAGCCGCTTGACGAAAGCCGTCAAACTGTCGCCCACGTCCACCTCTGGCGACTGTGTGCGGATGGCTTCGCTGTTCAGGTGCATCAGGACCAGCCGAGCTTTTGGACCCCATGGCAGACCGATTTTCACCCACTCGCCAGTTTCCGGGTCGCGGGCTTCCCCGGCGTTGATGAGCAACGCAATATGGCCTTGTTCCCGCTCCCATCGGCGCACGTCCGGGCCGGGATCACGGTAGGGCAGCGAGGTCTGGCACAGGATCGAGTGCTGAAAGGCAACTTCAGGTTCGCCGTGCATCAGCGCCGCCACATCGATTAGCCGATCCCTGATGATCGTGTTCTGCTTCGGCAGCCTCAGCACACCTTGCCCGACTTGGCGGGGTGTCCCATCCGTCTCACGCTTCCGGCCTACTCTTTTCCGTTGATCCGACAGCATCCCTTCGCCCTCCACCCCCGACGCTGCACCGTGAATCAGCAGGCGACAAGCGGCAAGGTCTGACGAGGCCGGTCGTCATGAAAGCTGAACGAACAAAGTGACTTATCCACGAGCACTTGGGGGCGCTTTCCACGAGCACTTGGGGGCGTCACGGCACGAGCACTTAGGGGCGCAAACCTGTAGTTAAGAATCCTCTAGTTTTCCTGTAGCTGTCAGGGCCGTCCTGTGGACAACGTGGCCATCTCGCCCGGATCACGCCGGAAGGGTGCCGCCGTGCTCACTTCGGGTAGGTGGTAAATCCTCGTCACGCTTGGCGTCCCGACCCATCGACCTCGGCCTCTGGCCAGAGCCGAACAAAGGGCTGACAGGAAGGGGGCTGGACGGCACCGGACGGCTACCCCCTTGCGCCCTGCCATCCGGGATGGGCCGCAAAGCCGCAGGGAAAGCGCACCAAGGCCTTCCAGGGAGGTGGCAGGTAAGGGTCTAGCGGTCAGGACCTGCAAGGCCGTCAGCGGGCTTCCTAGAGGCTCGGCAGGGCTGACGGGGTGCCTGTCCTGCTAGCTGGTCCTGCCGCTGCCTCACACCGGGTCAGGAATGCGGGCCGGACAGGTGCGACGGTTGGCCGCGACAACCCACCGCTGAGCGGTCACTTGATCTGTAAGAGACTATTACGCATTCAATTCGTGACAAAGATATCCGCTAAGTAAGACAAAACCGCGACACAAGCGCGACAAACTGAGATACACTTTGACGGCCAAGCGATATGCAGGGAGGGCGAATGGCAGAGAACCAGATAGATATGGGCAGCGTCGCCATCGCAGCACGTCAAAGGCCCATGGGGTGGCGTGGACGCTCCCCAGTCTATGACCTGATGTGGGACAACTACGCTCAACTCGCGCCGGAGCTGAACCGTCCACGTCGGCCAAACTGGCAAGCTGTGGCCAAGGCTCTCGGGGATCAGGGCATCCTCGACGGTGCGGGCCAGGCTCTCACGGCCACGTCAGCCGAAACCGTCCGCAAGACCTGGTGGAAGGTCAACCGCGACAAGGACGCCATGGCAGCCGGCACCATGCGACGGCGGCAATCGACGGGACAGCCAACTCAAGTCGCTGGTGAGGCTGCCAAGTCAGTACAGGCCACTCCCTCGACACCAGCCGCCACCATTCCCGCTGCAAATCTCGGGATGCTTCCGCCTGGCATCGAGCCGCCAGGAGAGGCGCCACGCCGGTTCACGTTCGAGTTCGCAAGCGCGAAGGACTGGACCAAGGAAACCGACAAGGGGGGCGAGTGAGGGGCGATCCCAAAGGGAAGGCATGCAGACTTCTGGTATGACCCAGCCGATCAGCCATAGGACATTTTGGCGCTTCTAGTCATATGCCGCAATTGACATATTATGCCGAGACGGGCATAGTGCGCTTATGGGCAAGGCGATCCTCATCGAGAAGAGCAAACGGATACTGCGAACGGGTGAGATCGTTGAACGTGTGATCTGGTTCGTGCCCTCGCCGGTTCCGCCGTCCGAACACGACTTCAAATACCGCCTTGTTCTGATCCGCAATGGCGTGCGCGTCGTCGGATACGACAATGAGCGCGGCAAGGGAGATCACCGCCATCACCACGGCGTCGAGGCGCCATGCAACTTCGTCAGCATCGAGCGGTTGATTGCCGATTTCGAGGCGGACGTGACACGGGAGACCCGAACATGAGCAAGCTTGTGATTACGGTCGGAGAGACCGTCGAAACTGCCAATCAAAGGCTGTTCGAGAACGTCCGTCGTGCGAAGGCTGGCGAGCCGGTCGAAGTCGACACCCGCATCAATT
The DNA here is from genome assembly GCA_964236715.1 of uncultured Acetobacteraceae bacterium. GTDB lineage: Bacteria > Pseudomonadota > Alphaproteobacteria > Acetobacterales > Acetobacteraceae > CAHJXG01. Next base: position 2,370 of record CAXSGE010000169.1, on the reverse strand, counting down.
TCGCCGACGCAAAGACGATGTTTGCCATGCTCAACGGCAATCGCTTCGGGGTGCTGGCTTTCGTGGCAGATCACCACCCAAAAAGCATCAACGCCATTGCGACCGGTCTTGGCCGGGGCTACCGCCGCGTGCATGAGGATGTGCAAACCCTGCTTGATCTCGGTCTAATCGACCGGCAGGACGACGGCTCACTCAGCGTCGGGTTCAACCCGGGGATGCTATCAGTCGAGGTCGTGGCTTAGTTGTAGCGGCGCGCAATGATGGCCGGGCGCCCTAACCGCAGGACCGCCACGCCCGGATAATCCGCACCGTCCAGGGTGTCCGGGCCTCGGCCAGCGCCACCTCGACCATAGCCAGCCGGACCTCTGCCGCAGCCGCCCGGGATGCCGCTGCCACCATGCGTTCCTCTGCCACGGCCGTTTGCACCAGCGCAGCATTAAGGGCTTCTAGCCGAACCTCGGCCGTGGCTGCTGCGGTGTCTGCCTGCTGCTGCACTCGGGCCAGGCTGTCCCGTAGGGTGACGGCTTCACCCTCTGCCCTAGCCGCACGTTCATGCAGTTCCGCCAGTCCGGACACGTCCAGACTATGGCTAGACCCTTCCCGGTGGATAGCGTCGAGGGCGGCGGCCGTCAGCCGGACACGCACCGTCCCGTCATTGCCTTTGACGTGTTCCAGCTTTCCACGGCTGGCCCGCTTTCGTAGGGCATCCACCGTCAAACCGGTTAGCTTAGCGGCCTCTGGCAAGTCATACAGGCGGTCAACGACGGCCCTTGACCGGACAACGCCCGCCGTTGTCTGGACGCTGGCGGCTGCCGACTGGTCAAGGGCGGTCATCGGCTGGTCACTCATGTTGTTAGGCTGGACAACTGCTTCACAGGTTGCAACTAGAACGCCAGCAAATCATCCCGTATTTGTAGCGACGCGCAATGATGTACGCCCCGACGCGCAATCAAGGGCAGTTTCCGGCGCACGTTGGGGTTCTTGGCCACTTTCGATGATCGAGTTTGGGCCGTTCCCATATAGGACGGGTGAACCTACTTTCATGCTTGTTGCCGGATGCGACCCACGTCCGGCTCGAAACCTGGACGCTTGAGCCCGCCCGATCCGCCATCACCATCAACCTCCGCGCGCGCCAGACCACGGCACGTTGCCCGCTGTGCGCCAGACGGTCCAAGCGCGTCCACAGCCGCTACAAGCGGACGCTCGCCGACCTGCCCTGGGGCGAGCAGGCCGTCACGGTCCGGCTGAGTGTCAGGCGCTTGTTCTGCGACAACAAGAAATGCGGGCGACGCCTGTTTGCCGAACGCCTGCCCGATGTCGCAGCACCCTGGGCGCGCAGGACGGCGCGCCTTGCTGGGCGGCTCACGGCCGTGGGCCTGGCGCTCGGCGGCGCGGCTGGCGTGCGCCTGGGCCGCAAGCTCGGCCTGAACGCCAGCCGCAACACCCTGCTGCGCCTGGTCCGGCGGGCGCCCATGCCCGACGTCGCAACACCGTCCGCTCTTGGCGTGGACGACTGGGCGCTGCGCAAGCGGCACACCTACGGCACGGTGCTGGTGGACCTCGACCAACGCCGCCCGGTGGCGCTGCTGCCCGGCCGCGAGGCGGACACGTTGGCAACATGGCTGCGCGAGCATCCCGGCGTCGAGGTGATCTCGCGCGACCGCGCCGGCGCCTATGCCAAGGGCGCCCGCAACGGTGCGCCCGGGGCGGTTCAGGTCGCTGACCGCTTCCACCTGCTGCAGAACCTGGCTGAAACGCTGGAGGTGGTGTTCACCGCCCATGACAAGGACCTGCGCGCAGCCGAGCAGGGGTGCCGGGATGCCGAAACCGCTGAGCACGGCAGGGTGCCCATCCCGCCACCCAAGCCTCAGGCCAAGGTCCAGGTCCTGGCCACCGCGCGCCGGGAACCGCGCCTGGCTGCACATGAGCGGATGTGGGAACTGCGCGGCCAGGGCTACTCAGGGCAGGCGATCGCACGTCACCTCGGCATCAGCCGCTCGACCGTATTCCGCCACCTGCGCAGCGAGAGCTTTCCCGAGCGCAAGGGTCGTGCCGACGCCGGGCACAGCCTGCTCGACCCGTGGCAGCACGTCGTGCTCGAGCACTGGAACAGTGGACGCCGTCGCGGCCGCCAGATGTTCCGCACCCTGCAGCAGATCGGCTACCGGGGTAGCTATCCCACGCTGGCGCGCTATCTTCAGCGCCTGCGCGCGGCACAAGGAGTTGTGCTGGCACGCAAGCCGTCCAAGCAGCCCCTGCCAGTGCTGGCCGCGGCGCCCCGGCGCGTGCTGACGCCGCGCACCGCGGCCTGGCTGGTGCTGCGCCGGGCAGAGAAGCGCAGCGCTGACGATCACGCGTTGCTGGCCGGCC
>CAXSGE010000168.1:0-5475 GCA_964236715.1 uncultured Acetobacteraceae bacterium | reverse complement strand
GTGTGGGGCCACTTCTTTGGTTGGCCGGACATGTATCTGTCCGTCAAACGAACCCTGCCGGACACGTTGCGATGGTGGTCCGCTCCCGGCCAACGATTTTGTTCACCAGCACTACCTCTGCTAAGCCGTTCATCTTCCAGGTCGAGAGAAAACAATTGGATTGTAGATCGTCGGAGAACCCATCTGCTCTCGGACGGCTCTGCCAAGCAGTGCATCCACTTGCGACCACCCTGCTCGTAGATGCGAGGCCTCTCATCGAGGTGATGCCGGTTATAATGCGAACAAAGGGTCACGCCGATGGAGCCCATCGTTGGATCATCGAGATAGAGGAACTGCTATTCTATGAATGGACGCCATGCGCTGGTGATTGGCGCCATCGCCTATCCTGGCTGGGAATTGGACAATGCGGTTGGTGACGCGAACCGTGTATCGGACGCCTTGCGCGCCCGCGGCTTCTCTGTGTTAACCGTCCTCAATCCTGATCTGCGCGCCATCGATGCCGCTCTGGCAGCTTTCGGGCCGGCGGCGAAGATCGCGGAATTGGCCCTAGTTTATCTCGCCGGGCATGCGGTCGAACGCCATGGGAGCGGCTACTTCCTCCCGGTCGACTTCAGTTTGCCGCCGACCGCCGCCGGCCTGCGCTACGCCGCAGTAGGCCTGAACGCCTTCGTTGAGGCCACATCTGGCGCGGCGTCCCGCATCGTCGCGCTTGATGCCTGCCGGAACTGGCCGCACGATCCGGACGAGGCCAGACGCACGTCGAACGATCTGGAAGAGCTCGTCGCGGGCGAGCGAGACTGGCCAAACCTTCTGCTAGCCTATGCGACGAGTGCAACCACGACGGCCGGCGACGGTGTTAAGGGCGCGGGCAGCGCATTCTCCACGTCCTTCTGCCGCCATCTTCTCAATCATGATTTCACCGTGGACGAGTGCTTCCGGCACATTTCGCAGGACGTGGTCGCTCACCGTAGCGAGCAGCAACCTTGGACCTACTCCAGTCTCGCCCGCACGCTGTCTTTTACGGACTTGCCACGCTTTGCAGCGGTCCAGCGCCACGCCGTGCCGAACCCCGAGCATCTCGGCGTCGGCGCCTGGGCGACGACCAACGCCCGACGTCGCGCCATCATCGTCGGCGTTGGTGACCCAATGGCGTGGAGCGTGGACGTGGGCGGCTTCAAGCAGATCCGTTATCGTAGCGCGGACCGCCTCATGGGCGCCGCTGACTGCGGCGCACTGCTATTCCTCGCGGGCTCGAACGGAGCGCTGTACGTCGCGGGCTTTGGCAGCGGACCGGTGCTCGACCTGGGCGTGCAGCACTCTTTCGGATTGACGGCGTCGCCGGCGGAAGATGGCTTCATCCACTACGGCGCTGGAACCGTTAGCTGCCTGAAGGTCGACGCCAAAGAAATCGAGGTGGTTGCGCGTTACGACGTGGGCTTCGACGTTTACTGCTGCACGTACATATCCGATGGTCTCATCTGGGTTGCCGGCGGCCAGGGTAGGATCTGCGAGATCCACACGCTGGATAGGGATACGCCGATCCGCCAAATTGGTAACGTCAGGCAACACGTCAACGCGATGGCGGTCGCCCGGACTGGCGATCGATTCTTCGTCGTCGGCCAGTATGGTCTCGCCGTAGAGCTAGATCGATCAGGGCAAGTGATTGCGGAACTTCTTCCGGACCGTCCGTTCAAAACAGCCGCAGGTATCCGTGCGCAGCTGCTCCATATCGCCGATGACGAGTCCATTCGCCAATACATCTTCGAGCCGTCGAAGCTCGAGAAGCGCGTGCATAAGGAGCTAGCCGAACATGTGGGAGTTCCGAACTATCACGCTTGCGCCCTCGCACCGACACTACCGATCCTCGCCGTAGCGACGGAGGAGAGCAGCGTGATTCTCCTCGACACGCGCGACAGACAGGTGATCCAGGAGCTCGACGTTGGTTCCGGCTATTCGTCCATCGTGTCGGGTGTGCAGTTCCTCTCCGACCAAGAGCTTGCGGTGGTCGGTGGACGTGGCGAGGTCACCTTCTTCGGAGCATAAATAGGCGACACCTGGATTGGACGTGTCAGATTTGATCCTCCTAAATTCGAACTGCTTTGATCGACCACTCGCCTTCAGGCAGTTCCAGGATCAAAATGTTCGTCGCGCGTTGCTCGTCAAAAGCGTCCCGCAGGCGATCGGTAGCGAGTGTCCGCTTGTTGCTGCCTCCCGCTCCATAGCTGCCGGTCTGCTCTCGTGAAGAGTTTCGGGCGCCGGAGGCGTACGAAAGTCTCCGAGGAACGAACCCGCGGGCCGAGAGAAGTCTCTATGGGGATTTAGACTTTGGGCCGGGTTGGAACGGTTGGCTGTGTGCAGACAATCGGCCACCTGTAGAGGCGAGACAGACGCTGAACGGTGCGGCCGTGACCGGAAATCATCGCGAGACTGGTGCTGCGACGCCGGTGTCCAGGGGATTTCCGGGGAGGAGGGCAACAGTCCGTCCTCGACCGCAAAAGGGCTGCGATCGCGGTGCCAAGCATGCCGTGCCGGATCACGACGCTGTCCTGCCGGGTGAGCACGTCGGCCGCGGTGGCGCGCGAGGTTGGGCGCAGCGTTCGAAGGTCTCCAGGATCAGCATGCGCCCGCCACAGCACGGACAGGCCGGCCGATAGTCGGCGGGCTCCGCCTCGTCCGGTTCAGGACTTGGCGGCGGCACGGCGAGGAGCGCTCTGGCGCGGGCCAGGTTGTCGCGACGGGTGCCGCTGGCGAGTAGGCCGTAGTGGCGGATGCGGTGAAACCCGCGCGGCAGGACATGCAGCAGGAACCGGCGGATGAACTCGTCGGTCGGCAGCGTCATGGTGCGATACCGCTCGGCACCGTCGCGGCGGTAGTCTTTGTAGCGGAACGTCACCCCGCGCTCGTCCAGCGCGAGGAGCCGGCGGTTGGAGATGGCGACCCGGTGCGTGTAGCGCGACAGATAGGCCAGCACCACCGCGGGTCTCGCGAACGGCGGCTTGGCGTAGACGATCCAGGGTTTCTTGCGGGCCGGCGCCAGATGGCGCTGCAACTTAGTCCGGGCTTGCAATCCGACCAGCCGGCCGAAGAACCGCAGCCGACCCGCGTCGAACAGCTCGAGCAGCCGGGTCAGGAACAATCGGCGGAACAGCTTGCCCAGCACGCGCACCGGCAGCAGGAACGCCGGGCGCGACGAGACCCAGTGCTGGCCATTGAGTGAGATGCCGCCGCCGGGCACGATCATGTGGATGTGCGGGTGGTGCGTTAGCGCCGAGCCCCAGGTGTGGAGCACGGCGGTGATGCCTATACGCGCGCCGAGATGGCGTGGATCGGCGGCAATCGTCAGCATGGTCTGTGAGGCCGCGCGAAACAGCAGGTCGTAGACGACGTCCTTGTTCTGGAAGGCGATGTCGGCGACCTCGGCCGGCAGGCTGAACACGACGTGGAAGTAGCCGACCGGCAACAGGTCGGCCTCGCGGGCCGCTAGCCAGTCGCGCGCGGCGGCGGCCTGACACTTGGGGCAGTGCCGGTTACGGCAGCTGTTGTAGGCGATCCGACGGTGGCCGCAGTCCTGGCAGCCCTCGATGTGACCGCCGAGGGCGGCGGTGCGACAGGCCTCGATCGCCGCCATGACCTTGAGCTGCTGGAGGCTCAGCTGTCCGGCATGGTTGGTCCGGTAAGCGGGCCCGGCAGCACGGAAGATGTCGGCGACCTCGAGCGAGGCGCGCACCGCCTCAGCCGGCGAGGGCGCCCTCGCGTGTGCTCTCTGGAGCCTTGAACATGCCAAGCTTGTCGAGCGGGCTGGTCACAGCGCGCACGGTTCGGGTCGCGACCTTGGTGTAGAGCGCGGTGTTGTCGAGCTTGGCGTGCCCAAGCAGCACCTGGATAACGCGAATGTCGACGCCGTCCTCGAGGAGGTGGGTGGCAAAGCTATGGCGCAGCGTGTGCGGCCCGACCCGCTTGGCGATCTCGGCCGCGTGTGCCGCCTCGACGACGACGCGATGCAGTTGCCTCGTGCTGATCGGCTTGGTGGCGTGCTGTCCCGGAAACAGCCACCCCTCACGATGCATCACGCCTTGCTGGCGTCCGGCCCTCCACCACTCGCGCAGCAGGGTGAGCAGATCGGCTGCGAGCATGGCGTTGCGATACTGCCCACCCTTGCCGCGCTCGACACGGATCAGCATGCGCTCGCTATCAATGTCGGCAACCTTGAGCGCCGCGACCTCAGCCACGCGCAGGCCCGCGCCATAGGCGACCGACAGCGCCGCTTGATGCTTCAGGCAGGTCGTCGCGGCGAGCAGTCGCACCACCTCCTCTCGGCCCAGCACCACTGGCAGGTTGCGCGGGTGCGCCACTCGGACCAGCTTGCGCGCCAGATCAGGCCGGTCGAGCGTGCAGGTGAAAAGAAACCGCAGCGCCGAGACGATACTGTTCATGGTCGGCGTCGGCACGCCAGCGTCGTGCTGCTCGATCTGGAACCGGCGCACATCCTCCGCGGTCGCCGTGTGAGGCGAGCGGCCCAGGAAGCTCGCGAAACGCCCGACATCGCGGATGTAGTTGCGCTGTGTCTCGCGTGAGAACCGGCGCATGTTCATGTCGTCGATCAGACGTTGCCGCAGTGGGCTGATTGCAGCAGCGCGATTGAGTTCGTCCATCGGTCGGCTCCTCTCCATTGAAGAAGCCGGAATGCTCCACCCATCACCCAATCGCGCTCAATCGCGCTATGACACTCAAGCCGCTACGCCGCCATTAGGACAGAGCCCCTCCCGCGTAGCGGGTTCGTTCCTCGGCCAAACTCGGTCATAAGGCCCCTCGATCGATGTCCTCGAGTGCGATGGCTATGGCCGACGCCGGGCCGCAAGAACGGCAAACATCGTGTTCGATCCCTGGATCACGTAGCCGCTCAGGATCTCGGGATCGGTGAACCCGGCAAGCGGCCCATAGTGGTTGGCCCGCAGCACAGCAGCATGCGTCTGATAGTAGGGCAGGTATCCCGCGCCCGGCATGGTCCGGTCGACCTCCGCGTTCAGCCGGACGGCGAAGGTGTCGAACACCATGCACGTCCGGAGCTTCAGCCGGTCCACCTGGGGCCGGGTCGCGCCGGCATAGCACCGCTCGATGTCCGAGCTCACCCCGATCATCCCGCCTTGGTTGCGGTCCGCATCGAACCGGTCGACCAGCGCGTTCGCGTAGGCCCAGGCCGCCGGGGTCACATGCAAAGGCCGCAAGGCAGCCTGGGTGGCGCCCGGCCGGGCGGGACCGACAGCCTGGCACGCCGTCAGCAGCATGGCAGCGGCGGTGCTCCATAGCGGGAGGAAGGTCTTGCCGATCGGCGGCATGGTCCTGGTGTCCGGGTTGGTTGTTCGACGTCGCGCTACCGGGGCAGTTGCATCATGCTCGGCTGTGGGCGCACTCGGCAGTGGCGACGGCACCGTCAACTTGTTGGGCTGAGGTCGCGATGGCGCGCGATGAAGACGG
>CAXSGE010000167.1:0-5583 GCA_964236715.1 uncultured Acetobacteraceae bacterium | reverse complement strand
AGGCGGGCATTGGCGTGGCGGTGCTGAACCGGATGCTGGCGGCCGGACGCCCGGATTCCGTCCGTCGCCCGCCGGCTAGTGCATAGCAGCTCGGGGTTGTGGGCCATCTCGTCCTTCGTCGGTCAAGTGCACCAACGCCGCCTGCCTACGAAGCAGTTTGAGTTGCAAAAAGCGTGAGCACGGCGCCTATGATTGCGATCCGAGCCGCCGATCATTGCGGTTCACAAAACCTACACTTATTCCCGGAATGAAACACTCAAGTACTCAGCACCTGCAGTCAGCATATGGGCGCGCATGATCCGGCTGGCCTCCTCGCCGTCGCCACGCAGCATTTGTTGCAACAAGATCGTATGCTCCTCGAACGACTGGCGGAGACGGTCTGGGCCTTGGAACTGCGCACGCCGGAAGGGGGAAAGCCGAAGCCGCAAACCGGCGGCCTGTTCGGCCAGGAATGCGTTGTGGGTTCCGGCGTAGATTGCGAGGTGGAAGTCCTTGTTGTGCTCATTGTATCGATGCACGTGACGACCTTCAACCGCTTCGCGAGATCGCTCGTGCAGGGCGCCCAGTGCGACACGTTCGGCCCCGGTCATCCGGTTGATGGCGAGCCGGGTGCAGAGGGCTTCCGTCTCCGCCATCACTTCGAACATTTCGCTCAGCCGATCCACTGTGAGCATGGCCACACGCGCGCCACGCCGTGGCTCGAGCGACACAAGCCCGGCGGAGGCAAGCTGCCGCAGCGCTTCGCGGACGGGCGTGCGCGAGGCACCGAAGCGCTCGCCGATTGATTGTTCATCCACCTCCGTACCGGGCGGCAACCGGCCAGACGTGATGTCGTCGGCCAAGCTCAGCCGGATCGCCTCGGAGAGGGTGGGCGCCGGGGTGGAAGCCGGCTGCACGATCTGTTTTCTGGCGGTGTCCTTCGCCTCGCCATTGGTGGTCGCGACCGGCATCGGCATGTCTAGTCTTCTCTCCATTCCATTTGCTCTGCGTTCTCCTCGCGGGACCGCCTCCACCTTAGCCGACTTCCGCGAGGACACCTTCCGGGACTAACGTCGGGGCGCGCCTAATCGCCGCTCTAAAAGACTATACTAGACATCACACCATAGGCTATGTTGTACGCAAACATAGCCAAAAACCGGGCAGTTAGCATACAAAAGTTTGCTCACCGCCCATTTAGGGATACAACATGGCCCCGAGCAGTCCCTTGAGCGCCGTCACCTCCGTCGCGTCTGATGCCAGGGCCTGGTTGGATCGGCTTTGGTCGTCCACCGCGGACCGTGGGCGTCCATTCGCGAACGTGCCGCCGGCGTCCGTGCCGCCGCTCGAACGAGCGCGCCAACTCGCCCAGGCGCTCGTCTCCGAGCGCGGTGAAGCATCGGGGGCGGCGATCGCCCGCGAACTACAGGACGCCATTCAACTCCTCTCGCCCGACGACCGTGCGGCTTTCTTCGAGTTCGTCGCCGCGCACTTCCAGCCCGATCCCACGGCGCTGCGCGCCGCCGCTGAGAGCTACGTCGCAGAGCCGACCGCCGATGGCGCGACGCTCCTGAGCCGTGCCGCGGAGCCGCCACGGCAGGAGTTGCTGCGCAGGATGAACATGTCGCCTGGCGGGACCGCGGCGCTGGTCGCGATGCGCGAGGACGTACTGGGATTGCTGAGAACACGGCCGGGGTTAAAGCCACTCGACTCCGACTTGCTGCACCTCCTCGGCTCATGGTTCAACCGCGGCTTCCTCGAACTACGTCGGGTCAATTGGCAAACCCCCGCCGCAGTGCTCGAGAAGCTCATCGCGTACGAAGCCGTGCACGAGATCGCAGGCTGGGACGACCTGCGCCGCCGTCTCGCCGGTGACCGGCGCTGCTTCGCCTTCTTCCATCCCGCACTGCCAGGCGAACCCCTCATCTTTGTTGAGGTAGCGCTGACCCAGGGCCTCGCCTCGGCCGTACAACCCCTGCTGGCGCCATGCGAGGGCGACGAGGCGATGGCGCTACGGCGCGGCGACGAGGCCGATACGGCGATCTTCTACTCGATCTCCAACTGCCAGGAGGGCTTGCGCGGTATCTCCTTCGGCAACTTCCTCATCAAGCAGGTGGTTGAGGAGCTGAAAGCCGAGCTGCCTTCCCTCATGCGGTTCTCCACGCTCTCGCCAGTACCCGGTTACCGCAGCTGGCTGATGCGCCAGCTGGAGGGCGGCGACGGCGCCGAGGTCTTTCGGCCGGAGGAGGTCGGAAGCATGCGCGGGGCTTTCGGTGGCGACCCGGACCGGGCGCCGGCGGACTTACTCGCCGTAGTGATGGAGGGTACCTGGTGGCAAGACGCGGTCCGCGCCGACGCGCTGCTTGGTCCACTCCGACGCTTGTGCGCCGTCTATCTAACCCGACCAAACAAGGGACTCCGCGGCAGCGATCCGGTCGCCCGCTTCCACCTGGGCAACGGCGCACGGCTGGAGCGCATCAATCCCCTTGGCAACACCTCGGCGCGAGGGATGAAGGAGTCGTTCGGCTTCATGGTCAATTACCTCTACGACCGCGACGACATCGAAGCGAACCACGAGGCGTTCGTCCACACCGGCCACGTGGCACGCTCGGCGGTGGTGGATGCGCTCCTCGACGCACCCGAGCCAGCGGATGCTCCCGCATCCCCGCGGCAGCGCCTCAAGGCCAAGCCGCGGGAACCTACGCCGCCCGCATAACCTGACCCAGACCGTCCAGACTCGCGGCGCTCCGGTGCCGCCACAACCAACAATCAAAGGGAGAACGATCATGCAGGACATGACTGGAGCGCTGACGGGCCTACGCGTGCTCGACCTGACCCGCGTCTTGGCAGGACCGACCTGCACGCAGATGCTGGGAGACCTCGGGGCGGAGGTCATCAAAATCGAGCGCCCCGGCGCGGGGGACGACACCCGCGGCTTCGCCCCGCCCTATGTGTCGAACACGCGGGAAAGCGCCTACTTCGTCGGGGTGAACCGCAACAAGAAGTCGGTCACCCTCGACATCTCGACACCAGCGGCACAGGCGATCCTGCACCGCCTGCTGGAGCGGTCCGACATCCTGGTCGAGAACTTCAAAGTCGGCACGCTTGCCAAATACGGGCTGAGCTGGGAGGACCTAAAGGACCGCTACCCCGGGCTGATCTACTGTTCGATCACCGGCTTCGGCCAGACCGGTCCCTATGCGCCGCGCCCCGGCTACGACGGCTTGGTTCAGGCGATGGGTGGGGTCATGTCGCTGACCGGCGAGCCGGACGGGATGCCACAAAAGGTGGGTATCCCGGTGGCGGATTTGTTCGCCGGGCTATACGGCTGCATCGGCGTGGTGGCCGCGTTGAACCACCGGCACGCCACTGGACGCGGGCAGCGCATCGACATCGGCATGCTCGACACGCATGTCGCGTGGCTGGCCAACCAGGGCATGAACTATCTCGCGACGGGTGAGGACCCGCAGAGGCTGGGCAACGACCACCCGAACATCGTCCCCTACCAGGTGTTCCCGACCTCTGACGGCCACGTCGTACTCTCAATCGGCAACGATCCGACCTTCCGGCGGTTCTGCGAACTGACGGGTATGGCGGCGCTGCCCGATGACGAGCGGTTCGCCACCAACGCCGCCCGGGTGAGCAACCGCCGGCTGGTGACGGAGACGCTGACACCTTTGATGCGTTCTCGCACCACTTCCGAGTGGGTGGACGTGCTGGAGGCCGCGAAGATCGGCTGCGGTCCAATCAACAAGCTCAGCCAGGTCTTCGCCGATCCCCACGTCGTCGCGCGGGAGGTGGTTCGGGAGATGGCGCACGCCTCGGGCGAGACCGTCAAGGTGATCGCCAACCCGGTGCGCCTCTCCGCCACGCCCCCCCGCTACGACGCCGCCCCGCCGACCCTCGGCCAGCACACCGACGAGGTGCTGAGGGGACTGGGGCTCGACGCGGCCGAAATCGGCGCCTTGCGCGAGCAGGGCGTGGCCTGAATGGGCCTGCGCCAGGTCATCTGGCGCCGGCCAGCTACCCCGCCGCGATGCGTGGGTCCAATCAAGCACCAACCAGAAACCATGGGAAGGAACGAATCATGCAAGCATCGAAAACGGGACGAGTCTTGCTCCCCCTGCGCGGGAGGATGGCGCAATGACCATCTTCGGGGTCGCGCTCTTGGCCATCTGCACCCTCATCGGCGTGTTCCTGGGCGATGTCCTTGGACTCCTGCTCGGCGTCAAAGCAAACGTGGGCGGCGTCGGTCTGGCGATGATGCTGCTCATGGCGGCACGCGTCTGGCTTCAGCGGCGCGGACGTCTATCCCACGGGATCAAGCTGGGCGTCGAGTTCTGGGCGACCATGTACATCCCGATCGTGGTCGCGATGGCCGCCCAGCAGAACGTGGTCGCGGCGGTCCGCGGCGGTCCGATGGTGCTGATCATAGCCGTTCTGGTCGTAGCACTCTGCTTTGCGATGGTGGGACTGATTGGCCGGATCGGTCGAGATCGCCAGCACGAGATTGAGGCCGAGCCGATGTTGCAGCATGGCGGCCAGGTCATCGGCGGCGCGCTACAGACCGACCCCGCTCGCACGGAGGCTTAAGGTCATGTTGCACACGATCCAACATGTCTTTGTAGAACAGAGCCTGGTCGCCGCATTTGCCGTGGTCGGTGCGGTAATGTGGCTGTCACTTTTCCTGTCCCGGCGACTGACCGCAGGGCGCGTGCATGGTTCGGCGCTCGCCATCGTGCTCGGACTGGCTCTCGCCTATGTCGGCGGCGTGGTTACTGGAGGCGAGAAGGGGCTGGCCGACCTTCCCGTTTTCGCCGGTATTGGCTTGCTGGGCGGCGCGATGTTGCGCGATTTCGCGATCGTCGCAACCGCCTTCGAGGTGGATGTCATCGAAGCCCGGAAGGCGGGCTTGCTGGGCGTGGTGGCCTTGGGGATTGGTACGATCCTGCCCTTCGTCGTCGGGGTGGGGGTTGCGCTGGCCTTCGGCTACACGGACGCGATCAGCCTTACGACGATCGGCGCCGGTGCGATCACCTACATCGTCGGCCCGGTAACCGGTGCGGCGCTCGGCGCGAACTCTGCTGTCATGGCGCTTTCTATCGCCACGGGCGTGCTCAAGGCGGTGCTGATCATGATCGGAACCCCGTTTCTGGCGCGCTCTGTCGGACTGAACAACCCTCGCTCGGCCATGGCCTTCGGCGGATTGATGGGCACGGTCAGCGGGGTCGCGGGAGGCCTGGCGGCGACGGACCCAAAATTGGTGCCCTATGGAGCACTTACGGCAACGTTCCATACTGGCATCGGCTGTCTCGTTGGACCATCCATCCTCTTTCTTTTGGTGCGCGCCATCACGGGATGACGACTGAGCCGACCGGTTGCGTGCGGCGGGCCACGCACGACGCGCCTTCCGGGGACGTTTACCAAACCGTCCGCTTTCAAGTCGGACAGCAGGAGCCAACAATGGCCGCGGCGATGATCTGGAATACACAAGCCTGCAACCCTCCGTGCCAATGACAATGAGACATCGTCCCCCCGGGAGTTTAGCCTTGAGGGTCACCAACTCGGCGGCCTATGACGCCAGCTTGCGCCAGCGCGGCAGCCTCA
>CAXSGE010000166.1:0-5650 GCA_964236715.1 uncultured Acetobacteraceae bacterium | reverse complement strand
AATGCCTGCCCGGGCCACATCGCCAACGGCGGACGCCAGGCACAGGCTTCCGGGCTCACTTCGAGGCGGGCTCGGGAATCGCCCTAGCCTTTGTTAAAATGAAGTCCCAATCGTTCTCATTTGACCGCTTACCCGTCCACTCCTCAACCTGATCTCCAAGGATATCCAGCGGTAAGGGTGACGTAGCGACAGGATTGTGGGCGACATAAAGGGGCAGTCTATATTCGAGGTCAACCGAGCCTCCGCAGGTCATCAACGCGCTGATGCCAGCGAAGTCAGGCGTCATAAACGAATAGAGCCGGATTGCCTTGCCGTTCTTGTTGAGGATTTCATGTCGCTCGCCACGCTCCCACTCGGGCTCTCTGCCTGGACGGAATACGCACTGCAGGTGGCCCACCGGGAAGACGACCTCCACGGACCACGGCAGGCGAGTGCCACCATAGGGATCCGTCCAGAAGTTTGTGAGTTGGCGGCCGCTGATAGCGATCACGCAAGCGTCACCTGGGGCGGTAACGCCCTTCTCGGCATATTCCTTGAACTTGACGACCTTGTTCGAGAAAGCGGCTGTGTAGCGGAGCAGCATTTCATCGCTGGGCGTCTGATAGCTCGTGCCCGACGCCGACGGGAATTCTAGCCACTCTGGTGGGATGTCTCTGGGCGCCGGCGAGATCGCTTCGATCCAGATCGTTTGGCCGCCCACCTGAAACTTAAAATCCGGCCCGTGTGCAGGCGAGGAAGTTCGGTGACCGATACGGTTGAGATGCACGCCGAGCTGCATCTCCCATAAGCGTTGCCAGAACTGCTCAGGGAAATTGTTGGTGAGCTGGTCGACGAAGTGATTAAGATCGTCGACGTTGTATGTGCGGTATTCCTTCCAAAGGGTCAGCACGTACTCGGCAAGCCTGCTGCCGTCCGGCCAAGCATTTGCCAGGTAGGCCTCGATCCGATCGGTGTGCTTATCCGTCACGTGCTCGTTGTCCAGTGCTCCGCTGCCTGAGACGCCTTTGTAGCACAGTCCTGCACCGTTCGGGTGCAGACGTCCAGTTTCTAAAATCGAGCTCCGCTCCAATCGCCACTTTGACAAAGCTCACCCGATGGGCACGCGCCAACTCAGGCCTTTTTGGGGTGGGCGGCTTCGCGCCCATTTCGGTCATAGCGGCATCGCTTCGGCAACCTCAATTGCGGACATCGATTAGCGTACATGAACGACGGCTGCTCGGTATACCGCTTGTCCGATCGTCCGCTAATACGATCACGAGCTGAGCCCGAAGGCATCGACGTCTTGGCTATCGACCGTATGCCTTGAACTTGCCGATATCCGTACCGCAATCCGGGCACCGCCAGCCCATCGGCAACGCCGCCATCTGTGTCCCAGGCGCGATCCCGACAGCAGGCACGCCCACCGCCTCGTCATAGATGTAGTAGCAACCCTAGCAGATGAAGCGATGCGTCATCTCGTCTGACGGTTTATCGACCTTCACGGGCGCGCCGAGCGCTTGGTCCGGTGTTCTAACGACATCTCCGACGACGACCGTCCCGGACCTCTCCGTGATGAGGTACACGCCCAGATCCTTGTGACCGAACGCGGCGCGTAGGGCAGTTGGCAGTTCCAGGTCCCGCTGCCCCGTCACCAGGTTCACGTTGGTGGCCCCGCAGCGCCCGTTGCGCCGGTCAACGCGCAGCACCGTGTCGTTGACCTGAAGAGTGCCGCCGATCCAGTCGAATTCTTCCCAAGGCCGCGCGCCATCGATGTAAAGATTGGCGCGGAAGCGAAGCGGGTCCAGGTGGTAACCCCAACGCTCCTCGAGGCTGCGCAGCGTCGCCAGATTGATCAGTGACAAGACGTTGTCCGGCTTGTCCATGAAGTGCCCGTCTTTGCTACGCACCATCGTCGGACGGCCGTGCAGCGTTGGGACGAGCCTTTCAATGAAGGTCTCTACGTCCTGTCGGCCCTCCGGGGTGTCGAGGTCAGCCGACATTAAGGGGGTGCCGTCCGGGTCGGTAATCGCCAGCCGCATCGTGTCCACGTCCAGGTGGGTCCGGACGGTCGCCAACGCTTCTTCCAGCATCAGCATCACGAACAAGCCCTTCTTGGCCCACTGCGGATTGTACGGATCGACCTTCGCGTTGCTGCGGCTCAGCGCGAAGATGCGGTCGAACGGGAAAGGCCGGCCGGCTTCCAAGCGGATGCCGCGCAACGGTTGGGCGCTTAATCCTTTGACTGGGTAGCGATAGATTCCGGTGACCTCGGCCATGCTGGGAGTGTCCTTTACTGCTGCACCCTCCCGGGACTGTGGCCGACGGCGGGTGCCAGGTCGTAGTGCCAGGCGGTGGTGAAGCGATGGTGCCGGATGCGGCGCAATGGCGGCCCGCGGTTCGTTCACCAACAGGTCGTGTATCAGGTCGTGATCCCGGTCGAGCCGGTCGTCCACGGCATCCGACAGGCGCGCGATGCCGTGAACGATCTGCCTTGGCATCAGCGCGCCGTAGCCTAGGACGATACCGCGTGCGACCAGCGGCGTCGTCTCACGCTGCCAAACGGCTGCGGACCTGAGCGGGTAGAGGCCGATTCTGGCCCGCCGGGCCAGTATCTCCAGCGTACCCGCCTCCGGCACGCCGGGCGGCAACGTCCACAGCATATGCAGGCCGCCGCCGACGCCCTGGACGTCGGCCTCGCCGAACTGCTGCGTCAATGCGGCGAGCGTCGCATCGCGGCTCTCGCGGTAGGCTGTCCGCAACCGCGCCAGGTGGCTGGCGTATCCCCCACCTTGGATAAAGCTGGCCAGCACGGCTTGCTCTAGCCAGGAGTTGCTGTGGCTCTGCAAGGCTTTCGCTCCCATGACTGCCTCGACAAGGACCGGCGGGACGACCATGAAGCCCAATCGCAAACTCGCGCCCAGCGTTTCGGTGAAGCTGCCGATGTGGATCGTCCGGTCGGGCGCCGCGCCGACGAGGGCCGGCAAGGGCGATCCCTCGTATCGTATGTCGCCGTCGTAATCATCCTCGACGATCACGCAGCCGGTTCGCCGCGCCCACTCAATCACTGCGCGCCGGCGCGGCATGGGCAACACACCCCCCGTGGGATACTGGTGGGCCGCCGTGAGATAGAGCAGGGTGCCACTGCCCGGGAGTGCATCGGGGCGTATCCCTTCGGCGTCGACCGGCACGCCGAACAGCGTGGCGCCTGCGGCCTCGAACGCGCCGGCAGCGCCGCGGTAGCATGGGTCTTCCACGACGGCAGTCAGCCCGGGGGCGAGCAGAACGCGGGCTGCCAGAGCGAACGCCTCCTGCGCGCCGTGCGTGATGATGATGCGGGCCGGGTCGGCTGCCATGCCACGCGTGGTGGATAGGAAGTTGGACAGGGCAGCCCGCAGGTCGAACAGGCCGCCCGGATCGCCGTGCCGCGACAATTCCGGGGCGCTGGCGTGCGACAAGGCGGAGAGTAGCAGGCGGCGCCAAGTCCGGAGAGGGAATAACTGGGTATTGGGCCGGCCCGGCGCGAAGTCGAACGAGAGCCGGTGCTGGTCGGTGCCAGGTCGCAGGCCGCGATAGTCAAGACCCGGCGCCGCAAGGTTAATTCTCCCATCCGGCGCGCAGATCTTCGCCGGGATCGGCACCACGGTGGCCGGTTTGGCCGCGAAGATGCCAGAGGCCGGGGCGGCGGCCGCGAACCCCTTCATAATCAGGATGTCGTAGGCGCGAACGGCGGTGTTGCGGGAAATGCCGAGCTGTTCTGAAAGTCGTCGGGTGGATGGCAGGCGGGTGCCGGCCGGGATCATGCCTCGCCCGATCGCCTCGCGCAGTTGGGAGATCAATTGCGTCGTCAAACTCTCCGCGCGGGACCGGTCCAACAAGACTGGTAATTGCATCGCTGCACCTCTTACGAACCCACTATGGTGACTTGGAGACCGGGCGTCCCGGGACATCTGGGCAGGATGGGTCCAGATGCGCTTCGGGAACCGTCCAACTGGACCCACCGATGTAAGCGGTACTGGATCCTTCACGCCTGGCTGAACAGCAAATGCGTTCTGATGAGGCACGCCGAGCCGAGTGAAGGCGGACAGCTGACCGATTCGCAGGCAAAAGAGAAGGAGGGTCGCTCGCGAGGAGAAAGAAGGCTTGGTGCCAGTTGATGATTGCGGGGCGGCTCTCCCCTTTCCCTCGGGCGGCCTTGCATTCTGAGGTCGGTAGCCGGCCCAGGCGGGCCGGCCATGGATGGGATGACTGCCATGACATTGACACGTCGCAACCTGGGCAGCGCTGCGTCTGCGCTGCTCCTCGGGGCCGCACTGCCGACAGCAACGCGCGCACAGACGAAGGATTCTATCCGCATCGGCGTGCTGCACTCGCTGTCGGGCACGATGGCGATCAGTGAGACGGTGCTAAAGGACTTCCTGCTGATGCAGGTGAAGGAGCTGAACGCCAAGGGCGGCCTGCTTGGGCGCCCGATCGAACCCGTGGTGGTGGATCCCGCCTCCAACTGGCCGCTGTTTGCGGAAAAGGCGCGTGACCTCATCGAGCGCGAGAAGGTCGTTGCGGTCTTCGGCTGCTGGACGTCGGTGTCCCGCAAATCCGTGCTGCCGGTGTTCGAGGAGCTAAACGGCCTACTGTTCTACCCGCTGGAATACGAGGGCGAGGAGCAGTCGAAAAACGTGTTCTACGGAGGTTCGGTTCCGGACAACAAAGCGATCCCGGCGGTGGAGTACCTGATGAGCGCCGAAGGCGGCAATACAAAGCGTTGGCTCCTGGAAGGCACGGACTACGTATATCCCCGCACGAGCAACAAGATCATCCGTGCGTTCCTGAAGTCGAAAGGTGTCGCTGACGAAGACATCCGGGAGAACTACACGCCCTTCGGCTTCAGCGACTGGCAGACCGAGGTCGCCGCAATCAAATCCTTCGGCTCTGCCGGCAAGAAGACGGCCGTGATCTCGACGATCAATGGGGATGCCAACGTTCCCTTCTACAAGGAACTGGGCAACCAGGGCCTCAAGGCGACCGATATTCCGGTGATGGCGTTTTCGGTCGGAGAGGAGGAACTGAAGGGTCTCGACACGGCTCCCCTCGTCGGCCACTTGGCAGCCTGGAGTTACTTTGAATCAATCGACACGCCAGAGAACAAGGCGTTCGTGGCCGACTGGCAGAAGTATCGCAACGATCCGAAGGCGGTGACCAACGACCCGATGGAGTCGACCTACGACTTGTTCCATCTGTGGGCGGCGGCCGTGACAAAGGCGGGGAGCACGAGCGTGGAAGCAGTCAGCAAAGCAATGATCGGCGAGAAGGTGAAGTCCCCGACGGGCTACGATGTCGTGATGAATCCTAACCACCACCTGACCAAGCCAGTCCTCATCGGCGAAGTGCAAGCGAACGGACAGTTCTCGATCGTATACGAGAGCAAGCCAATTGCACCGCATCCCTGGAGCCCGTACCTGTCCGAGAACGCCGGCAAGCAATAGAACCCGAGAGCCAGCTCTCCGGAGGGGCTGGTTCTCATCCCGAAATAAGGAGTCGGCTAACGGCCACTCTCTTCCACTCCGCATCTATCGCCGCTCGCGTCCGCCTCACTCTTGCGTTGCACGCCCCGCCGCGAACGCCTCTGGCGTGAGCACGTCGAGGTTCGGGAACAGACCGCGCATGTGGCCCACGT
>CAXSGE010000165.1:0-5888 GCA_964236715.1 uncultured Acetobacteraceae bacterium | reverse complement strand
CCCTGTCGTCGCTGAACACCGAGGAGACGCCGGCGAACCAGCAGCTGACGCTGGCAATCTAGCACCGGTATCCGCTCGGTGTGGCGGGTAGCCTGCGTGACGGAACCAGCCTTGGGCGGTGCCGGGCGGGAGCGGGGGCGGAATGACGTAACGGCTGTAAGGGAGACGGCCCTCCAGCTTTGCAAGATCACTCGGCGCCCTTCGCTGTCCTGCTTGCCGCGCTCGTCGAAGCGCCCGACCCGCGCCTGCCCAAAGTCAGCGCGACAGCATGCGGCTCTTGCTGCTGTTCTTGGTCCTGGCCACGCTTGCGGGCGCGACCTCCTGCCCCAGGATCATCGCCTTACAGTGCGAGCGCTTGAACGCCGTCTTCGGTGCCTGCTTCCGGCGTGCCCGGGGAGGGCAACAGCCTGGCACCTGTTCCCGGTGCTCGGCCGTGACGATTTCGAAGCCGCGTGCTGCCGCCATGCCTTCGACTTGAGCACGCGTAGCACCCCGGAAACGCTGCGCACGGTCAGCCTCGATGGCAGGACGCTGCGCGGCAGCTCCGACCGCCTGGTTGACCGTAGGGCGGTCCACGTGCTCAGCGCGTTCGCGAGCGACGCCGCCCAGGTCCGGCCCGGCCTCGCCGACCATGCCGCCGGCAACTTGGTTTATCGCTCGCAGGTCGAAACCGCCCGGCTCGCCCCCGCCACGGACGGCGCGCTGTTTGCGCCGGCGCGCGCCGGCATGGGGGTGGAAGGCGGTGCCCGGGCGCGCATGGAGCGGGAAGACACGGCGCGCGAGGCACGCTGATGCTCGCGCTGTCCGCATTGGCGTCCTTGCTCTATACCGAAGCCCATTTCGCCAGGATGCGCTCCCATGAATCCAGCACCGCCCTTCGCCATCGCCGTTTGCGGCATCGAGGAGCTGGCCGGGCACGGCACGCTCGGCGCCACCCACGTCCTGTCCATCCTCGACCCCGACCACCCCGTGCCCGAAGCCTTCGGCACCTTCGGCGAGCACGCGAAGCTGGAGCTGCGCTTCCACGACATCGTGGACCCCCGCCCCGGCGAGATCGTGCCCGACCGCGCGCACGTGGACGCCATCCTGGCGTTCGGCCGCACGCTGCAAGCGGGACGGGCCAGCCTTCTGGTCCACTGCCACGCGGGCATCTCGCGCTCCACCGCGTCCATGGCGCTGCTGATCGCCCAGGCGGTGCCGGACATGCCGGCGGCCGACGTGCTGCGGACCGTGCACGGCGTGCGCGAGAAGGCCTGGCCCAACCTGCGATTGATCGAGCTGGGCGATGCCGCCCTGAACCGCGGCGGAACCCTGGTGGCGGCCACCCACGCGCTGCATCGGCTGCAGCTCGATGTGCGGCCGCACATCGCCGAGTTCATGACGGACGCCGGCCGGCAGCGCGAAGTCGTGGCCGCCCGGGCTTCAGCGCCCTTGTAGGCGGATGGCGACGCGCATCTCCTGCGGCGTCCTCGTCACGGACGGGCCGCACGTCCTGCTCGGCCACGCCACCCGCACCCCACGCTGGGACATCCCCAAGGGCCTGGCCGACTCCGGCGAAGCTCTGGCCACCGCAGCCGCCCGCGAACTGCGGGAGGAAACCGGCTTGCTTGCCGAGCCATGCGCCTTGGTCCCGCTCGGCACCCACGCCTACCTTCGCGGCAAGGAACTGGCCCTGTTTGCCTGGCGCGTTCCCGCGATGCCGGACCCAACGGCCCTGCGTTGCGCGTCGATGGTGTCGCGCCCGGGGCAGGCGCCGTTCCCCGAGCTGGACCGCTTCGCCATCCTGCCTTGGAACGAAGCGCTGGAGCGCGTGGGCCGCAACATGGCGCGCGTGCTGGCATCTGTGCACTCCCAAATGGCGCCATGATCTTCGTCGCGGTAGCCACAAGTCGTCGCTGGACATTGATCTCGTTGTCAGGGTTTCGAGGCCGAGCTGACGCAGTTTCCCGGTCGGTATGCACGCCACATGGCAACCCTGTTGTTTGCCCGGAACGCGGCGGACTTGCCGCCCGGCTGCATTGGTGCGCAGCTGGCCGATGCTCCCCGCTCCTATATTCAATGAATGAACGGCTGCTTCCCGTCATCGATTTTCGTAAGCAGCTTTTCTGCTTCCGACTTTGAGCGGACGCTAAGCCAACGTTTCAACATGCCTCCGAAGCCTGCCTCAACGTGCTTTGCCACGGGGCACCACACCCAGCGGTGATGTTGGACGGCAGATAGCATCCCCTACTCTCGTTATCGAAGCTGAAGGGAGCACGGATCTGGATCAGGCGATTGGCCGCGCGGCAGCACCGGTCGAGACGTTGTCCGGCCTAGTGGAGCGCGTCACCTACCACAACGCCGAGAACGGCTTTTGCGTGCTGCGGGTCAAAGCCCGCGGGCAGCGCGACCTTGTGGCCGTGGTCGGGCACGCGGCCACGATCAACGCCGGCGAGTTCATCAGCGCGACGGGCATGTGGACCACCGACCGCGAGCACGGGCTGCAGTTCAAGGCGGCGCAGGTCACCACGACGCAGCCGACCACGCTGGAAGGCATCGAGAAGTACTTGGGCTCCAGCATGATCCGCGGCATCGGCCCGACCTATGCGCGCGCCTTGGTGCGTGCGTTCGGCGAGGCGGTGTTCGACCTCATCGAGCAGGAGCCGGCACGGTTGCGCGAGGTGACCGGCATCGGCGCCAAGCGGGCCCAGCGCATTGTGGCGGGCTGGGCCGAGCAAAAGGCGATCCGCGAGATCATGCTGTTCCTGCATGCCAACGGCGTCGGCACCTCACGGGCGGTGCGCATCTTCAAGACCTATGGCCAGCAGGCGATCGCGCTCATTACTGAGAACCCCTACCGGCTCGCGCGCGACATCCGCGGCATCGGTTTCCGCACCGCGGACCTCGTGGCAGCCAGGCTCGGCATTGAGAAGACGGCGATGATCCGGGTGCGGGCCGGGCTGTCGTTCGGCCTGGCCGAGGCAACCGGGCAGGGGCACTGCGGCCTGCCGGTGGCCGAGCTGACCCGGTCGACGTCCGAGCTGATCGAGGTGGAGGCCGGGCTGATCGAGGATGCGCTCGGGCTGGAGCTGCGCGACAGCGAGCTGGTGGCCGACACCGTGGACGGCGAGGCTTGCGTGTTCCTGGCCGGGCTCTACCGCTCGGAGCAGGCGATCGCCGAGCGGCTGCGCCTGCTGTCCGACGGCCGCCCGCCCTGGCCGGCGATCGACGCCGGCCGCGCGGTCCCCTGGGTGGAGCGCAAGACAGGGCTGGCCCTGGCGCCGAGCCAGGCGGAAGCGCTGCGGCTTGCCGTAGCGGCCAAGGTGCTGGTCATCACCGGCGGTCCAGGCGTGGGCAAGACGACGCTGGTGAACTCGATCCTGAAGGTGCTTGGCGCCAAGGGCGTCGAGGTGGCGCTGTGTGCGCCCACAGGCCGCGCCGCCAAGCGCCTGACGGAGAGCACCGGTCTCGAAGCCCGCACCATCCACCGCCTGCTCGAGGCCGACCCGAAGGCCGGCGGGTTCAAGCGGGGCGAGACGCACCCGCTCGACTGCGGCCTGCTGGTGGTGGACGAGTGCAGCATGGTGGACGTGCCGCTGATGCGCTCGTTGCTGCAGGCGTTGCCGGACCACGCCGCACTGCTGCTGGTGGGCGACGTGGATCAGCTGCCGAGCGTGGGGCCGGGCCAAGTGCTGGCGGACGTGATCGCCTCTGGCGCCGTGCCGGTGATCCGGCTCACCGAGGTGTTCCGCCAGGCGGCGGCGAGCCGCATCATCACCAACGCGCACCGCATCAACCAAGGGCAGATGCCGGAGCTGACCGCGCCAGAGGGCTCGGACTTCTTCTTTGTGCCGGCCGACGAGCCGGAGGACGCCGCGCGCAAGCTGCTGGCCGTGGTGCGCGACCGCGTCCCCGCGCGCTTCGAGCTCGACCCGGTGCGCGACGTGCAGGTGCTGTGTCCGATGAACCGGGGCAGTCTCGGTGCCCGGACGCTCAACGTCGAGCTGCAGCGGGTGCTGAACCCGCCAGGCGCCGAGCGGGTCGAGCGGTTCGGCTGGACGTTCTGCCCCGGCGACAAGGTCATGCAGGTGGCGAACGACTACGAGCGCGACGTGTTCAACGGCGACCTTGGCCTCATCACCGGCATCGACATGGAGGAGGGCACGCTGACCGTCAGCTTCGAGGGACGCCAGGTGGAGTATGGCTTCGGCGAGCTGGACGAGCTGGTGTTGGCCTATGCAACAACCATCCACAAGTCGCAGGGGTCGGAATATCCGGTCGCAGTAATCCCGCTGATGACCCAGCACTACGCCATGCTGGCGCGCAACCTGCTCTACACCGGTGTGACCCGCGGCAAGCGCCTGGTCGTCATCGTCGGGCAGCGCAAGGCGCTGGCCATGGCGGTCAGAAACGGCGGCACACGACGGCGCTGGTCCAAGCTGCGCGAGTGGCTGCTGCCCAACACCCCAATCGGTCCCGCATCACGCCGCATCGCTCATCCCGTGCGCCAGGAGACTGAGCAATTTTAGTGCTGGCCAAGGCCGAACTGGCCCGCCGTTTTCGATAACTGCTACAGGTGTCGAGCTTCATGCGCTAAATCTGCTTCAGCGACGGGTGATCAAGATGCCGCTCGACATCTCGGCAATCAAGGACTTCCATGCCATGTCTACTTCGAGCCGGCGGTAACCGAAGACGCAGCCGCGCAGCTGCGCGCACGAGTGGCCGAGGCCTTCCCCGTGGCCTTGCTCGGCCGATGGCATGCATCACCGATCGGCCCGCATACGCGTGCGATGTATCAGATTGCGTTTCCAGTCGAGCTCTTTCCCACCCTGATGCCCTGGCTCATGCTCAACCGGGAAGGGCTGGACGTGTTGCTACATCCTGAAACGGGGGACGATCCGGCCGACCACACAAAACACGCTGCTTGGCTCGGCGAGAAACTGCCGTTGCGAATGGAAGCCTTTGCCGACGTATCGAACCATAGGTGACCAGGTTAGGCCCGGTGCTGCTCGCAACGACCTGTAGCTGCGCCCGACCTCAAGCGCCGCACTGTCAACCGCGACCGCTCAATAGCTGCTACGCGCCCTGAATGGACCTTCGGCGGAGTAACCGGATTATCACGTGCTGATCGGGCCTTGGCTGCCACAGTACGAAATGACTTTCTTGGAACGGCGCGGGCACGTGTGACAGGGTGCCGCGACGGGAGGAACCACCATGACGGACAAATCGGACACCGACGTTCTGGGACTGACGGCAACGATCATCTCTGCCCATATTCGCAATAACCAGGTCGCCGCCGCGGCGCTGCCGGCGCTGATCCAGTCCGTCTATGGCTCATTGGCGACGGTCGGCACGGCCGAACCAGCACCTGCACCAGCGCCACTGACGCCAGCCGTGCCGATCCGCAAATCGGTGTTCCCAGACCACATCGTTTGCCTGGAGGACGGGAGGAAGCTGAAGATGCTCAAGCGGCACCTGCAAGCCAGCTACGGCATAACGCCTGAGCACTATCGGCAGAAGTGGGGGTTGCCGGCCGACTATCCCATGGTGGCACCGAACTACGCCAGCCACCGCTCAAGCCTGGCGAAGCAGAATGGCCTCGGTCGAAAGCCGGGAAGCGCAGCTCCGGAGCAGGCGAATCCGGCGGAGAAGAGCACGAAGCCGGACCTGCTGGCTGAACCCCCGGTGACAAAGGGCCGGGCACGACGCGCACGCGGGTCCAAGGGCTAAACCCGCAACCGACTTTCGGTCGTAGCTTCTGACGCGCCCAAGCCAGTGAGAAGCTTGGGGGGTGCGACCACCCGAAAGTCTTGAGTTATGATAAGCAGTGGGGCGGAGGTGGTCAGCTCTTCACGGCGAGCGCCACTCCCGCGCCCACCAGCACGCCACCGCCGGCGCGGTTGAACCCG
>CAXSGE010000164.1:0-5918 GCA_964236715.1 uncultured Acetobacteraceae bacterium | reverse complement strand
GCGCGGTCATGTGCGTGTTCGCGGCGGTGAGCTACTTCGTGATCCTGCGCCGGCCAATCACGCCGGACGACCTGCTGCCGCCGTCGGACCTGCTGCACGTGGAGGGCGGCGGCCGGCGGGCCGGGATAGGTCCGGCGCTCGGGTGAGCAACCAGGCAGACCCGGCCACACGAGCACCAGCACCGGCGGTATCGGCCGGGGCGGGTAGCCGCAGTCGTGGCTATACCGCACGTGGCGGCAGCGCTCTGACTGCCGCAGTATGGCTGCAGGACAAGCCTGGCGGCCCTGACGCAAGCGCACACTCGGGCCTGCCAGGAAATGTCGCCCTGGCGCCTCAGCGGGCTTCAAGTTGGCCGGGTTTGGCCGGGAGCTGCCGGTCCACTTCGGAGCCACTGAGGCGCTAGAGCGGACGTTGCAGTGGACGAGCTGCTCCGGCAGTGACCGGGCGCTAGTCGCGGCGGGAGCGCTGTAGCGTGAAGGTCTCGAACGCCGCCAACTGACCGTCCGGCCCCACGACGTCGTAATAGACAACCTTCATCGTGGTGAGCCCGCCAGGCTGCGACCCCGGATCGACGGTGAAGGCCGCGAATCCATAAGCATGGGCCGCATTGCGCACCGCCAACCACGGCGCATCCTCGCGCACGTAGACCGGCGGTCGCTTGCCCGTCGCGGGATCAGGCGCGCCAACCGAGACGATCACCCGGCATTGCGGCGGGTGGAAGAACAGCTCGTTCGACGGCACGGAGGTGCCCCCGCCACCGATCACCATGTGCACCGTGCCCTTCGTGGTATCGATGACGTCCGTTGCGGTTGCGGTCGGCACTGGCGTCAGCGTCCGGTTCGCCTCATGGCCGCGGATGGGATGCGAGCGCTCGTAATGATGCTCGTGCCCGCAAACCACGAGGTCAACGTTGTAGCGGTCGAACAGCGGCATCCACTCCTCCCTGACGCCCAAGTCCGCGCCGTTGAACTTGTCGGCGGTCGAAATGGCGACCTGATGCATGCAGACCACGACCCAGTCGATGTCGCGGTTGTCCCGCGTGGCCGATAGTTCCTGCTCCAGCCAGGCCTTCTGCGCCCCGGCGGAGTAGCCTCGGACATAAGAATTGCCGGCGTCCTGATACGTCACGTCGTCGTTGGCGATGCTGATCACGCGCACTGCCCCGGCGGTGAACGCGTACCAGAGGCCGCGCGTCACGTCCGTTTGGCCGCTCGCCTCCGGCACCGAGAAGTAGGTCTGGTAGGCCTGGTAGCCGATCGGCCCGTTGCCGAGTTCGTTCTCGTGGTTGCCGGGCGACGGCATCCACGGGCGGTTGCGTGCGCTGCGCGTGTTGTTGCCCCAGAAATCCCACCAGGTCCGCACCCGGTCCTCGGCGAGGTTGGCGTAGCAGAGGTCGCCGTTGAACAGGTGGAACAGGGGCCGCAATTGCTCGACACCGAGCGTCGTGTCGCCCGCCGCTGGGGAGCCGAGATTGTCGTTCACGAACACCGGGGCCGGCAGAGCGACCCCTGCGGGCGGCACGAAGAGTTTGCCCACAGTCGGCGTGCCCTGATCGCCAAAGCTGGTGAAGGTCATGGCAGCCCGGCCCTTCGGCGACGTGCGGAAGGTTCCGAACTCCGGTGACGCGCCGTCGTGCATGGCACCATACATGTAGCTGGACTCGGCCTGAAGCTGGCGGAGCTTCGCATGATACGCGTACACGATCTGGCCCGACTTGCCGTCTGTGTAGCTTGCAGGCGTGGCTTCCGCCGTTTGCTCGAGCTTGCCGTCAAGACGGCCGAGCACGACACGCGGATTGCGGACGGGTTTCAGTGTATGCCACGACACGGTCACCTCGGACGACGCATCCGCGCCGAATTGAAGATGCAGCCCCGCCACCAACGGCGTCCCCGCCGGATCGGCTGACCCACCCGCAACGGGCACGGCCTGAGCACCTCCCGCGAGGTTCTGGACCGGCACCATCAGCACCCCTGACCCGATCCCCGCCGCGGCGAGCAGCCTTCGCCGGCTGAGCTCAAAAGTGGCTCCGGCTTCGTATGCAGTCATGTCACCCGTTCCTGGCATATCTCGCCGCACGGTGCCTCACGGCGGGACGGCAACGCCACCGCCATTGGATGACAAATTGCGGATCGGACCCGTGCTTGGTCCCTGATCTTGCCGGTATAAAGCCAGCTCCTGGTGGAAAGCTGCCTGTCGGCTCCGGAGCGAAACTTTGGGATACGGACGTTCGCCCGACGGAGCAGTCTGGCCGGAAACGGAATTTCCGCTTTGGAGCGTGAGAAGAGGTAAGCTGCCCCTCTATGTCGCAAGATCGGCGGCGGCTCTCGATCGAGGCTGTCTGAAAACATAGCCGGAGCGGTCATCTACATACCATTCTGTCATTCCAGGTGGACAAAGGGCACGAATGATCCAGGCTAACCGCCAGCACGGCAACATAGATGCTAACTGCCGTTACGCTCCGACGTTTTCACACAGCCTCGACCCTTTGCAGACCTCCCCTAGCGTCCGACCGTCTGGTTCACGTCCTCGTAGAGAGCGCGAAACCTGGCAATGTAGGCGGGCAGTGCGGCAGCTGCCCCGTAAGTCGATTTGATCGAGAGCGTCCAGCATGTCCCTTCCTGATCCGGCTCACCTGACCACGCTCACTTTCGACTGCTACGGCACCTTGATCGATTGGGAGACGGGTGCCATCGAAGCTTTGCGGCCCTTGTTAGCCCGCTACGGCGTGACGCTGTCGGACGACGAGATCGTCACGGCCTTCCAGGACATCGACGGTGCACTCTGCGAGCCGCCTTACAAGCCATATCGGGCAGTGCTCGCCGGCGTGGTCGAGGAGTTCGGGCGGCGTTTCAACTTCCCCGTCGAGGCAACAGATCGCCAGGTTCTGGTATCGTCAGTTGCCTCATGGCGGCCCTTCCCCGACACGGTGGACGTGCTCCGAGCTCTCGGGAAACGATATAGGCTCGCTGTCATCTCGAACATCGATGATGACCTGTTCGCCACGACAGCCAAGCGGCTTGGGGTGGAGTTTGAGGTTGTTGTCACGGCTGAGCAGGCCCAGAGTTACAAGCCGCACCCTGCCATCTTTGAGGAAGCGCTTCGTCGCCTTGCCGTCAAGCCGCATCAGGTTGCCCACGTCGCGGAGGGCGTCACCGAGGTTCCGACCGCAAGGCGG
This sequence comes from uncultured Acetobacteraceae bacterium, assembly GCA_964236715.1. Lineage (GTDB taxonomy): Bacteria > Pseudomonadota > Alphaproteobacteria > Acetobacterales > Acetobacteraceae > CAHJXG01. The sequence goes on along the minus strand of CAXSGE010000164.1, from coordinate 2,743 downwards.
CTCGGCTGCGCGACGGTCTGGGTTCGCCGGCACGGACGCTCGGCCCGGCTGCTAACCGAGGCTCCGGATCTCGAAGTGCCGGACCTGAAATCCTTTTTAGCCTGCGTAGGCGCTGCTGGCTTCCAGAAGACGACCTCGCAAAACCAGCCTTCAACACTGAAGAGTTCGGGTTCTTCGTACCTGCTCACGGACGCGATCCGCGCCGGACTGCGTCGTGCGACGCCGGCGGACGCCACAGCGGTCCGTGATCTCACGCGGGCGGCTTATGCCAAGTGGGTGCCGGTGCTCGGCCGAGAGCCGAAACCAATGACCGCTGACTACGACGTGGCCGTCCGCGACCATTCGGTCGACATGCTGTACCTAGCCGGGGAACTTGCAGCCTTGATCGAAATGCATCCCGAGACCGACCACATGCTCGTCGTGAACGTCGCGGTATCGCCCGATCACCAGGGCCGTGGCCTTGGCCGTGCCCTGCTAGCACACGCGGAAGAACTGACCCGTTCGCTCGGGTTAGGAGAGATGCGTCTCTACACGAGCGTCCACCTCACCGAGAACGTCAAGCTCTACGAGCGGGTAGGCTATAAGGTGGACCGGGAGGAGGAGGCCTCTCCGCACCTTGGCGTCTTCGTGCACATGAGCAAGCCTCTTCGCTGATGGACCCGGTTCTCACTGGGCTGCGTCGTGCGGCCAGCGGATGCTGCGGCCTATATAGCCCTCGGAAGCCGAGGCTACCGCCGTAACCGAGCGCGGCGTTGCGACCCACAAAGGATCGTTTTAGGCGCAAAGCCACCGGCGACAGGCCTAGCAATCTATGTCCGCTTGCCACCCCATGTCGCCGTTCACATCCAGCTGCGCGGAACTGTCCGCCTCACTGAATGAACGACGGTTTTTTAAGCTGTCCGCTTAAACAGCTCGCCAAGTCAGCCGACCTGCGCCGCCTCGCAATTGTCCGGTACTTGAGAGAGGACATCCCTCCAAAGGTGCGATAATGACGCGACTGGGTTTGGAGATCGCATGCGCGTCGTCTCGCTTCCGATTGTGGCAAGTGCATTGTTGGCCGGTTGCGGACTCAGTTCCGGCATCGTGCCTATCGGACCCGGCGTCTACGCACTTTCCGAGATGCGTGCACCGGTTCGCGGGGGCGGAGCGGAGGCACACCGCGTCGTGTTGACCGAGGCGACGGGCTTCTGCCAGCAACAGGGCCTCCGCTTGCTGATATTAGACCTGCGGCCCGACGGAGACCCTCGCATCAACGAGTGGCCGACGGTGTTCGACATGACGTTCCAGTGTGTCTGAGCGCGATGCCCCCACACCCGACCACGCTGCCCGTGAGCTATGCAACGGCCTCGGCCGAGGCCGTCCGCAGGTTCGTCACGGATCGGTATGCGTTAGGTGACATCGGGGCCTGCCATCTGCTGGTGCGTGGCTTCAACGACGTCTATGAAGTGAGGACGGACGCTGGCGAGACATACGTGCTTCGCCTCTCGGGTCACCGCGCCCGCGGTCCAGCCGACGTGGCAGCAGAGACGGCTTTTCTTGCCCACCTAGACACCATGGGCGTGCCGGTCGCGGTGGCACTGGCTGCACGAGACGGAGCGTTGTTTAGCCACGCCATGTTGCCGGACGGCCCACGCGCAGCCGTGCTGTTCCGCCACGTGGGCGGCCGCAAGCCCGAGCTCGATGACCCCGCTGACGCGCGGGTGCAAGGGGTGGCGCTGGCCCGCGTGCATGGTGCCGCCGACAGCTTCCCCAGACACGACGCAGGGCGCTTCCGTTTGGACCTGGACCACCTGCTGCACCGGCAGGTCGCGGCAGTGCTGGCGCTCGACCTCGACGCGCCGGACGCTCGGCGTGATCTGGCGTCGATCGCAGACCGTCTTGCCGGAATGGTCAGGCGCCTCGATGGGGACCTGTCGCGCACGCGCTGTCACGGTGACTGCCATGGCCTCAACGCCCACATTGCTACGGAAGGGCCGCACGCCGGGCAGGCTGTCCTGTTCGACTTCGACGACGGTGGATTCGGCTATCTCGCCTACGATCTTGCCGTTCACCTCTGGGCCCAGGCGTCGTTCGGACGACGTAGGTTTGTCATGTGGCATGCCTTCGAACGTGGCTATCGGTCGGTCAGGTCCATCCGCCCGGCGGACGAGGCGGCCATCAACGTGTTCGTGCCCATCCGGCACATCTGGCTCATGGGCGAGTATGCCGGGCGGACGGCGGAATGGGGGCGCGAAATCCTTTCGGCCAGTTGGTTGGCACGCGAGATTGGCTTCTTGCTGGCCTGGGAGCAGGAAAGGTTATCACCCACCCTGCTATAATCAATTCGGGTGATCCGGCGCCTTAACTGACCAACGATGGCCGGAAACGGTCTGGCAGGATCCGGGCGGGCAGGTGAGGGAAGCGGACGCTGCCGGCGGGACAGCACCGCGGCAGCTACCGACCTCTTGTCGGTCATACAGCTTCTTACGTTGCGTTCCCGGAAGCGGACATTATCTTGCACTGGACGGGGTGGGAACAGGAATGTAGGGTCAGGGCATGACCGAACCCGCCATCGTGCCGCCACTGGCCCTGATGACCTTGAAGGAGCCGCACCCGCCAGTCCCCCTGCCCCGGCCGGCGGCGCCCCAGCCGGCGCAGGCCCATAGCGACGAACACCTGCTGGCCTTGTGGCTGCACGGACGCAGCACCGCCACGCAGCGCGCCTATGCGGCCGACCTACGGGCGTTCCTCGCCCATGTCGGGT
>CAXSGE010000163.1:0-5985 GCA_964236715.1 uncultured Acetobacteraceae bacterium | reverse complement strand
GCGGTGCTGAACCGGATGTTGGCGGCCGGGCGCCCGGAGTCCGTCCGTCGCCAGCTGGTCATCGCGTAGCAGCTTGGGGTTTGGGGCCACCTCGCCCTGGGCTTGTCGAGTGCACCAACGCCACATCGACATCATCGGTGTTGACAGTCCGTAGGCGAAGGGCCGGGTTGAGCGGGCGTTCGGCACGCTGCAGGACCGGTTGGTCAAGGAAATGCGCCTGGCAGCAGGGCATCAGCACGATGCAGGCGGCTAATGCCCTGCTGCCAGGTTTTATCGAGGCCTACAACGGCCGGTTTGCCCGGCTCCCCGCCAACGCTAAGGACCTACACCGGCCGGCGCCGTCGGGCGACGTGCTCGACGAGGCGCTGGCATGGCGGGAGGTCCGCGTGGTCTCGACCAACCTGACGCTGCACTACGACCGCATGATGCTGATCCTGGAGCCCACGCAGCAGACACGTGCCTTGGCCCGCAAGCAGGTCGAGGCGGTGAACTACCCGGACGGCCGGTTCGCGGTGCGTTATGCAGGCACCGATCTGCCCTTCAGGGTTCTGGACAAGATCGCCGTTGTGACGCCAGGCGCGATCGTGGAGAGCAAGCGGCTTGGCTAGGCGCTGGCCTGGGTGAAAGCGCGGCAGGAGGCTTACCCGGTCAACCAACGGCGGGGTTCAGCGGGACGGGCAAGACCGCCGAACAACTTGGAAGCGCCCGGTGCACCGTCATGCAACGGTCGCAGCACTGGACCCGATGACATTTCAAACTTGCTCCGACAGTTGAAGACCAACGTCCATCTTCGAAGCTCTGACTTTGACATAACCGGCTGCTGAACATCCGTTCAAATCGGGAGCCGCCGGCTCAGACCATCGTCGTTGGTCTTGTCCGACCGTTCAGGTTCGACGCGGGTGGCCCGACAACCAGGTTGGTCGGACGACGACGGGCCTAACATTTTGCCTCATTGGTTCGGACCTTGCACGGAACATCGATCGTGCCACCATGAGCTTCCTGCCAAAACGGTCCAGTGTAGGGTGGAGCAGCCCGGTCAGAATCGGAAAGAAGATGCGATGGAACAAGTAGGACCGCCCCTGCCTGACAGACCCATGGCCCTGCGGGGCGGCCGCGTACTCGATGCGGCTCATTACATTGAGGCTGCGGACGTGCTGGTTCAGCACGGGCATATTGTGGCTGTGGGCCCGCCAGGGTTGTCCGCCCCGGATGGAGCCGAAACCATCGATGCTTCATGCCGGCTGCTGCACCCTGGCCTGGTCAATGCGCACACCCACGGTCACGGCAACCTGGCGCGTTCGATGGGCGATCGATGGACGCTCGAACTGCTGCTGGCCGCCTCGCCCTGGATCACCGCTCTTGCAGGGGCGGAGCAGAAGGCGCTGAGCGCCACGATCGGGGCCGCAGAAATGGTCCTGAAAGGGTGCACCGCGGTTTACGACTTGTTCGTCGAGCTTCCCGGGCCGACCCGGGACGGCATTGCTGCGGTTGCGGAGGCCTACCAAGCCGTCGGGATGCGGGCGGTAATCGCGCCGATGGTCGCCGATCTCACGCTCTACCAGGCCGTGCCCGCCCTGCAAGCCGTCCTGCCCGCGCCGTTGCAGGAGCAGGCTGGCGGTCTGCGCCTCCCGCCGTGGCAGGATACGATGAACGAACTACGCGCCATCCTGACGAATTGGCGGTTTGACCGTGACTGGCTGCGCCCGGCCCTCGCGCCCACCATCCCGCTACACTGCGGCGATCCCTTCCTTGAGGCCTGCCGAGACTTGGCCGAGGAGTTCGGGACGGGACTGCACAGCCACGTTGCGGAGGCGAAGTTCCAGGTCGTGGCTGCCTCCCAGCGCTACGGCCGCTCCATGGTGGCGCATCTCGACGGCTTGGGTCTGCTTGGGCCGCGCTTCACGGCCGCCCACGGGGTCTGGCTCGACGCGGAGGACATGGCGCGTCTCGGTGGGCGCGGAGCCTCGGTCGCACATAATCCTGCTAGCAACATGCGTCTGGGCAACGGGGTGGCCGACATGGCGGGCATGCTGAAGGCTGGCGTGAATGTCGGGTTGGGCACGGACGCCGCGACCTGCTCCGACAACTTGAACATGTATACCGCCATGCACTTCGCCGGTGCTGCGTCGCACGCGCGCGGACCCGACCCCGCGGCCTGGGCAACTGCCGCGCAGGTGGTCGACGCGGCGACGGCGGGTAGCGCGCAGGTGCTCGGCTTTCCCAAGATCGGCCGGATTGCCGCCGGCTTCGCCGCGGACATCGTGTTCCTCGACCTGAACGCGCCCACTCTGATCCCGCTGAACGATCCGGTGAACCAACTGGTCTTTGGCGAAGATGGGACCAGCGTGCATAGCGTCATGATCGGCGGCCGTTTTGTCGTGCGAGATCGTAAACTGCTGACCGTGGATCTTCCGTGCTTAGCGGCCCGGGCAGCCGATGCCCGCACGGCGCTCAACGAACAAGGCGCCGCCAAGCGGTCCAGTTTCGAATGCATCGCCCCGGTTCTGGCGGATTTCTGCCCGGCTTTGGCACGGACGCCATGGCCCATCAACCGATGGTGCGGCTGTTAACGGTCAGCATTAGGCGCGCTCAAGGCCGAGACGCGGTCAGCAGGTCCAAAGCCGTCAGGGCATGGACGCGGGCCACCTGGCCCAGTTCCGTGATATCCACCCACTCGTCCGGCCCGCCCATCCCGTGCGGCGTCGGTCCGTAGACGACCGTCGGCACGCCCGCCATGCGGAACCACCGCGCATCAGAGCCCCCGACCCGCATGTTGACCGCCACGTCCGCGCCCACCACCTCGCGCGCTGCGGCGGCGCAACGGCGCACCAGTTCGCTGCCTGGGTCGGTATGGTTCGGCTCGAACCGGCGCAGCACGCGGTAGGTAATGCCGGGTAGATCGAGCGCAGAGGCAAGCGCCTGCTCCACAGTCGCGACGGACACGCCGACGGGCAGACGGACGTCCGCTCCTGCGCACGCCGAACTGGGAACCAAGTTGGTGGATGTGCCGCCCTCGATCCGGCCGATGTTCACGGTCAACCGTCCCAGCACAGCCGCTTCGCCGGCGCCCGAAAGGGGCTCCGAGATTGCCTGTGATCGCACAATGGCATCGAGCACCACGGCGGGCGCGGCGACCGGCAATGTGCTCAGTGTGTGCAGCCGGGTCAATGCCTCCAGCAGGCGCTCGACGGCGTTCTCACCCAGGTGCACGTGCGCGCCGTGCGCGGCGCGGCCGCTGGCCTCGATGTCTATCCAGAGGAAGCCCTTCTCGCCGAACCGAAGCACACGGGGGGAGCCGGCATCGGCGATGATGACGGCATCGCCGGCCGCATGCGCCACGTGATCCAATAACCAACGCGTGCCCGCGGGACCCATGCTCTCCTCGTCGCCGGCGAGGGTCAGCACGGCCTCGCCGGGCCACGCATCACTGTGCGCAGCGAGAGCGGCAAGTGCACTGATGCTTGCGGCGATCCCGCCCTTCATGTCGGCGGCGCCGCGTCCGTAGAGGCGGTCGCCTTCAATCACCCCGGCCGGGTCGCGGGTCCAAAAGGACCGGTCGCCCACGGGATAGGTATCTAGATGGCCGTTGAACACCACGCGCCGGCCCGGCCCGGCTCCCTGTACGCGTGCGACGAGGTTGATCACGCCGCTTCCTGCGTGGTGCAACGACAGGTCGGCGCTCGGGATTGCGGCTCGCAAGATTGCCGCCGTCTCCTCGGCCACAACGCGTGTCTCCAGCGGTGGATTCGGCGAGGGTGCCCGGACGAGGCGCAAGGCCCAGTCGGCAATCTCGTCTAGGCTGGGCGTGGCGATCTGGGCACGCAGATTGGCGAACCCAGCCATTGCCTTAGAACTCCATCAGGTTTTCGCGCAGGGTCGGATGGGCATAGGCGCGCCTTGTCTGTCCGCGCCGCTGCAACGCGGGGATCAGGCCATCCGTGACCTCGGTGATGTTGCGGCGTGATAAGGCTTCGGTGAACAGGAACCCGTCCCCGCCGATCTCAGCCATCGCATCCGTCATCTCGGCGGCGATGCTGTCGGGCGTGCCCACGAACGGGATGCCGTTGACATCGGCGTCCATGGCGATGTCACGGAGAGTACGGCCACGGGCCGTATAGGCCTCGACCATCGTGCGGGACGCGTTGGTCTGCGCCTGCGGCAGCGGTTCGTCGAGCAGCAGGCGCGACAGGTCCCTGGCTCCGAAAAAGGACAGCGCCGCCAGCCTCGGCTCGAGGTCCGCGGCCAGCGCGGCTTGGCGCCGGCGCTTGCGCTCGGCTGCCTCCGCCACAGTTTCCCCGAGCACGACGGAAACACAGAACAGCACCTTGCAGGAATCGGGTTGCCGGCCCCATTCCGCAAGTTTCGCGGTGATGTCGGCGCGGTAGGCTTTGGCCTCCCCGACATCGCGCACCAGGGCGATGATGGTGTCGGCATGCCGGGCCGCGAAGCTCCGCCCGGCCGGAGAGCCGCCGGCTTGGCAGACCACCGGACGCCCTTGCGGCCCTGCTGGCAAATTCAGCGGCCCGCGGCAGCGATAGTGCGCCCCCTCATGGTCGATCGGATGCACCTTCGAATGATCGGCGAACACGCCGGCCTCCCGGTCGGCCCGCACTGCGCCGGGTTGCCAGGACGCCCAGAGCTTGTCGACGACTTCGATCCATTCGCTCGCCATCTCGTAGCGCTTATCATGCTCATGGTGCTGGTCCAGCCCGAAGTTCTGGGCTGCGCGGTCGTTATGTGCCGTGACCAAGTTGATGCCGGCCCGGCCGCGGGTAAGGTGGTCCAGCGTGGCCGCAAGCCGGGCGCCGAGATAGGGCGGGTAAAACGCCGTGGTCATCGTGGCAACGATGCCAAGGCCCTTGGTCGCCTGTCCCAGCAGCGGCACCAGGGGCATCGGATCGGCCTTAGGCACCGTCACCGCATTCTGCAGGTAGGCGCGGGACGACCCCTCGTAGGCGTCGGGCACAAGCGAGCCGTCCTCAATCATCATGTAATCGAAACACGCCCGGTCGAGCGCCTGCGCGAGGGCGATATAGATGTTGGGATTGGTCCAGTCGAGCGCCTCGTCGCCCCACCAGTCCTGCTTCCAACCATGGACCGAAAAGCCGCGGCCCACGAACCAGCCGAGATGCATCATGCGTGCGTCACCAATGAAAGCAACAAGGATCGCCTCCGTCTGCTTTTCCGCCAGGCAGTCAGGACCGGCTGCCCGCCACCCTCGCAAGTACGCAGGAGAGTTGCACAATATGCAAGCAGCTTTCGGCATTGAGTGCCACCGGCGCAGCCTTCGCGGCTGGCATGTGACTTGCGTGACTGATCCAGCGCATCAGCGTAGGAGAGCGTCAAACATGAAGTCCCGGATTTTGGTGGCGGCGTCGCTCAGTGTCGGCTTGACTGGTCTCGCTGCCTTGGCGCAGGCCGGCCCTTCCTGCGAGCCAGCGAAGCTGTCGCAGAAGTATCCGAGCCTGGTTGGCTGGACGATCAAGGTCGGCGCCGATCCGCAAACACCGCCCTACGCGATGCGGGACGGGGCAGACTTCAATAAGGTCATCGGCTCGGACGTCGAACTCGCCCACGCGGTGCTCGACTGCGCGGGCGTCAAGCACGAGATGTTTCTGGGCGGTTGGTCCGGCCTGATGCCGGCGACTGCTGGGGGCCAGGTCGATATCTTCTGGGACAATCTCTACTACACGCCGGAACGGGCCAAACAGCTCGACTACGTGATGTATATGCAGGCTGCCACGGGCGCGCTGACTCAGGCGGGCAACCCCAAGAAGATCATCAGCATGGAAACCTCCTGCGGGGCGACCTATGCGGTGGGCCTGGGCACGGTCGAGGAGGTCGCGGCCAAGAAGCAGGATGCGGCCTGCACGGCCGAAAGCAAGCCCGGCATCACCATCATGACCTATCCAGACATGGCCGCTGGCATCCGGCTGGTGCAGTCCGGCCGGGCGGACATCATCATGACCGACCTGGCGGTGGTCG
>CAXSGE010000162.1:0-6000 GCA_964236715.1 uncultured Acetobacteraceae bacterium | reverse complement strand
GCCGCGGGCCGCCCGCGCCTTGGCGATCTCGTCCACGGCGAACAGCGCCTCGAACACCACGTCGGTGCCGTGGCCGACCTTCAATGCGGGCACGACGACGGCCCGGTAGGCGTCCTCCCAGGCGCCGGGATAGATCGCCGCGGTCAGGCTGCCGGCGGCCCGGGCCGGACGCTCCGCCAGGAATGGCGCAGCAAGGGAGGCGGCCAGCAGGGCGCGGCGGGTGGTGTTCATGCGTGACCCCCAAATACGGTTTCGTCGAGAGCGAACAGGGCTGGCTTGGCAGACGAAGTCAGCCCGACATGCACCGGACCCGGCGCCCGCACCGCAGCCAGGCGCGGTTCGATGACCTTCATCTCCAGCTCGCCGGCGCGGACGTCGTGCACCGTCATGCCGGCGATGGGCGCCGATTGGCGAACGTCCGCCACAAGCCGATCCGGCGCCGGCTCGTCGTACAGGGCCAGGTGCTCCGGGCGCGCGGAGACCACGACCCTGCTGTTCCGGTCGATGCCGCCGACTGTCGGGCCAAGCAAAACCACCAACTGTGCGCCGGCATCCAGGGCCACGGTGCAACTGTCGCCCCGGAGATCGATCACCCGGCCTGGCATCTCCACGCTGGCGCCGACAAAACTGGCTACGAAGCGGCTGGCCGGCGCGTCGTATACCGCGGCCGGCGCGTCCACCTGCTCCAACCGACCGGTCCGCATGACCGCCATCCGATCCGCCATGCTCATCGCCTCGTCCTGATCATGCGTCACCATGACGGCGGTCAGCCCCAGGCGGCGCTGCAGGCGCTTGATCTCCAGTTGCAGATCCAAGCGCAGGGCGCGGTCCAAGGCAGCAAACGGCTCATCCAGCAGCAGCACGGCCGGCTCGGTGACGATCGCGCGGGCGAGTGACACCCGTTGCTGCTGGCCGCCGGACAATTGGTTGGGGCGGCGTTCGGCGAAGCCCGTCATTTGCACGGCATCAAGTGCTGCGACCACCCGCGGGCCGATTTCCTGCCGTGGCACTCGACGCGCCTGCAATCCATAGGCGACATTTTCCGCCACCGACATGTGCGGAAACAGGGCATAGTTTTGGAATACAATGCCGATCCGTTGCCGGCCCGGCGGAAGATGGTCCACCGGTTTTCTGTCGAACAGGATCCGGCCAGATTGCGGCCGCAAGAACCCAGCGATGGTGCGCAGCAGAGTCGTTTTACCGCATCCGGATGGTCCCAGTAGCGCAACCAGCTCGCCGGGTTGAACATTCAGGGTGACCTGATCGACAACCCTGATGCCGCCGTATGCGAGCGTCACTGCCTCGACATCGAGCCGATGACCTGGGTGCAGGCGATGTTGCCGGTCGAGTACACCGCCCTCCATGCCTGTCCCACACCAATCCTGAAGCTTCACCCTTCATGGGATAAGCAATCGATATGCCAGATACGGCTTTTTCGGGACCAAGTTTTTACCGGGTGTAGCCACGTTGCCGCCCGGCACTGTTGCGCACTCCGCTTTACAGCACCCCATCAACAGTCGCACCGCCGCCGGGATCGGGGCGATCACCGGGATGCTGAACCGCAGAGCCAAGGTCGCCGCGGCGTCGCCGAGCGGCCCGCCGCCGATCGCGACAGCCTCGGCCCCGTCGTCCCGGATACAGCTATCGACGGCCAAGCCGAGCGCCTCAATCAGCCGATCAGGATAAGCTGCAAGCTCCAACGGATTGCCTGGCGTCAGCCGGGTTCCGGTGTAAAGCTGCCCGAGTCCCAACTCTGCGGCCTTTTTGTCGATTAAGCCGACCAGGCCCGGCGTCACGGTCGCGATACCAAACCGTCTGTCGTTACCTGCGGCTTCCAGCATCGCCGCCTGTGCGATCCCCACGACCGGGATGCCAACCTTGCTCCGCAGGCAACTGACTCCTGGATCACCGAACGCGCTCACGATGATGCCCGTGACGGAGCGGCCGAGGCGGAGACCCACCTCCAGCACTTCCCGCGAGGATGCGGCCAATGCTTCGGCATCGAGGATCATCGGCACCCCGCGTTCGGCGGTGGCACTGGTGATTTCAACTCCGCTGGGCGCTGCCGACCGCGCGATGGCCACCATCATGTCGGTGGTGGCCCGCGACGTATTCGGATTGATCAGAAGGATCTGGATCATGCTGGGAAGCGCCACCCCGAACGACCCGGCGGCGCCTAAGCCATCGAGCTGGGCCGGTAGAACGGCTGATGCGACGCCGTATCCATGTAGCCGGCATAGAACCGTTTCACGTGCGGCAGCAGCGCCTTCGACAGCTTGCGCCGCTGCACCTCGTCGTCGGACAGGGCGCGCGCCAGGTCGTCGTGCAGCTCCTTCAGCGCCGCCGCCTGGTCCACCCGGGTGAAGCGGCCATCGGCGTAGATCGTTTCGCCGCCGCATATCACATGGCGGACGCCGCCCGTCTTCGCCCGCTGGATCACCGCGTCGAGTACCGGTGTCTCCTCGTCCAAATAGGGAAAGCTGATCTGCTGCCAATCAAGCAGCACCAGGTCCGCCGCCGTCCCGACCTCCAACGTGCCCAGTTGGTCGCCGAACGCCGTGGTCCGCGCGCCGCCCACCGTCGCCATGGTCAGCACCTGGTCCATCGTCGGCACGTCCTCCTCCATCCCCGGCACGCGATGCGCGCGCAGCACCAGCCGCATCTCCTGCAACATGTCACGGTCGTCGTTGATCCCGGCCTCATCCAGCCCGATCGCGACGTTGACCCCCGCGGCGGCAAATCGGTTCAGCGGCGCGACACCCGAGCGCAGCCGGAAGTTGGAGCTACAATTATGGCAAATGCAGGCGCCCGTCTCCGCCACCCGGGCGATGTCGCGCTCGTTCAGCCAGACGCCGTGGCCCAGCGTCATGCGCTTATTCATCAGCCCGAACCGGTCGAGGTAGTCGACCGCGGTGCCGCCGCCCCGCCGCTTGGCATACTCTTTCTGATACGCCGTCTCGACCAGGTGCATGTGCAGCGGCACATCGTAGCGCTCCGATGTCTCGGCCAGCCGGGCCAACGCCGTATCACTGCACCAATGCAGGTTGGCCGGGGCCAACTGGACGCGCACCCGGTCCTTGCCGGCGTGCGCCCCGTGCATCGAGGCGAACATGTCGGTCGCGTCGTCGAGCGTCAGCCGGAAGCGGTCGAACCACGCCTGCATCGGCCCGCGCAACTCCGGTGGCAGCGAGGCTACCAGCTCGGCGTCGTCCTGGTAGGCCAGCCGGTTCTGGTCGCGGATCGCGTAGCAATACGACACGCGCATGCCGATATCCTCGTAGGCGCGCACGACGTCGTTGGCGCGTCCCTGCACCTCGTCCAGCGTGCCCGGCAGCCAGCCGTGGATGTGCTGCACAGTCGTGATGCCAGACCCCACCATCTCGAACGCCGAATACAGCGTGTCAAGATAAAGGTTGAGGTTGCGCGCCACCATCCGGGTCACGAACCACAATTCAAGCGGCATGTCGGGCGAGCCGAGCTGCACCGGCGTCAGCCCGACATGGTGGTGCCCGTTCACGAAACCCGGCAGCAGGATTTCGCCCCCAGTGCCAACAACCGGGGTGTCGGGGTACTTGCGGTGCAGTGCCTCATACGTGCCGACCTCGGCAATCAATCCGTTCTCCTGCAGCACGGCCCCGTCCGGCACGGTGTCGACCTGGTAGCGGCCCTTCTTGGGGAGGAGAGCGGCGCGGCTGCGGATCAGCGTGGTGGTCACGGGCAAAGTCTCCGGTTCAGGCGGGAAAGGCTTCCTGCTCGGCGAAGGCGCGGTCGACCTCATCCTGCAGCAAGCCGGTGAGTTGCCGCCGCAACGCCTCAGCGGCCGGGCTGAACGGGTCGCGCGGTCGCGGCATGTCGATGGGTACGACGGTTTTGATCCGACCAGGCTGCGAGGTGAACACCACGACGCGGTCGGCCAGCGCCACGGCCTCGTCGATATGGTGGGTGACGAACAGCACCGACGCGCCGGACGCACGCCAGACGTCCAGCAGGAAATCCTGCATCTTGGCCCGCGTCTGCACGTCGAGTGCGGCGAACGGTTCATCCATCAGCAGCACCTTGGGCCGCATCGCCAGCGCCCGGGCGACCGCCACGCGTTGGCGCATGCCGCCCGATAGCTCGTCCGGACGCTTGTCGATGGCCTCCGCCAATCCCACCCGGGCCAGTGCTTCCTTTGCCGCCGTACGCCGCGCGTCGGGCGTGTCGCCGCGAACTGACAGCCCGAACGCGACATTTTGTCCGACCGAGAGCCACGGGAACAGCGAGGTCTCCTGGAAAATCAGGCTGCGGTCCGGCGACGGCGCCTCCACCCGATCGCCGAACGACCACAGCTCGCCCGCCGTCGCGTCCTGCAACCCGGCGATCAGATACAGCAGCGTGCTCTTGCCGCAGCCCGACGGCCCGAGCAGCACGACGAACTCGCCCAGTGCGATGTCGAGGTCGATGGCCCGCAGCGCCTCATGCGCGCGGGGCGTATCGGGCGCCCAGACCTTGCCGACGCTTCGGCAGACCACGGCGCTGTGCGACGAGAACGCGTTCAACGCGCTAGATGCCACGCAACGCCTCTGATTCCTTCGGCACCCAGTACAGCAGCCGGTTCTGCAGCAGCCGCAACGCGAAGTCGAAGCTGAAGCCCAGCACGCCGATCAGCGCGATGGTGAAGAACACCAGCGACGGGTTGAAAGTGTTGCGCGCCAGCATGATCACCTGGCCTAGCCCATAGCCAACGCCGGTGCTCTCGGCGATCAGCACCGCCATCCATGCGGCGAACAAGTTCATCCGCAGCACCAGCAGCATGCCCGGCAGGATCGCCGGCACGATGACCCGCGTGTAGATCTGCCGCTTGCTCGCCCCCATGGTGCGGGCGACATTGATAAAATTGCGGTTCACGCCGTCGATCTGCGCGATGGTCGACAGCGTCATGTGGAACAGCAGCGCCACCACGACCATGAACACCGCCGGGCGGTTGCCGATGCCGAACATGAAGATCGCCACCGGCAGCCAGGCAATCGGCGACACCGGCGCCAGCAAGGTGATGGTCGGCAAGGTCAGCCGCTCGAACAGTAGGAAATAGCGGATTGCGACGCCAAGGGAGACCGACAGCACCGAGGCGATCACGAGGCCGCTGAGCACCCGGCCGATGGTGGCGCCGGCCGTATAGACCACCGCAAGCGCCGGGGGCGGCCCGGCGTCCATGCCCGCGCCGACCTGCCAGCGGCTGATGGTGTTGAAGAACTTGGCCTGGCCGGCGATGTTGCCGAGGAAGACGTGCGGCGGCGGCAACAGCCGCGGGTCGGCCCAGCCGAGTGCCCATAGCGCCTCCCAGATGGCGCAGAACATGCCGATGCTGACGATGGCCCAGCCAACCTTGCCGACCCAGAGCGGCAGGCTCGGGCGCCGCAGCGCCAAGCCCGGCCCGTGCAGCGCGGCCGACACGGCGGCGCTACGCCGATCTATACTTGAGCTTGCCATAAAGGTCCGGATTTTCGGCGATCACCTGCTCCAGGAAGGTCCAGTCGATCGACTCGCGGCCTGGCTTCTTCTTGATGTAGCCCATGTCCATGATCGAATTCACCCGGTCCAGGATGAACTGTGTCTGGCTGCGCGCATCCACCACCGACGGCTGCTTGCTCATTGCGATCCGCGCGTTCTCCATGCTGGTCTTGTAGTAGCGGCCCACCAGGGTATCGAGCGTCTTCTGCGGGTCCTGCTCGGCCATCGACTGCGCCGTCATCATGCCCTTGATCAATGCCTTGAGCCCGGCCGGGTTCTTCTTGATCAGCTCGTCGCTGACCGCGAGCACGCAGTCCGTGTAGCCCTTGCCATAGATATCCAGGCCATCGGACAGCTTCACCGACCCCTTCACGTCGTTCAACAGCGCCGTGCCATACGGCTCGATCGTGCAGATCATGTCGAGCGATCCGGAGCGGAATGCCTCGACCGCCTCCGGCGTGTTGCCCATGTAGCGGACGTTGATGTCCTTGAAGGCGACGCCGTTCTTCT
>CAXSGE010000161.1:0-6033 GCA_964236715.1 uncultured Acetobacteraceae bacterium | reverse complement strand
GCTTACGCGACACCCGCCGCCGAATCCCAGCTATGCGGTGAATAAGATGGGCTAAGCGCTTCAACTGACAGCGCCGCCTCACCCGTTGCGTGCGTCGTGAGCGTGGCGGCGCGTGATGCGGCGCAGGTGGATCGTGACGCTGTATTGCCAACAGCCGCCATTGCGGCGCTGAAGCAGCAGGGCCTGCTCGGCGCCATGATCCCGGCGTCGTTGGGTGGCGCAAACGCGCCGCTCGCCGCCATCGCCGCAACCGCCTGCGCCTTGGGCCGTGCCTGCAGCGCCACGGCGATGATCTACGCCATGCACCAAATCCAGCTCGCCTGCCTGGTGGCCTATGGCACGGACAGCATCTGGCACCGCCGCTTCCTGCAGCGCGTCGCCAGCGAACAGTTGCTGCTCGCCTCCGTCACCTCCGAGGTCGGCGTCGGCGGCGACATCCGGCAAAGCCGCTGCGCCGTCGCTGCGTCCGGCAACACGTTCACCCTGCGCAAGGAGGCGACCGCAATCTCCTATGGGCGCGGCGCCGACGCGCTGCTCATCACCGCGCGGCGTCATGCGGATGCGGCGCCGTCCGACCAGGTGCTGGTGGTGGCGCCGCGCGACACCGTGCAGATGGACCGCACCGGCGGATGGAACCCGATGGGCATGCGGGGCACCTGCACCGAGGCCTTCACCGTAAACGCCGAGGGCGGGCTGCCGCAGATCATCCCTGCCCCGTTCGGCGACATCGCCGCATCCACCATGCTGCCGGTGTCGCACGTCCTGTGGAGCGCGTTGTGGATCGGCATCGCCGCCGATGCGCTGGACCGCGCGCGGGCGTTCCTGCGCGCCGGCCTGCGCAAGGGCGACGGCGCGCTGCCACCCGGCGGGGTGCGGCTTGTCGACGCGGTGGCGGCCTTGCAACTGCTGCAATCCCAGTTGCGCGCCTGGCTCACCCGTTTGGACGCCCGCGCCGACGGAGCCCTGGCTGCCGCGCCGTTGTCGCTGTCCGAGACCGCAGAGATGAACAACCTCAAGGTCCAGGCATCCGAGACTTGCCTGCGCGTAGTGCAGGAAGCCATGCTGATCTGCGGTTTCGCCGGCTACCAGAACGACTCGCCGTTCAGCCTGGCGCGCCACCTCCGTGACCTGCAATCGGCGCCGTTGATGGTCAACAACGACCGCATCCGCGCCAGCACGGCCAGCCTGCTGCTCGGACCAAAGCTCAGCCTTGGGATTTTGTGATCATGCTGGACGCCGCGCCATCGTTCTTGGAACAGCTCTTTGCTGAGGGCCTGCTGATCTCCTCCGGCGTCGACGGCCTTTATGGCCGCAGCGATATGTTTGAGCGGGTGGCCACCGGGCTCGATGCGCTGGTGACCCGCATGGGCGCGCCGGACAAGCCCGAGGTCATGCGCTTCCCGCCGGCGATGAGCCGTGCGGAGTTCGAGGCCAGCGGCTACCTCAAGGGGTTCCCGCAACTCGCCGGCACCGTCCACAGCTTCTGCGGCGATGACCACGCGCATCGCGCCGTGCTGCAATGCCTCGAGGTCGGCGCCGACTGGACCGGCCACCAAGCCCCGAGCGACATCGTACTCACCCCGGCCGCCTGCTACCCCCTGTATCCCGTCCTGGCCCGGCGCGGCACGGTGCCGGACGCCGGCTACCTCGCCGACCTGCAATCGTTCTGCTTCCGCCGCGAGCCGTCGCTTGAGCCCACGCGCATGCAGATGTTCCGCATGCACGAATATGTCCGCGTCGGCACGCCGGACCAGGTCATGGCATTCCGCGGCGCCTGGATGGAGCGGGCCTGCGGGATGATGGCCTCGCTCGCGCTGCCGTACGAGGTGGACGTCGCCAACGACCCGTTCTTCGGACGCGCCGGACGCATGCTCGCCGATAGCCAGCGCAGCCAAAAGCTGAAGTTCGAGCTGCTGATCGCCGTCAACAGCACGGCAAGCCCGACTGCCTGCGCCAGCTTCAATTGCCACCTGGACCATTTCAGCCAGGTCTGGCCATTGCATCTCGGCACTGGCGAGCTGGCGCACACCGCCTGCGTCGGCTTCGGACTTGAGCGGCTGAGCCTGGCTTTGTTCCGTCATCACGGCCTCGACGTGCCGGCCTGGCCGGAAGCCGTGCAAAAAGAGCTCGGGCTGTGACCCCGGTCGCGTTCGACGGCTGCTTCGGCTGGCTGCACCCGGGCGCGGGCGAGTGCGGCGTGGTGATGTGCGGGCCGATCGGGTTCGAGAAGCAGATCTTCCACCGCTCCTGGCGGTTCCTCGCTGAGCGCCTTGCCGCCGAGGGCTATCCGACGTTGCGCTTCGACTATCCAGGGTCGGGCGACTCCTGCGGCAACGACACCGATCCCGGCGCGCTCGATGCCTGGCTGGACAGCATCGAGCAGGCTGTCGGCTGGCTGCGGGCCAACGCCGGGGTGGGGCGCGTCGTCCTCTGCGGCATCCATCTCGGCGGCCTGCTCGCGGCGGCGGCTGCCGCGCGGATTGGCGACATCGAGCGCCTGGTCCTGCTCGCGCCGATGCTGTCCGGACGCAGCTATGCGCGCACCCTCGCCCTCGCCACCAAGTCTGGCGGCGCATCGCCGGCGGGTGACGCGGAGGCTGGATATGTCGAGGCGTTCGGGCTTCGGCTGCATGAAACGACGCTGCAGGCGCTGCGCCTGCTTGACATCTCCCGCCTACCGCGTCCGCCCGCATCGAAGGCCCTCATCCTCAGTGCCAGCGCCGCCGCTGCAACGGACGGCGCAGTGGCGGCGCTCAATGCCAGCGGCGTCGAGGTGACGCTGCTCGACATGCCCGACTACCTCGAACTGACTCGTCCGGCCCATGAAAGCCAGGTTCCCGTCGCATCCTTCGAACGTGCACTGGCCTGGCTGAGCGCCAGCGCGCAGCACTCGGTTGCTGCGCCGGGCCATGCCCCGCGCCCAATCCCGCTTGCCGAGCTGTCCACTTCTCACGGCATCGAGCGCCCGCTGCTGCTTGATCGTGAGGCAGGGCGGCTGTTCGGCATATTCAGTCAACCGCGCAACCAATCCGGAACGTGTCCGGCTGTGCTGATTTGCAACACCGGCGCCAATCCGCATTACGGGTTCGGACGCCTTGCCGTCCAGTTGGCGCGCAGCCTGGCCGAGGACGGGGTCGCGTCCTTGCGCCTCGATCTCACCGGCATCGGCGACAGCGACGGGGCCTCAAGCGTCAGCCTGCCGCATCTCTATGCCGACCGCGGCGGCGACCTGCGGGCCGCGACCGAATTCCTGCAGCAGCGCGGCTACGGCCGCGTCGTGGTGTTCGGCATCTGCACCGGCGCGTTTCACGCTGTCCGGGCCGGGCTGGACAACCCGTGCATCGCCGGCGTGATCCTGGTCAACCAAAACGTATTCGTCTGGCGGCACAACCGGTTCCTGCTCCGTGCTGCGGCGCTGCTGCGCATGCTGCGCCGCCGGGCACGCGACGAGTCGATGGTCGACGCCGAGCAGGGCGTGCTTCGTCTCAGGATGGCGCCGCCGACCCCGATCACCAATCGGCTTCGACGGTTCACTTGGCGCACGGCCGTCGTCGCCGAAAATGCGATCCTGCGTCCGCTCGGGCTGCAGACACCATTGAGCTTCCCCGCCCGTGCCTTTCGGCAGCTAGCCTCCCGCGGCGTGCGTGCATTGGTCGTTTCCGGCGAGGATGACTATGCGAAGTCCCTGCTGCAGGCGCAGTTTGGCCAATCCTTCGCCGGGCTTAAGAGGATGAATGGAATGCGGGTCGAGATCGAGGCCGACTTCGACCACCCCGTCGGCTGGTCCGGCGCGCGCAACCGTCTCGTCGGGCTGGTCCGGCAGTTTGTCGGGGAGTTCGCCGTCACGTCGGCCCGGCAGCAAAGCCCGGATGCGCCGGCCCTGTCGCCGATGCGGAGTGCTGCGCCGGGCGGATGAGGCCCCTCCGGCTAAGCAAAGCGGCCCCTGCTCCTGTCCGCGGATTTCCAGACATCCCTGTCTGCACATTGAAATGTTACCAAAGGAAAATGAATTGCCGGGCCACATGGACGAAGGCCAGGGGCGCGATATCGCCCCCTGCGCCGCTTGTGCTGTTTCGTCGCTGCTGCGGCCTGACCAGTCCAAATCAGATCTAAAATGAGCTCTAATATCGGCAAAGCGACGTTCTGGGCGGTGCTGGAAACAGGGGGCGCCCAGGCGGCGATCTTCCTGTTTTTCGTGGTGTTCGCGCGCATCCTCACCCCGGACGAATTCGGCGTCTACTCGCTCGCGATGGCCATCGTCGGCGCGGTCAACATCGTGCTGTTCCAGGGATTTGGCGACGCGCTGATCCAGGCCGAGCGGCTGGACGAGGAATATGTCTCCACTGCGTTCTGGACCAACATGCTGCTCGCGCTGGGCATGGTCGCGATCCTGCAGGTCGTCGCGATATGTGGCCCGGCGCTGTTCGCTGACCCGTTGATTCGTCCGGTCGTCGCGTGGCTGTCCCTGCTCTGCATCCCGCGGGCCTTGGTCAGCGTGCATTCCGCGCTGTTCCGCCGTAAGCTGGACATCCGAGTGCTCGCGATCAGGACCATCCTCGGCTCCGTCGTGGGAGGCTTGGTCGGGCTGGCGCTGGTGTTCTGTGGCTGGGGCATCTGGGCACTGGTCGTGTCGCAGTTCGTCCAGTCCTTCCTCATCGTCTTCATCATGTGGCGGTCGAGCGACTGGCGGCCCCGGCTGCTGTTTTCCAGGCCCGCCTTCCATAGCCTGCTGCATTTCAGCAAGCATTTCATGGCGGCCAGCATCATCACTTCGTGCATCGACGATTTCGGCAGCATCTTGATCGGGCTGGGCCTCGATATCGCGTCAGTGGGGTATTTCTCGGTCGCCCTGAAGGTGATCCGCTCGCTCATCATCCTGACCATGACGCCGGTGCAGGTCGTGATGATGCCGGCGCTCAGCCGGATCGCGAACGATCGCAAGAAGTTCGGCCAGGCCTATGCGGACATGGTGCTGATGACCAGCACGGTCTGGCTGCCCGCCGTCGCTGGGCTTGGGATCATGGCGCCGGAGCTGCTTCCTGCGGTGTTTGGCGCGCATTGGGCGGGCGCCATACCGGTTGTGCAGGCGATGTGCTTCGCGGCGCTGACGATGCCGCTCTGGGCCTTTTCCGGACAGGCGTTGTCGGCACTCGGCCGCCCCGATGCGTTCGCGCGCATCGCATTCTGGCAGCTTGGGCTGTATTGCGTCATGTTCCCCCTGGCATCGCATTTCAGCATCGTCGCGGTCGGATGGGCGTGGTCCGCGCTCTCCCTTATGATGGTGCCGATTGCGCTGGCCATGCTGCATCGGCTGGCCGGCCTGGATATTGGCGCGCTGCTGATGAAAAACGCGCGTATCGCGCTCTGCGGCGGCGCGCTGGTCGCTGCGGTCATGCTCGTCAAGACGGCCTTGCCGCCCGGGTTCTGGTCGATGGCCGCCGAGGTCGCCACTGGCGCGATCGTCTATGCGGTTGCGCTGGACAAGTTCCTGCTCCCGGGTCACTTGACCCGAATGGCCAAGCTGGCGCGCGGGTCCATCCCGAACTCGGCGCGTGGCGAAAAAGACCGGCTAGTTGCACAAAAAATGCCCGCATGAACGGGTCAATATGTAATGCAGCAATGCTCCCCCGGCGTGAAATTGCCGCGGCTTGGCTGAAAGCTCGGGCGTCAGGCTGACGGCCCGTAGCCGCCGCCGCCGGGCGTCTCGATGACGAAGGCATCGCCGGGCAGCAGTTTGGCCTGGTCGGTGCCGGTCATCTCATGACGTGAGCCGTCCGCGCGTTCGACCCATTGCCGGCCTGCGGCGCCGGATCCGCCGCCATGCAGCCCGAATGGCGGCACGGTGCGGCGGCTGGCGACGACGACGGTTGTCATGGGTTCCAGGAAGCGGATGCGGCGCACGCTGCCGTCGCCGCCCCGCTGTGCGCCGGCGCCGCCGGAGCCGCGGCGGATGGCGAACGTCTCCAGCCGCACGGGATAGCGCAGCTCCAGCACCTCGGGGTCGGTCATGCGGGTGTTGGTCATGTGGGTCTG
>CAXSGE010000160.1:0-6037 GCA_964236715.1 uncultured Acetobacteraceae bacterium | reverse complement strand
TGCACTGGCGGATGGCGGTGCTGCTGCGCCAGGCGGGCCAGCTGCAGGCCGCCATTGCGGCATCGGACGTCTTGTACACGCGGTCTGGGCTGAGGGAGGACACCCGGCGCTACCTGGCTTCGACAAGAGCTGGGTCGTTGCTCGACCTGGCTGAGGCGCAGGCAGCGCCGTCCGTGCTGGATGAGGCGGAACGGGCGCTGAGGACGGCGTGGGCGTTGGCTCCTGGTGACGGGAGCTTGAGGGCGATGTGGAGGACGCTGAACCGGCTGCGCGAGGGGATTGGCCAGGCGGAATAGGGTGTGCGCAATGGCTGTGTCGCCGAGATCGCTGGCTTGCTGATCTTCCTGGCTTGGCCTTCCGGCCTCGCTGCGGGTCAACCCCGGAGGCATGGTCCCTGGCGGGGCTGGGCTGCGCCGGGTGCGGGCCGCTTGGGGCCTGCAAACGGGGCGGCCCAGCCTTGCCGTAGGGGACCGTGCCGGAGCCGCGCGCTGGCGCGGCGCCCTGCTTGGGGCGGGGTTGAGGCGCAGCGAGGCCGGGCTACGCTGGGGGGCCGACGCCCAGGGGGGGCGATTGGCTAGTGGCAGGTCCGGCCCGGCGGCGTGTGCCATCCGGGCCGGCGCTGATCAGTGGCGGAGGAGCCACTTGGAATAGAGGTACATGCCGCCGGCGATGATGACGGGTGCGGCCAAGGCGAGGATCTGGACGGTGTTCATGGCATGATGCCTTTCAGGATGCCGCGCCCGGTGACGTGGAGTGACACGCCCATAGTAAGCCATAGCAGCAGGAATGCACTCCAAAACGGTCCATGTGGCGCACCCACCCCATAGGTAGCGGCCACGGCTGGCCCGATGCCGCCTGTAACGATGGCGGCGATGGCAAGGTTGTTCGATGCTGTTGCGGTCAGTTTCAGTTGTTCGTTCCGAACGAGTTTGCGGCGTGTTTCGTCGTCCGGTGCTGCCGGTGGGATCATGGTGGCCTCCAAACCTTCGGAAAGAAGCAGGTAGCGGGGGCTTGGTGTGGCCCCCGCCGGTGTTGCGTGCTGCTAGTCCTTGGTGAAGGCTCCGGCCTGCAAGGCGAGGCTGCGGGTGCTGACGGCGCGGCTGGGTGTTGTCATGCCCTCGTAGGGCTTCCAGTCCTTGCCGACGACGTGGGCATAGGCGTCCACGGCTCCCTGTGCGGCGGCAAGCAGGGCGTAGGCTTGCAGGCCCACCTCGGCGGCGAACTCGCAGGCGCGCTGTGCCTTGTTGGCCATGCCGTCCACGCCCTGTCGGTCTTCGTCGCGGTCGTCGTTGCCGATGCTGCTGGTGAGCTGGCGGGCCTGGGCTGCCTTGGTGTCGTAGAAGTTGCCGGCCCCGTGCGCGCTGCGGACGTAGCCGTCCACGATGCGCTGCATGTGCATCTCCATGGCCTTGTCGTTAAGGTTGTCCTGCAAGGCGACTGCACCGCGGGCCAGCATCTCCTCGGTCGTCTCGCGGATGGCGTGGAAGTCCACGGCCTCCAAGCCGTAGGCGGTGCTGATCTTGCAGGCGACTGCCTCATTCGGGCAGATGCGCTCGGCGGTGGCGAGGGTGACGACCTGGCGGGCCTGGGCCTGTGGCATCTGCCGGGGGGCCTGCGGTGCGGCGGGTTTGCCTTTGCCTTTTGCGGGAGCCTTCGTCTTCTCGGCCTGGGCCTTGTTCATCGCGGTGGTCATGGCAATGTCGTCGTTGCTGTCGGACATGATGTTGTAACCATCCTGTTCTATGGCCGCCCCTGTCGGTCTTCCCACCGGCGGGGGCAACCCGCTGCGGTCCTCATCAACCGCGAGTTAGTTATCCCACACCCAGACAATCTAAGCAACTGAATACGCAGGGAATACCTGCCATTACTGGTAACATAATCGTGAACACACAGCATAGATTGGCGGCATCCCGCGCTTGACTGTCAGCTTGTCCCGGTCTGTTCTTCGGAGAGCCCCCGAGTTCTTGCTTGTCTTGCTTTAGGAATACTGCCGCTTGGCAGTATTCATGCCCGACGCCTGCATTGAGGTGTCTGTTCCCCGGTGTCGCCCCGTCGTGAGGCCCTCTTCACCGGGAGGCCAGGGCCAGGTCAACGGCGCGCCCGCTTGGGCGCGGGACCGGAGCCACGCGCAGGCGGGCCGCTTGGCCCGGCGAGCATGGCGAGGACCCACCCGTTGACCTGGCCCTGGCCTCCCGGTGGGCCTCATCTCACGACGGGGCGGCACCGGGGAACAGACACCAGGGCTGACGCTGGGCTTCCTTGCTTCCTGGGCTTACGTGCGTCAGGGATCGTTACGGCGAAGCCGCGGAGACGCCGCTTGGCGGCTCCGTCGCCGCACTCGCGGCGATAGAGCCCGGCCCCCGCAGCTTCGCGGGGGAGACGCCCAAAGGCCAGAAGGTGAAGCAGCCCCGGCCTGCCAGTTGGAGCAACCCCGCCCTGCCGGCCGACGGCAAACCTCCTTCCCCGCCTGCCCGCTACCCGGATCTGGGACGCAACCCGCGGCGCCGAGCAATGGATGGCCCGGCAACGAGTGCTGCCGGCATCCGGGGTGAGCTGTGATTTTGCGTTTGGGTTGCGTGCCCGTTCGCAAGGCGTGGTGGGACGGTGTGGTCCTCGAAAGGGAGGACTGGGTTCCATGGGTAAGCGAAAGAGGGCTGGCTGCGGCGCTGAGATCACTGAGTGCGCGGGAGGAGGACGGCGCAACCTGGCAAGGTTTGCGCTGGTTGCGGGCTGTGCGACGATCCTCGTGGGTCATATATTGAGGCCGGGGATGGGGGCAGCCCAGCAGGCGCAGACGTTGGACGGGGCACCGGTGCAAGTACAGCCGACGGCGCTGGAGCCTGGGGTTCCGGCGATAACGGTGAGTATTGGAACGCCGAACCCGTTTCCTGGCAATGGCGGTGCTGGGACTGGCACGGGTTCTGGCACGGGTGATGGCACGGGTAGCGGGTCTGGGGGCGGGGCGACGGCGGCTGGGGACAGCAGTGCGTTGAGCAAGATGCTGAGCACGCCGTGGGGTGCTACGGCGGTGAGCAACGCGCAGACGGTTGGGATCAACCCTTCGGCGCTGGCGGCGACGTGCGTTGTGGAGAGCGGGTGCCAGAACCTTGGGGGGTCTGGGAGCGATGGAAAAATCACCGGTGCGTTCCAGATGTCGGCGGGCACGTACACGGCGATGATCAACGCGGCTGTTGCGGCGAACCCAAGTCTGGCGAGCCAGGTTGTGCCAGGGCTTGCGGGGCAGAACGACCCGGCCACGCAGTCGATCGCGGCGTCGCAGTATCTGTTGCAGGGAGCACAGTATCTTCAGAACCATGGCATTGCTGACCCGACCGTTCTGGACGTGCGAGGTTACTACAACTTTGGTCCCCAGGGTGGAGCACAGATCGCCCAGGCTGCATCCACTCAGACGATGTCGGAGGTTCTGACCGGCTTCTCATCTGCAACACTAGCGAAGAATGGGATAACACCAGGTGAAACGGTTGGTCAATGGCAGGCCGGCGTCTCTGCAAAGATTGGCAATGCCGCCACGCAATCTGTCAGAAATAACTAGGAGAAAGATGATGAAAAGAACACTATTGGCGAGCTTGACTACAGTCTTTGTTGCAAATGCAAACCTCGCCTTCTCACAGGGTGTTACTACGGTCAAGCCCCTTGAGGGCTATCAGTGCATGTCGCTTGCGAAGCTGTGGGACGGTCAAGGCCCGGAGCCGGCGCCTGTCTTGGTCTTTAGCGGTCCGGAAGCAGGTGCTGCTTCGGTTGGAGCTGCTGGCGGCACTGTGATCGTTCCAAGCCCGGTTCGTCCCGTCAACGGGCGCAGCTTGATGATCTACAGCAATGGACGTCAGGTTTGGATCAATATGTCAGACATAACGGCTTTCCACGCCAAGGCTAATCCAAAGGCGACGTGCCGCCCTGTTCTTCTGTCAAATGGCCGATATGGGTTCGATAGTGGGCACTAGCTAATCATCGGGGGCAAGCGAGCGGGAGCAGCATTTTGTCCAGGATTACTCGTTTAATCCAAGCTTGGAGAAGACCACCCTGGATAGTATGGTTGATCCTGAGTGCGGCGCTGTTCCTCGCTGGATCGGCGACCTTTGCGCTGGGTGGTTCGCATCAGATGGTTCAGGTTGGAGTGTTGGGCGCGGTCGCGGCAGTTGCCGTGATCGTTGCCTTCTCAGGATAGGTCACGACCTCGGGGCGGCATTAGTGCTGTTAAGTCCCGGAAGGACAGGCAGGCTCTCCTGCCATGGCATTCAGCGATGGCGGCGGGTGCCGAACGCCAGCTGCCTGTGATCAAGGCTAAGGTGACAGATAGCCTCGGTCAGCATCATGCGGCGATGCTTCTCTCCTGCAGCGAGACGGTGACGGTGGGCATGATCTACTCGTGGTCATCCCCATCCGTTCGCAGACCGGGGCTGCAAGCTCCTGGCACGGGCTGGGAGCTGACGATCGATGCCGACACGCGCAGACCTGCTGGTGCTGCTGGGACCGCTAGCAGATATTCTGCCGCGCGAGGCGGTGGTCGTGATCGCCGGACTTGCGGCAATGCTGGCAGCGGAGGTGTGCGGTCGGGCAGTGGCGCGGCGGCGTCCGCTGTTGTTCGGGGTGGGCTGGGCGGCCGGGATGGCGGCGGTGGCGGTCCTGCAGGCGACCTTTGCCGGGCTGATGCGCTACGGCGCGGGTGTGCGCTTCGCCGATGCCGAGCCGCTCGGCGAGGACGCCCTGGCCCACCTGGTCCAGGCCCGGTGGCCGCAGGCGGCTTGCGCGGCGGCGATAGGCAGCGCGATCGCCACCGTGCTGGCGCGGCGCCGGCGCCGAAGCCGCCCGGACGTCAGCGCGCTGGAGGTATTTATGGAGGACAGCGGCGCTGACGGCCGCTGATCCCGTTCGCAAGGTGCTGTGCCAGGCTCACCCGGCGAACTATCGCCTTGAGGTTCCCCCATGCCGTCGAACTCTCTGCTCTTCTTCCTCGCTGTCCTCGCCTGCGTCTCGATCCTCATGCTGTCCGGTCTGGCCCGCCGGCCTGTCAACGGGTTCCGGGCGGGGGATTACCGGGCCAAGCGGCTGCTGACGGCCTGGGAGGTGCGGGTGCTGGGGGAGATCAGGTCCGATCTCCCGCGGGGCTACTATGCCTGCCCGCAGGTGCGCCTGGCCGACTTCATCGAGACCGAGGTGCGCGATCCCGCCCGGCGGCAGGGCGCGCTGAACCGGGTGTCGCGCAAGTCGGTGGACTTCGCGGTGATCGACGGCGCCGGGCGGGTGGTTCTGGTGATCGAGCTGGACGACAAGACGCATGGGAGGCCGGATCGGGTGCGGCGGGACCAGATGGTGGACGCGGTGCTGGCGCACTGCCGGGTGCCGCTGCTGCGGGTGCGGCCGGGCCAGCCGGTGGACGTGGTGCGGCACTTGCAGGCGGTGGAGCGGCAGCCCGCAGGATAGCTGGGCGGCCGGAGCTGGAGGGCGCCGCTGCTAGAGGCTGGGATCGGACAGGTTGCGGCAGGTACCATGGGCGATGCGCCCGTGGACCCAGCCGTAGGAGGCGTAGGCGCCGGTCCGGAGGTCCAGGGTGACGTTGGTGGCAACGCGCGTGCCGTCCCGTCGCTGGACGCCCCAGGTGGCCAGCCCTGCCTCCAGCTTCACGTATTCCACCAGGTCGCTGGCGACGGAGGCAGAGCCATCGACGTAGAGCATGTTGTTGTCGCTCACGGCCAGGCGCTCGGGTTCGAGGCGCACGTTGGTGTAGGTGGTCCTGCCCCCGGCATCGGTGGTGACGTTGCAGCGCCAGGCCAGGACCCGGGCATCAGCGTCATGTGGCAGGGCCACGGCGCCCAGCAGGACTAAGGCAACACGGGATGGCAGGGCTGGTGGCATCGAGGGATGTCTCCGGGTCACTGAGGGCGGGGACCAGGCTGCGGCCCAGAGGGGGGACTGGCGGCACCGGGCGGGTTGAGGCCGGGGTTGGCGGCGAGCGTGGCGGCTGCGGTGTGCAGCGGCTGCGGGCCTGGCAGGATGTGCGGCGCGAGCAAGCGGTCGA
>CAXSGE010000159.1:0-6097 GCA_964236715.1 uncultured Acetobacteraceae bacterium | reverse complement strand
GGCGTCTCTCACATTGCAGCTGCACTCGACTGGTTCAGACGCTAACAGGGCCTAGTTCGGCGATATTAGGGACGAGTAGGCGCAACTTCTCACCTAGCTGAACGCGGCGAACAGCAATCGCGTCGTTTGACCTTGCTTTTAACATCGATCTTGTTGATGGTTTGCCATAGCTCGAACTGAATATCCGTCAAACGTCAGAAAGACTGAATTATGGCCGAGGTAAAAACCGCTTTGATTTGCCCGCAATCTTTCACGGGTCTTGCGATATCTATACGAAAGATTGCGCGGCGGATGCCTGGCATCGTCGTGCTCGGATGCCTAGCAGCCGCATGCGCGCCAACCTCGGGTCGCGGGCCGACCGATGTCGGAAACATGGCCTATCCAGCGCCTGTGCCACAGGGCAACGTGGCGACCACCACCACAACCAGGCAAGCGCCAGATACAGGAAACATGGCCTATCCGGCCCCGCAACCGCAGGGAAACGTTTCCACGACCAGGGTAAGGTAGGTTAGCATTACAGTTGCAGGTTTCGTTTCAGATGGGACCTCACCCAACATCGCTGCTACCAGCCGCAAAGTAGACGGGATCGGGGCTAGGAGCCGCGGACACTCTAGATTTCGGAGCTTGGAAGGCAGCGGGACCTAATGAACAGCCCCGTTGGCTAGAACGCCGAGCGACGATGCCGACAATGAGATGATGGCCGCGCCAACGATGATCCAGAGTGTGTCGAGCTTGGTCGTCAACAACAAACCAAGGCTCACGGCCGCGATTGCGACGGTGATCGGGTCCGTCAGGGCATCCTGCGCAAGCGGGATCGCTGCCGCAAGCAACAGGCCAGCACTCGCGATCACGACCGTCTGCAGGACGGACCTGACGCGCGGGTGCTCGACCCAGCGGCCGGCAAAATGGACGAGCGGAATGATGAGCAGGGCCGGGGTGATCATCGCCAGCCAGCCCGCCAGAGCGCCTGGCACGCCAGCGACAAAGTAGCCGATGCTGACGATATAAAGGCCAACTGGACCTGGCGTGCTGCGGGTGATTACGACGGCCTCGTTGAGCTGCGTGTCGGTTAGCACGTGGTGCTGGATGACGAGCGCGTCCTGCACCACGGGCAAGGATGCCAGCCCGGCGAAGGCGGTCATCGTCCCCTTCAGCAGCAGCAAATAGAGCTGGACGATGTTCATGCACGTGCCGGCGGCAGCACCGCGCCGATCACGCCGGCCAACAGCAGGACCTCGATGGCGGGAACGGCCAGCCAAACGTAAAGCAGAAAGGCCGCTGCGGCGACCAGGACGACGCGGAGCCGGGCGCGTCCTTTGAAGTGCGGGTGCGCGATGGTCCAGCAGGTCTTGACCGTGATGGCGACCACGGCCGCGATCGCGCCGTGGATGGCCGCTTGCGCCCAACAGTTGTCCTGCCAGTGACTGAACAGCGCTGTCGCGACCACCACCATGACCGTGCACGGGATGGACGCCGCAAGCAGGGCAATGACGGCCCCAGCCATGCCCCGCAGCAGCCAGCCGACGCCGGTGCAGAAGGCGAGTAGGTTGGTGCCGGGTGTCAGCCGGGCCAGTGCAAAGCAGAGCGTGAAGTCGTCGGGGCTGAGCCATCGGCGCTTCTCCAGCAGCTCGCGGTGCATGACCGCAACCGTGGCGCTGCCGCCGCCCAGGGTGAAGTTGGCGTAGCGCGTGAACACGTCCGCGATCCCTGCCAGGCTTGGACCGGTGCGTGTCGTCGTGTTGGCCGGGTCTGGCATGCTACCCCGCTATGGTATTTCTCCCATAACGGTAGCCATAGGTCGTGCAGGCCGCCAGCAAAGACTGATCAAACCTTCGAACCTGGATCAGGAGCGGCCTGGTGTTCGAGGGCTGCCAGATCGGCTTCTGCCATTCGTGCCGCAGCGGCCTCGATCCGGCGATACCGGGCCAGCAGCTCCTCCCCGAACGGCGTGAGCACGGCCCCGCCGCCGCCCGGGCCGCCAGTCACGCGCTCGACGGCTGGAGTGGCAAAGGCGCGGTTGAGGCTGTCCATGAGAAGCCAGGCACGTTTGTAATCCATGCCCATGGCGCGGGCTGCTGCCGAGATTGAACCCGAAGCTCGCACGCTCTCCAGCAGCTCCGCCTTGCCAGGACCGATGCGCGCGCCGGACGCCATTGTGAGGGTGAGTCTGACGTGTGCCATTCGAGCAAGGGTAGCAGGAGCGCGTCCTCTGAGTCGCACCGCTAGGCTGGCGAGGCCGGTTTCCCCTCGGAACCGCCTTCGCGGTTCCGCCCTACCGGGACGGATCGCTTCGCGATAGCACGCGATAGACGCTGGCGCGGCCGATGCCAAGGCGACGCGCGATGGCAGCAGGTCCGAGCTTCTCCTCGTCGCGTAGGCGCCGTAACTCAACCGGATCGATCGTGGGTGGCTCATGTCGGGTTCCGGGGTGTTGGTTCGGTCAGCTAACGAGCGCGGCGATCAGGGCGCCAAGCAGGGCTTTGCCGCGTCGGCGCGCGTTGTGCACGAACTGAAAGAAGCTGAGATAAAGGGGCAGCTTGTCCTGCGAGATGCCCCGGTGCGGGCGCAACCAGGAACGCAACAGCGACCAAAAACCCTCGATGGTGTTGACGTGGACCTCGCAAAACCCGTCCCCGTCCTCGTCGCGGGCATACTCGCCGCGCCCATGGCAGACCGTCTTGTGCCCGTAGCCCCACGCGGGCAGGCGGGCGTAGATGCTGTATTCGTCCGTGTGGATGAGGGTGCCCGGGGCGACAGCGGCGGTGATGATCGGCTTGATCGTCCTCTGCTGAACGTTGGCCAGCATATGCAGGACCACCTGGCCGCCGCGCTGGATCAGGCCAAGGATCGGCGGCTTGTCCTTTTCGAGCGTGCCGCGGCCCGGCGCGCCTGCCAGCCTGCGGCACCGTCCGGGCCGCCCCTTTTGGCCACCGCCGCCGGCTGGCCCTTGTGCCCGGCCACCACGTAGACTTCGTCGATCTCGACTTCGCCTGTCAGCTCCACCATCGGCGTTTTGGCGGCCAAGCCGCGGCGCAGCTGCTCCGTCATGGTCTGCACGTCAGACCCGCAAAGGCCCAACTCCTTGGCGATCTGCTGGCTGGAAAGGTTCAGGCCCATGAAGTAAAGGCACAGAACCCACACCCGCAGCGGCTGGTGGTGCCCGGCCAGCACCGTGCCGGTGAGATCGTCGAAGCGGGACGCGCATGCTTTGCACCGGTAGCGCTGCCGGCAGGGCTGCGTGTCGTCGCACCCGTCCCGGACGACGGCGCCGCTGTCGCATACGGGGCAGCGCACGCCCTCTGGCCAGCGGTGCTGGCGCACAAGCGCGAAGCACTTGGCGTCGTCCATCAGGCCCGAAAGGTTGACCAGGTCAGATGCAGGCATAATGGCAAAGGCTCCTCGCGCGCTTCAGCCATCACACCAAATACCCGCCAGCGGCACCACCCGGATCACCACCCCGGAACCCGACAAGAGCCTTTTCAGATCCATTCCGACCCCTGTCGGCTGACGTAGGTATTTTCCGAACCTATCATTCGGCATCGCCAGGGTGCCCATTGCTCCCAATGCACCTTGGAGAAGAGACATGAGCACGCGGAAAACCGAGCGTTGTGGCCATGGATTGTGCTCGTGAGCACGGACAAGCCGCATCGGCTGCGCAGTTGGCTCTTTACCCCGGCGACCAAGCCCGATCGTTTTGCCAAGGCGACTGCCGTCGGTGCTGACGCCTTGATCCTTGACTTGGAGGACGCCGTCGCACCCGCCGACAAGGACTCGGCGCGTCGAACGGCCTTGGAATATCTTTCAGGCGCCGCGTCGCCTGGTCCAGCCCGCATCCTGCGGATCAACGCGATCGAAACCGATGCCGGGCTTACCGACCTTGTCGCTTTGCTGCAAAGCTCGGCCGATCCTGACTTCATCGTCGTCCCGAAGGTCAACGCTGCGGCGCACCTGCACATCTTGGACAAGCTGCTCACGACAGGCGGCAAGAAAGCACGGCTCGTCGCCCTGATCGAGACGGCGCAGGCGTTGTCGTCGATCGACAGTATCGCCACAGCCACGCCGCGCTTGGGTTCGCTGATGTTCGGAGCGGCCGACATGGCGGCCGACCTTGGCGCGGTCACGGGCTGGGGACCCTTGCTGGGAGCGCGAAGCCGGATCGTCGCAGCCGCTGCGTTGGCGCAGATTCCCGTCATCGACTCGCCCTTCTTCGACTTCAAGGACGCGGACGGCCTCGCGCAAGAAACAGCAGAGGCGATCGCCCTTGGTTTCACCGGGAAAGCCGCGATCCATCCCGACCAGGTGGCCACGATCAACAAGGCGCTAACGCCAAATGCCGAAGCTCTGTCCCATGCTCACGCGGTTATGGAGCAGAACAAGAAGGGCGTCGGTGTCATCGACGGCCAGATGATCGATGAAGCAGTCGCCCGCAAAGCGCGGCGCACGCTGGTGGCCGCTGGCGAGATGGCCTGACACCCGGATTGCATGAACGACATGAAGGAACACCAAAGATGAACGACATGCCGATAAATGTGCCTTCAATGGACACTGTTTCCGCGTACAAGAGCCTCGGCGGGCAGCGCTACCGCGAGACATCGGGCCTCTACTACGAGGACTTTGAGCCGGGCAACGTGTTCGAGCACAGGCCGGGCCGCACGATCCTGGACACGGACAACACCTGGATGACGCTGCTCTCCATGAACACGCAGCAGCTCCATTTCGACGCCGCCTACGCGGCCAAGACCGAATGGAAGAAGCCGTTGGTCGACTCTACCGTCACCCTCGCGCTGCTGACAGGCATGAGCGTCCGCACGGTCAGCGGCAAGGTGGTCGCCAACCTCGGCTGGGACAAGGTCAAGGCCACGGGTCCGCTCTTCGCCGGCGACACGCTGTATGCGGAAAGCACGGTGCTGCACAAGCGCCTGTCCGCCAAGCGCCCGACCCAGGGCATCGTCACGGTCGCGACGAAGGGCGTGAACCAGGATGGCCTGGTGGTGATGACGTTCGAGCGCACGATGCTGATCTACTGCCGCGGCCACTCACCGGAAGAAGCGGCCGGCTACTGAGCCTCCCTCAGCAGAACGACAACCGCTTGCACGTCATGCTCAAGGAGATCGGACTATGGACGCCCATGCCCTTTACCAGTCGAAGCTGACCAGCCCGGACCAGGCTGCGGCCCTCATCTCGTCAGGCTCGACGCTTTCGATGGGCATGGCGATGTCCGAGCCGCCCGCCTTGCTCAAGGCGATTGCGGACCGTGCGCGGGCAGGCAGGTTGTCGGCTTTGAAACTCTATTACTACGAGTCGACGGCGATCGCGGGCGACACCGTGCTCGCCTATGACCTGAACGAACTGATCCTGCCGTATTGCATGTTCATCGCCGCCCCGGAGCGCGCCTTGGTCAAGCAAGGCCTCAAGGACGGGCGCAAGACCATCTCCTACGTTCCCAGCACCTTCCACGAGGCGCCGCGCCTGCTGATCGAGCAGATCGGCATCGACGCCTTCGTGACGACGGTGTCGCCGATGGACGAGCACGGCTATTTCAGCTTCGGGGTCGGCAACGACTACTCAAGCAAGGTCTCGCGCGCGGCCAAGCACCTGATCGTGGAGGTCAACGAGCACATGCCGCGCGTGTTCGGCGATGGCGCGCAACTGCATGTGTCGGAGGTCGAGGCGATCGTCGAGAACCACGTGCCGCTGCTTGAACTGCCGCTCCGCAAGGACAGCCCGGACAATGTCACCATCAGCAAGATCATCGCTGGCATGGTGGGGGATGGCGCGTGCCTGCAGATGGGCGTCGGCGGCCTGCCGAACCTGGTCTGCGGCGAACTCGGGCACCTGAACGACCTGGGCATCCACACCGAGGCGCTGTGCTCGGGGATGGTGGATCTCACGATGTCGGGGGTGGTGACCAACCGGCGCAAGTCGATCGACACGGGCAAGAGCGTATACACCTTCGCCATGGGCCAGAAGGCGATGTATGCGTTCCTCGACGGCAACCCGTCCGTCGAAAGTCACCCGGTCGATTACGTCAACGACCCCGGCATCATCGCCAAGAACGACAACGTCGTCTCGATCAACGCGATGCTGCAGATGGACC
>CAXSGE010000158.1:0-6119 GCA_964236715.1 uncultured Acetobacteraceae bacterium | reverse complement strand
GCGGCGCACGGCGCCGCAGGTCAGGCCGGTGCCGGCGCGGACCGAACAGGCGGCCAGCATCGAAGCCGTCTATGGCAGTTCACCGTCCAATATATCATCCGCTGGCGCACAGCTTCAGTGTTGACTCAACCTTGAGATGCATTCCTAGTGCTAGGAAGCGCAATAGGCGAGCTTGCGCCCTGGGATCAGTGCCGAACCAACGTCACCTGGCTCACCAAAGGGGCCAGTCAGGAGCGAACCGCAGTTGGCACATGATGATGGCAAGGCCGGAGACGGGCCTGAACCCTCGCAGACCCCAGATGCCGCAGTGGGGACCGTAGCAGGCGGCTGCGACATAGCCGTGCATCGGACCGGCCGGACGGTGCAGATTACGCTCACGGCCAGCGACGAATACGCCGGCATCGAACTCTATGACAGCTTGGTCCAGTCGGCGAGAAAAGGCTCCTTTCGCCTTGAGCTGAAATCTTTTCGCCCTTAAACCTGCCAACATGAATGTTCATCGTGTCAGAGATGTTCCATAATTGCCGTTCGGCTCTCGCCGGAATTGCGGCAGGCGCATGCCGTGCTCGGTCAGCAAAACCTGGTCTGAATAGCATGTGGCGCTTTCCGCAAAAGGGGGCTTGAACTCAGCGGCGCAAGCGGTAGTCTCCGAGCGCAAATGGATCGGGAAGCAGGCGCGATGGATGCTGTGGTCGAGAGAATACACAAGATGATCTCCAGCCTCGGCCACGCCGAGATGGACGAGCTGATCGCGCTGATACAGCGGGAACGCGCAGGGAAGCTGGACGAAGCGCGCCGCAGCCTGAAGGCCGAGTTCGAGGCGAAGGCGGCCTCGATCGGCCTGACCCCCGGCCAGCTCCTCAGCCAATCGCACGGCGCCCAGGAAAAGCCGAAGCGCGGCAAGACGGGCGAGCAGCAATCGGCCCCGACGGCAGTGAAGTTCCGTTCTCCCGGCGGCCAGACCTGGTCCGGACGCGGCCGCAAGCCGATCTGGCTGAGCCAGGCCGAAGCCGGAGGCCAGTCGGCGGAGGAGTTCCGCGTCCACGGATAGCGCCAGCACCCACCATGCCGCTGGCCGTCAGCCGATGCAGGTCGCGTTCTGCGCGCCCTTGCTGCACCTCTGTCGCAGAACGTCTGCTTGCTCCTTCCGGGCAGACGGGTCCAAGCTTCCGCCATGTTCGCCGTCGATGAAGCAGCCGCCCAGGCGATCCGCCAAGCCTGCCAGGACGGGGGCGAGCTGTCCGGCGTGGTCGAGCTGCGCCGCCGCTTCCCTGGCATCATCGACAACGCGCGGGCGCGGCTGTGCCTGGAGGCGATCATGAGCTGGGGGCCGCCGATGCCTTCCCCGGAGCAAGGGCCGGTGCCGGGCAAGGCACGCCCAAGGGCGCGGCGCAGACAGGTGACGTAGCTGCATTGCAGCCCGGGGTAGATGTTCCACGATACCAATTGGGCATCTGATGCCATGGGATAAAGATTTGGTTTCCATGACTGCACTTTCGGCGTTGCTGCGGTGCAGCATGAGCCTGTCCCTGCGCCGGCAAGGCCGGGCGGTCGCGCCCGTCAGTCGCGCCCGAACCCGCGCGGCGGCTCCACGCCCTCCAACTCGGACAGGTCGAGGGCGCACACCGCCGCCAGGGCCTCGGCGGTCGCGCCCTCCCGGAGGTTCTCGGGCAGGCTGTCGAGCCAGTCCTGGCAGCCCGCCTGCAGCTCAACCAGCTCGGCCACGGCGTCCCGCCACCGCTGCGGGCGGCTGCGCCGGTCCCCCGGCCTGCGGTAGCGCACGGCAGGCGTGCCGGCCTGCCGCGCCGCCCTGTAACGGGCCTGGCGCTCGGCCGGGGTCAGGGCCGCCTCGCCTTGCGGCTTCGGCCCGCGCTTGCCCATGTCCCCGCCTTTGCAACCCGTGACGTAACAGGTTGTGACCCATCACGTCACGAGTTGCAAGAGAAGTTGTCATAACTGAGGGTTCGGCGTTGCTGCGGTGCAGCATGGGCGCGTTCTATCCTGAAGTGCGACAACCCCATCGCAGGTAAAACCGCCGCCCACCCTGCTACGTCGCATTAAAAGTAGAAAGTGCAATAAATTCGCTTCGCATGCTAGGATGTGGTTGAGGGCACCATGCTCTCACACCAATATCCAGCTACCTGAGCTTGCGGTCACATGCGTTCTTACGTGCGGTAGATCGCATTATTACGTTGAATTTGTTAGACTGGTGAGTTACGGCTCTTCTGTGATGCGTACAGCAGAGGGCATTGTGGACCATTATCGCATCCTGACGCTCAACCGTTCGGGCCAAGTGACTGGCGCCAGCGTGTGCAACGCCACTACGGACGACGCCGCACTTGTTGCAGCAAGCCGCTGGACGGCCATGCAGGGGGCAGTCGAAGCTTGAGGAGGGCCGAGATTGGCAGGCCCAGTGACCGCGAAGCTGTGCGTTTCGGCCATCTGGCCGAGCACTGCCTTCATGCGGCGGCACCGGGACATGCACCGGCCTGGCGTGCCGCCACGCCGGTCCGGCCGTACGCTGCTCACCGCCGGCAAACTGACGGATGCCTCTGCCGCTGGTGCTCCGCCCACGCTGCGGCTGGCACGGCCGTGTCCGCTTGCCGCCGCGTGAACCATCGGCAACCGAGGTTCACGCCAAAGCCTGCTCCCCCAAGGCTTTGGCGTGGACGTTTCCTTCGCCTGGCTCGCTGTCCGCTGCCCAATGCGCACCCGGTCTTTTTGCAGTCGGTTTCCATGCGGTATTTCGATCTGGAGGAGCAGCGATGACCTTGCTGACGAACGCAGGCCACAAGGCCGCCGCCTCCGGCGCACTCGGCGAACCGGCTCTCGACCCCAATATTCCTCTTACGATCGCGCACTGGTGGCACGAAGACTCCGAGGAGGTTATCGCCGGTGGAGACGACGCCGCCTGCCTCACCTTTCTCCTTACAGGAACTCAGACGTCCGAGCGTTGGAGGGCCGGTGCGTGGACGCAACGGCCCTCGGCCGCGGGCTTGATCACCGTGGTCAATCCGGACGAGCTGACCAAGTTCTCGATCCGTGGGAAGGCCGCCGTGGCGAAGATCTTCGTCCCCTTGGCGAACTTGGCGGAGGCGTCCGGGCTGAAGGGGCGCCCCAATGTGATGGCGCGTTTCCTTGAGCGGGACCCGGAACTCGAGCGATGCGCGCAGCGGGCGCTTGTGGCGCTGCACGAGGGTGTCGGCTCCGATCCCCTGCTGTTGTCGAGCATCGTCATGCGGCTGTCCGGGGCGTTGATCGAACAGCCGGCCCGCGAAGGCAACAGGGCCGTCGGCGGCCTGGCGCCGCGGCAACTTCGGCGGGTGAAGGAACTGATCGAATCCCGCCTGCTCGGTCCAGTCGCCTCGTCCCCGACGCTGGGCCAGCTCGCGGCCGAGGCAAACCTGAGCCTGCACCATTTCGCCCGGGAGTTCCGTCGCACGACGGGCGTCACGCCCTATGCCTACATGCTCCGTCGCCGGCTGGAGCAGGCGCGGCACCTGGTGGTGCATTCCGATCTCCCGTTGGCCCGGGTGGGATTGCAGTCGGGCTTCCCATCCCCTGCCCACTTCGCCGACCGGTTCCAACGTGAGATGGGTGTTCCACCCAGTGCGTTGCGCCGGGCAGCGCAAGCTCCGCACCATCGTTTGCCCGCCGGCGCACGGCTGCACTGACAGGAGCCTGCCCAGGCCGCCCGGGCACTTTGGGGCCGGGCCGCCGTGCGCCCGCTCTCGACCTCGGGGATCCGGTAGCAGCGGAACCAAAAGTGCATTTGACTGGCCGAACGGATCGGCACGCCCGTGAGCGGCGCCACCCGCAGGTGCCAGGCCAGCGCGCGCACCACCACCGCATACGGGGTCGCCGCCTCGCTGCGCGGCGGGTCGGCACGCTCCAGCCATCGCGCCACCTGGCCAACCGCCTCGAACGACACCATGCTTTTCAGACGCGCGTCGTGCCGCGCCCGATGCGCCCTGGTCCACATCCTTCTCCTCACCCCGCCTTGCCAGGCGGAATACGTGATCACCAGGAGATCAGATGGGGACCAGGCGCAAAAGAACCCACTCAAACAGGCTCTGAGAGGGCCATTCTGCACAGCTTCGCGATCAACATTCCCACAAGAGATTCGTCCAACTCGGCGCTGTTGCGCGATCTTGCTCCAATGAAACCATCGCTGCGGCCTAGTCCATGATCTGAGCTTTGTGCAGCCTTCCGAGCAGCGTACGGTTTCACTCATCGAGGTTTGAAAACTTCCTTGTAGGTGAACGCAAAATGTCCGACAGCAGCAGCAGCGACCGCACCGTTGGGAAGCTGCTCCGGCAGCAGGCAGCCCTGGCGGCCTTCGGCAGCTTCGCCTTCCGTGAACCCGATCTGCTTCTGGTGCTGACCGAAGCCGCGCGCATCTGCGCCGCTTCCCTGGAAATGCCGTTCGCCAAGGTGTGCCGCTACCGCGCCGCAGAGGACGACCTGCTCATCGTGGCCGGGTGGGGCTGGCATCTCGGCGTCATCGGCCAGGTGGTCTCGCAGGCCGACGAAAGCTCGCCGCAGGGACGGGCCTACGTCACCGGCGAGCCGGTCATCATGCGCGACCTGCAGGCGGCGGGCGGCATGGCCCCGCCGGCCTTCTACGGGGAGCATGGCATCGTCTCGACCGTGGATGTCGTGATCCCGGCCATCGACGGGGCGGCCTATGGCGTGCTGGAGATCGACAGCACCCGCCAGCACCAGTACGACGAGCACGACATCAACTTCCTGACCGGCTTCGCCAACGTGCTGGCCGAGGCCGTGGCCACCGTTGGGCGGGTCAAGGCGCTGCGGGATGCGCTGGACGCCAAGAACCTGCTGGCGGAGGAGCTGCAGCACCGGGTCAGGAACAACCTGCAAATGGTCGGCGGCATGTTGGACAACTATGCCCGGACCGCGCCCAATGACGAAGCCCGGCAGGGCATAGACCTGATCGCCAGCCGCGTGGCCACGCTGGCGCAGGTCTATGACAGCCTGCTCGGCGTCGGGCTGAGCGAAACCGTTGACCTGGCCGGCTACCTCCGCGCGCTGTGCGCGAGCCTCCCCGGCCTGCAAACCGAGCGGACCCAGCCGGTGCGGATCATCTGCCATGCCGAGCCGGTCATGCTCGGCCTCGATGAGGTGTCGGCCCTTGGCATGGCCATCGCGGAACTGGTGACGAACAGCTACGGCCATGCCTTCCCGGAGCGGGAAGGGACCATCACCGTCACCCTGGTGCGCGCCAGCCCTGCCGCCGCGATGCTCACGCTTCAGGATGACGGCGTGGGCTTCACGGTCAAGGCTGGCAGTTCGCGCCACGGGCTGGGCCTGGTCAGGCGCTTGGTGGAGCGGATCGGCGGCACCCTGGACACCCAATCCAACAATGGAACGGTGTGGAAGCTGGGCTTTCCGCTGCCAGCAGCGTCCAACAAGACCAAAGCAGCCGCATAGCCCGTTGAAGCCGGGGTCTGGGGAGCAAGCGAACGGAAAACCTATGTAAGCCCGACCGGACCAGCAATTACAGTGCAGTAGCATAACTCCTAAGTTCTGCGACCGCCACCGCGCCCCAGGCGGGCCGGGCACTTCTCTGTCGCAAATATATGTCGCACAAAGCTGAGGCTCCGCGACAAGTTGCGCGACACGGCCTTACATCGGTTTTCCGTTCGCTTGCTCTCCAGACCCCCTCACATACAGTGCGGTCGCCTCGAAAGGATGCTCAAATGCCGAATGGACTCGATTGGCGCGACGCGGTGGCGATCTTTGCGGTTGTGTGCTCGGGACTGATCAGCGGCCAGATGGTTGCAATAGCACTGGCCAACTATGCCGATCGCGGGCAGCCGGAGGCGAGCTGGACGCAGCGCTTTCAGCTCGAGAACATGCTGTTCACGAAAACGATGCCTTTCGCGCTGATGGTGCCCCTACTCGCGCTCGTGGCATGCTGCGTGATCGCGTCGAATGTTGCCCGGCCCTGGTTCGTCGCTGCGGTGATGATGCTCGCAATCGTACTCGTCATCACTATGGCTGCGAACGTGCCGATCAACAAACAGGTAGGCGGGTGGCGACCGAGCTATGCTGGAAACTGGGTGACGCCGTGATCAGGCGGCGCTCTGTGCTGGCGT
>CAXSGE010000157.1:0-6122 GCA_964236715.1 uncultured Acetobacteraceae bacterium | reverse complement strand
ACGTGCACAAGCTGCGCATCTTCGTGTCCGTGCCGCAGAACTTCTCCGACGCGCTCCGCCCGGGCCTCACGGCCACGATGACGCTGCCGCAGGACCCGGGCAAG
Source organism: uncultured Acetobacteraceae bacterium (assembly GCA_964236715.1). GTDB lineage: Bacteria > Pseudomonadota > Alphaproteobacteria > Acetobacterales > Acetobacteraceae > CAHJXG01. Next base: position 6,018 of record CAXSGE010000157.1, on the reverse strand, counting down.
CGGATCGCGCTGCAGTTCCTGACCACCGCCAAGGCAGTCGTCGCCGCCACGCGCACGGTGGTCACGGAGCTTGTGCTCGACAACCCCGCCGGCGAGCTGTGGCCCGGCACCTACGTCAGCGTGCAGTTCGCCTTCCCCGGCGATCCCGACGTGCTGATCGTGCCCGAGCAGGCCGTGCTGTTCCGCACGCAGGGCACGCAGGTCGCGCTGGTCGGCTACGGGGACAAGGTAAAGCTGCAGGACGTCGGCATCGGCCGCAACCTCGGCACGGACGTGCAGGTCGTCACGGGACTCAAGGCAGATGACAAGCTGGTCGCGAACCCGTCGCTGGGCTTGCTGGACGGCCAGCAGGTCAAGGTCGTCCAGCCGGCGGCAGGAGCGGACCCGAGCGCCAGCCCACCGGCGGCCCCGCCCAACCCGCCGCAACCCGGCCAGCCCGCTCCTTCTGGTCCGCAGGCGGATGCCAGCGCCGGATCGAAACCCGCAAATTGACCACGGCCTGCGCGTTCGCACCCGCAAGCCCAGGGCCGCATCAGTGACACGTCCGCGCCAGGCCTTCGCTGTTGCCGGGGTGCTGGCCTGCTTGTGCGGCTGCGACCTGGCGCCGCTTTATGACCCGCCGCACTACGTCCTGCCCGCCGACTGGCGCGGCCAGGGGCCGTTCAAGACTGCAACCCCCCGCGACGCCTTGCCGCGAGGGCCGTGGTGGGAGCTGTTCGGCGACCCGCTGCTCAACCAGCTCGAACAGCAGTTGGTGGAGCAGAACCCGAACCTCGCCGCGGCGTATGAGCAGTATGTCCAGGCCCGCGACGCCGCCGCCATCGCGCGCTCGGGCCTGTATCCGCAACTGAGCGCCAACGGCCAGGCATCGTACGAAAAGGAGTCGAAGAACGCCCCGTTCCGGAATCCGCAAAGCACCACGCCCACCGTTGCGCCGAACAACATCGTCCAGGCCGGCGCGACGTGGCAGCCCGATTTCTGGCAGCGTATCCGCAACGGCGAACGCCAGCAGGCCCGGCTCGCCCAGTCCAGCGCGGCGCTGGTGGCCAACGCCCGTCTCAGCATGCAGGCCCAGCTCGCCAGCGCCTACTTCGCGCTGCGCGGCCTGGATGTCCAGAATGCCGTCTACCGGCAGGCTGTCGCCAACTACCAGAAGTCCGTCGATATCACCCAGCTCCGGCTGCGGGGCGCCATAGCCGCAGGGCTGGACGTGGCACGCGCCCAGACGCAGCTCGCCTCCACCCAGGCCCTGCAGAGCGTCACCCTGGCCAGCCGGGCCGTGCTGGAGCACGCCATCGCCGTCCTGGCCGGCGCCAACCCCAGCACCTTCTCCATTCCGCCGCAACAGCGGGGCACCCTGGCCAACCCGAGCGTTCCAACCGGCGTTCCGTCCGAGCTGCTGGAGCGGCGGCCGGACATCGCGGGCGCCGAGCGGCAGATGGCCGCGGCCAACGCGAGCATCGGCATCACGCGGGCGGCGTTCTATCCCAACATCACCATCAGCGCGACGGGCGGGTTCCAGGACACCGGGTTCAACCTGGCCAGCATCCCGAACGCCCTGTGGTCGATCGGCGCCAGTGCCGTGCTGCCGTTGTTCGAGGGCGGGCTGCGCCGGGCCGAACTGCAGCAGAGCTGGTCGCAGTTCGCGCAGACCCGCGACACCTACCGTGCGACCGTGCTGGCCGCCTTTCAGCAGGTCGAGGACGGGCTGACGCTGCAGGCCAGCCTGCAATCGCAGACCCGATCCCAATACCAGGCCGTGGCCGCTGCCAACAAGGCGCAAAGCCTCACGCAGCAGCTCTATATCGGCGGCCTGATCACCTACCTCGACGTGGTGGTGGCACAGGAGGCGGCGCTGCTGGCCGAGATCGCGTCCGCGCAGGCCAGGACAACGCAGTTGCAAAACACCGCGAATTTAGTCCTGGCCGTCGGCGGTGGGTGGAGCACGGCGGACCTGCCAGGGGAGCGCGGCGTGCCGCCGTTCGAGCCGCTGGACGTGCTCCGCTTCAATCGGCAGCCTTATTCGGATGGGACCGGGCAGGACGGGAGCGCAGCGTCGAGGCCTCCGCAGTGACAGTACTGACGCCATGGGAGCTGCACGGCGGTTGCCAACCACACGTCGCCGGTTCGGCCTTGGCGCACAAATTGCGGTAGGCCGGCTTCGGCCACACGAGGGACAAGCGTATAGGGCCGCTCCCTCGTTCTCTGGATGACCGATGGCGGTGCGAGGCGTGCCATGGTGATTTCTCAATCACCTCCGGCGCCCTGTTCGCCTGGCACAAGCTGCCGCTGCGGACCTACCTGCTGGCCGTTGTGGTGTTCTGCACGAGGTGAAAGGCAAGAGCATGCTCGCCCTCGCCCGCGATCTGGACGTGCAATACAAGACGGCGTTCGTTCTGGCGCACAAGCTGCGCGAAGCCATCGCGAAGCGATCTCACGGAGTGATGTCGGCGAAGCCAACAGGGCGGCCAGCATGAAGGGGCTGCGGGTCGGCGGCGAAGGGCGTGCGGTCGAGATCGATGCCGCCTATTTGGGCGGCCACGTCCGGCCGGAGAACCGGGCTGCCGACCGGATCGACCGGCGGCTGGCCGGGAACAAGTCGGGCAAGCGCCGCGTCGTGGTGGCGATGCGCGAGCGCGGCGGCCGCACCCTGCCGCAGGTGTTTGCCGGCGAGGACGCGGCCGTGCCGGCCATCCGCCAGCGGATCGCCCGGGGCACCGTGGTGCATGCCGACGAGAGCCCGGCCTGGAACCCGCTGCACGCCCGGTTCGCCATGCAGCGGGTCAACCACCAGCACGGCTGCAGCGTCGACGGCGCCTGCACCAACGGGGCAGAGGCCTACTTCTCCCGCCTGCGCCGCGGCGAGCTGGGACACCACCACCATATCGCCGGCCCTTACCTCGTCCGCTATGCGCAGGAAGCTGCCTGGCGCGAGGACCTGCGCCGCGTCGGCAACGGCGAGCAGACGCATGGCGTGGTCGGCCTGGCGATGCGAAGCCCGCCTTCGGTCGACTTCTGCGGCTACTGGCAACGCGCTCAGGCCGCCTGACACACTCGCCCGCTGACCACGCCATTCACCTCGGTGCGCTCGACCGTGTCTTTCGCCCGGGACAGCGAGGCCAGGACGGTCTTCTGGATCAGCGCACGGGTGCGATGATTGACGGCCGGCATGCCTCTCGCTGCCATGACGCGCTCGGCCAGCTCTCACGTCGCCAACAGCCGCGGGGCGTCGCGCTACACGTCGTAGATCAGCCGGCGGCATTCGCCGGGACGGAACCACGATACCCGCTCCCGCTGCGGGGCCGGGTCAATGTTCTGAGAAAGCATGCCGGGATCAAACAGCCGCATGGTCGCATCCAGGTGTGCCGGGCTGCCATGGTACTGCGCCAGATGCTGCTCCAGTCGACGCATCAGCCCCACGAGCTCCGACCGCTTGTTCTGCAGCGCGTCCGCGACAGGCAGCTCGCCCATTCAACCTTCTCCTGAGACACCGATGACCAGGAGGGTAGGCCGGGAAGACCTCGTCGCGAACACGCCAGAGGTGGCAACAGCTACATAATACCAAGTCCCTTAAATCGTGACCTGTCCGGATCTGCCTAGAGCTCATCGGTAGGCAACCACCAGCACAAGTTCTAATCAAAGAGTTCTGGTATAAGACCGCAAACTCCTGATCGGGTAGCCGGCAAGTTCTATGCCTGACCAACACAAACTTTCATGCGTAGCCCTTGCGACACCACCTACCTCCACCATCACGGAACCCGACAAGAGCCCTTCAGGTAACCCTGCTGCCCGCAGTGTCAGCTATAACGTAAAAAACCGCCGATTTGTGCGCCACGTTCCTCAGCGCATGCAGACCAGGAGGGTTAGAGTGAATTCCTCCGTCGAGTATTGGAAAAACAGCAGGGTCGGGGCGAACGGCAGTGCAGGCAGCGAGAGTGCCAGCCAAAAGGGTGGCGAAGAGAAGCTGCATGATGGTTTCCTTGTTTAGGTCAATTGGCTGCATGATGGTCAATGACCCGGCCACTCCGAGGTGACGTAGCCTGCTTCGTTTGGGACCAGAGGTGGCCAACGCCTTCGACAACATCGGATGCTTCCTCGCTGCCGCCGGCGCGACATGGGACGACGTGTTTCACGTCAACTTCTACCATTGCCGGGTGGTGTCTCAGTTTGAAATTGGCGCCCCAGCGCCGGACTAGGGCGCCGCTGTTCATCGTGCTGACATTAATCCAGTCTGGCATCTTTTCTCATCATACGCCGGAAGATGACGTTGACCCGATCCCGATACTGCTGCTGAGGAGATAGACCCTGGACGGACAAGCTGGCGGGCTACGCCGCCTTTGGGACGAGCATAACGTCGTATCCGAGGTTGCTCAGGTGCTGGACCAGTTTGGTCGTTGATCGCTTTGCTTGATACAAAAATTGGGCAACCCGCCCTGATCGCGGCATCATGGATGACCTATACCCCACCGCGATTACCCGATGTCCACACAAGGCTCTTAATCAGCCGCCGCCTGCTTGGACAGCTGCGACCGGACGCCCTTCACGTCACTGGCCGACACTGCATCAGCGGCGTTGCCCCAGCTGTTGCGGACGTATGTTAGCAAGTCACCGACCTGCTGGTCCGACAGCTTCCAGCCATAGGCCGGCATGGCTGGGCCGGTCGGTGCGCCGGCTGTTACCGCGCTGCGCGCGCCTTGCAGCACCACCCGGCTCAGGCTGATCGCGCTGCCCTGCTGCACCACGGGCACCCCGGCGAGAGCCGGGAACAGGCCCGCCACCCCCTTGCCGGCGCGTGCATGGCAGGCGGAGCACTCATCGACGTAAATGGCTTCTCCTGCCTTCATCGCCGGCGTGCTTGCGTCCACAGGCCGCACGGTGCGGTCTTGACCCGGCAAATCCTTGAGGTAAACGGCGATCGCGTGCAAGTCCGGCTCCAACAAGCCAGAGGAGGACTCCTGTATCTCCTCCGCCATCGGCCCTGACGCGGCAGCGACCGCGTTGTGGCCGGTGCGGAGGTACTCGGCGATCTGCTCCACCGGCCAGCCTCCGATGCCATCCCGCACGTCGCCGGTGATGTTCGGCGCATACCAGCCTTGGACCGCCGCGCCTTGCAGGAAGCGGCTGGTGTCGTCCCCGCCGATCGCGGTCTTATACTAAGCGCCCGATGTGTTGACCGTTTTCAAGCGTCATCATCGCGGGCGTTTTCGGGGCAGCAACGCTGATAAAGACCGGTCATCGCAAAGGGCGCTTGGTATTAGGCGTATGGCACAGCCCGCAATGCTCCAGCCCGTTGACGATGTAGGAGCCGCGGTTCCAGTCCGCCGGCTTCTTCGGGTCCGGCTGCAGCTCGCCAGCCTTGAAGTTGACCGCGTTCCAGGCGACCAGGCTCTCCCGGATGTCCATCGGGAACGGAAGCTGGTTGCTGACCACCTTGTTCCTGACCGACGGCAACGTCGCAAGATAGTTGCGGATCGCAACGACGTCGTCACGGGTCACATGCGTGTAATACACATAGGGAAAGGCCGGGTAGAGGTGCTTGCCCTCGCGGTCGATGCCCTCGCGCATGGCGCGGACGAAGTCCTCGTCGGTCCAGGCGCCCAGCCCGGTTTCCACGTCCGGCGTGATGTTGGGGGAGACGAGCTTGCCGAACGGCGTCTCGATCGCCCGCCCGCCCGCGAAGGGCTGGCCGCCCGGGGCGGAATGGCAGGCGACGCAATCGCCCATGGTGACGAGGTACTTGCCGCGCTCGAGCCGGCTGAAATCCTGCGCGCCATCAGCCCAAGCCGCCGTCGGCGCCAGAACCGCTGCGGCCGCAAGCAGGGTGCGCCTCATGCCGGCACCATTGCGCCGGGGTTCCTGAGGTATTTTGTCTTGATCGCATCCGCGCACCAGTAGGCCAGGGCGCCCACCGTTCCCGTCGGGTTATAGCCGGCGTTCTGAGGAAAAGCCGAGGCGCCGATTACGAACAGGTTCGATCCGTCCCAGTGCTGCAGGTATCGGTTGACCACGCTGGTCCCC
>CAXSGE010000156.1:0-6127 GCA_964236715.1 uncultured Acetobacteraceae bacterium | reverse complement strand
GGACGACGGCCATGTGCAGCATGCGAGGCGCTTCGAGATCGGCCACGAAGCGCGCCTGGCCGAGCAGCAGCCGCGCGTCTTCCAGCCGCGGAACCGGCGTTCCGACCAAACGGCCTGCGGCCATGTCAGCGTTCCCCCGCGTTGGCGACCGCGTGCAGCGCGTCCACGATGTTGCGGTAGCCGGTGCAGCGGCAGAGGTGGCCTTGCATTGTGGCAGCGATCTCGGCCTCGCTCGCGTGGGGCGAGCGCCGGAACAGGGCCACTGCGGACATGATGAACCCGGGCGTGCAGAAGCCGCATTGCAGGGCATGGTGGGCGCGAAAGGCGGCCTGGACGGGATGCAGGCTTTCGGGCGTGCCGACGCTTTCAATCGTTTCAACGGCCGCCCCGTCTGCCTGCACGGCCAGAACCAGGCAAGCACGGACGGGTTCGCCGTCGAGCAGAACGGTGCAACTGCCGCAGGCGCCGGTGCCGCAGCCGACATGCGTTCCGGTCAGGCGCAGCTCGTCGCGCAGCAGTTCCGTCAGCAGCAGCCGGGGTCGGACCGCGCATTCGGTGCGCTGGCCGTTCACCGTCAGCGCGATGGACGTCACGGGCGAGGTCATGCCAAAAATCCTTTGATTTGCGCAACGGCCCGAGACGCTGCCCTGCGGATCAGGATGGGGAGCACGTCGAGCGCATAGGCCGCGTCCGGCAGTTCGGGGGAGGGCTGCAGGGAGGTGGCGACGTTGGCAATCCGTGCGGGCGCCTCGTGGATCGGATGTCCGACAACGGACGCCTCGTGTTCCGGACAGCGCGCCGGAACACCCGTGACACCGCCCGCCACGATCCGTGCCTTGCTGACCACTCCGCTCGCGTCGGTTTGCAGGTGAACCGCTGCGCAGCAGAGCGGTGGCGCCCCAGCCGGGGCGGCAACCTCGGCGAAGGCGCCCGCCGTTCGGCCGGCCGCATTCAGCGGGATGCGCAGCTCGGTCACGAGTTCGCCCGCTCCGAGCGCCGTCCGATGGGGGCCGAGGAAGAAGTATTGCGCTCCGAGCACGCGTTCGCCATCGAGGTTACGCAGCACCAAGCTGGCGTCGAGCGCCACGACCGCAACGGGCAGTTCGCCGTTGGGACTCGCACGCACGAGGTTGCCGACGAGCGTTCCCCGGCTGCGGACCGCGGCCGAGCCGACGGACAGCAACGCCGTGGCGAGAAGGGGGACGGCCGTTGCAAGCTCCGGCGTCATCAGGGAGCCGAGGCTGGCCGCCGCGCCAACCGACAGGTGCTCTCGCGTCAAGTGGACCTGGCGAAGCTCAGCGAGGCGGCTGATGTCCACGAGCAGGTCCGCCGTGACGCTGCGATCAGACAGTAGGGGCACCAGGCTCTGACCCCCTGCCAGCGGCATTGCGCCGGCTCGGCTCAGAAGGCTGAGCGCCTCGCCCACGGAGGCGGGGCGGGCATAATCGAAATCGGTCGGGATCATGCCAGGCCTCCAACAAACCTTTTTCTAGTCTCGAACTTCAAAGCTTTCGCCTTAGTAAAGCTTCTGCAAACCAAACACAGAACGCAAATGCTGTGCCATGCTGAAGCGGATGCTAACCTTTGGAGGTGCCCCTTTGATGTGCCCCAGCCGCAGAGAAAGCGTCCATACAGAACGCTCAAGGCCGCATCGACATCCTGGTCGGGCACAACAGGTGTTGTTTTCCGAAGTCGACTTCAGCGATTTGCCACAGTGGATTTCAGCGCCAAGACCGCTGGCACTCGCAGGACCTGAGCAGTCGCACACGCCAGCCTGGATGAAGCACGCGTTCTGATTTGCGGCCGCAGAGCCGGCCGGAGCCGCTCCGCGCCCGGCCTGGCGCGGCCGGGTTCACCGGCGTGCCGCCGAACGCATTCTCGCCAAGGATACGAAGCGAGATCTCGTCCGTCACCGTCTTGCCCACCAGCGTCGTGCCGGCATCCAGCAAGGTCCGCACCGCCCAGGCATGCTGCGTCGGCAGTGGATGCGCCCGCGGCCAATCCGGGTTGTGACCCCAGCGATGGCGGGGTTCAGGTCATGTGGGCATAGGTCGAGCATCCAAGCTCAAGGCATCACTGGGTGGCGGTGCCAACGGGGTTCTGGGTAGTGGCGAACAGCCGTGCAAGATGCGCCCCGGATGTCGTCGGCGAATACTTGGGAGCACCCTCAACCAGGCTCTCGATGGTGGCGTCGTAGTTTGGGTTGTGGAAGAAGACCAGGCTCTGCCGCCGGCTCGCCGCCCCGGCGCCGGCGGGCGGGTTGACGACGCGGTGCAGGGTGCTGACCCACTCGTCATTGGTCCAGCGCGCTAGCAGGTCGCCGATGTTGACGATGAACGTGTCGGGCAGGATCGGCACATCGACCCAATCGCCCTTGGCGTTGCAGACCTGCAGCCCGCCGGCGCGGTCCTCCGTACACAGGATTGTCAGGCTGCCGTAGTCGCTGTGGGCGCCGGCGCGGATTTGTCCGGGCAGCCGCGGCGACGCCGGCGCCGGGTAATTGCGCACCCGCAGCCGGCTGATGTGACGATCGATCAGCGCGTCGAAGAAGTGCTCGTCGCGACTGAGCGCCAGCGCGAAGATGCGCATCAACGTCTCGGCCAGATGGCCCATGGCCCGGTAGTACTCGCTCCACGCCTGCTTCAGCTCCGGCGGCTCGGCCGGCCAGAGATTCGGCGCGAAATGCAGGCCGCCGGCAGCGGCATAGGCTGCGTCGGGGGCATCGACCGGGCCGACCATCAGACTCTCGTTCAGGTCGCCGGCCGTCGCGTTCGGGTCGCGGGCGCGGCCGACGCTCTCCTCCTCCATGCCGATGTAGCCGCGCGCCACGGTGGCGGCGGGGCGGGCCACGCGCTGCTTTTCCGCGAGCGGCAGGTCGAAGAAGGCGCGGCCCGCAGCCCGGGTCCGCTCGACGAGCTCGGCCGGCACGCCGTGGCCGCTGATCACCAGGAAGCCGATCTCCCGGCAGGCGCGGTCCACGGCATGGGCGACCGCCAGCTTGTCCGTGCCGTCGCGATACGGGGTCAGGTCGATGACCGGGACGTTGAGCAGGGTCATAGGTTTCTCCTAGGCTTGCGGCGGGTGCAGGGTCGGGCGACGGCGCGTGAAGCTCATGCGCCCGCCCTTCATGCCCCATAATGGCTGGGCAAGTTCTGCCACCGCCGCTGCGGCATCCGGGGCGTCCAGCAGCACCAGGTCGGCCGACGCCCCAACCTGCACGCCATACTCGGGTATGCGCATCAGCCGGGCGGCGTCGGTCGTCACCATCTGCAGGCAGCCGGCGAGTTCGGCCGGGCGGGCGACATGGCAGACGTTGGCATACAGGTTGACTATCCGCAGCAGGTTCGCATCGCCGTACGGCGTGAACGGGTTCAGCACGTTGTTGGTCGCGATCGAGCAAACGACGCCGGCGGCCCGCAAAGGCTCTGCCACCACGACGCCGCGTGGGACAGCGTGGTCGTGCGTGCGGCCCATTAGAAAAAGATCGGTTGCGGGCAACACCGTCACTGCCACGCCGGCCCGGGCCAGGGTCTTTGCGAGCGCCGCGAACCGGGCCGGCGGCACGAGGGACATCTGCGTCACGTGGCCCACCGCGACCCGCCCGCCCCAGCCGTATTCCTCGGTCTTGCGGCAGACGTATTCGACCTGCATGCCCTCGGGCGTGTCGCCCATGTCCAGATGCATGTCGATGTCCACGTCCCATTCGCGCGCGATCGCGAAGATGCGGTCGATCTGTCCGCGCGGATCAGTGTCGATATAAGGCACCGCGCCGATCACCCGCGCGCGGCGGCGAAGGCCCTCGACCAGCAGCTCGTCGGTGCCCGGATTGTTCAGCAGGCCCTCCTGCGGGAACACGCAGAGCTCGATGTCCATGGCCCACGCGTAGTCGCGCGCCAACTGCTGCACCCCCTCGAATCCGCGCAGGCCGACGCCGGGGTCCACCTCTACGTGGGTGCGCATGCGGGTCGTGCCCCAGCCGATGGCGCGCTCCAGCGTGCGCTGTCCTCGGGCATAGACGTCCTCCGGCGTGAACCCGACCTTGGCTTTGGAGGTGAGGCGCACCGCCTCTGCGACCGAGCCCTCAGAAACCGGGCAGCGGTCCAAGATGCACGTTTTGTCCAAATGCACGTGGGTTTCCACAAGGCCGGGCAGCAGCAGGCAGCCATCCGCTGGGATCATCCGGGCGTCCGCCTGCAGCCGGGGCGCGATCGCGGCGATGCGTCCGGCCGCGATGCCAACGTCCACTGGGCCGGAGCCGTCGGCCAGCCAAGCGCCCTGCACGATCCAGTCCATCATGCTACCTGCCACGCCGCCTCGGTCCCCAGATAGTCCAGCGCCTCGGCCATCTCCGCAACTGAGCCGACCCGGCCGATCCGTCCGCCGGCCAGCACGGCGCAGCGGTCGGCGAGCGGCAGGGCCAGGTTGGTCATCTGATCGACCAGCAGCAAGGTCAACCCATCGTCGCGCATGCGGGACAGCGCCTCGAACAGCTCCTGCGCAACCGCCGGCGCCAGGCCCAGCGACGGCTCGTCCAGCAACAGAAGCGCCGGGCGGGCGAGCAAGCCGCGAGCGAGCGCGAGCATCTGCTGCTCGCCACCGGACAGCAGGCCCGCGGGCCTGTCTAGCACCGGGCGCAGGCTGGTATCCGGGCGAAGCACGCGTGTAGATTGCGACGAGGCCCGGCTTGCCCGCTTCGAATAGCCCGCCGGTGTTGCCCGCGTCGAATACCGCGCTGCCGCTGAAGGCCAGCCCCGCCGCGGTCTCGTCGAGGGTGATCGGAAAGTCTTGCCAGTGCAGCAGGTCGGAACTGCCCGCGTGGCCCCAGTGCTGGCGCCCGGCCCGGGGCTCGTATGGGTTTTATACTGGTAAAATAGATGCCACTCGCCATCGTGGAAAACGAGCCCGTTCGGGTCTTTCATAAACCCAGTGCGCGGGGCGTAGTGCAGCACCGGACGGTAGCGGTGAGCGTCGTCCTCCACAGGCGGTGTCTCGGACAGCGCTGAACCGGTAGGCGCGGCGGCAACGGCAAGCCCAGTCGCGAGAAACGCACGGCGTCCGATCTGAAGCCGGGTGGTCTGCATCGGGACACCTGTCCTCGTCCTATTGCGGGATGATGGAGAACGCCAAGGGCCGTGTTGCACGGATCGGTGTGACACATGCAGTGATCTCAACGCTGCCTGCGCTCACGCGACGCGGGCGAAGTTCGGCCAGTTGGTGTCCATGCTGTGCGCCCGCACCATCTTATAGCGACGCGCCTTGCTGGCCTTGTCGGGCATCGACCATCCGGAGAACGAGGGACCGGCCCGATACGTCGCTCCTATAGCCAAAGACAGCAGACCGCGATTTAGACCCCGAGGCCCGTCCATCACCCACTAACCCATTGCGCTTCGCCGAGCCTCAGTCTCCGCCAAATTCAGTGCCCAGCCAAAGCCGTCGTCGACGGGATCGACCATCACGCCGTAGACCTCGGCAGCGTGTTCGGGGGTGATATAGCCGTCGAGGATGTCGTCCAAGGTCTTCTGCGGGTCGCGCTCCATCGGATTGCCATAGCCACCACCACATGGCGATAAATAGGACATCACGTCGCCCGCGGCCGTGCGCAGGCCGGAGAACTTGGCGGGGTGCTGCGTGATGGCGGCCGGGTCATGCGCGTTATAGATCTCGAGCCGGCCGCCATGGCCCTCGCCACCGCCGAACACGCCCCAGGGCTTGTCCTCGTGGCGGTCGGACTCGTGGGTGACGGAGCCGGCACCCAGGAAACGCTGCGACTTGATCACGCCCATGCCGCCGCGGAACTTGCCAGGGCCGGGGAACACGTCGTCGCGCATCTCATAGCGGTCGCAGATCAGCGGCAAATGCATGCCGAGGTCTTCGAGCGGGTTGTTGCGCGTGTTGCGCATCAGCTCCTCGACCGTGTCCGGCCCGTCGGAGCCCGGCCGTCCGCCCATCGCCGCTTCGTTCACCTCCAGGAACACCCAGTATTCGCCGGAGGGCCGCACGCCGGAGAACGCTGCGAACGACAGCGTCGCCGCGTTGCCCGCCGTGCAGCGGTCGGGCAGCACCGGCGTCAATGCCTTGATGATCAGGTCGACCACGCGCTGGATCTGGGTGAAGCGCGCCTCCGCCG
>CAXSGE010000155.1:0-6142 GCA_964236715.1 uncultured Acetobacteraceae bacterium | reverse complement strand
TGGTTGGCACCCTGACTGGCGCCGTGTTCATCGTCCTGCTGACCGCCTGCTTCCCACAGGACCGCATCGGCTTCCTCTTCGGCCTGGCGCTATGGGGCGCGGCTTGCGCCTTCGTCAACACCCTCCTGCAGAACTTCGCCGCCTACGCAGCGGCGCTGTCCGGCTACACGGCGGCGATCATCGCCGGCGATGCCCTGAACAGCCCGGACCAGGCGTTCAACCTGGCCGTGGCGCGCGCGAGCGAAATTTCGCTCGGAGTCGTGGCAGCGACCCTGGTGGTGTCCCTGACGACCTTCGGCCGCTCGCGTCGACAGTTGGGGGTCAAGATAGCAGCTATCGCGACCGAAACGCTGGACGATCTCGCGAGGAACCTAGCGGCTGCCGGCACAGCGGAGCAGGATACTCGGCAGGCCCGCCGGGTGTTGGTCAAGCGTGTGACAGCGCTGTCCCCCCTGATCGACCAGGCTTTGGGCGAGGCGTCCGACCTGCGTCGCCAGCAGCGGACGCTGCAGGCAGGGGTGGACGGCCTGTTCGGCGCCTTGGCCGCCTGGCGCTCGGCTTCGGCGCATCTCACCCTGCTGCCTCCCGACCAGGCGCGCAACGCTGCCGGGTCCGTGCGCCGGGCGCTGCCGGCGGCCATGCGCGATGCACAGCCAGGTCGTGAGGCGCTTCACCTTCTGGTCAACGCTGCCTGCGCCCGCGACGTATGCGCCACCGCAGCCATGGCCCTCGCCGCGGAGCCGACCTCCGACCCCTCGACCAGGCTCATGCTGGACGAGACTGCCGAAGGCCTCCACGCCCTCGCCCAATCCGCCAATGCCGTTGCATTGCTGTTGACCCCCGGCAAGGAGACCAGGGTCCACACCCGCAACGCATGGAACGTGCCGGACCTGCTGCCGCCGCTCGTCAACGCGTTGCGCGTTTTCCTGACCATTGCCGCGGCTGCGGTATTCTGGATCATGACCGCGTGGCCAGGCGGCGCCTCCTTGATCACGTTCAGCTTCATCACCGTGATCCTGCTCTCGCCGCAGAACGAAGAGGCCTACGCCGCCGCGTTCGGCTTTGCGGCTGGCGTGGCTATCGCAGCCGTGCTGGCAGGGGTGCTGAAGTTTGCCGTCCAGCCCGCGCAGCAGGGCTGGATCAGCTTCGCCCTGTCGCTGTCCTTGTTCCTGGTGCCGATGGCCGTTCTGTCGCAGGTGCCCTCGCTCAAGGCCGTCCTTGGCCCAGCCACGTTCAACTTCGTCCCACTCCTGGGCGTGGCCAACGAGCCGTCCTACGACACCCTGGCATTCTACAACGCTGCGCTTCCCATCGTGAGCGGTTGCGTGCTCGCTGCCATAGCGCTCCGCCTCGTTCCCCCGGTGCCTCCGGCCCTACGCGCGGCGCGCCTGCTCACCGCTACGCTGCGCGAGGTCCGCCGCCTTGCGCAGGGATCAGGACCATTCAAGGCCGATGCGTGGAGGCTGCGCATCTACGGCCGCTTTGCCGTTCTGCCGGAGGTGGCAACGCCCACGCAGCGCGCCCAGCTAATCACCGCATTCGCCGTGGGTGACGACATCATCCGCCTGCGGATGGTTGCCCACCGTTTCGATCTTGCAGCCCGGCTTGAGCCGGCGCTCGCGCTGCTGGCCGCGGAGGACAGCGCGGGCACTGTGGCGGCCCTGGCCAGGTTCGACGGGGCCTTGGCGGACGTGCCCGCCTCCGTCCCAGGCGGGAACCTTCGGTTGCACGCCCGTGCCAGCATTCGCAACCTCGCAGACGCCCTTCGCACCCACGCGGACTACTTCGACGGCACAGCCCCTTGAGCATCAGGCTTCGTCCATGGCCACCAATCCCATAGCTGCCGGCCCAGCGTTCGCCCCGGCTGGTCGATCTGTATCGAGGCGGTCAGGCCGGCAACGAGACGCACGCCGTCCGGCACCCCGTCGATGCCGATGCGGACCGGCACCCGCTGCGCCAGGCGGACCCAGGTGAAGATCGGGTTGACGCTGGCAAGCCCGGCCTGGTCCGGCAGCGCGTTGGTGACCTCGATGCCGCGGGCAACGCTTTGCACATGGCCGTGCAGCGTCTGCCGCCCATGGCCCATCAGCCGCATGGTGGCCGGGTCGCCCTCATGGATGTCCTCAAGGGCAGTCTCCTCGAAGTAGCCGTCCATCCAGAAGGAGTCCGCATCGACGACCGCGATGTTGCGTTGTCCGGTCGTGGCGTAGTCGCCCTGATGGGCCAGCAGGTTGGTGACCCAGCCATTGACTGGCGACAGGATGCGCGTGCGCTTCAGGTTCACCTGCGCCTGCGCGAGGTTGCTCAGCGCCTGCTGGAACGACGCAGCGGAGGTGGCGGCCCCGCTGGTGTAGTTCTGCTTCTCCTCCGTGGAGGTCGAGAGCGTCGTCAGTTGCTGCCGCCGGCCGGCCTGCGTGCGCTTGTTGTCCATGTCCGACCTTGCCTGCTCCACCTGCGCCTGGTTGACGCTGACGGCGATTGCGAAATCCGTAGGATCGATCACGAACAGCACGTCGCCCTTGTGGACGAACTGGTTGTCCGTGACATGCAGCTTTATAATCCGCCCGGAGACTTCCGGCGCGATAGAGACCGTGTAGGCCCGTACCCGCCCGTCGCGCGTCCAAGGCGCGGCCATGAAGATGTCCCAGATGACCCAGCACGCCGGCAGGGCCGCCACCACGGCAATCAAGGTCAGGAACACCGGGAGTTTCCGCAGTCTCGATGGCGCCTGGGTGTCCTTGGCAATATCCACCAATTCCTGGGAGGGTTCCTGGGCTGGTGGTGATACCTCATTGAGTGCGGCAAGTCTGGGGGATGCGTTCATGCCGCCACTGCAAGCACGATGGTCGCGAGCACGATCAAGTAGGTGCAGAACACGAATAGCGCCGGGTGCCAGACGTGGTGCAGCAGCCCGATGCGGTCGGCAAGACGTTGCATCACCAGGGTCGCCACCCACGCTGCGAGCAGCATCGGCGCCATCGGCGAGACATAGACGCCCAAGATGTCAACTTCTGCGAACCTCATCCCGTTGTCCTCAGGATGGCGGCAGCAAGCACCGGAGACGATGCGGGAGACCGCGTGGCTGTCTTCTCGATCAACTGCAGGGTTGCAGCAGCACGGACAGCGGGCGCACGCCCTGGAGGCCGTGGATCAGCACGCCCTCGATGTCGGCCGTGGTGGAGGGGCTGGTGGGGAACGTGGCACAGTGCGCCGGCTTGAACTCCGGCCGGCCGTAGGCGTGGTGGATGTTGAGCACGATGTTCTTGGGGTCGAGCAGGCCGACCAGATGCTGCGGCAGGTGGCCCAGGGCGTTGGTGCCAAGCTCGGCCTCGGTAAAGCAGCCGGAGCTGGTCTTGGCGACCGCCAACGCGCAGCGTACGACATCGAAGTCCATGTCGGCGACGCTGTGGAGATTCATGGAACTGCTGATCGGGCGGGCGCCAGCCACCTCGGGCACCATCGAGACTTTCACCTTGACGTTGCCGACCCTGGTATGAACCAAGGTGAGAAGGTCGCCACTGGCCGGGCGGTCCAGCCATTCGCCGCCTATCCGCTCCAGATTGTCCTTGAGACACCGCTTCGGGCCGAGGTGCGCGATGCTGTTGAATACTGGCGCCTCCGGCAGTTCGCGCGGCGGCTCCGGTGTGGCTTTCGTAACCGACAAGGCTATCAATGGGTCTGTCGAAGCGCTGCATTCGGGGTGGATAGCTGATGCCGGTTCCCGCCCGGCTGCAGCACATGCCGAACCGCTGGAAAGCGGACCGAAGAAAAAGTCCGGTGCGGACACGCTCGTCGTCGCTCACGCCATGGCTCCAAGTGCAGGGGAGGAAAACCGGGATCAATAGATGATATCGTTGGGCGGCTGGGTGCAGCAGCCTCGGAAAATACTCATGCAATCACATCACCGCATTGTTCTGGGCCGGTCTGAAGCTTTGGCTCCTGGATGCCGTTTTGTAGCCCGGCGTCAATGTCCGGCGCGCCTTATTTTCATGCTGTTCAGGCGCCCCGTCACGCTTTCCGTGCGGCACCGTTCTCTTATGGCGGGTTCATGGGTCAAGCTCTTTGCTGAGATTTCGCGCTGGTGATGGGTGGCCCTTGTCGGATCATGGTTCTCTGCGCGGTCGGCGTATGCCGCCGCATGATGGCGTCGGAAGCGTTGGCCTCCTGATGTCAACTACGCGGTCGACCTCACCCATGAGGGCCAGGGCCGCAATGGTGCCCACGCGATGGCCAGCGCCCGGTGCCCTCGAGGGACACCGTCCCGCCGTTGCCGGCGGATCCCGTGTGCAGTCGCTATTCGGTGTCGATGTTCATGCTGCCGGCACGTCCTGGGCTGACCAGCGAAACTCGCTGCCGTCCTTCCACATGCGATGCAGGATGCCGGCGAGCTTGCGGGCTACGGCGACGGTGGCCTTCTTGGCGCCGATCCGCTTTGCCAACCGGGTGCCCCAGGCTTTCAAGGCGGACCATTTTGCAACCCGGTGCAGGATGATCCCGGCCGCCTCGAACAGGTAGGTGCGCAGCAACGCGTCACCGTGCTTCGAGATGTGGCCGGTGTAGTCGTCCTCGCCGGACTGGAAGCGTCGCGGCGTCAGGCCGACATAGGCGCCAACGCTGGACGACTTCGCAAAGCGCTGCGGATCATCGATGACGCTGACGTAGGCCAGTGCGACCAGGACGCCAACGCCGGGCGCCGTCATCAAGCGCTTCACACTCTGATCCTGGCGGGCCATGACGATGAGGCGACGGCTGAGCGTGCTGATCTGTCCGTTGATGGCCTGCCAAGCCGACAGCAGCGCCTCGGCCATCTTATGTGGACGGGTCCGGAGAGGCAACGCTTATCTGTCCCGCCACAGCATAGTTTTGCGTCGCGTCGGTCATCCGGTCGACGATGGCGATTTCCTCCTTCTCCTGGCATAGAACGTTTTCCGTCACGTAACGCAATACAATGAGCCGGCGCCGTGCCGTATCACCGGTGGTCGATCGGTGCTTTGCAGTCACCGAAACGTCTTTGCATTCTCTTACGAACCGCTGCTGATCAATGCTGGGGAAGTCCGGTCAGTTGCGCCCTTATGTCCGGCCTGTTGTGCGGCGCTTGCCGCTGGCCATCATGGGTGTGCGCTTGCGTGTCAGGCGCCAATCTCCACGGCGTGCTCAAGGCACAGGGGCATCAACGGCATCGCCTGAACTGTCTTGACCACAGCCTTTCCCATCACGCTGATCAGCGCTTCCTGCCGGACTAGCCGGGCTTGCGCCCGCCTACCATGTGCGCCAGACCGTCACGCCAGAGCTTCTGCTGCGGCTGCGACCTTCCCGCCCGTCGAATGCTGCCGCGGCACCAAACCCAGCCAGGCGGCGAAGTGCCGCGCACTTTGGAACACGCCGATGTCGGCGACCGTCGCCGCGATCAGGGACGAGGTGATCGGGCCGATGCCGGGGATCGTCGCCAGGCGGCGTGCGACGTCGTCGCGCCGGGCGTGGGCCACGATCTCCGCCTCGAACGTCTTGATGCTTTCAGCCAGCCAGCGGCCCTGGTCAAGCAATCCCGTGACCACCTGCCGCGCGGCCTCGGGAACGGTCTTGTCCGCATCGACGAGCTGCTTGAGCTCCGTGAGCTTGCCCATGCCCAATGGAACGGTCAGGCCGAATCCGGCGGCCAGGCCACGCACGGCGTTGGCCAGCATCGTCTGCTGCTTGACGAGCAAGGACCGCGCCGAATGCAGAGCCAGGACGCCTTGCTGCTCCAAGCTCTTGATCGGCACGAACCTCACGTCCGGCCGGGATGCGGCCTCGCAGATCGCGGCCGCGTCGGCCACGTCGTTCTTCTTGCCCTTCTTTACGAAAGGCCTGACCGCCTCGGGCGCGATCAGCTTCACGTCGTGTCCAAGGCCGGTCAGCACACGGGCCCAATGATGCGCCGCGCCGCACGCCTCCATGACGACCGTGTAGGCCTCCTGCTTCTCGAAAAACGCGATCAGCTCGCTCCGTCGCAGCTTGCGCCTGATCTCCACCTTTCCGGCCTCGTTCACGGCGTGGACCTGGAAAAACGACTTGGCCGTATCGAGGCCGATCATGGCAATGCTCATCGCGGGCGGCTCCCTTTCTGCCGGTTCTCACGACCCGCACTTTGGCACATCGATGC
>CAXSGE010000154.1:0-6208 GCA_964236715.1 uncultured Acetobacteraceae bacterium | reverse complement strand
ATGCGTGTCAGCATCCTGCTCCAGATCACCGGCGATGACGGCGCCATCGGCCCAGCCGAGGAAGTGACCGCGTTTGAGAAGGCGACCGAGCGCCCGGAAAACCTCGGTCTCTCAATCGCCGAGAGCAAAGCCATGCTGGCAGCCGTCCAGGCCCGGACAGTTCTGGCTCAAGCAGCAACCTGGTCGCAGAAACGTCGGTGCTGCCCGGCCTGTGGCGAACGGCGTCGCAGCAAGGGCAGCTACCCGCTCGTGTTCCGCACGCTCTACGGCGATGTCGAGCTGGACAGTCCGCGCCTACACCGCTGCCTGTGCCAGCCTGCGGACGGTCCGGCCACCGTGTCGCCGCTTCGGGACCTGATCTCCAGCCACGTCGCGCCCGAACGGCTCTACCTGGAAGCACGCTGGTCGTCGCTCGTGCCGTATGCCGCGGCCGCCGGGCTCCTGGCCGATGTGCTGCCAATCACGTCTGGTGCGAACCGGACGACCGTGCGGGAACATGCCCTCCTTGTGGCGGAACGGGTGGAAGCCGAGCTGGGCGAGGAGCGGCCCTGCTTCATCGACGGCTGCCCGGCCGAATGGGAGGCGCTGCCGATCCCGGAAGGCCGCATCGTGGCGGCTCTCGACGGCGGCTATGTCCGCAACTGGGACGACCGGAAAAGCAACTTCGAGCTGATCGTCGGCCGCTCGGTGCCGGAGGATCGCGCCCCGCGCTACCTCGGCCTGGTACATGGCTACGATCAGAAACCCAAGCGCCGGCTGTTCGAGGTGCTGAAGAGCCAGGGGCTGCAAGCCAACCAGGACGTGACTTTCCTGACCAATGGCGGCGAAGAGGTGCGAGCGTTGACGGAGCTGGTCACCCCGGAAGCCGAACACGTGCTGGACTGGTTCCACATCACCATGCGCCTCACGGTTCTGAGCCAGTACGCCCGCGGCGTTGCGCAACACGACGATGCCGAGGGCGCCCGCCTGCTTGCCTCAGTCGAAAGCATCAAGTGGCTGCTCTGGCACGGCAACCAGTATCGGGCCGGTGAGGAGATCGCGTTCTTCGAGGACGACGTGGACGATCTGGAAGTGAGCTATCCAAACCTGGGCAAGTTCAAGCGCGCCGCACACGAGTTCGCCGTCTACATCGCCAGCAACGCCGGCAGCCTGATCAACTACGGCGAGCGGTTCCGCTCGGGCGAGCGCATTTCCTCATGCCTGGCCGAGAGCACGGTGAACGCTGTGATTAGCAAGCGCTTCGCCAAGCGTCAGCAGATGCAGTGGACCAAGCGCGGTGCGCACCTGCTGCTGCAAACCCGAACGCGGACGCTCGACGGCACGCTCCGGCCGCTGTTCGAGCGCTGGTATCCGGGGCTGGTCAACGACAATGGAACCGAGGCGGCTCAAGCCGCCGCGGCGTGAATATCCCACACTTCCTGATGCTCTCGGTCAGCCTTGGGCTGAAACCAAGTGCCGTGAGGGGACAGGGATCGGCCGGCCAAGGGTAGAGGCTTCCTCGATCCAGGCGTTGATCGCATCGCCCACGTTGCGGGCGGCCAGTTCCCGCGTCTCGCCGTCGGACATGCAGCCTGGCAGGTCTGGAACGGTCGCCAGGTAGCCGCCACCGTCCTCAGGAGCCAAGGCCTCGATCAGGACCGGGTAGTCAGGATGGGGCACCTGTGCCTCCTTCAACGGCTTCGATGAACTTCACGAGCTTGCGGATATACACCGGCTTGACCGGACGTGCGCGAGGGATGGTCAGGATGTCCCGCTGCGAGAGATGCGAAACCTTGTGGTGCGATCCTCCGCCCGAGGGCGGGACGCAACGCACGCCATGCCGGGCACAAACGGCTGCCACGTCGGCGATGGTCCAGTCGGCGGCTGGGTTCCGGCGCATGCGGTCAAGAACGTCAGACACGAGCGGCACCTCTTGTGTTGGTGGAGCCGATCAGCTTCGTGCCTTCCCGATCAACAGCAGCTGGCGCAGCCGTTCGGCAAAGCTTCGCCCGGTGTCCGCGACCGGGACGGGATCGGGTTCCGGCCGTATCGCCAAAGTCTCGACTATGGCGAGTAGCCTGGCACGTTCAGCCTGGGCCGCAATCCGCTCGACCTGCCACTCGGCTCGGTCGGTGCGCCGTTCGGTCTCTGCCCGGTCAAGCTGTGCTGTCATGCCCGCCACCTGCGTGCGCAAGGCATCGATCAAAGCGGCATCCGACGTCTGCATAGGCACGTGCATAGGTGCATAGGGTGGCGCCAGGGTGGCGCCACCCTGGCGATCTGGCGCAGGTGCATGGGGCAGGTTGTCGGGAACCTCAACCCACCATTGGCTCCGGTTGTCCCGCGATGCCGGAAGCTTACCCTTGCGAATACGGCGCCGGATGCTGTCCGGCGACAAATCCAGCAGCCGTGCTGCCTCTGTGATCGGAACCCGTGCCATCTGGCGCTACCCTATGCACCTATGCAGGCGCTAATATAGCGCCACCCTATGCACCTATGCAGCCCTGCGTCGATGAATGTTCTCTGTTCGGAGCTGAAGCAGCCTGTTCCTCGTCCTGTCGCCTGCGAGCACGACGGGCACACTCGATCAGGCGAGGCTGACTTCTTTCTGTTCACTCACGATTGCTGGGCCGGGCCATCTTCACGCCGGGAGCGTCGCCGTTCGTGAACTCGACTCCGGCGGTTTCCAGCGCTGCGCGAATCGCATCCATCGTGCGCCGTTGAGGGTCGCCCTCCCCTAGTTCCAGGCGGGCCAAGGTACGCTTGGGCACCCCACTCGCCTGCACAAGCCGGTCCTGTGACCAGGCCAGCAGCGCCCGCCCTGCCCTGACCTGCGCGGCTGAAATGGCTATTTTGATGCCGTCTTTGCTTGCGGTCACATCCACATCCTGGCACTATTAATGCCGTTCCACAGGGAACGGCAGCCGGACGTGCGGAATGCCCCGCGCGTTCGGCCTCACCCAAGATGCAGGATCATCCGATGTCCCAGGCTATCAAGGAACTTACCTCACCTTGCCACGCGGGCAAAGGAGAGAACACCTCCGACAAGCACCTCACCGAGGCCTGCAGGATCTTTGCAGGGTGCGTGACGGAGTTCGGGCGGAAGATGAGCGCCTTGGACGCCCTGTTCCCGGAAGAGGACGCCGAGAACCTGCGGGCGTCTGCCCGTCAACTGCGTGCCGAGTGGCGGTCGATCGCCTGGAGCATCATCGAGATGCCGGCGCACCACCCTGCTGGCAAACAGGCCAAGATCGATGCCCTGAGCGCCTACTTCCTGCATGTGGATGATGCCATCGAGTGCATCGCCCTCGACCTTGCCCGGTCCCTGATCGCCGACCTCAAGCGCCCCGAAAATCGGTAGGCGCCGTTTGCGCTGCTTTGCCCGACACCTTGGGCAAGCGCCGCCAGGCGCGATCGTTTTCGAGGGAACCACGCCAATGAGCATCGAGACAACCAACGCATCCGAACTGCCCCAAGCCGGGGCGGCATCGCCCGCGCCACCGGCACGTGATCCGATCCACGACCTGATCGACAAGCTCCAGCGCTCGCAGGGCATGGTGGCATCGGTGGACCCGGCGCTGGGCGCGTCGATCCGGGCGGTCGCTGCCCAGGCGGAGATGCCCGGCCGCGCCGATGACCCGATGTTCCGCACCAAGGTGGCCTACGCCCTGCAGGATGTCGAGAAGCTGGCGGGACCGTCGGTCCGGATCAGGATGCCGGACGGGCTGCGGACGGAGATGACCGCGCTCGCCGCGACCAGTCCGGGCCTGCAGAACGAACGCATGCAGGCGCTGCTGCAGGGCACGGCCACGATGGACGACCGATCCCTCGTCCGCCTGATCCGCCGGGATGCGGCGCTGATCGCGCGTGCGTTCGACCAGACGTCGGCCCACCTGCAAAGCAAGGTCGAAGGCCTGGAGAACCAGACGCGGTCGGGCAGACGGGCGGAGCCGATTGCCGCGGCTCCGGCACTGCCCGTCACGCCTGCGGTGCCCCTGGCGGCGACGACGACGCCCCGGCAGGCCGATGCGCAAGCGCCGGCCACGGCCGTCCCTGCCGCGGCGCCGGAGACGGTCGCGGAGCGCCATGCCGCCCAGCAGCCCGCGGCGGAGCAGCTCCAATCCGTGAGGGGCCTGGGCGCCACGTTCGCGATCATGGCCGCCCTGCGCAAGCCGGAGCTGGCATCCCCCGCGCCTTGGGACCAGCAGCTTACTCCCTTAAAGGACCGCGTCGCCCGTTACGTTGAAAGAGCCCAGGCCAACGAGGAAGAAGCCGGCCTGCGTGCGGCGGAGCAGTCAGGGCAAGCGGCGATGCAGGCGCTGCAGGCGTTCGCCCGCGGGCCGGGCGCCGGCATCACGGGCAAGATCCAGGCGGCCGGCAAAGCCGACCCGGATGGCCTGGCCGGCGTCGTCTCCGGCATGCGCGAGGGTGGCCCCTACGCCGACCTGCGGCATACGTTCAACGCCGACCTCGTGCGGGAGAAGGGGCTTGCCGGCGCTCTCGACCGAGCCTCGGCCGCGGTCGGCCAGTACGGGGCGGACCGCACGCGGGCGGACGGCATCGCCGAAGCCCGCGGCGACACGGCGGCCATCGCCGCCCGCTTCGCCAAGCTGGATGCGGAGATCGGCAAGGCCGCGTCCGAGACGCCGGGCCGCAAGGACGGCAAGAGCCAGATGGAGGAGCTGGGCGAGAAGGCGGCCGAGCTTGCCAGGGTGGCCGTCGAGGCGGTCAAGGCGGCGTTCAAGCGCACGCCAGCCGCCGAGCAGGGTCCTTCCGCCCGCGCGACTCCCACATAGGCTGCTTGCCGGCGCTCTGTTCTGCACGGTGAGGCGATGGACGTTCCCGGTCCCCTCCCGGCCCTCACGGGCCGGGGGTCCTGCGGATCGTGCCCTGCGATCCTCCGGCGGGTTCCTGCTTCGCATGACGGTCCGCCGGCCGGCCGGACCTCCCGCATGGCTCCCGTCCGCGCTTGTTCGTGCCTCGCGAGCATTGCTTGTGGCGGCATGGATGCCGCTTGCCCCGGCGAGAATGGCAACCGCAGTCGCGAAAACGGCGCCTGCCGTGCGGGGAGGAGCGGCCTCCGCCCGGTGCCGCCCGCACCACCGGTGCAATGGCATATGGCACCTTCCTTTCCTGATCCGCCATTGACCCGGCATCGACCCGGGCGTGAGCCGGTCCTGACCCGGACCCGAGCCGGTCGTGACCCGGCAGGTAGACGCATTCGCGCGAGGGTATCCCCGTTTGCGCCTCGGGCGGCGAGGCTTTCGCCATGACCAAGCGCCCGGATGTCGAAGCCGTCGTGAGCTACCTGCAGCAAGGACCGGACAGATCCTCGCTGTTCTGGTGGCTGGCCGAGAACCACGACGTGCTCCTTGAAGCGAACGGCGGCAAGCCGATCCGCTGGGGGCCGCTCGCCTCCCGCCTGGCGTCCTTTGGTCTGACCGACCGGGAGGGCAAGCCAGCCTCCCCGGAGACTGCCCGGCTGACCTGGAAGCGGGTCCGCCGGTTCGTGGCCGACCAGGCTGCGGTCAAGCTCGCCCGCGACCGAACTCGCAAAATGCAGCCGTCCCGGATGCCTGCGACGTGGCGGCCGCAACCTGCCGACCCACCCGGGCCGCGTCCGCCTGACGCGCCTCGGGGTGGGACCGGCGATGCCGCGTCCAGCGCGGACGCGAACATCGCCCGCCTCCACCGCACCATCGAAGACCGCAGCACATGAACCGAAAGGAAAGAACCGTGTCCAAAAGCTACTACGCCGCCGCGATGCCGATCCCGGCCAACGACAACGAGGAGTCCGTGGAGGGGTGGGTTGAACGAACGATGCGAGAGGCGCCAGCCGACCCTCCGCTCCTCGACTTGGGAGGTGGCGACCGGCATCTCACGATCCCTGGCCTTGGCAAGTTTTTCTCGTGGAAGGAGATGATCGACTTCTCGCGGTCCCGGACACGGGTGACTTCCACCGTGCTCCCCATCTGGTGGAGGAAGCTATGAGCAGGCGCAAGCCGGTTGTGGCGCCGGGTTCGGCCGTGTTCATGGACCCGGGCCTCACATTGTGGCAGCGCCATGGCCGGGGAGGCGCGGGGGGCAGCACCGACCTCGACCGTTTGGTCCAGCGCGCCCGGTATCAGGGCCGCCGGGTCAAGCCGCTCGACGGCGATCTCCGCAGCCGCACGTTGGCCCACTGGCAGCATCCGCGCGGATTTCTACGGTAAGGGCCTGAGCGGAGCTG
>CAXSGE010000153.1:0-6229 GCA_964236715.1 uncultured Acetobacteraceae bacterium | reverse complement strand
GCAGCATGAAAACGACCTGCACCGAAGTTGCGGATGAGCCAATCTTCCACGCCGATCTACAGGCGCTCGCGCTGCAGGGCGATAAAGGCGATAATCTTCTGGTAGGACGTCGCACCCGTCAGCACGGCGAGAACCGAGAACAGCAGCAAATGCCGCATGCTGTAGCGCTGGCCTTGGGCACGGCGAGGGTCGGGCACTTCGGCAAGAGCGGCAAGCAGGAAAGCGAATGGCACAGGACGACCTCATAAAACCGGAAGGTCGCCTCCATACAGCCGCTACGTCCCCCCGCCACCGCTCACGCCCAAGCCGCTATGGCAGAACTGAATGGCCCTGACGCGGGTGGAGGACGCTCGCTGTGCTTAATTATAAAGCTTATTACTCAGCTTATTCAGATACTTGCGATTCCAGTTAACGTGATATACTGTAGTTGTTGCTGAAACTCGGCCTAAAATGCTGCACATGACTCGAGACGTGACCCCGACAACATTGCGCAAAGACGTTTTGTTTTCAAAATGCATTGGTGAAGGAACGGTAGCGGCTGATGATCCGCCAAATTTCCTGAAAGCCCGCCGCGATAACGCCATACTGGCTTCGTTAGCGTGCTCTAGGCAAGCTTACCGAATACCAACTCGATATCAAGGTTGCCGCAAACCCGATACTCGACCTCCTCGAAATCTCATGATTAGGTGCGGCAGTTGGCATAAACGGGGATAATGTCGCTTTTGACTGCAGCGTGACAGCCCCGGCCGCCTCGGCTGCTCCAACGAGCGATTTAGATTGCTTCGGGGCTTGAGTCACCCGGCCAGTTTACGCTGGCCTCCCTTGCCGGCGCGAGCACCCCAGACGTTATGATGGTGTCCTTCTATGGCGTGACCCCGTAACACAACCAAGAAACGCCTTCGCTGGAACCGCCAAGGAGGTTTCTCAACCAGACAGTCAGTCCTGGGCCGGGCCGAACCTGAGGACCTGCCCGGTCTTGCCGTTCAGGGTGCCGGTCTGGTTGCCCAGCAAGTAGAGCTCGCCCTTGCTGTCCTGCCCGAAGCCAAGCACTGCAAGCCCAAGCCCGCTCTCGCGCCCGACAATCTTGACGTCCTCGACATTGTGGTTCGATCCGCCTGCCATGAGGATGTGGCCCGCTACTGGCGTGCCGCCCTCACCGAAGTAGTCGCCGAACAGGTAGCGTCCGCGCAAAGCCGTGATGTCCCGGCCGCGATAGACGTAGCCCCCGATGACCGCGACGCGTGTCTCGGTTGTGGCAGGGGCATCCGCATGGTCATACTCGGCGGCGGGATCGATCAAACCGGTGGGCTGGCCGGGGCTGTCGGCATACACGAAGCCGATGCCGGTATCCGGCGCCGGGCGGCTGCCTCCGCCGTCGAACAGAAAGGTTCCCTCCTTGATCGGCCAGCCGTAGTTGCCGCCCTTCCTGATAACGTCCACCTCCTCGATGTTGTTCTGACCGACGTCCCCGACGATCAGCGTGCCTCGCTCTCGATCAAAGGACATGCGGAACGGATTGCGCAGCCCGTAGGCATAGATCTCGGGCGCACCCATGGACTTGCCGACGAATGGGTTAGCGGCCGGGACGCCATAGAGCCCGTTTGCGGAGTTCTTGCCCAACGGGTCGATGCGCAGGATCTTTCCCAGAACGTTGCCGCGGGCAAGGCTTTGGGCGTTGCCGCCCGGCACATGGCCCGGGCCTGAGTCGTTGGCGTTCCCGCCGTCGCCAATCGAGACGTAGAGCAACCCGTCCGACCCGAACGCCAGGGCGCCGCCGTTGTGGTTGAACTGCGGCTTGTCGACGCGCAGCAGCACCTGCGCGCTGCCGGGGTCAACGGTGAGGGTTTCGCCTTGGCGCGGCCCTTGCCCTCGCACCCGCCATTCGGTGACTACGCTCTGGCAGTTGGCGGCCTCACCGGGGCTGAGCGTGCTGAAGTCGGCCTTTCCGGTCACCGGCTCGCTGGTAAACGTGTAGAACCGCCCGTTCCGCTCGAAGTCGGGGTGAAAGGCGAGCCCGAGGAACCCACGCTCGTCGTAGTTCAGCGGCGGGAACAGCCCGAGCGGAACCAGCCGGGCGCTCACGTCCAAAAACAGGGTCGCAGGTGCGGCCTTGCCGGACACCGTGATGCGCCAGAGCTGGCCTGGCTGGTCGACGACGTAGAGTTGATCGTCGTCCCCAGGCGCGACCGCAGCGGCCACCGGCGAGACGAAGCCTGTCATCACTGTCTGCAGGCGCAGCTTCATCGGCGCGATAGGAACGGGAGCGGGAATAGGATCGGACAGCGGCACGTGAGTCTGCGCAAGAGCGAGGGTGGCTGCAACTGTCAGAGCAAGAAAGCCTGGCGCGCATAGATATGCAGAACGCATGATTGTCTCACTCCGGAGAGGGCCTCTGGGTTCACGACGGCCTGGTTCGTTACGGGAGAGCGTGCGTTCCAGGGCGCATCTCGTCAATACATAATCGAAAACAATCCGCTCGGCGCAGTGCAAGTTTTTCGGCGGTTCACGAGCGGCTGGCCGTTGAGCTTCCGATCCGTTGCCGGTGCTTGATGGCCAGCTGGTGGGATCCGATGCCCTCTAAGCTCGACTTTGGCCATTCAGGCAGCGTAGCAGGCTGCGGCGATCAGGGCGTTGATGGCGGTGCGGGGTAATTTGACGAGGTCTGGCACGGCCGCGGACGTGTGGAAATCATGATGCGTCCACAGTTCGCGGCGCACCCGGGCGAGCGCATCGCTGAATGTGGGCAGAGGCTTCGAATACCAGCTTGCCGCCCGAGGCGCCGGGGCTTCCCCGGCCGAAAAGTCGTTCGCCCACAGGGTGACAAGGGAGAACAGTCCGAGCAACGCGGGCGTGGTTCGCGCGATGGCCGGGTCTGACCCCTCGTAAGGGGACTGTCGCAACATTAGGGGTCGCAACAGTTTCAGATACTTTGCCGCTCTCGGTGGCCCCCAATCCAGGTTTGATCCAGTCGGCAGCGAGGCCGGTGCTGGCCGGTATCCGGCACAAAACAGCCTTGCTCACCAAAGACCATCGCGCTCGGCGCCCGAGAACGTTTCGACCCCCAATGTTGCGACAGTCCCGATGAGCGACGGTAGACCGGTCGAGAGACCCTCCATCAGGAGATACCCCAGATTACGCAAACGGCCGACGTGGCACGCACGAGTCGCAATTATCTTGTAAGACCGAATGTCTGCTTTCGGGTTTGGCGCAGAAGCCGCACTATGGCCAACATGGTGAAGGGTTTCGGACGCCGGCCAGAGCAGGCTGATCAAGCAGAGCTGGGCCGGCGTTCGAAAGCCGCCCCTGCACGAACCCGCGGGCAACAAGCGCCACGCTATGGGGTTTTGAGGATTCCGGTGCAGGCGCGGAGGTGGCACGACCTCGGCAATCGACCGCTATAGCGTGGCAACGATGCGCGTGGATGGGCTTCAAAAGCGTCGATCGCGCGACGCCATGGCGGGAGATGGTGCGGTTGTGGCGTCATCCGTGCGGCAGGGCAGCTTTCGGAGGGTCTGGAGGCGCGACCGCCCGATCGTCGAAGCGATGGGACTTCGACGTAAAGCTGAGGCTGGCCGTGCCGGGTCACAGCGCCACCATGCCGGCTGACAGGCGCGGGCGAGGCGGCGCGCGTGCTCGTGCCCGGGTGGCAGGCTCGAGGATCTCGATGACGACCATGCGACCGCCGCAGCACGCGCATGGTGGCCGCGGATCGGAGGGCGCGTCCGGTGCCGCCGGCCCGGACGTCATCGGGACCGCGAGAAGTTCGCGGGCCCGTGCGACATGGGCCGGCGGCCCGCGCTGGCGAGCAGGCCGTAGTGGCGGATGCGGTGAAAGCCTTGGGGCAGGACGTGCACAAGGAAGCGTCGGATGAATTCATCGGCGTGGAGCGTCATGGTGCGTTGGCGCTCAGCACCGCTGCGGCGGTAATCCTTGTATCGGAACGTCACGCCTGCCTCGTCGAACAAGATCAGACGGTGGTTCGAGATCGCAACGCGGTGGGTGTAGCGTGACAGATAGGCGAGCACGGCTTCGGGGCCTGAGAACGGCGGCTTGGCATAGATCACCCACTTCTTTTTTCTGATAGGCGCTTCGGGGCTTCGCCCGAGAGCGGACGTTCGTTGTCGGACGGCTTCGGCAGTAAGCGCCTACGGCGGTCGACATTGATCATTGCACCCGTCTTCAAGGCGGAAACGCGGGCGCGAGAACCGGAAACGAAACCGCAACAAACCGCAGGCCGTTTACGAGCGCCTGCGTCGCTGGTGATCTCGGCGTAACGCGGGGCGCAAAGAAGGCACCACGGATCAGGGGTTTAGCCGGCTGCTACTTGCCCGCCTCATAGGCTGGCATGAAGCCGTCTCTGTTCGGCATCAGTACTTTCGGCAGGCTTGCCGCATCCATCGTGGCGTCCTCGGGCACGATGCCGTTCAGGTGCAGCACGTAAGCGGTCACTGCATAGGCCTGATCTGGGCTGAGCGACTGCGGCGCGTTGAACGGCATCGCCCGATCGATGTAGTCATACAGCGTCGTGGCATAGGGCCAGTAGCTGCCGACCGTCTGCACCGCGTTCGGGGTGGTCAGCGTGCCTTTGCCGCCGGTCAGGCGGATCGATGGGGAGATCGGGTGCTCGCCGCCGGCACCGTGGCAGGCGGCGCAGGACTGCGCGAACACCGCCTCGCCCTCTTTGACCGTGCCGCGCCCCGGCGGCAGCCCGGCGCCGTCGCCGCGCACGTCGATGTCGAACGGCTTCAGCTCATCGGGTGTGAGTGGGCTGCCGAGACCCAGCGGCTTCGGGTCGGCCGCCGCCACCTGGATAGCCGCAAGGGCCAGCAGACCGGAGCAGATTGCGAATTTATACAGCAAGGGCGAACGTTCCGTCGGGGACCAAGCGCCACGAGGTTATGGCGTCATAGTGATAGTAGAAGTTGGGGCCGCGCTCGGACAGCACCATGGCGCGGGTCGGCTGCACGGCGCCTGTCTCGTCGGTTGCGCGGCTTTGCAACACGGCCGGACCGCCGCTCCAGGACCAGGGCAGGCGGAACCGGGTCAGGCAGCGCGACATCACTGGAGCCTGTAACGCCGCGTCGGTCCAGGTTGCGCCGTCGTCGACCGAGACCTCGACCCGAGTGATCCGGCCGTTGCCGGACCATGCGATCCCGGCAACTTCGTGGAAGCCGGTTTGCTTCAACTGAAAACCAGGAGAGGGGCGGGTAATGACGGATTTCACCCGCATGATGAAGTTGAACTGCAGCGCTTTGCCATCGCGTCCAAGGTCGGTATATTTCGACGTCTCTTCCCGGCTCTCGAATGGCTGGTCGCCGAGCTTTAGCCGGCGCAGCCACTTGATACTCGTGTTTCCCTCGTAGCCTGGCAGCAGCAGGCGCAGCGGATAGCCCTGCTCGGGCCTCAGCCGCTCGCCGTTCTGCGAATAGGCCAGGATCGCGTCGCCCATAGCCTTCGCGACCGGGATGGAGCGGCTCATGGCACAGGCATCGGCGCCCTCGGCAAGCATCCAGGTGGCGCCAGGCTGCACGCCTGCTTCGGCCAGCACGTCGGCTAGACGTACACCGGTCCACTCGGCGCAGCTTAGCAGGCCGTGCGTGTCCTGCACGGTCCAGTCCGGTTTGATGTTGGCCTCCTTATACAGGCCGGTATTGCCGGAGCATTCGAGGAAGTGGATCGCCGAAACCGACGGGAACCGCATCAGATCATCCATCGAGAAGCTGAGCGGCCGGTCGACCATGCCGTGTATCATCAGGCGATGCTGGTCGGGGTCGATGGCCGGGGTGCCAGCGTGGCTGCGAATGTAGTGCAGGCCGTTCGAGGTGATGATGCCGTCGAGGTCCTGCAACGGGGTGACAATCGAACCGGCGGTGTCAAACAGGAATTTCTCGCGCGCTCGCCGAACCACGTGACTCTCGAACGGAGATGGCGTGCCGTAATGGTTCTCCGCGATCGGCGCGCCCTGCTTCTTGGTCCAGGGTGGGACGGCGTCGGATGGGGAGGCGACGGCACGCGCAATCGGCGCGCCGGCGAGGGCGGCCGCGGCGCGGAGTAAATTGCGGCGGATCATCGTCGAGGCCTGCTCCTTGATTATGCGCCGACGATAGGATGCATAGGAAGGATAGCCAGACAAGCCTCTGTTGGTCGGGGGCATCGTAAGGCGTGGTTCAGAAGCTGCCCGCTTCGGGTTACACAAGGCGCGCGGAAACGGCCGGCCTGTGAGGGACGG
>CAXSGE010000152.1:0-6262 GCA_964236715.1 uncultured Acetobacteraceae bacterium | reverse complement strand
GCCCTTTGTGTTTTCGACCGGCTACAACAGGGACAGCACCCCGCACGGCTACGAGGGCCTTCCGAGCCTGCAGAAGCCATTCTCCATACCGGAACTGAGTGATATGCTCACGAGATTGCTGACGACAGGGCCTCGAACACCTAAATGATCTGGGATCGGAGGCTGGGGAGCAAGCGATACGGGGTAAGTTCGGGATACGTGTAAAGCGCGGTCACAAGGGATCGGTTGCCCAGAAAACCTAATTGGGCCAAAGGCTTGGTGAAGCGCCGCGAGCCGGTCAAGCCCTTTGTGCCCTGAAACCTCTGCAAGCGGCCGTCCAAGGCGTCCGGAAAAGGATTGGCCGCCACTGCCCAGAGAACAGCCTGTTTTCAACGGGATAGCTGGAGCGTCCGCGCGTCCGGTAAGGTAGGCCTTCCCGGACAGGAACCTGGAAACCAGCCCAGATGGGCTTGTGACCAAGTTTTACACGTATCCTGATCCTACCCCATGAAGGTCTGGACGTAGCACAGCAGCACCCCGCGCAGCACCGGGCATTGACAGATGCCTGCGCCGCCCTTTGTGGGCGTTAGATTTCCTACGTTCACGAGCCGTTGACAGCGGCACCGCGAGGTCCCGCCATGCCCACCCCGCTCATCCGCAAGCTGGAGGCGTTCGGCCCGCTGCCCGACCGGGACAAGCAGGCGCTGGAGCGAGCCGTGGGACGCACGCGGTGGGTGGACGCCGGCCGCGACCTGGTGCGCGAGGGCGAGCGCCCGGCGGAATGCCAGCTGATCCTGCAAGGGTTCGCCTTTCGCCACCGCACGCTGGAGGACGGGCGGCGGCAGATCATGAGCTTCGAGATCCCGGGCGACCTGTGCGACCTGCACGGCTTCCTGATGGGCCAGGCGGACCACGCCGTCGCCACCTTGACCCCGTGCCGGGTGGCGACGCTGCCGCGCGAGGTGCTGACGGGTTGGATGGAGCGCCGGCCGGCCGTTGCGCGCGCGCTGTGGCGTGGCACGGGGTCACGCCATAGAACGGGCAGGATTGCACGGTTGGCGGAACTGACCGGGAACGCTGGCCTCGCATAGCTTGTCCCAGTTGAACTCGGCCGGCGCGCGAGCTTGTAGTTCCTTGATTTCGTTGGGCGTCGTTCCGGCCCAAACAGACTTTAGTTCAAATGGGACAAAAGCCTGAACTCAGGGTGATGTCGCAACGATCCTGAAAAACTCATTGAAAGATCAGAGGCTTACGCCGCCAGCAGTGCTATTCTGCCCGTTCTATGGCGTGACCCCGGCACGCTGGTGGACGCCGCCGTGTCCCGGACCTGGCTGCTCAACATCGGCCGCCGCACGGCGCGCGAGCGGATTGCGCACATGCTGTGCGAGGTGCTGCGGCGCCTGGAGGCAGTCGGTTTGGCCGGGGACGGCGACTGCACGCTGCCGATCCCGCCCGCGGAGATCGCCGATGCGCTCGGGCTGTCCGTCGTGCATGTCAACCGCGCGTTGCAGGAGCTGCACCGCGAGGGGTTGGTCACGCCAGGCGACGGGCAGGTGATCATTGACGCCCCGCCGGGGCTGCAGGCCGCGGGCGGGTTCGACCCCGCCTACCTGCACCTCGGCGGCGACGCGGCCAGGCGGGCCGGAGGCCGGTCGCGCCGGTCGCACCTGGTCCCGGGTCGGGCCGGCGATGGGGACGCCGCGCACCGGGCTGAACGGGACGGGCCGTGACGGTGTCCGGCAGGCCGGAAGCGGCAGATCCGAGGGCGGCCGGCGCCAGGGGGGGACCGCCTGCGCTCGGTCCTGGAGGGCGCCGCCGACCACGCCATCATCGCCGCCGGCCCGGACGGGCGCATCACGGGCTGGTGAGGCGGGCCCCCCCGGCTGCTGGGTTGGGAGGCGGAGGCGCTGGGCCGCGACCTCGCCGCGATCTACACGCCCGAGGACCGGGCCGCCGGCGTGCCCGAGGCCGGGATGCATGAGGCGCGCAAGCGGGGCCGCGCGGAGGAGGAACGCTGGCATGTCCGGCGCGACGGCTCGGGCTTCTGGGGCAGGGGCGAGCCGCGACCGAGCCGCGACGCCACCGGGAGCGGCGGGCCGGCTGGCGGCTGCACGCACATTCGAGACAGCTCGGCATGGAGCGGGTAGGACCCGGACGTGGGCGGGAACCGGCGACAATCTAGCGCCGGAGCGCGAGCGATCCTGGGTGGCTGCGGCTAGACCCGCCCCAATTGGCTTTCCAGGACGACGCGCTCATGTCCGTCGCGGGGGTCTTTGATCCGGTATTGCAGATCCCGGGTCTCGCTTGGCATCCCGCGGACCACGACGTAAGTGCCCCGTTGCGCGCTGCCGTCGAAGCCATTAGGCGAGAACTGCACGCGCTGGCCGGTGATGAACTTGTGGGCTGCCATAAACAACGCCTCCGGCCAGGGTGAGATTGAAGCACCACCGCCTCGGTCGGAATCGCTCACGATTCCGGAAAGGCCGGCGGCGTTCGGAGCCGAATCCAAGGCGTCCCCGACCGTGGGCCGGAGACGCCCGGGGCTCAGGCATTCTGCAGGTTGACGGCGGACGTCTTGCCCTGCTGACCGCGCTCCAGGTCGAAAGAGACCTTCTGGCCCTCGTTCAACGAGCCCAGGCCCGCGCGTTCAACGGCGGAGATGTGCACGAACACGTCTTTCGCGCCGTCGTCGGGCTGGATGAACCCGAAACCTTTTTGCGAATTAAACCACTTCACGATACCGACGGACATAGTAGATCCTCCGTAGAATTGGCGACCCGCACAGCGCGGAGCCGAAATACTTTCCCAATGCAGGAGGCAACCAGTCGGGACAAAATCCCATGCGACGGAATGGCCGGCAAGATGCGAAAAGCACCTCTTCATACATGGGTCCACCCAGGTCGGATGTTAACCCCAACAGATAACTAAATGTTACAATATCGGACCAAAGAGGCACGCAGCGCCGTAGAGACCGGGACACAAACGGCGCCATGGCAGCGAGAGGCCGGTCCTGCACCACCGCCCCCCGCAACGGCACCGGTGCGCGCAGTCCGGCGCATTCAGCGCGCTGGGAGTTTGCGGGTCAGCACTGTACAAGGCTCGCGGCTCCGCCACGCATGGGCCGGGGAGGTCGCGCTTCCCAAAGGCCAGCAGCGCCCGCATGCATGGACCTGACCGGTCCCGCTCCAAGGCTCTTGTCCATTCCGGGCAAGACGATGCCGAGTGTGCATGCGCAACCACCGACCGGCCCGCTGCGCTCGCGGTGGGATGGAGACGCCTTCCAAAAGTGGCCAAGATCTCAATTTCCATAACTAATCATTATCGGGCTACAAAGATTTGAGGGGAGGTTCGATATCGATTTGGCTGATGACTAACACCAAACTATCAGCCACCATCTTCTTTGCCATGCAAGCGGGGATGTCGAGTGAGCCTCATCAATATGAAATGGCATTCGGTGACCGTACACGAGATCGTAGCAGAATTCCTACATTCGGAACGTCACAACTACCTGCCGCCTTCGTCTTTTGCGCTCGCACCTGACGCACTTGCACTTATTGATTATCCAGACATAACCAACCCCGCGGAAAACCATGCACGCCTAAGATATCTTGCTGAAACTCGGCGGCAGTTACTTGGTGAAATCCCCCCAGATACCCGATGGCACAAAGTATGCGTGTTGACCGATGCGGAACTGTCCCAACTCCACGTTATCGGGCGATCCGCTTTTGATGATCCATGTGGACGCGATCAGAATGAGTTACAAAAAGTTGCCTCACGCCGTCCAGAGCCAATGAAATCTCAGCCATCAGATTGGAAAGCTCCGATTTTATGGGGACACAAGAGAACCGGCCCTTTTACGATAATAGAAGGCAACCATCGCTTAATTGCATATTTATCTCAACATCAGAAATCTGGATTGTCGATTCCCGTGTATATAGGATTGAGCAACACACCGTGCTTTTGGCACATACTTGACGCACCCAATAAGATTGTTAATCATTTGTGGGAATGAACTACCTTCAGGATCAAACTCCAGCGCCTTGCCATTCTCCTTACTGACCCAGTGACGGCGAAGCTGCACTGGTCGAACTGAGCGAGCGTAGCAACCCGACGTTGCCGCTGCGCTGGACTTGCAAGAGCCTATCGCTTGCCACCTAACCGGAAACCGTCGCCTATGAGAATGAACGTCTGTTCTTGCTCTGTTGTTCTTGCCGCGATGCTCGCTGCAAATGCGGCGGGTGCGAGGGTGCCACCTGAACTCGGCGACGTGCCCGCGGTTATGTTTGGGAAGGGGAATACAAGTTGCGCGGAGTTCTCGCAGACCGTCGATGCGGAAAAAAAGGCCCGATCCGCAACGTACAACGACCCGGACGCCGGAATGACACCAAGCTACATACAATATACGGTCTGGACAGACGGATACCTTACGGCGATCAATCTTTACGATCCGCAGAACCGGCTCGCCGGGCATAATACGAGCCACGAAACGAGGATGCGTTGGCTCGACAAGCACTGCCGAGAGTATCCTTTGCAGAGCTTCCGCGGCGCGGTCGAGAGCTTGCACGACGCACTAGGCGGGATGCGATAGGAGCGCGCTATAGTTCACCTAGGACGCGGAGACCTACACGGCGGCGAGTAGCCCTGGCCGGTTCAGCCGGCCTGGATGCCGCGCGCCACGGCCGCTTCCACCTTGGCCGGAAGCTGCCGCAGCGTTTGCACAAGTTCCTCGATCACCCCCTGCAGATCCTCGCCTTCTTCCGGCTCCCTCGCCACCGAGCTCGCCAGGTACTCCAGCAGCTTGGTGTTCTTGGCCTGGATCTCGGTCAGGCTTCCCACGGCCTGGGTCAGCGCCTGCAGCGCTTCCGTCATCTCGCGCAGCTCCGGGCTGCTCCCCAATTCGATCACGGTCGTTCTTCCCTCTGCATCGCTGCGCTTCCTACATGCGTGGACTGCTGCCGGGACTCGGCTGGAAGCTCTGGCTGGCCGCGAGCCGCGCCTGCTCCGCTTGCTCGGCTTGCCGCCTCCGTATCTCGCCGACTTCCAGCAGCTCGGCAGGGGTGAGCAGATCGATGCGCGTCCGCAGGAAGCCCTGCTCCTCGGCCTGCGCCGCCCTGAGCTCCTGCATGTTCTTCCACGGCCTGCGCTGCTCCTGCCACGCCGCGGTGCCCTCCTTGAACAGCAGCTCCTTGACCTGCCCCATCTCGAAAGCCACCAGCTGCTCATGCGGGAGGCTGCGCACCTCGGCTTCCAGACGCTTGGTCACCGCAGGCGACAGCCCTCCCGGCGGTATCTGCCTCTGCTCCACCCACCACCCCTTGATGCGTTCCCTCAGCACCCGCTCCCTGACCCCGGCCGCCCAGCGCTCGCGCTCCGCTTCCTGCTCGCGCGTCAGCGCCTGGTCGCGCGCCCGCACCTCCCGGTTCGGCAGCGCGTCCACCTCCGCTTTCAGCTCGAACCATATCTCGCGCGGCATGCTCAAATTCCCCCGCAGCAGCGGATTCGGCTGCCACTTGCGCCGCCACGCCTCCCGGGCCTCCTTGAACAGCCGCGCCCTCAACGGTTCCAGCCGCTCCCGCTCCGCGACCTGACGCTGCCGTGCCGCCTCCGCCACCTGGTCGGGCAGGGCCGCCAGATTCCATCCCAGCCCGGCCAGCCGCAGCGTCAGAGCCGGCAGCGCCGCGTTCACCGCCTGCACTGTCCGGTGCCGTGCCATGGTGCGGTGCAGCGACGGGGCCGACAGTTGCTGGTATTCCACCTCCTGCCACGCCTGGAAGCCGCGCGCCGCCGCCTCCCGCACCGCTCCGGCACGCGCCGCCACCGCCTCAGCGGCTTGGCGCACCCGCGCCACAGCCTCCAAGCCCGCCAGCTTTTGCTGCACCGCCAGCGCCACTTGGCCGGGCAAGGCCGCCAGGCTCCGCTCCAGCTTGGCCAGATGCGGTATCAAGCTGGGCGCTGCCGACATCGCCTGCACGGCCTGGCGCTGGCCCAGCACCCGGCGCAGCGACCGAGGCTCCTGTCCGGCCGCCTGGCGCCGCCCAGCCTGCTCCTGCGCCGCCTGCACGCCCTGCGTTGCCGCCTCGCATGCCATCGTGGCGCGTGCGGCTGCAGCTTCCGCCGCCAGCCGTGGCGACGCGGCCGCTTCGGCCGCCGTGGCCCACGCCACCGACGCCGCCCGCACCTCGCCCCGCGCCATCTGCCGCGCCAGCTGCCCCGCGTCCCGCGCCACCTGGCGCGACACGAACACCTGCGCCCCGTGCCGCTGCCGCGTCAGCGCCACGTAGCT
>CAXSGE010000151.1:0-6323 GCA_964236715.1 uncultured Acetobacteraceae bacterium | reverse complement strand
TAGCCATAGAGTTGATTCTCGCTCCTTTCTAGTTCGCGCCGTACGGCGCACCCGTGCTATGTCCTTCGGCCCAGAGGGTGCGCAGGCGTGCGACCGCTTCTTCGGTCCAGTCGGTGTCGCTGGCCATGGTTGGTCTCCGTCATTGCAGGTGCGTCAATGGGGTGGGTTGGCGCTACCAGGCGCCGCACGCGGTCTCGATCCGCATGCGTTCGTTGTCGTCGACGGACGCGAGAGCGGCGCGGTGCAGGGCCGACCCGGCGCGTGCGCGGCTGACGACATGGTTCCAGGCGTCGCGGTCATTGGCGAACGGCGGCTCGCCGTCCTCTGGCGCGTCCACCCGTTGCAATTGGCGCTCGCCATCAGCGAGGGCGTCGCAGTGGAACACATCCCACCCCTCGCGTCGCGCGGCGGCGTGGTCGAAGGTCTCGGTTCGGATCGGCAAAGGTGTCAGCATCGGGGTTCTCCGGTTCGTGTCCTCTCCTCCGAGGACCCCCCCGCCCGACCGCGGCCGGGTGGCCGGGGCAAGGGCGCCGCGTTTGCGGCGGGATCGCGTCCGGCCCAGCGCAGCGGCCGGCGCGACCCACCCCTTGCGGCGGCCAACCGGCCGTGGTGGCGTTCTCTCCCCTCCCCTCCCCTGTGCTCGCGTTTGATCGATCCGTTCGGCGGCGTCGCGCGCCCATGCCGCTGCCGCGGCGGTCACGCAGCTTCTCCCATGGCCGCTGCAGCTTCATCGGGTGTGACCACCATCGTCTCGCCGTGGCCCTCCGTGTCACCAAGTGCGCCGTCGGCCGCATCCTGCTCGGCATAGGCCGGGTGCAGCGCAAGCAGGTAGTCCGCGATGCGCTGCGCGTCGGCCGCGGCACGGAAGATCTCCTTGCGGTCGGAACGCAGCCGCTCCAACCAGACAGCAACATAGGATGCGTTGTTCGTGAAGTCGTAGCCCGGGAGATTCAGCTCGGAACAGACCATCGCCGAGGCGATCTCAACACGCAATTCTTCCCGTGCGTAATCATGCGAGCCAAACCTACCGTTAAGAACACGGTTTAGCCTCCCTGGCGAGCTTGTCCAGTGGCCCAATTCATGCAGTATAGTGCTGCTCCACTGGGCTGCACCATGGAATTCCTGCATCATCGGCATCTGTACATGGTCTGTTGCTGGAGAATAGAATGCCTGGTCGCCGCCGATGCGGATGGCCGCGCCGCTGTTCGCGACGATGATCGCGGTCGCCTCCGGCGCACGCCACGGCGCTTCCGCAACCGACGGCGGCACGTAATCCGGCACGCCCTCCATTTGGCTTGCATGAAACAGCGCGAAAGCGCGCAGCAGCGGAATGCGCCGGGTCGCGTCGGCGTCGCCGCTGTCGCCCGTGCCGTCGCGCACCTCGATCCGCTTGTAGAAGTAGCACGTGGTCGATCGCTCGCCCTTCTTCACCTGCCATCCGTGTTCGGACGCCTGTTTATAGGTGGCCCAGCGCGGGTCGCCGCTGCTGAACGCCAAGGGCGACATGCCGAGCGTCAGCACGTTCACGCCTCGGTAGCGGACGCCGGTGGTGGCGTTGCGGGGCATGCTGGGACCGCCCGCCTTGTCCGGGTCCCAGGGCCGGCGCCAGGGCGGCGTGCCGGCCTCGAGTGCCGCGATCACCTGGTCGGTGACGGCCGCATAATGGTCGCGCCAGGTATCGTCCTTGCTGCTGCCGCTCCGGCGCGTGTTGGGATGCTTCGCCATCGTGGTGTCCTTCTCGGTCTGAACACCTCCCTGCGCGCCGCACCCCGGCCGCCGGGGCAAGGGCGCGCGCAGCGCGGGCCGCAGGCCCTTGCCCTTGCGGCGGCGGACGGGGTGCGGCAGCTCTCGCTTCCCTCCGTTCGCTGCTGTCTCACGTTCTCGTTTCCCCGTGCTCCGCCTGCTCCACGTTCGTGTCGTTCCCGGCCCGAGCTGCGGCGACGGGGCCGCATCAGCCGAACAGGCTGCCTTGGGCCGTCGGCGTGTCGCAGGCCGGGCCGCGGCGGGAGGCCGTCCGGGTCCGCAGCGCCGGGCAGGGTTGCAGCAGGCCAAGTGCCATGGCGTGGATCTCCCGCGCCGTGTGGATGCTCCCTGGCCCCCATGCGCTATGGCCCGAGGGTCGCCGGCATCCCTGCCCGACCGGAGCCAGGCAGTTGGGGCAGTCCGCCTCAAGGGCTGGATCGCGCTCCCACTCGGCGCTACAAGCCCGGCACCTCACCATGCCCGGTGTCCAAAACTGCCGTGCAGGTTCGCGGCGAACCGGTTGGCGCCTGTCCGCACGGCACCGGTCAGCCGGCGTGTCATTGGCCCTATCCCTGTGGGCAGGAGCTGGCCACCTCGTCCGTCCGCAAAGACGTCGATGACAAACAATGCGTGGTCGTCGTTGGGCGCCGCGGTCCAGCGGGTCGCGTCGGTGATGGTGGCCATGGCGATCCTCGTGCGTGTGCAGTCCCGCCATCCGAGCTAGGATGGCAGGCTGCGGTGTTGGCGATGGTGGAACAGGCCGCTGGGGCGGCCGGGGTAGCGGTCAGCCCGGCATGGACGCGCCAGGGAAGTCCGGATGCAGGACCGGCAGGTCCTCCATCGGCAGCGCGTCGCAGTCGAGCAGCGCGTAGTCGCATCCTTGCTGCCGGGCGAGGCGCATCACCGCTGCCAGGTCGGCCGGGACCGTTGCCGCTGGGGCGTCGCTGGCCCAGACGAACCAGCCGTGGCGGGTGCGCCCGCCCAGGATCTCGGCATTGCGGTTGCGCGGGTCGCGCACGGCCTCGTCGGACGTTATGCCGTCCAGCCATTCCCAAGTCGCGGGCGACAGGTGGCCGCTGGAGACGTCCAGGAACCGGCGCACGCTCATGACGGTTGCTCCCCGTGCCCGGCCGGGCGGTCGAGCAGTGTCCATCGCTCCCCGACTGGGGCGACGATGGCGTCGACCAGGCTGATGGGCACGGGAATGCGCCCGCCTTCGTTGTTCAAGACAGTGACGCAGCCCGGCACCTCTGCGTCGTCCACGACGACGTGGAAGACTGCGAATGTCGGATTGTCCGGCGCAAAGGAACGGTCCGTCGGCCCCGTTGCATACCATCGCCCAACCCGCGTCGGCCGGGCCGCGTCTGTTCGGACCCTGGCGACGCCTGTGTGGTCCAGGCCGCTCATGGTGACACCGCCGTTTCGGCGATGGCAGTGTGGTCGCGGTCCTGGCCGTAGTCGATCCCGTCCGGGCCGTCGCCGACGTGGTGGGACGTGCCGCCATCGGCGATGAACATAGGCTTGCCGCACTCGCTGCATTCGGTTTCGTCCGCCATGGCGGCGACCTCGGCCAGGTCGGCGCGGAGCCGGTCCGCGACGGAGGGATCATCGGCGATCAGCTTGTCGACGAAGCCGAGCAGCACGCCCAACTGCGTCGCTTGGGTCCAGCCCTCCGCCGCGGCGGTGCGTTCAAGTAGTGTCTCCGCCGCCACGGGGCGCAGCCCGCCCGCGCCGGTCCGCTGCGCCAGCCAATGCTCGCAATCCACCCAGGCGAGGCTTTCGCGCCGGCCGAGGTCCAACACCTGCGCGCCACCCCCATAAGCGTCCAGGCGGGGGTGGTCGCAGCCCAGCCCCCAGCGAAAACCCCAGAGGCCGGAAAGGTTCAGGGCCTCAGCACATTGCAGGACGTAGGCGATCACCTGCTCGACGTCGCCCCTGCTGTCATCGGAGTAGAGCCACAGCGAGGCAGCGTCGTCGCTGTCGCGCTGGGCCTCGAACCCGATCTCGTTGTGGCCGGTCTCGCATTCGGCCTCCATCTGCTCGTAGAGGGCGAGTGCCGCGTCGACGTTGCCGGCGCCGACCGGCAGCAAGCAGCTGAATGAAGTCGTGTAATTTGCCACGATAGATCTCCAGAAATGCCGAAGGCCCGCACGATGGCGAGCCTTGGGGAGGGTTGGATGGGTGGTTGGGCGCCGCCGTGCTGAGCCAGCGCCCGTGCTGCTAGCGGTGGCGCGCAGGCGCCTCTGGTGCCTCTGGGCCGACGAGCTGCTCTAGCGCCTGGCGGGCATCGGTGGTGAAGGCCGACAGCCACTCGACCGCATCGCCGCCGTTGATCTCCTCGTCATTCGCCACGGCCTCGTCCCAGCGCACCAGCACGGTCGCCAGCAGGTCGAGCAGGACCGGGGCGCTGGAGAGCAGCCTGGCATAGCCCGGGGCTTCGGCGCCCATCACCACGGCCACAAGCGCCTCGGCGCCGGTGTCGGTGCGAAGCAGGCAGAGCCCGTTGGGCGTCCCGGCGACCGGCCTGATCGACAGGCCGCCGTGGACCTGCGGCAGGCGGGCGATCGCCTGCAGGAGATCCGTCACCGCCGCGCCTCCTGCCGCAGCTGCAGCGGCACCGTGGAGTCCCGGTCGGACACGAAGCCCGGCGCCGACACCAGCGCGAGCAGCGCCGCTGCCAGCAGCGCTGCGCCGAGCACCAGGCGCACTCCCTTGTTCCATCTCATTGCTGTCGTCCTTCTGCTGCGTCCTCAGCATTTCTGAGAACCCAGCCCGCCAGCCGCTTCGGGCCGGGTGGGGCAAGGGCGCGCGCAGCGCGGGCCGTCAGGCCCTTGCCCTTGCGGCACCCGGCCCGAAACGGCAGCGCTTCACCTGCTGCGTCGGCGTTCTCCTTCTCGTGTCGTGTCCGGCGTTCGTCTCGTTCCGCGCGTCTCGCTTGTTGCGTCACGGTCGGGGGGTGCCATCCAATGCGGGGGCTGGGCGATGGCTGAGGCGGATGCTCGTGTCGTTCCCGTTTCCCCGTCCTGTGCTGGTGCCGTTCCATCACTGGATTCCGACCATGCATCCCCATCCTCGAACACGGATCAGGGTCTCCTCCGTCGTGAACACGGTGAACTCGCCGTCCAGCACCCATTGCCCGTG
The DNA here is from genome assembly GCA_964236715.1 of uncultured Acetobacteraceae bacterium. Lineage (GTDB taxonomy): Bacteria > Pseudomonadota > Alphaproteobacteria > Acetobacterales > Acetobacteraceae > CAHJXG01. The sequence goes on along the minus strand of CAXSGE010000151.1, from coordinate 1,439 downwards.
CTCGTCCCGCTCGCCGTCGACGACCACGCCTTCCAGGCGCTGCTGCGAGATGTCGTCCGCCTCGACGGAAACGAAGGTGTCGGTGAGGCTGCTGCCGGTGAGCGGCCGGGCACAGCGCGCCCGCGTGCGAGGGGGCAGCCGGGAGAAGGCCGCACCCAGCCGGGCCAGCGTCGCTTCGCGCTCGATCGCGGCGGTCAGGTCGGCCGGTGCTTCCAGGTATGCCGCACCTTGCAGCTCGCGCAGCTTGGCCAGGAACAGGGCTGCTGCGCACCGTGCCGGCCAGGGTTCCCAGGGCTGCAGGCCGTCCAGCAATGGCAGCGGATCGTCTCGCAGCGGCGTAAGGCGGATGCCGAGCGTGTCGGCAAGTTCGTGTTGCTCCCAGCCGGCTACATGGAAAGCTTCAGAGGCAGCGGCGAGATGATCCGCCCGCTTGTGCAGCACATAATCGTCTTGACGCCACTCTGGCAAAGTATAACGTGCAGCAACGGCGGCACGAAGCCGCCCGGTAAGCAAGTGGAACTTATCGCCCAGGTGCGGTTTCACTGGCGCGATCGCGTCAAAGCTGAGGAATCCCTCATCGGCGTCGTGCAATAGTTCACGCAATGCTTCGCCGGGCGTCAACGGCTGGTGCGGCTGCATTTGCTGGCGCAGCACCAGCACGAGCAGGCTGTGCTGCGCCACCGTCAGGGGAAGCTCCCAACGCGAGTGCCCGCCCCACCGGTAGGTGCGCGCTAAGCCGAGAGCCAAGTCGGAGTCGTTCCAGCTGTCGGCTTGAGGGTTGACCAAATCGAGCCGCCGACCGGAGCCGAGCCGCACCCAGGCGCGATCGGGCTTCATGCTCTCCTCCCCCGCCGGCGGCATTCGTCGTTCCAGTCGTTCTGCCCGTTCGGCGGCATCAGCCGCTCCGAGCGCACGCCCGCCGCCGCCGCCATCGCCGCCAGGCGCTCGGCATAGCGCTCGCCTTGCCGGTCCGCGTCGGTCGCCGCGACCAGCACGCCGGCGGGCTGGGCCGCAAGGCCCTGCAGCAGCGCGTCGAGGCAGTCGAGCGTCAGCGGCCCCATGCCGCCCGTGGTGGCGATGTAGAGCGTGTCGGCCCGCAAGCCTTCCAGCGCCGCCAGGCTGAGCGCGTCGATCGGCGCCTCGCACACCGCAAGCCGGGTCAGCACGCCGGTGCCGCCCGGCAGCCGGAACAGGCTCTTGTCGGACTGGTCGGAGAAGCCGCGCCAGTCCGGGCCACGCATCTCGATGCCGGTCAGCACGCCCGTGTGGTCGCGGTGGGCGAACCAGGCGCTCGCATACGGGCCCTCCCGCACGACGTCGACCAGGTCGGCCGCCACCAGCACTGCCGGCGGCAAGGCGCGCTCGCCGGTGAGGTAGCCCCAGCTGGCCGAGCCCCGGCTGAGCCGCTTGCGCTGCTCCCAGCGCTGGGCAACCGGGAT
>CAXSGE010000150.1:0-6420 GCA_964236715.1 uncultured Acetobacteraceae bacterium | reverse complement strand
TGGTTGGGATCTTGCCTGGCCTGAGCCAGATCGGCCTGGCGTGCGGGCTGGCATTCCTGTTGCCGCTCGGGGACATCATCTCGGCGCGCAGGCTGCTCCTGACGGTCGTCCCCCTCCAGGTCGCGGCGCTGGTCCTGTTCGCCATGAGCGGCTCGGCCCTGACGGTGGCGGCGGCCTCCCTGTTGATCGGTCTGTTCGGCATTGCGCCCTATATCCTGCCGCCCTACGTCAGCCTGCGCGTACCGGCCTCGCGGGTCGGCCAGGTTACGGGCATGCTAACGCGCGGCATCATCATCGGGATCCTGCTCGCCCGGACCGCGTCAGGCATCATCGGGACGCATCTCGGCTGGCGTGCGGTGTATTGGATCGCTGCCGTCATGATGGCGATGGAGCTGGGCTTCCTTATCCGCATCGTCAGGCCCGAACCAGCGACGCCTTCTCCAGAAAGCTCCTCGCGCGAGCAGGTCAGCTACTCCCGCTTTTGCTGGCGCACCAGATGTCCACAGCCCTACTTCCCGGTCCTGGCCTCACCACCCCGGAACCCAATAAGAGCCACGAGCGTTTGGTCCGTTGCCTGGCCATTTCACAAACCGTCAAACGTCCGATTGGGTCTGTGAAAAGCGCCCGAACCAATGCATGGTGGCGGCCGAACCTGGTTTCAGCAGAGCAATGACCCGTTCCGCCCAGCTTGCCCCTGTCCCCGTCCTGCCCCGTTCCGGTTGCCCGTGAGCGTGGCCGTGCCGGGCCTTGCAGTGGCGCTCCCGGCGGCGCTGCGCTTCGTGGCCTACTACCGGGTCAGCACCGACCGGCAGGGTAAAAGCGGATTGGGCCTCGACGCGCAGCGCGCAGCGGTAGCCAAGTACGTGGCCGGCGTCGGCGGCGTGGTTGCTGCCGAGTTCGAGGAGGTGGAAAGCGGTAAAAGGAATGACCGGCCGCAGCTCGCCGCGGCCCTCGCCGCATGCCGCGCGCGCCGCGCAGCGCTGGTGATCGCCAAGCTTGACCGGCTGGCCAGGAACGCGCGCTTCCTGCTGCATGTCGTCGAGGGCACCGGGGAGGCCGGCGTGGTGTTCTGCGACCTGCCCAGCGTGCCGCCGGGACCAGTGGGCAAGTTCCTGCTGACGCAGATGGCCGCCGTTGCCGAGCTGGAGGCCGGGCTCATCTCGCAGCGTACCAGGGCAGCTTTGGCCGCCGCCAAGGCGCGGGGAACCGTGCTGGGCAACCCGCGGCTTCGCTCCGGCACGCCCGAGCACGCGCGTGCGGCCGCAGCTTTCAAGAGCATCCAGGCCCGGGCACGAGCCGCCGAGGTCGTGCCCTATATCGACGCAGCGCGAAGGGCAGGGGCGCGCACCCTGCACGAGCTGGCTGAGGCCCTCACGAACCGTGGCGTGCCCACTCCCGCCGGCAAGGGCGGCTGGCGGCCGGAACAGATCAGAAGGGTGCTCGCGGCGGCAACGGGCCAAACGGGCTAACTCCGTCAGATAAGATCCGTAAAGCTGGCAATCCTGAGCCTAAAGCGGTGCTTGTCGGCCCATTCGGCTAGCAGCGTGTCGGCTTCCACAACGGTTAGTAGGCTCTGCCCGATCATCTCGACCATCACCGACTGCGTGCCGAGAATTTCCAGCGCGGGGTCGAGCGCCCTAGCCTCGCGGATCGCCCGCCGGTCGTCGATTGCGAGCGCGTGTCGGCGCAACACCGCAACCGCAATGGCCGAACACTCGCCGGCACCAAGGCGACCCGACGCGGCCAAACGCCCGAAGAGCGTCAGTTCCGCCTGTTCGTCCACCCGCAACTCCTCAACCATCTCCGCCGCGAGGGCGTCCTTATAACGCCGCCGCTGGTCTGGGTAGGCGGAAGCGATCTCGGCAGCGACGTGGTCCGTGACCAGCACGCGGCGGGTGTAGCGCGAGATCAGGTCCATGCGGTCCACGACGAGGAAATTTATCAGCACCGAAGCGTCGGCGACGACCAGCAGAGCGCGAGAGGGCATCGAAGGCAGGATCGGTGGGGGCGTGTCCCTTGCGCTTCCTGTCACTCGGTGCGTGCTGCCTCGGCGAGGTCGAGCAGCTCGCGGCCTGGCATTTCCAGCGGCCCCGCCAGTTCCAGCAGCCTACCACGCGAGATTTCCTCGCGTCGGTATGCCTCAATAGCGAGCCAGGCGACCTGGCTGGTCAGCTCGTCTCCCGGCCCCGGCTGCCCGACGCCGTCGCTGTCCAGTTCCTCCTCTACGTCCCAGTGCCGCCGAAGAGCCTTGAGAAGCCTTCTCCCTTTGTCCTCCTGCCTCAGCAACCCGGTGCATTCCGCCGAGGAGATGCGCCCAAGGCTCTTCAGCCGATACACTCCCGCCGGGTAGCTTGCCCCGAAGTGGCGCGCGAGGAAGGCCGCATCTTGGAACGTGATCCGCTGTGAGCGCGGCGGCGGCCGGACCTCGCCCGCGGTGCCGTGCCCGGTCGCCACGTCGAAGACGGCGTGCTCGTGCCGGCTCGCCCGCCCCTTGTCGAGCGCGCGCAACAACTCCGCCACCCCGCCCTGCGGCATCAGGAAAGCCGCGGCGAAGGCGTTGGCGCGCTTCTCGGCCAGGTCAGTCGCGTTGCCGACGCGGGTAACCGAGGCTTCACGCCCACCCTGGCCGCGGTCGAGCAGCGCGTGAGCGTATTCGTGAGCGTAGGAGAAGCGACGGCGCCCCCGGGCGTGGGTAGCGTTGACGATCACCGCCATGCCGAACGAGGGGTCGCGCAGGAACAGACCCGAGACGGCGTCTCCGAGGTTGGCGCGCGCGACCCATAGACCTTGCGACCCTACCACGTCCGCCACGTCGCCGACCGGCGCGTCGCCAAGGCCGAGCCGGCGGCGTTCCCGCTCGGCAGACGCGGCGCCCTGCTCGATCGCTTCACCAACGCCGCGCGGCGGGCGTGGGGTGTACTCCGGCAGCCCGGCTGGGCTGGCCTCGCGCCCGAGCAGCTTCGCGAGCGCCGCGCCGGCGCGGAACAGCACGATGCAGCGGTCGACGCCGGCGCGTGGTTCTTCGCCGGCCAGACCCTCGTTGCCTCGATAAAGCGTGACAAGCACATCGTCGTCGGGCACGGCACCATCGTCCGCGAGCAGGTCGCCCACGGACTGGCGCAAGAGTTCTGCAAACCGAGTGAGTTCGAGGGTCGAGACCGAACGGCTGCCGCCTTCAATCTGGGTCACGGCGGTGCGGCTGATGCCGAGTGCGTCCGCCGCGTCCTGCTGGGTGAGGCCGCGGTCTTCCCGCGCCCTGCGGAGGCGCCGAGCTAGGGTCGGTTGATTGAGCACGCCGTCCTCCCTCATGTGACAAGCTCCAGGGTGAAGTTGTTCGCCACCGAGCACCAGTCCTTCCCGCAGCCGGCCTGCGCGACCCGCTGGCTTTAACGCTAGCGCTGACTTAAGAGGAAATATCTTCCAATCATGTTCGCTATTCGCACATAATGCAGCACGCGTCGAGCGACTCGCAAGGCTGTAGCCACAGCCGTCCACGCACGTAGGAAGGATGGCTCCGATGTACATCGATCACCGGCTAGCACTCAGGAAAGGCGAACTGGCGGGTGCGCTTGAGCGGGTCTGCCAGGCGTTGGAACTGACCGACACACAAGGCAAACTGGCCGAAGGGCATTACGGCGCGGTAGGCGAATGGCTGGCCGGGTCTGACGATCCGCTCCTTCAAGGAGTCACTATTTACGTCCAGGGGTCCACGGCGCTGGGCACCACAGTCAGGCCGTTCGGCCGCGACGAACACGACGTAGACCTGGTCTGCCTTGTGCCGGAACTAGGATTACACGTGCCGCCGGCGTTCCTGAAGGCGCGCATAGGCGATCGCCTGCGGCAGAACGGCCGCTACAGCTCGATGCTGGAGGAGAAGCCGCGCTGCTGGCGCCTCAACTACGTCGGCGAGTTCCACATGGACATCACGCCCGCGATCACCAATCCCTCCTGCGACCGGGGTGGCGAACTCGTCCCCGACAAGAAGCTGAGGGCGTGGAAGCCGACGAACCCGAGGGGATACCGTGCCTTGTTCGAAGCTCAGGCGAAGCTGCAGCCGCGCATGCGCCTGCTCAAGGGCGACCTCGCGGAGGATCGCAGCGCCCAGACCAGCGTCGAGCCTTATCCCTCGCCCATGGCCACGAAGGGCGTCCTGCGCCGGGCGGTGCAGCTCGCGAAGCGCAACCGCGACGTCCACTTCGCGAAGTCGAACACAGGGCTCGCCCCGATCTCGGTCATCATCACCACGCTCGCGGCGCGGAGTTACGCCTACTGCGTCACGGGCTTCGAGTTCGACAGCGAGCTGGACTTGCTGCAAAGCATCATCCGCTTCATGCCGGTCTTCATTGAGGAGCAGCCTGCGCCGGGCGGGGTGCATTGGCGCATCCCGAACGAGACAACGGCGGGCGAAAACTTTGCCGAGAAGTGGAACACCGAGCCCGCGCTCGCGACGGCGTTTTTCGAGTGGCACTCACGTTTCGCGGACGACCTGGACAAGCTTGTGAGCCTGGCGGGCCTTGACCAGCTGACCAAGAGCCTCACCGAGTCGTTCGGCGACAAGCCGGCACGTGCGGCTATGGACGCGCTGACCGGGGCAGTTTCGGGAGCGCGGACCAGCGGGCGCCTGACTGTCGCGCCATCGGTCGGCCTCACTGTCGGGACTGGGGTCGGATCGCCCGTGCGGCGCAACACCTTCTACGGGGCCTGACGGCACGGGATGCGCTTCGACCAACCGCGCCCGCTGACTGCCGCGCAGCAGTTCTTCGACCTCAGGCGAGATGCGGTCACCGGCTCGGGCAAGAGCAGCCTGCGCGTGGGGCGGCTTGTCTGGAATTTCGAGGCGCAGCCTACGCCACTCAGCCGACTATATGCTGTTCGCGTTAACTACCCTCGGCGCGACGGCGGACCCGAGGTGATCGTCGTGGCCCCCGATCTCGTTGCCGTTGCCAATGGACGCAAGCTGCCGCACGTCTACCAGCAATCCCCGCCGCGGCTTTGCTTGTACCTGCCCGGCGCAGGCGAGTGGGCCGCGCACGAGCGCCTGTCCCAGACCGTCGTGCCCTGGGCGGCGCTGTGGCTCTTCTATTTCGAGGAGTGGCTATCATCCGACGATTGGAAGGGTGGCGGCGTGCATCCCAACGGTGGCCATGACCGGCATTAAGCGCATTCTCTCAATCGACGGCGGGGGCATCAAGGGTGCGCTCCCGGCGGGCTTCCTGGCGCAAGTCGAGGAGGCAACGGGCGAACGCATTGTGGACCACTTCGACCTCATCGCTGGCACGTCCACCGGCGGCATTATCGCGATCGGTCTAGGGCTGGGCGTCCCGGCTTCGGAGATCTTGGCCCTTTTCCGCCAGGACGGACCGGTCATCTTCGGGGAGGTACAGAAGCCGGGGGCGGACACAGGCCGGCTAAGCCGCGCTGCGGCTTGGGTGCGAGGAGCTGCCCAACAGAAGTTGAGGGGCGCGCGGCGTCTAATAGCGCCAAAGCACGATCCTGCAGCGCTCCGTAGCGCCCTGGCCAAGGTGCTGGGGGAGCGACGCCTCGGGGAAAGCCTGACCCGCCTCATAATCCCAGCCTACAACGCCGATCTCAGGGACGTGTGCGTCTTCAAGACTTCACACTACGAGCGTTTCGAAGTGGACTGGAAGATGCAGGCAGTGGACGTGGCACTCGCGACCGCGGCGCCGCCCACTTACTTCCGCGCTCACGCACTGCCCAGTGGCGCGCGCTTGTTCGATGGCGGCATCTGGGCCGCCAACCCGGTTGGTCTTGCGGTTGTGGAGGCCGTGGGCGTCCTGGGCTGGGATCGCTCCGCGTTGCGCGTCCTCAGCCTGGGCTGCACCGAGGAGGCCTTCGTGCCCCACCCCGAGGCTGGCATCGGGCACTTGGCGCTAGATGCGACCACCCTACTGATGCAGGGTCAATCGTTCGGATCGTTGGGAACCGCCAAAATTCTTGCCGGTCCTGGCAACGTCCATCGAGTGAACCCCGTCGTGCCGATGGGACTGTTCAGCCTGGACGATACATCCAAAGTGGACCGGCTTGCCGGGATGGGCGTTGGATGCGCACGGGACAAGCTGCCGATGCTGCGGCGCGAGTTCCTCGTTGGTCGCCGGGAAAGCTTTGTGCCCTTCCACGGCCTGCGATCGGTCCTGCTCTGACGGAGGGCGGCCGCGTGTCCTTCATGGACCGGGCGAGGCGGTCGATGCGGGTGACGACCAACGTGTCGCCGGGCTGCACGAAGTCGAGACGAACCTGCAGCTCGGTCCGGCCATCCCGGCGCTCGCCACTGGCCTTCTCGGCGCGGATCACCTTGCAGCCCACCGTCTTGAGAACAGCGCGCTGGATGTCGAGGTCCTGGACGATGTTGGCGGCGGTGAGAATGCGCGTTTAAACGGCGCGTGTTTTGTTGGATTGATG
>CAXSGE010000149.1:0-6509 GCA_964236715.1 uncultured Acetobacteraceae bacterium | reverse complement strand
GCACTGCAAAACACCTTGCGAGGGGGAGCCCGTCCACATATGGAGCTTGGACGCCTAAGCTACGCCCGCGTCGCCTGACCCCAAACGGGGCTGGGATCAACGCGCCCGCACACCTGATCCATGCACCACGCTAGGTCGAGCGCTTCCGTTAGCAGCCGCACCGCATCGCTCGGACGGTCCTGCTCTGCGGCGCTCGTTGCAGCAAGTTTGTTGAAAACGATCACGCCGGGCCAGTGGCCTGCGTATCGGAAGCAGCGCGATACATCGTCGGCAACAGTCTTCACCTTGTCGCCCCAAAAGCTGATGATGACCTCCCCGAGTAGACGGAACCGCTGTCTCCGCTGCGCGGGCAGCTGTCTGTCCAGCAAAGCCATGTAGGCGGCCGGATGACGGAAACGGTAGATCGGCGTGCGTTTGCCGTCCGGCAGCGTGTAGGATCCGTCACGCAGCAAATAGCGCTGCGATGCAGCAAGGTGGGACAGCAAGTCCTCAACTCCTGCCAAGTCTTTGCCTAGAATGCGGGCGACTGCCCAGGCGCAAAAGCGTGGTCCGGCGATGCTTCCTGCTTCCAGCGCCGATAGAATCATTGGCGCTGCGGCTTCAATCGACCGCTTAAATTCGTCGGCCCCCTCATTCCTGGTCTCGGCATCGGAGCCGCGCTGGCATTCGGACGCTGCAGCGAGCCGCATGATGCTCCCACGGTCGGTCATGATCATGCTTAGGTCTGCACACTGGCCTGGCACCGTCAACGACGGATCCGTGTCGACTGCGAACGGTAGCAAGGTGATTTCCTTGGCCCGGCTTTGCTGCAGCACGCCGTCCAATGCGGTGCGCACCGGGCAAATTCCGGCCTGGTCGCCCTGCCGGAACGTGGCCAGCGTCAGCAGCCGAACAGAATAACGCCGCTGTGCCAGGCAGACGAGCAAATCGATCGTGGCCGGGTCCGCCCAGTGCAGATCATCCAGCACCAGCACGATGGTGGTCGTGCCTGCAAGGTGCTCCAGTAGCGCGCAGGCTTCGCGAACCATCGCTTGAGGCCACCAACTGGGCCGCTTTCCAGCCGGAGCCGGGCTGCGTTTCAGGCCCAGGTAGTAGCACCAACTCGGCGCGTGGGTTGCCAGTGCCGGCGCGAGCGTTTCCATATCGATTTGTTGCGCAAGGTTCTGCAGCAGGGCGATGGCGAGGGAAAGTGGCTCGGGAGTTCCCCGGGCCGGGGCGCCATAAGCAATTGCGGTCAACACACCGGGCCTGCGCCGAGCCGCCCCGATGAACGAATCCAGCAGGACGCTTTTGCCCAGGCCGGCGTCACCGCTGATGATTACGCATCCGCGCTGGCCTGCCTCCGCGTCGCCAAACGCCGCGTCCAGCACCGCGCTTTCTTGATCCCGCCCCATCAACCTCGACGGCAAGCCGTCCGCCACACGGATCTGCCGGTCCGGCAGATCACCCACAAAGCGGTAACCGCTGCGCGGGCGGGTCTCGATGAAGCGCGGCCGGCGTACGTCGTCCTCTAGCAGGCGCCGTAGGGTGCGAATGTAGGTTTTGACGATCTCCGGCTGCACAAACCGGTTGGGCCAAACCTGGTCGAGGATCTCATCCTGACTGATCAGGCGGCCGGGGTTAAGCCGCAGGTAGTCGAGCACGTCAAAGGCCTTGGGCGGCATGTCCAGCCGCTCCTGCCCGCGCCATAGACATCGGTTGCTGCGGTCGATCGAAAGCCGGGGCAAAAGGCAGGACCCAACGCCGTGACGCTCCGGTCCCGGCACGAAGCTGGACAAGTGGCTCATTCCGCCCTCCCAAACAGTCGGGTTGGTCCCGATTGCCGAAATATATTCGGCTATCGCGACATTAGCGACAGGCGGGAGCGGACGGCAAGGGACACTTGGCCCCTAAGTCATCCGGCGTGCCCCCTTTCAGGCATGCCCTTTGTCCAGGCCAGGATGTTGGTTGCCACGGCCACGGTGGCGCCATGCTGGTTCACCACGCTGATTTCCGCCCGGTAGCGCCGCTTGGCGGGCTCGGCTTCGACGATGCGGTACGTGACGGTAACCGTGTCGCCGATGAACACAGGGGCGGTGAACCGGATCCGGTCATAACCCAAGCTGACCAGCACCTCCTTCTCGTTTCCAACGGCATAGCGACCCGCCACCATTGTAGAGGCAGCGGACATGAAGCCGACCAGCATTGCCCCATGGGCCACGCGCTGGCCGAACACGGAATGTTGCATCATGTCGGCATTCATATGCGCCGCGGCGAAGTCGCCGGTCAGCCCGGCGAAGCCATGGACGTCACACTCCGCGACAGTGCGGCTGAACTGAGCCTGGTCGCCGGGTTGCGGACCACTGTTTTCGATCATGGTCCGCATGATGCGAGGCCGGAGCGCCGGCGTGGTGAGTGTCCGCCCTACGGTGTCTTCACCTCAGCTTCACTCGGCGATCGACTGGGTGCAGCATAAGGGGGTGATGGCACAGTCCGAACCCGCAGCCGGGTCACAGCCCGACATCCGCCTCCCGTCTGGTCCGGCCGCGGACAGTTTGCGCCGCTTGCTGAGCGAACGGTTCAGTTGCCGTGGCTTCCTACCGGACCCGGTACCGCGACCGGTGATCGAGGAGATGTTCGGCTTAGCGCAACTCGCTCCATCCGGCTGCAACAGCCAGCCCTGGCATGCCACGGTCACGAGCGGCGCGGCGACGGACCGATTCCGTGCCGCGCTGACCGCGCAGGCGCAGGCCGGCTCGCAAGTCCCTGACCTGCCATTCCCGGCGGAGTATCGCGGCGCCTATCGGCAACGCCGGCGGGATGCGGCATGGGGCCTCTACCGCAGCCTGGGTATCGCCCATGGCGACCGGGACGCCTCTGCCCGGGAGATGCTGCGCAATTTCGGCTTCTTCGGCGCCCCGCATGTGGCCATCATCACCACGGACGAGGCGCTCGGCCCATACGGGGTGGTCGATACCGGGGTTTACCTCGGGACCCTTCTGCTGGCAGCGCACAGCCTGGGCATCGCCGCGGTGCCGCAAGGAGCCGTGGCAGAGCAGTCGGCTTTCATCCGATCTTTTCTCGGCATCCCGCCGGGTCGGCTGGTCGTTTGCGGCGTGTCTTTCGGATACGCCGACCCTGTGCACCCCACCAACACCTTCCGCACCGACCGCGCGCCGTTGGAAGACGCGGCCACGTTCCTGGCGGAATAGCGTCAGCCCCGGGCGCGGCGGAGCGCCTCGCGCGCGACGATCATCTTCATGATCTGCGCCGTGCCGTCCCCGATCTCCAGCCCCATGACATCGCGCATGCGCTGCTGATGCGGCATGTCGAGCGACCAGCCATAGTGGCCGTGGCACAGCAGGCATTGCCGAATGGCCTCGAACGCCGTCTTGGGCGCCAGCCACTTGCACATGGCCGCCTCCGACGTATGCGCCCGGTTGTCGTCGCGCAATCCGAGCGTGCGGTAGCAGAGCCGGCGGGCAGCCTCCAGCAGCCCCTCGAACTCCGCCAAGGGGAAGGTAAAGCCCTGGTGCTCCGCCAGCGGCTTGCCGAAGGTCTGGCGCTCGTGGGCGTAACGCCAGGTCTCGTCGAGCGAGGCCTGGGCCGAACCGATGCACATCAGCCCAATCATCGCGCGGTTGAAGTCGAAGCCGGACATGACTTCGTAGAAGCCTTTTCCCTCTTCGCCCAACCGGTGCTCCATCGGCACCTCCACCGCGTCGAAGAACAACGAGCCGCGGCCGACGATCTTGCTCCCGAGATCGTTGAACCGGGTACGCGAGAGCCCCTTGCTGTCGGACGGCACCAGGAACGCCGTCACGCCGCGTCCGCGGTCCTCTGGTGTGCCAGTGCGGGCGAATACGACGAACCCGTCCGCCTGATCTGCCATGCTGATGGAGGTTTTCTCGCCTGACAGGATGTAGCGGTCGTTGCGGCGCTCCGCCTTCAGGCTAAGCCGGGCAGCGTCCGACCCGGCTGACGGCTCCGTCAGGCCGATGCCCAACAGCTTCTCGCCTCGCACGATCTGCGGCACCCAGTGGCTCGCTATGTCCTTGCTGGCGTTGCGGGCGATGACTTGGCCCAACAGCGAGCCGGAGGACTGCACATAGGCGACATTGAAGTCGCCATAGGACAGCGCCTCGATAATGACGCCGCTCGCAACATTGGTCAGGCCGAGGCCGCCATACTCCTCGGGCAATTCCGGCCCGATGAAGCCTAGCTCACCCATCTCGCGCATCATTGCGCGGTCCAGGACGGTTTCCTGCTCGCGGGCCTGGTAGCGGGGCAGCAGTTTTTCCTTGGCGTAGCGGAAGGCGGTCTCCCGCAGCTCCAGATACTCGTCTGGATCGTGCATGCGAATGTCCTTTAATCGACCATGGTGAGACCGCCGCTGACGCTCAGCACCTGGCCGGTGATGTACGACGCACGATCCTCAAGGAAAAACATGATGGGGCCGGCGATGTCCTCCGGCTGCGCGAGGCGGCCGAGCGGGATCGCCCGCAGCATGCCTTGCACGATCTTGACGGCGTTCTCACCGACCTGCTCGAACATCAGCGGGGTCTCGGTGGGCCCGGGGCAGACGCAGTTCACCCGGATGTTGTACCGGGCCATCTCGCGCGCCAAGGCCTTGGTGAAGGCGATCTGGCCACCCTTGGCCGCGGAATACACTACCTCCCCGCTGCTGCCGACCCGGCCCGCGTCACTGGATGTGTTGATGATCACGCCCCGCTTGGCCGCGATCATCGGGTCCAGCACCAGCCGAGTGATGCGGATCACGCCCAGCAGGTTGATGCCGAGCAGTTGCTCCCACAGTGCCGGGTCGTTCTCCAGGAATGGCTGCACCCGGTCCCAACCGGCCACGTTCACCAGGGCGTCGGCCGCTCCGCCCAACTCGGCATGCACGCCGTCCACGAAGGATTTGCACAGTTCGGCATCGGTGATGTCCAGCCGAGCGAAGGAGATCGGCAGGCTCTCGGCCTGCGCTTCAGCCAGCATCGCTGCCCCGGTCTCCGGATTGCGGTCGCCCACGAACACGCGCGCGCCGTTGCGGGCGAGCAGCAAGGCGGTCGCCTTGCCGATGCCGGAGGCGCCGCCGGTGAGGATGACGGATTTGCCGTTTAGCAGCATGGGGACACCATTCAGGAGGGTTTCGACAGGAAACTCGCGACCAGGCGACGCGTCTCGGGCGTGCCCAGCAGATGGCGGGTCTGCGCCACCTCCGCCGCCTCGCCCTCCGGCGTGATGCCGGCGGCAGCGGCGATGCAGGCCTTTGCGGCTGCCACGGCGTGCCGCGGCAGCCGGGCGTAATCCTGTGCGATGCCATGGGCACGTCCGGCCAACTCGGCGCGGGGACTGACCCACTGCACGAGGCCGATGCGGTAGGCCTCCTGGCCGTCGATCACGGTGGCACCCAGGATCAGCCGCGAGGCCTGTGGCCGGCCACAAAGCAGCGTCAGCCGCTGCGTGCCGCCGGCACCGGGGATCAGCCCCAGCCCTACTTCGGGCAGGCCAAGCTTTGCCTCCTCCGCCGCCACGCGCAGGTCGCAGGCGAGCGCCAGTTCCAACCCGCCGCCCAGCGCCGCGCCGCCGATCTCGGCGAGGGTCACGGCGTCGAGTGCCTCGATCCGCCGAAACAGCGCCTGGTAGCGGCTGCCGACTTCGGCCTGCACGGCCGGGTCCAGGGTAAAATTCTCGCGGAGCTGCTTGAGGTCCGCCCCGGCGGAGAAGGCTTTGAGCGTGCTGCGGAGGTGCAGCACCGACCAATCCTGCCGGGCCGCCAGCTCGTCCAGGATGCGGTGAAACTCGGCCACCCAGACATCGTCCATCGCATTCACCGGCGCCCGGCCCAGCGTCAGGGTGGCGACGCCGTCCTCCACGCTCACGTCGATCGTGGTGTCGGACGGCATGCTTAGCCGCCTTTCTGCCGCCGCCGAGCTGCGCGGAAGTCCGGCTTGCGCTTCTCCATGAAGGCTTTCACGCCCTCCCGCGATTCCTCGCTCATGTAGTACAGCGCCAGCGCCTCGAGCCCCAGGTTGCCGATACCGGCGATGTTGTTGGTGTCGGCGTTGAACGAGCGCTTGGCGATGGCGATCGCCGTCGGGCTGCGCTCCATGATCTCCTGGCACCAGCGGTCCACTTCCTCGTCGAGCTGCTCGGCCGGGACCACCTTATTGACCAGGCCCATCTCGTAGGCCTCGGCGGCGCTATAGCGGCGGCACATGTACCAGATCTCGCGCGCCCGCTTCTCGCCCACAACGCGCGCCAGGTAGGCCGTGCCCCAGCCGGGATCGACGGAGCCGACCTTCGGCCCGACCTGGCCGAAGATAGCCTTCTCGGATGCGATTGTCATGTCGCACATCGTGGCGATCACGTTGCCGCCGCCGATCGCGTAGCCCTGGACGCGGGCAATTACCGGGATGCGGACGTCGCGGATAGCGCTGTGGAATTCCTCGATCGGAATGCCGACGACGCCGCGACCGCTATAGGTGCCCGAGTGTTCGGACTGGTCGCCGCCGGTGCAGAAGGCA
>CAXSGE010000148.1:0-6572 GCA_964236715.1 uncultured Acetobacteraceae bacterium | reverse complement strand
TTCGGGGCTGGAGCCAACTCGACCTCCATCTGCCAAGTGCACCAACGCCGCGACGAAGGCCTTCTTGGTTTTCCAGAACCGGCCATCGAAGGTCAGCTCCTCGTCCTCGGACCAGAGACGCTCCATGATGGTCGTGAACTCGTCGGCCATGACGTAGCGATGATCGTGCTCAATGGGGTCGAGGCCGAACATCTCGAATTCGCTCTGCTTGTAGCCGGTGACAACGTTGAGCCCCCAGCGGCCGCCGCTGATGTTGTCGATGGTCGCCCCAAACTTGGCGAGGTGCAGCGGGTGCCAGCCATACAGTATGTGCACGGTCGAGACGAGCAGAATGCGCTTGGTCAGCGCCGCCAGCCCGGCCGTGACGATCAGCGGATCGGTCGACATCTCCCGAAACTTCATCTCCCCGCCGTAGCCGCCTTTGCCCAGCCATTGCGCGAGGCCGAATACGAGATCGAAGCCCAGCTCCTCAGCACGCACGGTGCACCTGGCGTTGTAGTCGAAAGTCCAGTTGGTGTCCCGGGGGGCCGTCGACGGGCTCCAAGCTCCCGACTGGATAGGCAGGAACAAGCCCAGCATCAGCGGCTGTCGCATGGCGGTCTGCAACGGCGTCAGGCCGCACGGGCTGGCAAGATGCTGGATCACGGTCGTCTCCCGGGTGGACAGGTCATTGAATACAGCCTGCCTTTGCTCGGGACCTTATATCAGGTCTTTCGAGTTTGTGGTCTTGAAGGATTACGACCCGTGTTCAGGGGTGCTAGGGGGAAGTCAAGGCCCGCGTTCCCGGATGCGTCCCGGATTTGCTCGGCAAACCGGGCCACCGTAGTGATGCCAAGGTACAATCCAGAGCGAACCTTCGCGAACCGGACATAGAAGGCAGAAATTGGCCGAAGAACGAACCCGCTATCGCGGGAGTGGTGCGAGTTGGCACCGACGCGGTGCCACGTCGAAAGACGCGCATGAGTTGAGCGGGCCCAGGCCTGAGCCGACGCTGGGAGCTCCCCCATCCAGAGGAGCCCTCCATGACCCGTCTTCCTCCCGCAACGTCCGGCGGCACCCTGCGTGAGCGCTTCATCGCCGACATGACCATGCGCGGGTTCACCGACAAACCTGCAAGGACTACCTCCGCACCGTCGCCGGCTTCGCCGCCTTCCTCGCCCGCTCGCCCAGCACGGCGACGGCAGAGGACATCCGCCGGTTCCAGATCCAGCAATTCGAGCGCGGCATGAACGCTCCGGCCATGAACAGCACCGTTGCCGCGCTGCGTTTCTTCTTCAACCACACCGTCGACCGGCCGGACCTCGCCCGCAAGCTGATCCGCTTGCGCTATCCGCGCAAACTCCCGGTCGTGCTCAGCTCCGACGAGGCCGCGCGCCTGATCGCGGCAACGACCTGCCTCAAGCACCGGGCCGCCCTCTCCGTCGCCTATGGCGCCGGACTGCGCGTCGCCGAAGTGGCGTCGCTCAAGGTCGGCGACATCGACAGCAAGCGCATGCTGATCCCCCTGCGACGACCTCGTCGTCAGGGTCGAGCGCGGCAAGGGCGGCCGCGGTCGCCATGCCCTGCTTTCGCCCAGCCTGCTCGCCCTGCTCCGGGCCTGGTGGCAGGAGGGTCGGCACCAGGGCGTCATGCGGCCTGGCGGATGGCTGTTCCCCGGCCAGGACCCGGCACGGCCCGTCACCACCCGCCAGCCCAGCCGCGTGGTCGAGGCGGCGGCGATCGCGGCCGGGCTGAGCAAGAACGTCAGCCCGCACACGCTGCGGCACAGCTTCGCCACGCACCTGCTCGAGGACGGCGTCGACATCCGCGTCATCCAGGTCCTGCTCGGCCACGCCAAGCTCGACAACACCGCCCTCTACGCCCGTGTCGCGACCAAGACGGTCCGCACGGTGACCAGCCCGCTCGACAAGATCATGGCGCGCGTTGCCCCCAGTGAGAGCTCCGGAGCCAGTTCCGGCGGCTGACCGCCGTGCGTCCTGCGCTGGAGATCGCCAACGTCCTCCGCCGACACGGCCCCGCCTTTCGGGCGGCCCATGCTGGCTGTAATGCACCCGCCATTGCTCGATCAGCACGCGCGCCTCGAGCAGCGTGTTGAACACCTTGGCGTTCAGCAGCTCGTCCCGCAGCTTGCCGTTGAAGCTCTCGACGTAGCCATTCTCCCACGGGCTGCCGGGCTCGATGAACGCTGTCCTGGCGCCGACGCCGCTGATCCAGCCCTTCACAGCCATGGCAATGAACTCCGGCCCGTTGTCCGACCGAATGTAGCCCGGCGTGCCGCGCGCGATGAACAGATCGGCCAGCACGTCGATCACGTCGGCCGAACCCAGCTTGCGTGCCACCCGGATCGTCAAGCATTCGCGGGTGAACTCGTCCACGACGTTCAGCAGCCGGATCTTGCGCCCGTCCCGGGTGCGGTCCTCGACAAAGTCGTAGGCCCATACGTGGTTCGCCCGCTCCGGCCGCAGCCGCACGCAGGAGCCGTCGTTCAGCCACAACCGCCCGCGCTTCGGCTGCCGCGCAGGCACCCTCAGGCCCTCACGCCGCCAGATCCGCTCGACGCGCTTGTGGTTCACCCCCCAACCTTCGGCGCGCAACAGGGCCGTGATCCGACGGTAGCCATACCGGCCATACTGTCGCGCAAGCTCGATGATCGCCGCCGTCAGCGCCGCCTCGTCGTCGGCCGCTCCCGGCGCCTTGCGCTGCGTCGAACGGTGCTGATCCAGCACCTTGCAGGCAAAACGCTCGGAAACACCCAGCTTGGCCGCAACGTGCTCAATGCACGCCCGACGACGGGCAGCGCTCAGAAGTTTCCCGATGCTGCCTCCTTCAGCACCAGCTTCTCCAGCGTCAAGTCAGCCACCGCTTGCCGCAGGCGGCCGTTCTCCTGCTCCAAAACCTTCAGCCGCTTCACCTGGTCCAGCTTCAGCCCGCCAAACTCCGACCGCCATCGGTAGTACGTCGCCTCCGTCACCCCGATCGCCCGCACCGCGTCCGCCACCGGCTTGCCTTGCCCAACCAGCACCTCGACTTGACGCAGCTTGGCGACGATCTCTTCCGGCTTGTGATGCTTGCGTGCCATCCCTGCTCCCCTCCGTTTGCCCCCGGCCTCTCATAGCCGGTGGCCCACTTCTAGGGGGGCAGGTCAGTTGCGTGACGGACCCGTCACCACCCCGGAAGCCAATAAGAGCCTCGGACGATTGCCTCACGCCCTCCTTATCGTTGATCAAACTGCCTTCATCTTGTAAGACAGATTTGGTGAATGCGTAGTACGTCGGGAGGCGGTATGATAGACGGAGGTGCGGGGCAGGCAGTCGGCCCGGAACACAGCGGCGAGCTGCGTGTCCAAGCGGCTGGCACGCCTGCGCCCGACCCGCAGCTCGCTGCCTTTGTTGCCAGTGCCCGGGACAACTTGCGCGCCAAAGGGATCGGCGACGGACACAAGGGGCGAGCCGTTTCGGTGCGCGTGAACCCGGACCTGCTGGCGGCCGCGGCGGCACGTCTGGGCGTCGTCAGCCAAACCGAGGTGCTGCACGCGGGACTGGCCGTGCTGGCGGGCGCCGACACCTTCGGGGCCTGGCTGCTGGATCAGGCCGGCACACTCGATCCCGACCTCGACGTGGATGTCTGACCCGGCAGGCACGCCGGCACCGTTACCGTCCTTCGATCCCGCCGCCTGGACGCGCCAGCTCGCCCGCCGCCCCGATGCCGAACTGCCGTTCGACCCTGGCTTGGTCCCGCCTGGGGCGGCGCTGCTGCCGGATAGTTGCTTCTACATCGATGCGCTCAAGGGCTTGGTGCCACCCGAGGTTACGGCCCTGGTGCGGGCGCCGATCCGGCTCTTGCTGCACAGCATGGTTTGTCGGGCTGAGCTGGCCGCGGGCGCAGCCAAGCTGCCGCTCGCCGACCCGCGCACGCCTGCCTCGCTGGCGCGGATCGCGTCCATGCTGGCCCGCATGCCCGCTGAACGCTTGGTGCAGCCCTCGCCCGCGGCGTGGGACCAGGCCGGGATGATGGCCGGCACGCTCGCGCGCACACAGGGGTTCGCCAAAGGTGCCCACCTCGCGCTGGTGCTGGACGCGGCGGTCCTGTTGACGGCACTGGAGCGGGGCGCCGTCGTGCTCACGGCCAACATCGGCGACTTCGACCTGCTGCTGGAGCTCCGGCCCGAGGCGCAGGTACTGCTCTACCGGTTGGTGGCGCCCGGGTCGCGGGGCAACCCGATCGCGGTCGGCTGACCATCTCGCATCTCTGACCCTCCCCTTCTCATGAGCTCAGGCTCTCATGAGCCTTAGCCTCATGCGTAATGAGAGTATGAGCGTATGAGGGTACGAAGTTGAGGTCAGTCTGGGATGCGAAGGGACTGCCCGTGGGCCGCGAGCCAGTCGTTGAGCGCTTCCTTCACCAATCTGCTCATATTTATCCTTCGTCGCTTGGCCAGTATGCTCAGCTCGACGTGGATGTCCTCGGGAACGGCCACCTGGATTAGCGACTTGCCGCGGCGCCAAGCGTTGTGGTCCTGCGCACCAGTCCCGTTCCCCTCGGTTGGAGCTTTCGGCGGGGCTACGCCACCTTTAGTGGCCCGCTGCCTTGCCAGCCGTTCCGCGAGCCCGTCCTGCTGTGCCAACCCCTCGCCTGCGATGTCCAACCCGGCCAAGGCCGAAGGCTTTCTCGCCATCCTGTTCTCCTCCTACGCCGCAGCGGCCTTGCGCTTCCCCTTGAGCCCGATTTCGGCCCGAAGCCACCGCCAAACATCGCGCATTTCCTTCGCGGCGGCCTGGTCGGGCTGGAGTTCCGTGACGCCCTGGCCGTGCTCCAGCGCAAGCCGGTAGTCAGCACGATGCGTGTAGGTCACCGGCGCCACCCGTCCCCCAGCTCGCTCGATGGCCGCTGCGGCATCGGCTCGCCGCCGGACCGCGCCGGCGGACCAGTTGATGAGCAGCACGAAGTGCTCCTTCTGGTCGGCCCGAAGCCTCGCCAGCGTCGGCCCCAGGGTGGACAACTCCAAGTCTGTCGGGTGGCACGGGATGATGACCAGGTCGGCCGCGCTGACGGCCGTCGTGATCGCGTTGTTGTCGCGTCCTGCCGTGTCGATCAGCACCAGGTCAGCTCCTGCCCTGCGCAGTTCGGCAAGCCGGTCCTCGACGTCGATCGGAACGCAGGTTTCAGCCAAGGGGCGGGGAGGGTGCCCAGCCTTCTTGCGCAGCCGCGCCCAACGGCCCACCGAGGCTTGCGGATCGAGGTCCAGCACTGCCACCTCCATCCGCTCCTCCGCGGCAGCGCAGGCCAGGTTGAGCGCGGCGGTGGACTTACCCATGCCACCCTTGTCAGACGCGAAGGCGACGATCCTCATGACCTCATATCCTCGGTATATCCTGATGCTATGATTGCAGCCTTGACAGTGGTTTATCAAGAGGTGATGAGAAGTAGAGGCACTGAGACTTGGAGCACATGACCTCATGAGCTACTGAGACCTTAGGTTCAGCGTCCAGCCATTCTTGCGCGGTCGCCTTGCGAAAGCGCCGAGAGGCTCTGTTTCTGAAGCTTATACCAGTTCCCGCTGATCAGTACGCATTGGCCCAATCGCGCATCCCGATCGACATAATGGTCCATGGCCGCGCGGCGAGTTTGTTCCACGCATCCGAGCAATGATCGACGATGTCGTCGTATGCCTCGAAGATGCGGTCCGACAGCCAGTTGGCGCGCATGTATTGCCAGACGTTCTCGATCGGGTTCAGCTCCGGACACTTGGGCGGCAAGGCCACGAGCGTGATGTTGGGCGGCACGATCAGCTTGGCCGAGACATGCCATCCCGCTTGGTCGAGGATGAGGACCGCATGCGCGCCCGGCGCGACGGCGGCGGCGATCTCGGCCAGATGCAGGTTCATTGCCTCGATGTTGCACTCGGGCAGGATCAGACCGGCTGCCTTGCCGTGAAGCGGGCAGATCGCGCCGAATATGTAGGTGGACGCGGTGCGCTGATCCAACACCGCCACCGGCCGGGTGCCGCGTCTGGCCCAGCGGCGCCCCAGTTGCGTCTTCTGACCGACGCGGGCTTCGTCGCAGAACCAAACTTCTAGGCGGTCGACGTCGATGCCCTGGTCACGCGCGATCTGCTCCAGCAGGCCGGGAAAACTCTTTTAAAAAGCGCGATCGCCCCTTCGGCCTGCCCATGATGGCGCGGTCGCACGGAGAGCTTGCGGTAGTCCATCGCACGGAGTTCACGGCTCATCGTCTGCGGCGAGATGCTGATCCGGAACATCTCCCATACCCAGTGGCACAGATCGACCAATCGCCACCGCATCACGCCATGCACCGCAGGCATCGGGCCGCTCTCGACCACCGCCGCCAGAGCCGCACGCTGCGCGTCGTTCAACAGTGACGGCTGGCCTGGACCCTTGCCGTCGATCAGGCTGGCCGGGCCGCACGCGTTGAACTTGACCACCCAGTCCCGCACAATCTGCAGCGTCACTCCGCCGATCCGGGCCGCATCGCTCCGTCTCCCACCCTCGTAGATGGCGGCCAACGCAAGCAGACGCCGGGCCTGACCGGCATGCTTGCTCTGACGTGCCAGC
>CAXSGE010000147.1:0-6589 GCA_964236715.1 uncultured Acetobacteraceae bacterium | reverse complement strand
CGCAGCCGGCGCGCCAGTCCCCGACCCTACCACCGACGAGGCGATCGCAGCGTGGGCGGCCGAGGCACGGACGACGCGCGGTGGGCAGGCCCGGTATTCGCCGCTTGCCATCCTGACAGCGCTCACGTTGCGCGCGGTATTCCGCCTCGCCTACCGGCAAGCCGAGGGCCTCATCGGCTTCATCATCGACCTACTCGGCTTGGCGCCGCGAGTGCCAGACCACACCACCTTGAGCCGGCGTGCGGCGACGCTGGATGTGCCGTGGCCGGGGAACGCCGGCGCCGACAGCGCGCCCATGCACCTGCTGGTGGACAGCACGGGCTTGAAGCTGTGCGGCAAGGGCGAGTGGCTGCTGGAGAAGCACGGGACGGGAACACGCCGGTCGTGGCGGGCGCTGCATCTCGGCGTGGAAGCCGACACCGGCCGGATCGTGGCCGCCACGCTGACCCACAAGGACGTGGACGACGCGTCCCAAGTCGATCCCTTGCTCGACCAAGTGCCAGGACCTGTGGGGTCGTTCACCGGTGACGGTGGCTACAACCAAAATTGCGTCTACGACAGCGTCGCCGAGCGCCATCCTGACGCGGCCGTGGTCGTCCCGCCGCGCGCAAATGCGGTGCCCAGCGGCATGGCCGAGACTGCACCCACGCAGCGCGACGGCCATCTGCAGCACATTACGGAGCACGGGCGCATGGGATGGCAGACCGCCTCTGGCTACAACAGGCGCGCCCGGGTCGAAGCCACCATGAACAGGTGGAAACAGGTAATCGGCGACGAGTTGCGCGCGCGCACCGACGAGCGCCGTGCGACCGAGGTGGCGGTCGCTGTCCACGCGCTCAACCGCATGCTCGAGTGATGTTGACCCGGCCTCGTGGAGCCTTACAGGCTTTCGCGAGAGGTGCTTTTCATGCCCAAGACACACCCACCCTACTCGCCGGAGTTCCGGCGGCAGATTGTTGACCTGGTCCGTGCCGGACGTGATCCGGCTGACCTAGCCCGTGAGTTCGAGCCCACCGCCATGCGATCCGCAACTGGGTTGTCCAGGCTGACCGGCAGGAGGGTCGCCGGGAAGAGAAAGGTGACGCCCTGACAACGTCCGAGCGTGACGAGCTGGCGCGGCTGCGGCGCGAGAACAAACAGTTGCGTGTGGAGCGCGACATCCTCTCTCGAGCGGCGGCCTGGTTCGCCCGCGAGACCGGGGCCGTGCCGTCCGGGTCTTCGGGTTCATGAGCGCGAACCAGGCCACTTTCCCGATCGCCACTATGGCGCGCGTGCTAGGCGTGTCGGAGGCGGGCTACTACGCTTGGCGGAACCGCCTCCCGTCTGCCCACGACCTGGAGGACGCGACGTTGCTGAAACGAGTGCGAACCATCCACGCCAGCTCGCGCGAAACGTATGGGTCACCGCGCGTGCATGCCGAGTTGCGGGCAGGCGGAAGGAAGCACGGACGCAAGCGCGTTGCCCGCTTGATGCGGGCGGCCGGGCTGGTGGGCGCGAGCCGCCGCCGGGCCGGGGTGACCACCACGCAACACGACAAGGAAGCCCGCCCGGCGCCGGACCTCGTGGACCGGAACTTCGCAGCGACAGCACCGGATCAGCTTTGGGTCGCAGATATCACGTTCGTGCCCACGGCAGCAGAGTTCCTCTACCTTGCTGTCGTGCTCGATGCCTGGAGCCGCAAGATCGTCGGTTGGGCCATGGCGAACCGTCTGCGGGCCGAACTGGTGGTCGATGCCTTGGAGATGGCCATCGGTCAGCGCCGGCCGCACAACGTGATCCATCATAGCGATCAAGGAAGCCAACCCAGGTTCAAGCGGTCGTCGCAACGCTTGTGTGCGCCGACCGTAGTGCCTCCTCAAACGCCTCGGCAGGTGTTCTCCAGCCGAGGGTCTTGCGAGGCCTCGTGTTGAGGGCCAGCGCCACGGCCTCAAGGGCATCCGTGCCATGGGCGCTCAAGTCGGTGCCTTTCGGGAAATACTGCCGCAGCAGCCCGTTGGTATTCTCGTTCGTGCCGCGCTGCCACGGGCTGTGCGGGTCGCAGAAGTAAACCGCCACACCCGTGTCGATCCGCAGCCGGGCATGCTGCGCCATTTCTGCCCCCTGATCCCAGGTCAGCGATCGCCGAAGCTGCTCCGGCAAGGTGGTGATCTCGCGCGCAATGGCATCGCGGACTGCCTCAGCGCCATGTCCAGCGAGCGCGGGTCCGTTCTTCATGCGGGCTCCCACGCCGTGCTCCGCCATTCGCGGCAAGTGCAGCAGCATCGTGAGGCGCGTCGTGCGCTCCACCAGCGTGCCGATCGCGGAACTGTCCAACCCCAGGATGAGATCGCCTTCCCAGTGGCCCGGCACCGCCCGGTCGGCTATCTCCGCAGGGCGCTCGCTGATCATGATCTCGGGAACAATGAAAGACTTGCCCCGCCCGCGGCTGCGCGCTCGAGGCACGCGCAACGCTCGCCCGGTGCGCAGGCAGGCGGTCAGCTCGCGGCGCAAAGCCCCACGGCCTTGCACGTAAAGCGACTGGTAGATGGCCTCGTGGCTGATGCGCATCGCCTCATCGTCCGGAAAATCGAGCTTCACGCGATGGGCAATCTGTTCCGGGCTCCACGCCGAGGCCCACCGCCGATCCTTCCGAGGTCCGTGTCGGCGACCGGTCCAGGAGACCGCCGGTCCAGGAACTGCAGCCCCGCTTGGCGTAACGACAACACCGGCCAGCCGATCCTGCACATACGTCCGCAGCACCGCGTTGACCGCCAGCTTCGCAGGCTTTGGACGCCGGGCGGCCCGTTCGGAATGCCATTGCGCCGTGGTCGCCCGATAGTCCAGGCCGCCGCTGCGCGTCGCGGCGTTGCGTCGCAGCTCCCGCGAGATCGTCGATCCCGACCGCCCCAGGCGCCGGGCAATCTCCCGTATGCCCGTGCCCTGCGCACGCAGGATCGCTAGCTCCTCGCGCTCCGCAAGCGACAGATACCGCCCCGAGAGCGGCTTTGCCGATCGCCCAAACATTGCTGGTGGCATGCCGCCTGCCTTTCGGAACCATCTTGTGCCGACAGCCTGCGGCACACCGGCCCCGACCGCGGCATCCTCGCTCGACATGCCCAACGCAATAGCGGCCCAGAACCGTCGCCGCTCATCGCGTCCCGCTACCGGCGGCCGACCTGGCGACACCAATGGTGCCCGCCCAGATCGTGCCGAGCGCCGCTTCCGATCCGCCATCGCAATCTCCTGCGTCAAGGTGTTGCGACGACCACTTGAATCCACCCAATATACTTCTCTGGCATTCGGCAAGCGATGCAAAGAAGCCGGCGTGCGGCCGTCCATGGGGTCGGTCGGCGATGCCTACGATAATGCCATGTGCGAAAGCTTCTTCGCCACCCTCGAGTGCGAGCTGCTCGAACGGCGGCGCTTCAGCTCCCAGGACGAAGCCCGCATGGCCTGCTTTAGCTTCATCGAGGGCTGGTACAACCCCGTCCGCCTCCATTCCGCCCTGGGCTATCGTTCGCCCATGGCTTACGAAGCAGCGATGGAGGCAGCTACGACGGAACCGTAACCACCCAAGCTCTCCAACACTCCACGAGAGTGGGGCAACATCATTTGACGCGGAGCGCGCTTCTTGGACGGGTTGTCCGCGGGAGCGTGCGGCACGCGCTTGGCCATTGAGTCGAGTCCAGTCTGCTGTATGTCGTTTCTCAATACCGAATAGTCGGCCTCTGTCACATACGTTTGTCACGATTAAATTAACGAATAATTCCATATTTTGTGACGGGAATTATATGGGTGTCATTGCTTCCACAAACATGCTCAATGTTCGTTGAGGGTGTTTGGGAGATATGATGCAGAGCCGGTTCGTCAGCTATCTTAGGGTCAGCACCGACCGGCAGGGCAGGAGCGGCCTTGGCCTGGAAGCGTAACGCGCGGCTGTGGCTACCTACCTGAACGGCAGTGCCTGGGCCCTGTTGGACGAGATGGTTGAGGTTGAGAGCGGCAAGGCAACAATTGACCGGCCGCAGCTCGCACGCGCGATGGCGCTATGTAGGTTGACAGGCGCCATCTTGTGCGTCGCCAAGCTGGATCGGCTCAGCCGTGATGCCCACTTCCTCATCGGCTTGGACAAGGCCAATGTGGATTTCGTGGCGGTCGGTATGCCGAACTCAAACAAGCTGACAGTCGGGATCATGGCGCTGGTTGCCCAGCAGGAGCGCGAGGCGATCAGTGCCTGCACGAAGGCAGCGCTGGCCGCCGCCAAGGCCAGGGGCACGAAACTGGGAGGCTATCGAGGCGTGCCCCCGCCAGCACCCGCCATGGCCAGCGCCGCCCGCATTGCCAAGGCCGACCTGTTCGCATCCCGTGTCGGCCCGCTTGTTCGCGAGCTGCAGGCGTCGGACATGACCATGGAGGCGATTGCACGGGAATTGACAGTGCGAGGCGTGAAGACAGCGCGGGCCGGCGCTTGGACGGGCCAGGCCGTCAAGAACCTACTGGCACGTGATGTCCGGCAGTGACGCTGCCGAACGAGGAACACGGCATATGAGTGCTCCAGGGCAGGCGCAGGTGCCAGACGTGATCGCGCCACCGCGTCCGCCGCCGCCGGTGCCGCCAGTGGAGGAACCGGAGCGGGACGAGCCGAATGAGCCAGATTACAAGCCGCCACAGATCCCGCCGCCGGTGCTTAACCGCCGTTCCCGGTTAGAGATCGGTCGGGCTCTCGGTCAGGTACGCGTTTCCAATCATTCCCGTAGTACAGACAAGCTATGTGCCAACTGAGCTTTTGATCTATGTCTGCAAGTGGGGGTTTATGATGGGTGATCTCTACGACGTGGACGTACTGGAGTGGTCCGAGCACCAGGCCCGGCTGCTGCGCCAGCACGCGGCCGGCAAGGCGGGCAACGAGGCGCCCGATTGGGCCAACATCATCGAGGAGATTGAGAGCGTGGGGCAAAGCGAGTTGCGCGCTGTTCGATCCTTGCTGGTGCAAGCGTTGCTTCACGATCTCAAATGCGAAGCATGGCCGTTGACGCCCTATGTGCCGCACTGGCGGGCAGAGGCCCGAGTGGCACGGGGGAATGCGGCGGATGCCTATGCGCCTTCCATGCGCCAGCACATCGACGTGTCAGCCCTTTACCGGCGCGCTCTGCGTGGTCTGCCCGACACCATGGACGGACAGCCGCCGCTTCCTGTGCCCGAAGTGTGCCCGGTCACGCTGGACGAGCTATTGAGCGACGAAGGCTAATGCCCGCAATGTTTATTCCGAACGGACCGATAATCACGCTCGCGCAGCCCCACCTTGCCGCGATGATGACCGCCGCCGAATTCGAGTGGCGGACATACGCACCCGAGGATTGGACGGCAACCAACTTCCGGCGCTGGCCACGGGGCTTCCACTGTTCCGCCTGGGTCGTTGCACGCTATATCGGCTGGAACCCGCTCGACGCGTTGCCCAACGGCCTGCGCGACAGCTCCATGGCCGAGGCGCTCGAGGTCATCGCCGATCTCGACCTCACAGCCTTCGACGAGACCGAGCCACCGCGAGGCTACGGACGTGACTAGGGTTTCGCGAACCAAGACC
Organism: uncultured Acetobacteraceae bacterium; assembly: GCA_964236715.1. Lineage (GTDB taxonomy): Bacteria > Pseudomonadota > Alphaproteobacteria > Acetobacterales > Acetobacteraceae > CAHJXG01. Next base: position 1,026 of record CAXSGE010000147.1, on the reverse strand, counting down.
AGCAGCGCTGCCGCTTGACCCAAGCTCCACCATCGTGACATGACAAAACAGGCCCACGAGACGACACCACCCTGAGCGCCATCAGATCAGAACGGTGCGCGGAATACGTTCGGAATACCCGGGCGGCTTCGTCGGAATCCGCATATAGGCGAGGGTCAATGTTTTCTCCGGTGCCTATGCGGCTCTAACGATGCTTGCGGGGACGTAGCGGCGTCACCGTAGCCGGCGGCGGCGGGTCCGGGATCCAGCCTGCGATTGTTCGAGCGCATTCCCGCGCCTTGGCATTGTCCGTGATACCGGGGAAGCGACGGCGCACCTCGATGGCGGCCGACAGCTCGCCCTGCTCAAAGAATGCAGTGCGGATCGCGTCGGCGTCGGCTTCGGTGACCAGAAACATCGTTGGAGGATGGGGTGGACGCATGGTGGTGAGCAATCGTGGCGTGATCACACCGGCATGATGTCCGATTGAGCTCACGTGCAATCGCTATCGCTTCGTCGCTGGATCACACGGCCAAGACAACGGTATCCTGCCAGCAACAGGATCTGGAGCACGTGATGGCAAGCCTAATAGGGCCGGAAGGCCCAGCGACGCGAAAACGTACGTTAGCGTATTGCACGCAATATTATAGGCCGGGTTAGTAACTCAGACATCAGGCTGGCAAGCGACTGAACCAGTCAGCGTAGCATGCCAGCGGTATTAACAGGCACTGCATGTATTGTATCAACAGGCACTGCATGTATTGAACTAAGCCGCTAACGCGGCAGTATTTCACCATGTCCATACGGTTTTGCAATGTTGTCGATGGAGGGTATTTGCTCCATCGCCTGCGTTGCTTGGGTGACGGTTGCGGAGAGCGCCACAGCGGCGCGTGACCGGGTTCGGAGGCAGGATGGCGCTGCTGTTGTCAGCACACCATCAAAGGAGATGCCCCATGAGCCCGCTTCGTCGTCGCATGATCGAGGACATGACCGTTCGCAACCTCTCACCCTACACCCAGCGCAACTATCTGTTCGCCGTGAGCCGTT
>CAXSGE010000146.1:0-6839 GCA_964236715.1 uncultured Acetobacteraceae bacterium | reverse complement strand
ATCCTGACCTTCCCGCAGGTGCCGGCGATCGACGTGGTGCTGATGCCGCGGCAGGACATGACGCCGCTCGGGGCCGGCGAGTCCGCCTCCGTCCCCAGCGCCGCCGCCATCGCCAACGCCGTGTTCGACGCCACGGGGGTGCGCTTCCGCGAGCTGCCGCTGACCCCGGAGCGGATTCGGGCTGGGTTGGGGATCGACATTGCGGCGCGGGGGCCGCCGCCCGCATCGTCGAAGCGGAAGCGATGGCTTGGCGCATTGGCAGGAGTGTTCACCGGAGCGTTGGGCATGGCCGCGGTCGCCCTGCCATGGCGCGCGGCCTACGCGCCGGTCGCGCGCCCCGACCCGTCTGTGTTCTCCGCCGCCACCATCGAGCGCGGACGCCAGTTGGCCGGGCTCGGCGCCTGCGCTGCCTGCCATACCGGCGCCGAACTGGCGCGGTTCGGCGGCGGCTTAGCGCTCGACACGCCGTTCGGCCGCATCTGGTCCACCAACATCTCGCCAAACCCCGAGGCAGGGATCGGCGCATGGTCCTACCCGGCATTCGAACGCGCGATGCGGGAGGGCGTCAGCCGCGACGGCCGCCATCTGTATCCCGCGCACCCCTACACCTCGTTCGCCGGGTCCAGCGACGCCGACCTGCAGGCGCTGTATGCCTATCTGATGGCGCAGCCGGCCGTGACGACGCCGACGCCCGCGACCCGCCTGGCCTTCCCGTTCCGCATCCGCCCGCTGATGGCAGCGTGGAACACCCTGTTCCTGCGCCATGGCGAATGGCAGGCGGACCCGGCGCGTTCGGCGGAATGGAACCGCGGCGCCTATCTGGTCGAAACGCTGGGCCATTGCAGCGCCTGCCACAGCCCGCGCAACATCCTTGGCGCGGAGCAACGGGGCGACGCGCATTTGGCGGGCGGATCGGCGGACGGGTGGGAAGCGCCGCCGCTCACCGCGCTCTCGCACGCGCCGGTGCCATGGACGGCAGGCGCGTTATACGAATACCTGCGCACGGGCGAGGCGGCTGTTCACGGCTCGGCGTCCGGGCCGATGGCGACGGTGGTGGCCGGGCTGGCGGCGCTGCCGGACGCGGACATCCGGGCGATGGCCGCCTATCTCGCGACGGTGGCCGGGCAGGAGGATGCCATTGACGATGCGGCCCTGGCTCGGGCGGTGGAGGCGCGCGCCCTGGAGCCGAACGCCGCCAGCACCGGGGCGCGGCTGTATGCCGGTGCTTGCGCGGCGTGCCATGAGGCGGGCGGCTTGGTGTCGCTGGCGCTGAACTCCAACCTGCACAGCGCGCGGCCCGACAACCTGATCCAGGCGGTGCTGCGCGGGGTCGCGGCCACACGGACCGGGCTGGGCGCCATGCCCGCCTACGCTGAAAGCCTCAGCGACGCGCAGGTGGCGGACCTCGCCGCCCACCTGCGCGCGCGCTTTGCTCCCGACAAGCCGGCCTGGACCGGGCTGGAGCGCGCCGCGGGCATGATCCGCAACGCCGCCATCGGGCACTGAACCGTCAAATCCGGGCATTCCGTTGGCCCTGTTCAATGCACTGGATGGATTGCAATCGCACCGCCGCCGTTGGCCGCCAGGGCAAGGTGGATCACATCGTGACGGGCAACCGGCCTGTTCCGCTCGATGGCTAGCAGGGATGGCGCATCGCCGTCCGCATAGATGGCCGCCATGAAGCGGCCAGGCCCCAGGAAGTCCAGGCGGACCGGCATCCGCCTTGCCTGGCCGTCGGTCATGGCGCCGATGAACCATGCCGCGCCATTCCGGCGCGCGATCACGATGAACTCCCCGATCTGTCCGGACAGGACGCGGGTCTCGTCCCAACTGGCCGGCACGGCCGAAAGGAAATCGAAGCCGGCTGCGTCCTGGTATGTGCCGGGGCTGTCCGAGACACAGGAGAACGGGCTGTCATAGACGACATACATCGCCAGCGCCTGCCCCCGCGTTGTCTGCACCATCGGCAGGACCTCGCGGGGGACGAACTGCTCGGGCGTCACGTTGCGGAACCCGCCGGGCGTGTAGTCCATCGGACCCAGCAGCATGCGGGTATAGGGGATGGTGACGTTATGCCGCGACGTGACGCGCCGGGTCCATTTGTTGTACTCGGCCCCCATCACCCCCTCCTGCGTCACGAGGTTGGGGTAGGTCCGCGACAGGCCGGCCGGATGGGTGGCGCCGTGCAGGTCGATCATCAGCCCGCAAGCGGCAGCCTTGGCCAGCAGGCGATGGTAGAAGGCGATCATCTCCTGGTCGTCCCGGTTCATGAAGTCGACCTTCACGCCCTTGATGCCGGTGCGCGCGTAGAAGGCGAGGGCCTCGTCCAGCTGCGCGTCCAGATGAAGCCAGTTGACCCACAGGAACAAGCCGATACCACGTTGCCGGCCATAGTCGACCAGCATCGGCAGGTTGATCGCCACGACCGGCCGGGTGACGTCGATGTCCGGCCCCAGGGTTTTCTGGTCCGGGAAGGCATACCAGCCGGCGTCGATCAGCAGATATTGCAGGTTGGCCGCCTGGGCGAAGTCGATCAGCCGCATCATGGCCCCGTCGCCCATGGCCGGCCCGGCGGCGTCGGGCGCGGCGCTCCACCAGTCCCAGGCCGCCTTGCCAGGTCGAATCCAGGCGGTATCGGCGACGTCCGAGGGCCGGCTCAGCGTGGTGACCAGCGTCGATTCAATAAGCCGTCCAGGACGGTCGCCAATCATGATGACGCGCCAGGGCGACTGCATGGGCCGTGGCTGCGATGCATCGGCCCGTGGCCAGCGGACGGCAACCGATGGGTCGTCGAGCCTGGGTGGCAGCCTGATCCGGACGCCAAGCCCTCCATCGGCCGGGCGAGCCAAGTAAAGCGCGGCGTAGTCCTGCAGGTCCGCCTCCGCGATGGCGAAGGTGACATCGCCTTGTCCGGTCATGCAGACCAGGGGCGCGTCGAACAGGCTTTGCCCGCCCATCTGCGAGGCCCGGAACGGCGTGAACTCCCCTTCGTGGCTGGTGCCGAAGGCGCCGAGGTCGAGGCCCCAGCACCGATAGTCCCGCGCGAAGTCGAACCGCGTCAGTTCCGACCGGATTGCCACGCCGTGCTGGTGCCGCAAAGGCAATTGGTAGCGGAACGCGGCGCCGTCGTCGTAGGCGCGGACAATGAGGCGAAGCCTGCGGCCGAGGCTTGCCGGGCCGGCCTCCTCGAAATCCAGCTTGAGCTCGTTGCAGCGGGCGTCGACATGCCGGGTCTTGCCGCAGACGAGCGCATACCGGTCCTGGACGGGCGCTGACATGGACCCGGTAAGCCGCAGGCCTGCCGCGAGCGGTCCGCCCTCGTCCAGGTCCAGCCCGAGGCCGGGCGACCGGATCAGCACTGATTGGTCAAACAGGACCGTCAGGCCGGGTTCACCGCGCTTGCTGAGCCGGATGACGGCCTGCACGCGGGCGTTCGGAGACTTCACCGTTACGACCTGCCGGCCATCCGCGCCCCACGCGCTGGCCCCGGCCATGGCGAAGGCGGACTGGACCAGCTTGCGCCGCGCGATGCTGTTCGGCGCGGCGCCGGGATCGCGGCCGGCCGTCATATCCTGTCCGTTCGGGAAATCCGGCATGGCATCCTCCGCTTCCTTTGCGCGCCTCAGTCCTCGATGTCGCTGCCCAGCCGGCGCAGCGACGCGGACCCCGTTCGGCAACGTTTTTTGGGTAATCCAACAGGGTTGCCTGGAACTCGAACCGTTCGATCAGGAACGGCATGGCGCCGCCGGCGTGGCTGAAGATCACCTTGATGCCGGGGGGTAACGCTCGGCATAGTTGTTGAACACCATCGTCGTGATCGACAGCATGGCCGTCTGGATGCCGGCGCGGTCCATCTGGTCGAGCGAACGCTCCGGTGTCCAGTTGCTCACGACCGGCGGCATCTTCAGGTGCCTGCCCAGCCCGGCGGCGGCGCCAAGGAACCCGCGCCGCGGCAGGCAACCGCACGCTTGCCTCATCAACATCGCATCCTCCCGACGTCCGCGAACTGTTGCTTGATCCCAGCCGCGGCGTCCAGGGTGCCGCTGTTCCAGCACCGCGATCACCACCCGGCCGGCGGGATGTTGAAAATCAGCACCCGTCGAAGGTTCTTATGAACGTGCAGCCGGCGTGCGAATCCTGATGAGCGCCGATGCCGCGGGGAGGCGAACTGATGATCATCGACGGTCCAGATTCGATGACGGCCGCCGTGCTGGAAGCGACGGCGCAGGGCGGCGATCCGCGGCTGCGCGAGATCACGGCCTCATTCGTCCGGCACATGCACGCCTTCGTCCGCGAGGTCCGGCTGACGGAAAAGGAGTGGGACATAGGCGTGTCTTTCCTCAACCGCATCGGCCAATCGACGCACGACCTGCACAACGAGAGCATCCTGTTCTCGGACGCGATCGGGGTGTCCACGCTGACGTGCCTGCTGAACAACGGCAACAACGGCGCGACCGAAAGCGCCCGTCGGACGTAAAGGCCGCGCTCGGCCTGATGCCCTATGCCGTGTTTCTCCGCACGCCTGGGCGCGACTTCGCCGGCATCGTCGTGGACACAAGGTCGTGGAGTTCAACATCTTCGATTTCTACTGCGGACGGCACACCAATGTCGGCATCGACACGCTGTCGCTGTCCTCCGTGCAGTCCGGGGCGGTGCTGCAGGCGTTGGCGCCGGGCTTCGGCGACGGTTCGCTCCGCCCCTACCCGGTCGCCGCCTCGTCGTGTTATCCGCTTGCCGACGCGCGGGCCGCGTACGAGGCGGTCCTGGGTTCCACGCGGGACCGGGTCGTCCTGATCCCAGGCCAATGAGCCGCACGGTGGTTCCAGCAGCGGCGCGCAAGCCGACCTGCCGCTCGCTCTATGCCCAGGTGCTGTTCCGCTGATGCTGTGCTAGGATGGTCGCCATGAATGTCGCCCTTCGCCGGCCCATGACGCTGGACGAGTTCCTGGCCTGGGAGCGCGGGCAGGAACTGCGCCACGAGTTTGATGGCGTCCGGTCCGTTGCGATGACGGGCGGCACGGTAGAGCATAGCGTGATCGCGACCAATCTCGTGGAGGCTTTGCGGCGACGCCTGGCAGGCAAGCCTTGCCGCGCCTTCCGCGGTGACCTGAAGGTGTTGGTTGCTGGCCGGGTGCGCTATCCAGACGCGACGGTGACCTGCTCGCCGGTGCCGCGTGGCGCGGACGTGGTCCCGGAGCCGGTCGTGGTATTCGAGGTACTCTCGGCCAGCACGGCGGCCACATACCGCATCGAGAAAAACGAGGAATACCGGCTGACGCCGTCGATCCAGCGCCATGTCATGCTGGAACAGGCGCGTCGGGCTGCGACCGTGTTCACGCGCGCCAGCGACGACTGGGTTGGCCACGTGCTTACCGGCGACGCTATGCTGGCCATGCCGGAGATTGGCGTCGAGCTGCCGTTCGCCGAGGTCTATGCCGGGATCGCGTTTGCCACGGGGGATACGTCACCCGAGGACGCCTGAGCGGGCAATGTGGTGGAGCTGAGCGGGATCGAACCGCTGACCTCCTGAATGCCATTCAGGAGGCCACCCGTTTCAAGACTCCAGTGATATGGCCTTGTGAGAAAGATTGCAAAAGATTCAACGTCATCAGCGGACGCTCCCAGACGAGCGTGGACAACTCGCGACAAGAATAGCACAGTTCCGCACGGACAAGGTGTGGACACCGAAATGGCGCAGGCACTCTCAGAGAAGATCGTGAAGGCGCTACCAGCGCCGGTGACGGGCAACTGGATACACTATGACGCGGACGTGCGCGGTTTCGGTGTCCGAGTCACATACGCCGGCGCGAAGAGCTACGTGCTGAACTTCCGCGCGCGCGGGCGCGAGCGCCGGCTCACGATCGGCTCGCACCCCGATTGGTCGGTGCAGGCCGCGCGCGAGGAGGCCAAGCGCCTCAAGCGCGCCGTCGATGTCGGCGAGGACCCGATGGAGGCGCGGCATGCCGAACGCGCGGCCCCCACGGTGGCGGAGGTCGCCGGACGCTATTTGAAAGACCACGTGAGTAGCCTGGGACCGAAGACCAAGTCCGAATACGAGTCGATGTTGCGCGTCTACATTCTGCCCGAACTCGGCACGTTGCGTTTGGCCACGATGACCGCTGACGACGTCAAGAGGCTGCACGACCGCGTCAAGGTCCGCCACAGATACCGGGCGAACCGCCTGGTCAACCTCCTCTCCTCCATGACGGCCTGGAGCAAGGAGCGCCCCGACAACCCATCGTGCGAGGTGAAGCTGTGCCGGGAGGAGGAACGCGAGCGGTTTCTCTCGCAGGCGGAGATCGAGCGCGTTTGCGATGCGCTCGATCTGTTGCCGAACCAAGTGAGTGCCGATGTGCTGCGGCTGATGCTGCTGACGGGCGCGCGTAAGATGGAAGTTTGCAAGTCGCGGTGGGGGGAGTTCGCGCTCGAAGCCCGCATGTGGACGAAGCCTGCGGCCAACATGAAGGGCGGGATCAAGCATGCGATCCCGCTCTCGGATGCCGCCGTTGACCTGCTCACCTCCTTGCGCGACGGGGGGGCGGTCGGGAAGAGCCGGGAAGCAGACCCGGACGCCTTCGTGTTCCCCAGCGATGGTGCGGCGGGACACTTGGGCGACATCAAGCGCGCTTGGGGTCGGGTTACTGAGACTGCTGGAATTGGTCGTTACGAGGAGCGCGTGGACGCGCGCGGAAGGATGCGCCGCAAGTGGACGACGGACGTTCGGCCCCACGACCTGCGTCACACGTTCGCGTCGGTGGCTGCCGCTGCCTCCCACTCGCTGCCCCTAGTACCCACTATCACTGGACCGAGAGTCGTGATTCAAGCTCTGGATGAAGACG
>CAXSGE010000145.1:0-6878 GCA_964236715.1 uncultured Acetobacteraceae bacterium | reverse complement strand
CGAGCTGGTGCGGGGCGCCCGGGGCGCCCAGGACGGGCCGGGGCAGCGGGAGGGCCTGGCCGGGATCGGGCGGGCGCTGGCGGCGTCGGGCGAGGGTCAGCGGGCGTTTGCTGCGCAGCAGCAGGACCGGGCGCGCGAGGCCGAGCGGGAGCGGCTGGGGCCGCGGATGGGGCAAGGGCCAAGGATGGGGATGTGAGGGCTAGAGACCACAGCATTGAGTCAAGCAGGTGATCCAGTTAGTCAGTCGCATCACTGGGTTCTGAAAGGAGTCTAATTCAGGATCGGCCCCGCTAAAATTTTGTCAGTGGCCAGAGTCATGTTGACGTACGTGTCCGGTCAGAATGGAGCATTAGAAAATGCATGAGAACTTTGCGCCTTTTGAAGGTGTTTTGTTCGAGGAGTCTGTCTTAGCTATATCCGGCGTTCTAAGTTCGGGGGAAGGCCCTGTCGATTTTCTAGGATCAGCTTTTATAATAGCACCACATTTGGCCATAACGGCCAAGCATGTGATAGAGGGGTACCTTTCTAAATACGTTAGCCCTGGTTTGCGCGTTCCAAACGGATACTTCGTTATGCCTAACGACTCTCACTTTCGGTTAGTAGCGTGGCAGGGTGACGGCTCCACCCTACTCAAGAGGCCGTTTATAATAGATCAAGTAGGCTGCTCCAGCTTCTCAGACTTTGCAGTTCTGCGGCTGGTCCCAAACTTCAACATGGCGGGCTACATCTGGCGGCCCTATAATCTAACGACACTGTTGCCAGACCTGGGGTCAACTGTGACAGCTTTTGGCTATCACCTGAACACGACTATTAATGAAGGCATCGAGAAGTATATCGGCTCTAGATATTTTTCACATGGACAGGTGGAAGAACTACATAGTCTTCAGAGAGATGCATCTCACATAAACTTTCCATGCTTTCAAACAAATGCAAGATATGACGGGGGTATGAGTGGAGGCCCAGTTTTTAGCCAATCTGCATACGTGGTGGGGATTATATGTGCAAGCATGCCACTTCCACCTGACGCTGATAATCCCGCGGAACAACACTATTCTCATGCCGCTGCGATGTGGCCGCTTCTGGCTAACACAATTGAGTATGCTCACCCTAGATTGCCAGTGAGGCCGATGACAGTAAGCATTCAGATGCTTGCAAGGGTTGGAATAGTAAGGATGCCCGGTTATGATGACTTTACGATCAAGTGCGACCGGCAAGGTTTTCCGACGGAGATAGTTTACAAGCGCCGCAAGTGAACGACATTGCCTAATTCGACCTGGAGCTGGTGAGTAGAAAAGAAGTGATGACCCGAAAAGTGATCAGTGCCTATCTGGAGACAGCCCACGATATTGAGGTCGAGTTTATGGCGGGCTATCCCACGGTGGTCAGCTTGCTTGACAAAATCAGTAGCGCCATGTGGCCTTCAACTACCGAATCAGTTGGAGTACGTTTTCTTGAGAGCATACTAATGCTCAACTCGCACGCTCAGTTCCTCGCTGCAATCCGCATTGCTGCTTCGGGTGCCCCAGCCTCAACCTTTCCCGTGTTGAGGGCATCGGTGGAAAGCGCATTATATGCTGTGCTCGCATCACAAAGTGAGGAGAACAGGACCGCATGGCTTCAGCGAAGCACAAACCTCAAACGCTGCCGCATGATCTTCACCGTTGAGGCAGCTTGCAAGGTGCTTGACGACCTTGACCAGAACCTTGCGAACAGAGTGCGAGAGCATCATGAGCTGGGGATTGACTACGGCGCTCACCCAAATCCCAAGTCTATTCTCCCCTCCATCAGCTTCGAGGATTATGAAAGTGGTCTCAAAGGCATGAGCCTTACGTACCTTTCAAGCGCGGGTTCGACGCTTGCAATGCGGAGCCTGGTCGCCTGTATCGAGACGGGTGTGCTTGTTCTCTTCTTGATGAGGCATGCTCTTCCCGAAGCGAGGATCGCAATAGAAGCATTCCATGTGGCATGCGTAATCGACAAAGAATATATTGCAATCCTCGAAGACGTGGGATTCACCACGACCCCTGGAGCGGAAGGCTGAAATGCTGCACCACAGCAACGTCGAACGGACGTTATGCAACTACGTTTCTAAGAATTAGCATAAGATTAAGCGTTCGATCAGACTTTCCGCACAGCTACACGTTTCTGAAGTAGAAGATGATCAACAGCACAAAGAGGAGCGGGATTGCTGATGCGACAAGTGACATCCTGGGCTTTCTGAAATAGATTAGAATCCAAGATGGAAGTGTGATGGCGGCAAAGAAGCCAACAACCGTCGCAAAAGCCGTCGCAAATACCAGTGCTGGTGGTTCCACCTTTGAGCCGATGTTGGCGACGTCACCGGCTGCTATGCCCACGCCGACCATTGCCAAGAAGCCCAGGGGCAGCGACAACAGTATTGTCATACAGTTTGCTATGACAGCCCAGGTGGTCTTGGACATGCTGCCGTGATATCCCGATTTTGGCGGAGGCTCAAGTATGCTACACCGCACCAACGCCGAAGGGACGTTATGGGAAGTTGGATATGTAAGCTACTGATCCTTACGCGCAGATGGGGGCTGTGAGGATCTATCTTGAAAAGAAGCTTGCATCTGACTGTTGACATAGAGCTGAAAAGCCGCGCAGTCGGCTCCATCTGGAAAAACATGGAATGGAACGACTGCAACTGGATCGCCTTGGCGCAGGAACAGGATAAGATTATTTCTAACCACGACATCTGTTAGAACCCGGTTTATAACTATATAGCAACGTACTAAGTCATTGATCCCACATGTGCGAGGTTTGTAGCCTCTAGCCGCTCGAAACCAGCCGACCCTGCTAACCCGTTCAGAAGACGACGCCTCGACTCGTTGCATTTTGAGTTATGAACCGGGTTCTAAGAACCCGGTTTATAACTATATAGCAACGTACTAAGTCATTGATCCCACATGTGCGAGGTTTGTAGCCTCTAGCCGCTCGAAACCAGCCGACCCTGCTAACCCGTTCAGAAGACGACGCCTCGACTCGTTGCATTTTGAGTTATGAACCGGGTTCTAAGGGCTGACCAGTGTGCGTAAATTGCATGTGCGTCAGCAACTACTGCAATTCCCTGCTCCCCAACAGCAATCTGTTGTGAATGAAGGCGTGATGACGGATGCGATGAGAATTTCATCAGCAATCGCCTATTCCCAATTGCTTGAGTCCAAAGTGCGCTTGCGGAACCAAGCAGTGCTGCAACCAGTGCTATCTCGCCGACAATCAGTGTTCTGTCAAATCTTGATCCTGTCACAAGTTGAAACAACCATGCCAAAGTAAATGCGATTGGTATTGCAGTGAAGATTATGAACGCCCGCTGACGCATAACACGATTGCGCAGCCGATATTGCAAAACCTTTATGGCCGAGTAAAGCTCCTCTAGAGACAGGCGGACGCTGATAGTCTTGAAGGGCTTTCCCGCTAACGCGAAAAATGCCGAGGTGTCCTCTGCCGTCACCATAACCAGTCGCACCTTCCCAGGTTGGAGCTACGTTGTGGCCAGCATGAATTGCATAAGAAGCCCAGACTGGCGAGCTATGCCGCGCCGCGGTGATGCTAAATCGTCCTTATGGCAGTCACATTTGCGACCCGTGACGTAACGGGTTAAACTCGCCACGTCATGGATTGCAAGGACGGGAACATGGGCAAGCGCGGGCCGAAGCCGCAGGGCGAGGCGGCTCTGACCCCAGCCGAGCGCCAAGCCCGGTACAGGGCGGCGCGGCAGGCCGGCATGCCCGCCGTGCGCTACCGCCGGCCGAGGGACCGGCGCAGCCGCCCGCAGCGGTGGCGGGACGCCGTGGCCGAGCTGGTCGAGTTGCAGGCAGGCTACCAGGACTGGCTCGACAGCCTGCCCGAGAACCTCCGGGACGGTGCGACCGCCGAGGCTCTGGCGACGGTGTGCAACCTCGACCTGTCCGAGCTGGAGGGCGTGGAGCCGCCGCGCGGGTTTGGGCGCGACTGACAGCGCGGCTGCCTGGCCCGGCCGGCGCACGAGGCCGATTTATACTGCACCGCAGCAACGCCGAACATGCATTATGGAATGGGTGGGGCAGTCGGGGGGAAGCAGCGCGGCAGTCGCGGAGGGCGTGCGGCGGGCCGGGGGGCGCCGGGACTTGGCCGGGGGCAGTATTCGGCCCTGCCACGGGGCTGCCAGGCGTCCCCAAATGCTTGCCGGGACCGTTGCGCCTGTCAGCCCTATTCGTCATCCGGCACCAGTGCGGCACGCTGCCGGGCCAACTCCGCCAGCATCGCATCAGCCGCATCAGCTTGGCTTGGCTCGGCATCAGGTGGTGGCCGACTTTCGCGCAAGGCATCCATGGCTTTCACCAGGCTGGGCCGCAGCCGGGATGGTGCGCCCTGGCTTTCGCGCCGGGCCTTGCGGCCGTCCCGCGTTTCGTCCAACTCGCGCTCCGTCGCCATGCGCTCGGCTTGGTCCTTGGGCCGGAACCACAGCTCGACGGCCAGCACCTTGCTGCGCGGCCCCTGCTCCACCCTCCAGCCGCAAGCGAACTCGGCGAGCTGGTTCACCTCGGCACAGGCCGGCTCAAGAACCTTCTGGCGAATGCCGCCCCAGCCTGGATAGCGGCTGGTTGGGACGCCCAACACTTCGCGCAGCTCGCCCACTGTGCCGCGCCAGCGCGCATCGCGGCGGCCAGCGAGCAAGGCACCGCGTTCGTAGAGGGTGACGCTGTAGCGGCTCTCGAAGGCGAGCAAGGCGGCGCGGTTCATGGCGGCGTAGTGGTCGCTGCCCTGCATGGCGCGGCGTGCAGGTTCGCTGAACTCCCACCATATTCGGGCCTTGTCGTCGTCCTCCAGGTGCTCGATCCGGTAGGCGACCACGGGAGCGACCAAGGCGGCTGCGCGTCCGTCCGGGGCTGTGGTTTCGATGCGCAGCAGGGTGCCTTGCAGTTCGTCAAAGGCATCGTCCAGGCGCTCGTTGCCTTTGTGGCTGCCACGCAACTCGCGCTTGAAGATGATGTGCGGTCCGGGCTTCCAGGCATCGCCGGCCGCCTTTTGGATCAGCAAGGCAAGCATCTTGCGGGCGGCAGCGGAGGGCGATGCCCCTTTAGCGAAGCGTGCCTCGACCAGCTCGCCGGCTTTGACGACTTCGGTGTTGGGCAGGGTGCGGGCTGCCTGGTGGGCCGCACGCATGGTGCGGCCGACAGGCAGTTCCTCGGTCGCGGAAAGCTTCACCATCCTCAGAGGTTAACCATAACCTATAACCCGATACAAGGTTTGAGGTTGCACCCCCCATCGGTTAGGGGTCCGCCCCCCATCGGTTAGGGGTCCGCCCCCCATCGGTTAGAGCTGGCCCCCCATCGGTTAGGAGTCGAGACACTTTACTGAGTGAAATCAAAAGCTTAAAAACGCCGAATCCTTGAATCCAAGAATCCAAGAATCCTCGCGCGTATGCGCGCGCCCGCGAGGCGTTCATCCGCGTATAATTCGGCACCTAGTTCCCGCGTCGGAAAGCGCCGGAAGTGCCGCGGTGCTCGCTACGGGCAAGGGGTAGGTCCTCGCCATGCTCGCCATGCTCGCGCCCGAAGCCGGGCGCTGCGCGTGGCTGTGCGTGGCTCCGGTCCCGGCGCCAAGCGGCGCCGCCCTTGTCCTCCGCTGCGCGCCGTGGCGCCCTGAAAGGGTCGGGACGAGGGGCGTTCCGACTCCTCAACCCATGGCCTCCAGCCAGGGTCGAACAAGGGGCTGAACAAGAAAGCAAGCAGGCTCGGGAAGAGGGTCCTCAGCCGTTGGGCTGGCAGTCAAGCCCATAGCTGGTTAGCGTATCGTCAGTGTATCCATTGCTCACGGACGACATATGCCGGAGATGACCCTGTCGGAGGCTGCGAAGTGGGCGGGTGTCACCCGTGCCACGATCCACAAGGCGCTCCGGGGAGGCAGGCTTTCCGGGCACAAGGACGCCGCCGGGGAATGGCGGATCGACCCGGCCGAACTGGAGCGGGTGTATCAGCCCGGCAAGGCGGTTGACGTATCGCGCTATAGCGAAGTGAGCAGCAGCGATACAGGCGAGTTGATGGCTGCGAGAGATCGCGAGTTGGCCTTGATGCGCGAGATGCTGGCCGAGGTACGGACACAGCGGGACGACGCCATGGAACAGCGCGACAAGGCGATGGAACTGGTCGACAGGCACACCCGGCTGCTTGCCCACCAGAGAGAGCAGAAAGCGCCGCCAAGCCCGCGTTTGAAGCTGCTGGGATGGTTGCGCCGGTCAGGGGATGGCTGACCGTCCAGACGCACAACCCTGGTTTCAGGGCCGGGCAGCTTCCGGGGTTCACCTGCGCCGCCTATGGTGCAATCATTGCACCATAGGCCAGACCGGTGTTGAATGCCGACCCTGCAACGTTTTGGCGCTGTCAGCCTGCGCATGTATGCCGACGACCACCGGCCGCCGCATTTCCATGTTGTCGGGCCGGACTTCCAGGTGCTGGTCCGGATCGCGGACCTAGCGGTGATCGCCGGCGAGGCGCGGCCGGTCCAGATCGCCACGGCGCTGGCGTGGGCGGCCGAGCACAGGGAAGCGTTGGCACTGAAATGGGCCGAGTTGAACGAACGGGGATGACCAAGGAGGGTCGCCATGCCGAGGAAGACGCTGCCACGCATTGCCGACGTCGCGCCGGGCGTCGAACCGAGAGGTTCGCCGGACAAGACGCCCCTGACCTTGCGGGTGCGCTGGCAGCACGGAGGCGAAAGCCTGGTGGACGTGTCCGGCCTTGTCGGTGCCTTCCGCGTGTATGCCCCCTTGCGCGAGGACCGGGCGCTGTTCCACCAGGTGCATGTTGGCGAGCAGGGGACGGACGTGGCCTGGACCGACGAGATCGACATGGCGGCGGACACGCTGTGGCGCTTGG
>CAXSGE010000144.1:0-6954 GCA_964236715.1 uncultured Acetobacteraceae bacterium | reverse complement strand
CGGGTCCACAACGCTTATTCCAACTGCCGTTTATCACCATAGCCGTTGTTACAGCTCCTTCTATGTAGTCGATTGCGCGGCGAAATGCTAGGGGTATGCCATGCGATTGACCCCCGAACAGCAGACCGAGATCGACGCCCAGCGGAACACCGACGCCCCGACCCGGAGGGCGACCGTGCCGGCGCTGGAGGAGATGCTCTATCGCGCGCTGCCGGTGCTCGATCATGGCTTCGTCCGCGTCATCGACTACATGGGCGATGACGGCGCCGTGGTGCAGGCGGCCCGCGTCAGCTATGGCCGCGGCACCCGCCGGGTCAGCGAGGACGCCGGGCTGATCCGCTACTTGATGCGGCACCGGCACAGCACGCCGTTCGAGATGTGCGAGATCAAGTACCACGTGAAGCTGCCGATCTTCGTGGCGCGGCAGTGGATCCGGCACCGCATGGCGAACGTGAACGAGTATTCCGCCCGCTACAGCATCCTCGACCGCGAGTTCTACATCCCCGAACCAGAGCATCTCGCCGCGCAAAGCAGCAGCAATCGCCAGGGGCGCGGCGCGGTGCTGGAGGGCCAGGAGGCCGCCGCGGTGTTGGACATGCTCAGGCAGGATGCGACGCTCACCTACGACCATTATGCCCACATGCTGAACGAGGGCGCGGACGGGACGGCAATCGACCCGGCGCGCCGAGGCCTGGCGCGGGAGCTTGCCCGCATGAACCTGACGCTCAACACCTATACGCAGTGGTATTGGAAGGCGGACCTGCATAACCTGCTGGGCTTCCTGTCGTTGCGCGCCGACAGCCACGCGCAGTTCGAGATACGCGCCTATGCCGACGCGATGCTGGAAACCGTGCGCGCCTGGGTGCCGGCGACGTTCGAGGCGTTCCAGGATTACCGGATGGGCGCCGCGACGCTTTCGGCGCAGATGCTTGCAGTTGTCCGCCGAATGCTGGCCGGCGAGGCCGTCGACCAACCCGGCAGCGGCCTGTCCAAGCGCGAGTGGGCCGAGCTGATGGAGACCTTGGGGCGGTCATGATCGTCGTGTTCGGATCGATCAACCTCGACCTGATTTTCGCGCTCGACCATCTGCCGGGCGCTGGCGAGACCGTCCTTGGCCCTGCCACCCGGATCGAGCCTGGTGGCAAGGGCGCTAACCAGGCCGTCGCTGCTGCACGCGATGGCGCGACGGTGCTGATGGCGGGCTGCGTCGGGCGGGATGCGCTGGCCGACGGCGCACTTGCGACGTTGCATGAGGCGGGCGTGGACCTGTCCCGTGTCGCCCGCGGCGACCTCGCCACCGGGTGCGCCGCCATCTGCACGGACCCGGCTGGCCGCAACCAGATCGCGGTCGGATCAGGCGCCAACACGCTAGCCCGTGCCGGCCAGGTCGAGGACGCGATCCTGACCGCCGGCATGACGCTGCTGCTGCAGATGGAAACTGATCCGCGGGAGACGGCCGCCTTGATCCGCCGCGCCCATGTCCGCGGGTGCCGGATCATCTTGAACCTCGCCCCGGCACTCCCGCTTGACGCCGATGCGCTTCGAGCTTTGGACCTGCTGATTGTGAACGAGACCGAGGCCGAGTGGCTTGCTGCCCGGCACGGCTCTGCGGCTGACGCGGCAGGGCTGCATGCGGCGCTGGGCGTCGGTGTCGTGCGCACCCTGGGGGAGCGCGGCGCGGAATGGGCGACGCAAGATGACGCCGGCTACGTCGCGGCGCATGCAATAGATGCTGTCGATACAACAGCCGCGGGCGACTGCTTCACCGGCGTTCTGGCGGCGGCGCTGGATCGCGATATGGCAATAAAGCAGGCGATGGCCCGTGCCAGCATCGCAGCCGGACTATGCTGCAGCCGCTCCGGGTCGCAGAACAGCCTGCCTGATGCAGAGGAGACGGACGCCGTTACCGAGAAAACAACACGGTAGCCACCGCTCGCGACCCTGGTGAACTAAGGATTTGAGCTAGGTGCGTCGACGTTGTTCCGTATGCCTCCGACCGAACCCACTTCCATCCGTCAGCTACGCCAATGCAGCGTCTGTTCGCGCAACGGGTTGACGAACTCCCGCCCTTCGTTCCGCGCCGCCAAATACTCCTTTTTAAGCCGCATATACCACCGCACCTGAGCATCCGGGTCGCCCACGAACAGCGGCGCCGGCAGGGCCGGGTTGCCCATCAGCCGTGCCGCCACCTCGCGGTCCTGGTTCAGGAAATCCCGCGCCATCCATGCCGCCACCGGACGCAGCGGCGCGAGCCACTTCACCGTCCAATAAACGCAATAGTGCACGTCCGTCTCGGTTGCGTTGACCGGCGTCGCGGCGGCCAGCACGCAGGCGGAGTGGCGGTCGCCCTGGATATGCTCGACCCGCACGCCCGGCAGATGGATGCCGATGTCGATCCGCACGTTCTTGCCGAGCAGGCGATACGGGTTGGCGCCCTCTTTCAAATGGTGGCGCAGCATGCGGAAGCCCATGCCGTCGGGCTCGAACTCCTTCTCCTTCAGCCGCAGCCGCGAGGCCGGGTCCTTCTTCCACCAGCGGGATGTATGCACAAAGGCCGGATGGCCGGGATCGAAGAATCCCCAAGCGGCGAGGTCGACCTCGCAGGGAAAGCGCATCGTCGTCGTGACCTGCGGCGCCTCGCCTTCAAATCCCGGCACCGTCGGCACTGGCCCTGGCTCCATCCCCGGCGCGCCGACATGGACCCAGATGTTGCCCTGCACGTCCTGCGCCGGGTAGGTGCGCAGCCGGAAACGGGCCGGATCGGTTTGGTCGCCGGGCGCCAGCGACGGAATTTCGGTGCAGCAGCCATCCGTGCTGCGGAACGCCCAGCCGTGATAGCAGCAGCGCAGCGTCTGCCCGTCGAACGAGCCGTGCCGCATCGGCATGCCGCGGTGCGGGCACGAGTCGCTGACCGCGAACACCGACCCATCCATGCGCCGGCCCAGCAGCAGCGCCTCGCCCAGCAGCGACACGGGAAGCGTCTTGCCGGGCTTCAAGCTTCGAGCGGATACGGCCAAATACCAGAAGCCACGCAGCATGCCGTCCATAGGAGCAGAGTACAATTGAAGCGTCCGTCAGTCCATAACGATGCGGGGCGCCTTCGGCTGCGGCGCGACGAGTCCGTCCCATACCCGGCGCGCGATGGCGGCAAAGGCCTGTGCCGCCGGGCTGTCGGGGTCGGCGGCGCAGATGGGCGTGCCGGCGTCCGACGTCGTGCGTATGTCGAGCAGCAGCGGAACCTCGCCCAGGAACGGGATGCCGAGCGCCTCGGCCTCGCGCCGTGCGCCGCCATGGCCGAACAGCTCGGTGCGGTGCCCGCAGTTCGGGCAGCAGAAAACGCTCATGTTCTCGACCAGGCCCAGCACCGGCACCAGGGTCTTCTCGAACATGCGCACGCCGCGCCGGGCGTCGATCAGCGCGATGTCCTGCGGCGTCGACACGATGACGGCACCGCTGAGGCTCACCTTCTGCGCCATCGTGAGCTGCGCGTCGCCGGTGCCAGGCGGCATGTCGACGATCAGGATGTCGAGCGCGCCCCAGTGCACCTGGCCCATCATCTGTTCGAGCGCGCCCATCACCATCGGACCCCGCCAGATCATCGCCGCGTCCGGGTCCACCAGGAAGCCGATCGACATGGCGGTCAGGCCCCAAGCCTGCAACGGCACCATCTTGCCGTCCCGCGTCTCGGGCTTGCGGTCGATGCCGAGCATCCGCGGCAGGCTGGGGCCGTAGATGTCGGCGTCCAGCAGGCCGACCCGGCGACCCTGCTGCGCCAGGGCAACCGCCAGGTTCACTGCGGTAGTGGACTTGCCGACACCGCCCTTGCCGCTGGCGACGGCCACGATGTGCGCGACGGCGGGCAGCAGCGCCGCCTTGGCCGCTGGCGCCGGTTGGGTCGCCCGCTGGACCGTTCGTTGGACCGTTCCCTGCGGCGTCGGCTCAGTCCGGTGGGCGGTCAGCACGGCGGTCGCGTTGACCACGCCGGGCTGCTTCGACAGCAGAGCCTCGGCTGCGCGGCGCACCTGCTCCATTGCCGGCGCGCCCCCGCGGTCGGTGCGCAGCGCCAGGTGAACCAGGCCGTCGCGCACCGCCAAGCTGTCCACCAGCCCGGCCGCAACGATGTCCTGGCCGGAGCTTGGGTCCATCACGCCGCGCAACGCCGCCCGCAGCCCATCCGTCGTCAATGCCGCCATCGCTTGTAAACTTTCGATCCCCGGTCAATATGCACGCTGCCGTGAAGGCGCATATGGCGCTTGGTTGCCCGACTGCAAACCGAGCCGCGGCAACCGACGGCGCAGATCTACAGGAGCCACTGTACCCATATGTCTTGGAATAATGGCGGCGGCTCTGGTCCCTGGGGCCCGAGCGGCGGCAACCCACCCCCACGCGGCCCAAATCGCGGACCATGGGGCGGCGGCAACGGCCCGAACGGCATTCCGGACCTGGATGAGATCCTGGCCCGCCTGCAGGCGTCGGCCCGGCGTTTCGTCCCGGGCGGCCCCGGCGGACGCCGCTCCAATCCGCGGCTGATCGGGCTGATCTTGCTGGTCGGCGCCGTGATCTGGCTCGCCAGCGGCTTCTATCGCGTCGAGCCGGACCAGCAAGGCGTGGTGCTGCGCTTCGGCGCCTACGTCGGCAAGACGTTCCCCGGCCTCAATTACCACCTGCCTTGGCCGATCGAGCAGGCGCTGACCCCCGCCGTGACCCGCATCAACCGCATCGAGATCGGCTTCCGCAACGCTGCCGACAGCGGCGCGGCCAATCGGGTCGGCAACCCCGCCGACTTCAATAATGATGCATCGGGTCGGGGCGGGGCTGCGCGCGAGGCGCCGGAGGAGGCGCTCATGCTGACCGGCGACGAGAACATCATCGACATCAACTTCAGCGTGTTCTGGCGCATACGCGACGCCAGCATGTTCCTGTTCAACACGCGGCACCCCGAGAACACCGTGAAATCGGTCGCGGAGAGCATGATGCGCGAGGTGATCGGACGCACCCCGATCCAGCCCGCGCTGACCGAAGCCCGCGCCCGCATCGAGCAGGAGGTCACGGCCGGCGCCCAAGGCGTGCTGGACCAGTATGGCGTCGGCGTGGAGATAACCCAGGTCCAGCTTCAGAAAGTCGACCCGCCCGGCGCCGTCATCGAGAGCTTCCGCGACGTGCAGCGCGCCAACACCGACGCCGACCGCGCCCGCAACGAAGCCGAGAGCTATCGCAACGACATTGTGCCGCGCGCCCGCGGCGATGCCGCCCGCATCACCGCCGAGGCCGATGGCGCTCGCCAGGCCAACATCGCCGAGGCTGGCGGACAAGCGCAGCGCTTCTTGAGCGTTTACAACGCCTACTCCGCCGCCAAGGACGTGACGATCAAGCGCCTGTATATCGAGACGATGCAGGACATCCTGACCAAGACGCCGTCGATCGTCGTGGACGACAAGCTGCAGGGCATCGTGCCCTATTTGCCGCTCGACCCCACCGGCCGGCCCAGGACCGCGGCAGCGGCGCCCACGGCGCCTGCACCACCGTCGGAGGTCCGTCGATGAGCCGCGGGGTGATGGCGGCCATAGCCGCCGCCTTTGTGCTGATTGTGCTCGCCAGCGCCAGCCTGTTCACGGTTTCGCAGACCGAGCAGGTGCTGATCACCCAATTCGGCCAGCCGATCCGCGTCATCAGCACGCCTGGCTTGAACGTAAAGGTGCCGTTCGTGCAGACGGTGATCAGCTTCGACCGCCGGCTGCTGGATTATGAGACGCCCCGCGAGGAGGTGATCCTGTCCGACCAGCGGCGCCTGATCGTGGACAGCTTCACCCGGTTCCGCATTACCAACCCGCTGCAGTATTTCCAGGCGGTGGGTTCGGCGGAGGATGCCATCCGGGCGCGGCTGAACTCGGTCGTGACCTCCTCGCTTCGCCGCGTGCTGGGCAACGAGCAGTTGCTGAAGGTGCTGTCGTCCGACCGCGGGCGCATCATGGGGCTGATACGCGGCCAGGTCAGCGACGAGATGCGCGGCTTCGGCGTGAACATTGAGGACGTGCGCCTGCGCCGGGCCGACCTGCCGGAGGAGAACACGCAAGCCATCCTGAGCCGGATGAAGTCTGAGCGTGAACGCATTGCCAGCCAGGCACGCGCCGAGGGCGCCGAGGCGTCCGCCCGCATCCGCGCCGACGCCGAGCGCGACCGCACGGTGCTGCTGGCCGACGCGCGCGCCGCCGCCGACCGTTTGCGCGGCGAGGGGGAGCGGCAGTCGATCAAGATCTACGCCGACGCCTTCCAGCAGGACACCAAGTTCTACGAGTTCTACCGGACCATGCAGGCGTATCGCGAGGCGTTCGGCAACGGCCAGTCCCGCCTGGTCCTGACGCCGGACAGCGACTTCTTGCGCCTGCTGCGGCAAGCGCCGCAACAATGATGCTGCGGCGGCGTTATTCCCATATCCGCAGGCCGCCCCACCTACTGCCTTGCGGGTATGTTGCCCGCGTGAGCACATTTGATCTTCGCCGTCCCCTCGGGAGTTAAGCTATGCGCCTCCGGTCCCTTCGTGCACTTGCACTTGCCAGCGCGTTCGTGCTTCCGGCTGTGCTGCCGCCGTTCGTGGCGCCGGCAACAGCGCGCGGCGCTCCAGAAAGCTTCGCCGATCTCGCGGCCACCTTGTTGCCCGCGGTCGTGAATATCTCGTCCTCGCAGAACGCGCAGGCGCGGGCTGACCGGAGCGGCCCGGAGATCCCGAGCTTCCCGCCGGGCTCGCCGTTCGAGCAGTTCTTCAAGGATTTCCTGGATCGCAACCGTCCGGGCCCGCAGCGCCGCGGGCCAGGCCCGAACCATGGCGAGGGAGGGCCGCAGGGACAGGATGGCGGCCCGCCGAGCTCTGGCCGTTCCGTAAGCCTCGGGTCCGGCTTCATCATCGATCCCGCCGGCTACATCGTGACCAACAACCACGTCATCGACGGCGCGGAC
>CAXSGE010000143.1:0-6988 GCA_964236715.1 uncultured Acetobacteraceae bacterium | reverse complement strand
GCGGAGCCGGTCCGATGTCCGCGCCAAACACGTCGAACTCACGCAAGCAGGCTTGGAGACGCTCTATCGGGCACTGCCGATTGCCATCGGTGTACAGCAACGCTTGTTCGGTGATCAGGGCCGTCCGGGCGGCACGTTGCTGGCTTTGCTTTTGCAAGCGGAACACAGTTATTCCTCAGCGTAGCGGCCAATTGGCACTTGCGCCGCAATATCGTGATCATCGCGTCGCTGTGGACCTATGTTGGATTGCCCGCAAGCACGTGCCGATGCAGCGTTCCCAAATCCTATGCCGACACCGCTTCCCGGATTGCCGAAGCAGCCTCCTCCACACCCGCCGCCGTCACGTCGAGGTGCGTGCAGGCGCGCGCGCGATACTTGCCCATCACCGAGATCAGCACCCCTGCGCCATGCACCCGGGACGCAAGCTCATCCCCCGTCAGCCCGGCCGCCTCAGTGTCGAAGAACACCAGGTTCGTCTCCGGTGGCTCGACAGCCAGGCCCGGAACCTGCGCCAGGCTGCGGGCCAGCACGCGCGCGTTCTCGTGGTCATCGGCCAAGCGGTCGATGTTGTGGTCCAGCGCATACAGGCAGGCGGCCGCGCATATTCCCCCTTGCCGCATCGACCCGCCCAGCCGCTGCTTCCAACGCCAGGCGGCGTCGATGAACTCCGCCGAGCCGGCCAGCACGGCCCCAAGCGGCGCACCAAGCCCCTTGGTGAAGTCGAGCCAAACCGTGTCATACCCGGCCGCCATCTCAGACGCCGGGATGCCCGCAGCGACCACGGCGTTCATCAGCCGTGCACCGTCCATGTGGGTGACCATGCCATGCGCATGAGCGACCTCCGCCACGGCGTGCAGCGTTTCAAGCGGCCAGACTGCGCCGCCGCCAAGGTTCGCGGTCTGCTCCACCTCCACCATGCGTTGGGCAGGCGAGTAGCGGGACACCGGACGGATGGCCGCCGCCAGCCGCTCCGCCGAGAAAACACCGTTGCCGCCTTCGAGGGGCGAGACCTGCACGCCCGCCAGCGCCCAAGCTGCGCCGCCCTCGGACGTCGCGATATGGGCGGTGCGATGCGCCAGGATCTCGTCGCCTGGCCGGCACTGGGTCAGGATGGCGACCTGGTTGCACATGGTCCCCGACGGCAGGAACATCGCCGCCTCCTTGCCAAGCAGCGCCGCCATCCGGTCGCACAAGGCCCAGACCGTCGGGTCTGCGCCGTGCTGCTCGTCGCCGACCTCGGCCTCCATCATCGCCTGCTTCATCGCTGTGCTGGGCTTGGTCTGCGTGTCGGAATAAAGGTTGACCCGGACCGGGATGCTGGCGTCGAACCGCAGCGGAGCATAGGTCATGGCAGATACTCTCGCTTAGGACTTGGCTGGAATGGCGGCGGACGGTGTCACCGCCAGCGTGGCGGCCGGCGCGCCATACACTTCACGCGCACGCTTCAGGAATGCGTTGACCATCAGCTTTACAGCATTGTTGAACACGACTCCGATAGCGGCCTGCAACATGCGGCTCTTGAACTCGAAATCGACATAGAACTTGACGTTGCAGCCTCTTGGATGCTGCTCGAACGTCCATTGGTTATTCAGGTAGCGGAATGGGCCGTTCTCATATTTCACCTGCACCTGATGCGGCCGGTCTAGTGCGACCCGGCTGGTGAAGCTCTCCCGGAATGGCCCGAAGCCGATGGTCAGGTCCGCCACAAGTTGGGTATCCGTATGCGACTTCACCCGTGCGCCCACGCACCAGGGCAGGAACTCCGGATATTTCCCGACATCCGCGACGAGGTCGAACATCTGCTCCGGGCTATAGGGAAGGACCTTGTGTTCGGCGTGAGTAGGCATCCTAGGCGGAAACCAACGAAAGCTTCTGGGCGCGGGCGGCGCGCAACTGCTCGAAATCGGCGTCCGCGTGATAGGAACTGCGAGTAAGCGGCGTCGCGCTGACCATCAAAAAACCCTTCGACCGCGCCATCGCGGCATAGTCCGAAAACTCGTCTGGCGGCACGAAACGGTCAACTGCCGCATGTTTCACGGTTGGCTGCAGGTACTGTCCCAACGTCAAAAAATCGACATCGGCCACCCGCAAGTCGTCCATGACCTGCATGATCTCCGCGCGCTGCTCGCCCAACCCGAGCATCAGCCCCGACTTGGTGAAAATCGTCGGATCGACCATCTTCACCCGATCCAACAGCCGCAACGACTGGTAATAACGCGCGCCGGGCCGAACGGTCGTATAAAGCCGCGGCACGGTCTCCAGATTATGGTTGAACACATCGGGCCGCGCCTCGGCGACGACTTCGAGGCCGCCGGGCTTGCGCAGGAAGTCGGGGGTCAGCACCTCGATCGTCGTGCCCGGCGCCGCGTCGCGCAACGCGCGTATCACCGCCGCGAAATGGGCCGCGCCGCCGTCGCGCAGATCGTCCCGGTCGACCGACGTGATCACGACATGCCGCAGCCCAAGCTTCGCCACCGCCTCCGCCACCCGGCGCGGCTCATCCGCATCCAGCGCGTCCGGCTGCCCCGTCCGCACGTTGCAAAAGCTGCAGGCACGGGTGCAGGTGTCGCCCATGATCATCATGGTGGCATGGCGCTGCGACCAGCACTCGCCGATATTCGGACAGGCCGCTTCCTCGCACACCGTCACCAGCCGGTTCTCGCGCATCAGCGCCCGGGTCTCATGGTAGATCGGGTGGTTGGGCGCCTTGACGCGTATCCAGTCCGGCTTGCGCTGGATCGGGTTATCCGGACGGTTCGCCTTTTCTGGGTGCCGCAGTGGCGCGCCAGGCGCCCCAAGGCGATGATCGATCACAAGACGCGTCGCCATGCAGGCTCCCGGACAAAAGCGGAAACAATCAAGTGGATGGGAGCTGCCTGCCCGTCAAGCGACCCGCTAAAAGTGGATGGCGCGCCCATAGGCATCCAGCACCGCCTCGTGCATCGTCTCGCTCACGGTCGGATGCGGGAACACAGTATGCATCAGCTCGACCTCCGTCGTCTCCAGCGTGCGCGCCACGGCATAGCCCTGGATCATCTCGGTCACCTCGGCGCCGATCATGTGTGCGCCAAGCAGTTCCCCCGATTTCGAGTCGAACACCACCTTCACCATGCCTTCCGGCTCGCCCATCGAGATCGCCTTGCCATTGCCGATGAACGGAAAACGGCCCACCCGCACGTCATGCCCGGCCGCCTTGGCCCGGGTTTCCGTCATGCCGACCGAGGCGATCTGCGGGCGGCTGTAGGTGCAGCCGGGGATGTTGCCGATGTCCAGCGGTTTCACGTCATTCTGCCGCGCGATGCTCTCGACGCAGATCACGCCCTCGTGGCTCGCCTTATGCGCCAGCCACGGCGCCCCGGTCACGTCGCCGATCGCATACACGCCGGGCTCGCCAGTGCGGCAGTACTCGTCGATGACGATATGGCTGCGCTCGACCTTAACGCCGGTCCCCTCGACGCCGATGTCCTCGACATTGCCGACGATGCCGACGGCAGAGATAACCCGGTCCACGGTGATCTCCAGCGTCTTGCCGCCCGCCTCGATCGTAGCGGTCACGCTGTCGGTGTTCTTCTGCACCTTCGTCGTCTTGGCCGAGGTCATGATCTTGATCCCTTGCTTCTCGAACGACTTGCGGGCGAACGCGCTGATCTCCTCGTCCTCGACCGGCAGGATGCGGTCGAGCATTTCGATCACTGTCACCTCGGCGCCCATGTTGCGGTAGAAGCTCGCGAACTCAATGCCGATCGCGCCGGAGCCGATCACCAGCAGCGAATTGGGCATGGATGGCGGCACCATCGCCTCGCGGTAGGTCCATATCAACTTGCCGTCGCCCTCCAGCCCCGGCAATTGCCGTGCACGTGCCCCAGTCGCGAGAATGATATGCGGCGCCGTCAGCGTGGCGACCTCTTTGCCGTCCTTGGTGACGGCCAGGGTATGCTTGCCCGCAAGCTTGCCCAGCCCGTCGAACACCGTCACCTTGTTCTTCTTCAACAGGTGCCCGACGCCGCCCGCCAACTGCTTGGCGACCTTGCGCGACCGGGTCACGATCTTCGGCAGGTCGAATTGGATGTTGTCGGCGCTGAAGCCGAACTCGCCCATGTTGTGCAGCAGATGATTTATCTCGGACGAGCGCAGCAGCGCCTTGGTCGGAATGCAGCCCCAGTTCAGGCAAATGCCGCCCAGGTTCTCGCGCTCAACCACAGCGGCCTTCATGCCGAGCTGCGCAGCGCGTATGGCGGCCACGTAGCCACCAGGGCCACCGCCGACGACGATCACATCGAACTTAGTTTCCATCAACCTATCCTAAAGCTTTGGCCTACAGCATCAGGCTGAGCGGGTCCTCGACGATGCCCTTGAACACCGCCATCCACTCGGCGCCGAGCGCCCCGTCCGCCACCCGGTGGTCGACGCTCAATGTGCACGTCATCACCGTCGCGACCGCCAGCGCGCCGTCCTTCACCACCGGCCGCTTCTCCCCGGCGCCCACGGCCAGGATCGCGGCCTGCGGCGGGTTGATGATGGCAGTGAACTGCTTCACGCCGAACATGCCAAGGTTGGAGATTGAGAAGCTGCCGCCCTGGAACTCCTCCGGCTTCAGCTTGCCCGACTTGGCACGGGCGCCCAGATCCTTCAT
This sequence comes from uncultured Acetobacteraceae bacterium, assembly GCA_964236715.1. GTDB lineage: Bacteria > Pseudomonadota > Alphaproteobacteria > Acetobacterales > Acetobacteraceae > CAHJXG01. Next base: position 2,355 of record CAXSGE010000143.1, on the reverse strand, counting down.
CTCGTTGCTGATCGCCGAAAGGCCCTTCTGGTCGGCCTTGCGCACGATCGGCGTGATCAGCCCATCCGGCATCGACACCGCGACGCTGATGTCGATATCGTCATAGACGATCATCGCGTCCTCCGTGTAGCTCGCGTTCACCTTGGGCACCCGGCGGAGTGCCGCCGCGGCAGCCTTGATGACCAGGTCGTTGACCGAAAGCTTGAACGCACCCGGACCTTCCTTCGGCGACCGGGCGTTCAGGTCGGCGCGCAGCTTCAGCAATGCGTCGATCTCGATGTCCATCGTGACATAGAAGTTCGGCACGAGCTGGTGGCTCTCGAGCAGCCGGCGCGCGATCACCTTCCGCATCGTCGAGTTCGGCACGAGCTGGTGCGGCCCAGCGACCGGCATGGCGGGGGCGGGCTTCGGCGCAGGCTTCGCCTGCTGCACGGGTGGTGGCGGTGCCTCGGTCTCGCGGGCACCCGCCTGCGCTTCCATGCGGGACGGCTGCTCGGCGCCCGGCACCTGCCGAGCCTCGATATCGGCCCGGATGATGCGCCCATTCGGGCCGGAGCCCTTCATCGACGACAAATCGATATTGGCCTGCTTGGCCATCCGCCGCGCGAGCGGCGAAGCGAAAATTCGATCTGCCTCGTGCCCACCGGCCGCATCGTGCCCGTTGGACATCGGCACCGGCGCCGCGACGGCCGGGGTCGGGCCGGCAACCGGAGCCTTTGGCGACTGGGCCGGCGCTGCCGGGGCCTCTGCTGCCTGAGCCTGCGCCGGTGGGGCCTGCGGCGCGGACGCCTCCTCCCCATCCGCCGTCAGCACGGCGATCGGGGCATTCACCTTCACCCCGGCGGTCCCGTCCGGCACCAGGATCTTGCTCAGCACGCCCTCGTCGACGGCCTCCACCTCCATGGTGGCCTTGTCCGTCTCGATCTCGGCGAGCACGTCGCCGGAGCGCACCTCGTCGCCCTCTTTCTTCAGCCAGCGGGCCAGCGTGCCCTCGGTCATTGTCGGCGAGAGCGCCGGCATCAGGATATTCGTCGCCATGCTACGCGCCCCTCAGACGATCTTGGCCACAGCATCGACCACCCAGGACGGCTGCGGCAACGCCAGTTTCTCCAGGTTTGCCGCATAGGGCAGCGGCACGTCCAACCCGTGCACCCGGACCGGCGGCGCGTCGAGCCAGTCGAAGCAGTGCTCGATCACCTGCATCGCGAGTTCGGCGCCGATGCCGGCAAAGGGCCAGCCCTCCTCGACCGTCACCAGCCGGCTCGTCTTCTTCACGCTCTCGACGATGGTTTCGGTATCGAGCGGACGCAGGCTGCGCAGGTTGATCACCTCGGCTTCGATCCCGCGCTCGGCCAGCGTCTCCGCCGCCTTCATCGCCACGCCCACCATGATGCTGTAGGCGACGATGGTCACGTGCTTGCCCGCCCGCTCGATCTTCGCCTTGCCGATCGGCACCAAGAAATCTTCGTCGGTCGGGCACTCGAACGTCTGGCCATACAGGATCTCGTTCTCCAGCACGATGACCGGATTGGGATCGCGTATCGCGGTCCGCAACAGGCCCTTGGCGTCGGCGCTGGACCACGGCGCCACGACCTTCAGGCCCGGGCAGTGCGCATACCACGAGGCATAATCCTGGCTATGCTGCGCCGCCACCCGCGACGCCGCGCCGTTCGGCCCGCGGAACACGATCGAGCAACCCATCTGGCCCCCCGACATATACAGCGTCTTGGCAGCCGAGTTGATAATATGGTCGATGCCCTGCATGGCAAAGTTGAACGTCATGAACTCGACGATCGGCCGCAGCCCATTCATGGCGGCGCCCACCGCCATGCCAGTGAAGCCGTGCTCGGTGATCGGCGTGTCGATGATCCGGCGCGGTCCGAACTCGTCCAGCAGGCCCTGGCTGATTTTATAGGCGCCCTGGTACTGCGCGACCTCCTCGCCGATCAGGAACACCCGGTCGTCGGCGCGCATCTCCAGCGCCATCGCGTCGCGCAATGCTTCACGGACAGTCGTGGGCTTGGTCGGACCCCAGTCACGCTCCGGCGCGCTGTCGGCGAGCGCCACCGGCGCCTGCTTCGCCGTGGCCTTGTCGGCGATGCCCTTGTAGTCCTCAGTCGGCTCAGGCGCGGGCTGTTTCGCTGCCTCAGGCGCGGGCTGCCTCGCCGCGGCCGGCTCAGGCGTCGCCTGCTTCGCCGCAGCCGGCGCTGGGGCCGCCGCCTCCCCGTCGGCCAACAGCACGCCAATCGGCGTGTTCACCGCAACCCCGTCCGTGCCTTCCTCAACCAGAATTTGGGACAGCTTGCCCTCGTCCACCGCCTCGACCTCCATGGTCGCCTTGTCGGTCTCGATCTC
>CAXSGE010000142.1:0-7020 GCA_964236715.1 uncultured Acetobacteraceae bacterium | reverse complement strand
TATCCAAGCCTAAATTCCAACCCCCTGCCGTATCGAAGTCGTTGACACGTTCCGCTAGGCCGATCGTGCATCTGAACGGGACGGTGTGCTGACACAAGCGCCCATGCGAAAATCAACCAGACCGTGTGAAAACCGTGGCCAGCGGGATTCCGGCGCCGCGTGAGAGTTGGTAGAGTCCGGCATGTCGTGTCACGGTCACGAGCACGCTTTGCCGCCGTTGCCATGCGCCCCGGCCGCCTTCGCTGCCGCCTCGGTCATGTACTCGCCCCGCTTTGTCTTGCCGTAGTAGCTGTCGCCTTGGCAGTGATAAACCTTGCTGCTCTTGTTGAGCCAGACTTGCCCAGGACCGCCGCCGGTGGCAGCGCTCGCTTGTGGCGTGCTGGGCAGCGCAGCGCCCGGCGTGGACGTCATCGGGGTCGCCGGACCGGGCGGGACTGCACGGCCCAGAAACGTTGCAGGACGACATGAGTGGGTCAATCCGTATGGCGCCGAGGTGATGGCGGGACGTGGAGCCACGCAGACCCGCGCAGGTTGAGGGAATGTTCATCCGGCAGGTCTACCGGCCTTGATTGTGCCATGCTACTAGTTCCGACTTCGACACGACAAAGGGAGGCATTCCATGCGGAACGTGCTGACGAGGCACTTGGCAGCAGCAACCCTTGCAATGGGTGTGCTGTTCACGAGTGTGCCGGCCCGCGCCGAGGCTACCGTTTCGACTGTTCCGCCGGCGGACGGCTTGGTCCAGATGGTGCAGTATTACGGACGGCCGGGCTACTATGGACGGCCTCGGTATTATGCGCGTCCCCACCTCTACGGGCGGCCAAGCTTCTATGGTCGCCCACGCTATTACGGCGCGCCACGGTACTACGGTCCAAGGCGGGGCTACTATGCCCGGCGGGGCTATTACCGTTAGTCAGACGCCCGCTACAAGCGCCTGGCCGTTCTGGCAACGTTTCTCCTTCTGGCGAGGAGCATCCGATAGTATCCCCCGGCGCCGAGCTCGAGGCCATGCTGGTCCGAACCACCGTGGTCAGCCTGGCCCTGCAAACGTTGGTCGGCCGGCTCGTGTCGAATGGCACGCTCAACCAGACCGATCTCGCGGCCATGCGGGAAACCGGATTGCAGCTGCCGGCCGACCTTCGGGCGCACGGCGGCACCGGCGCGCAGATTGGCGGTGCCCGGCTGGAAGGCGAGATGGCCGGGTGGTGGGACGTGGCGGACCTGCGATGAACTCCTCAGCAGCCTGCCGCTTGGGCGCGATGCCGTATGATCGATGCGTCGTCATGGCTTCCATCCTCCAGAAGCCCAGCAAAGGAAGTCAATTCAAGTCGCCGGACCGGTCCACCCGCAGGGGCGCACTCCAAGGCGGCCGCCAGGCTAAACCGTAATCCCGGCACGCGCTGGCCTGGTCACACCGGATCGGAGATGCTCGAACACCTCGGCCGGGCAGGGGCGGCCGAGCAGGTAGCCCTGTCCCTCGTCACATCCCATCGCGCGCAGCAGATCGAGCTGCGCTTCGGTTTCGATCCCCTCGGCGATCACCCGCATGCCCAGGCCGCGGCCCAGGGTGACCACCGCCTGGACAACCGCCGCGGCGGCGGTGTCGTCGGCCATGTTGGTGACGAAGCTGCGGTCCACCTTGAGCTTGTTGAAGGGAAAGCGGCACAGGTAGCTCAGGCTCGAGTACCCAGTGCCGAAGTCGTCCAGCGCGATCCCGATGCCAAGCGCGCGCAAGCGACCAAGCGTCGCGAGCGTCGCCGCCGTATCGTGCAGCAGAATGCCCTCGGTGATCTCCAGTTCCAGCCGGGCTGGCGGCAAGCCCGTTTCGGCCAGAACTGCCGTGACCAACTCGACCAGGTCGGGTTGGCGCACCTGCTCCGGCGAGAGATTGACCGCCAGGCACAACCCGTCCCACCGAGCGGCACGGGCGCAAGCGGTGCGCAGCACCCACGCGCCGAGTTCGCCGATCAGCCCGGCCGCCTCCGCCAACGGAACGAACTCAGCCGGCGGCACCATGCCGTGCTCCGGGTGTCGCCAGCGCACCAGCGCCTCAGCACCCACAATGCGCTGCGACGCGAGGGCCACCAAGGGCTGGAAATGCACCTCTAACCCGCGTTTCGCCAGCGCCCGGCGCAGGTCGCGCTCCATGTCTTTGCGCCGGTGCAGCCCGGCATGCATTACGGCTTGGAAGAAGCAGCAAATGCCTCGCCCTTTCGCCTTGGCTTGGTAAAGCGCCATGTCGGCCTGCTGCAGCAACAGCGCTGGGTCCGCGCGCTCCTCGTCGTCCCGAGCGCAGAGGGTAATACCGATGCTGATGCTCACCAATGCCTCGTGCCCGTCCAGCGCATAAGGCGCTGACACAGCACTCATGATCCTTTGCGCGACCTCCACGGCCTGCTCCGCAGACGTTGCTCCGTTGTCAAGCAACACCGCGAATTCATCGCCCCCGAGCCGGGCCAGCGTGTCCTCGCCGCGCAGGCAATGGCCAACGCGGGCAGCCACCAGCTGCAAGAGCGTGTCGCCCGCCGCATGGCCCAGGGTGTCGTTCACGTCCTTGAAGTGATCGAGGTCGAGGAACAGCACGGCAATCAGCCAAGGCCCGACCGTTGGAGCCGCCCGGTGGTCTTCCAGCCTGTGCTCCCAGCGCAGGTGGGCCAGGGTTCGCTCCAGGCGCTCGGTGAACAGCGCGCGGTTGGGCAAGCCCGTCAGCGCGTCATGATGCGCCATATGCCGGATGTGAGCTTCTGCGCGGCGTCGCTCGGTGATGTCCTCGAAGGTGGCGACCCAACCACCGCCGCGGGTCGGCTCGTGGTGGATCGCGTGCACGCGGCCATCGTGCAGCGTCACCTCCGTGTTGACGACTTGGCTCGCGACCCCGATGCGGTCGCGCCAGGCGGCGTATTCTTCCGGAGGCATCCGGGGGCCGGTGCCGGCGGCGTAGCGAAGCTCCACCACATCGCGCAGCGTCATGCCGATCCAGAGCTGGCTGGGATCAAGGCCGTACATCTCAGCATAGTGCCGGTTGAACAGCAGCAGGCGCTGCTGCCCGTCGAACACGCACAGGCCGTGCCGAATACGATCCAGCGCAAGGTCGCGCAGGTCCATCGGGCTGAGCAGGGCAGGCGGACGGGCCGGCCATACCGACATAGCCTTATCGACCCGCCGATCGGCAGGCGGGACCTGTCCTTTCAGGGCTGACGAGAACAAGCTCATGGCGCGGCGCCGATCTTTGCTTCCCGATCGCTGAAGCAGCCGCCGGCTAGTAAACCGTGGATCTCGCCGTGCGACAATGGCACCGCGAACATCATTGCAATCAGCCTCCGGCCCACGGCGACGGTCTCAAAGCCGGGGCGAGTAGGAGGGGATCCCATCAACGCATTGTGCACGAGCGTCACCCAGCGGCTCGATCACGAAAAGCTAGGAATTGTGACCCGCTCGGGAATGGGACGTTGCAGGTTCAGCCTACCGCGTGTCGGGTCAGGCCGACAGGAGCCCTGGGATCAATGCGTCCGGGCGCGATAGCTTTCGCGACACCATCACCCGGCTGAGCATCTCGCTTGCCCAATGGCGGACATAGCCCAGTTGCCGCTTCCCAGCGCTTGGCGCGATCTCCTCCGCCTCTTCGGTCCCGCCGGCGACGAAGCACAGTATGCTCGCCACCTCGCCCAAGGACTGCGGTGGCAACTGCGCGATCAGCGCCGCCACCGCCATCTCCAGAACAAGAAGCCGGGCGCCGTTCAAGGAAAGGTCCTGGGCAGCCGCAAGCGCTCAGGTCACGAGCGGCGGCATCGATGCGCCTGCTTGGCCGTCTGTGTCGCCGCAGATCGTCCTTGGCGGTCCAGACGCCAAATGCTTGTGGCTCGCGCGGGATACCGGGCGTCATCTTGAGCGCATCAGGATTTGCGGGGTGTTCACCCGGCTGCTTGCTTTGCCCCTGACCCAGCCGACGATAATGCTCCCGAGATGTAGGGGACTGCGGCGTCGATACCCCACACATCCTACAGCTCTGCTGCTTCTGACCTGAGTTGGTGACAGGCCAGCCGCGCGGCGTCCGACGTGACCAAGAGATGAGCCCGCCCGGGCCAGCCCAGATGCGGTCAGTGATGAGGCTACGCAACAAAGCCTAACTATGTATTCTCTTCATAGTTGAATATACCAGATTGAGGAAAGCCATAAGGGCAATCGTTTCTGGAAGCTCACCTCAATGCGTCTCAAGGAACTTCTTCGGGCGTCTGAACAAGGTCCCACCCCAGTTGAGGTCAAAGGCCGTCGTCGTCCAGAACGCGTTGCTCAGGTGAGCCCGCACCTGATCCCGCTGCTGCGCAATCCAGCGACGGTGGACATCCCCGCGCTGCTGCGCGCCCCGGCGGCCCTGCCGTTCCTCGAGGACGACTTCGCGTTCGTAAAAGGCATCGGGTTCGCCTTGGTGCTGAGCGTGCCGTTATGGGCCATCATCGGCGCGGTGGCGTGGGTGGTCCTGCGCTGAACCAAGGCGACACACGGGTTGGCGCTCGACCCATTTCCGTCTTTCGGTTCGCAGGTTGCGTCTAGTTGGTTTATTTGGAGATCGCATCAAAAAGCTGGCCCATGCTTTGTGCTTCGAACCGCTGCCCGCTCTTCACGCTCGAACAGGTCACCTCGCTCTCGACCTGGAACATCCTCCGTCCCACGGGACTGGGCGTCCGGATCGCCAAGGATCACGAGCGCTTTCCTGAGGTGGCCATGCTGTTCCGACACGATCCTGAAGACGTGCGCTACTTCATGCACCCGACCAGCCGCGGGACCGTGGTTCTGGTCCGGTGGTCGGACGGCAAGTGGGCGCTGCCGACAATCGAGGCTGCGCTGGCCAAGGTGCTGGAACTAGAAAGGTCGAATGCGACCGCTACCCAGGCCATGATGCAGGAGGCGGGCGTCGCGACGACGGCAAATCATCGACCAGTCCGGGGGCGATCTTCAATTGTTTAAGTCCATCTCCTATAAACCTAGGAGTTGCATTCAGCAGAAACAGCCCAATGATCTTAACGACACGCACGGTTGGGAGAACCGCTGTGGTGAGCTTGAAGGACGTGCCGCAGGCGGCTGAGCCTGTCATTGCGCCCGCTGTGGTCAACGACCGCCGGCGCTTGCGGCGTCCGGATCATGTGAGCGCCAATTTGGTCCCGCTCTTGCGCAGCCCAGTGACTTCGGGGAAGCCCGCAGTGGGGCGCTGGACCGAAGACGCGCGCCTTGGCGCGTTGAGCCAGCTTGGTCTGCTGGACACGGCGCCGAGCGAGGCGTTCGACCGCATCACCCGCGTGGCGAGCCAGATCTTCGGCCTGCCGATCGCGGCTGTTTCCCTGACGGACTCCGACCGGCAGTGGTTCAAGTCGCGGGTCGGCATCGATCACTTCTCGATTCCGCGGGACAAGGCGCCCTGCGCACAGGTGGCGGAGAGCTCGCAAGGCCTGGTCATCCCAGACCTGCTGCTTGATCCCTGCTACTGCGACAGCAACCTCGCCAACACTGGGGTGCGCTTCTATGCGGGGGCGCCGTTGACGACGCGGGAAGGGTTCTGCCTGGGCTCCATGTGTGTCCTGGGGCTGGAGCCGCGGCAGGCGTCCGAAAGCGAGATGGCGTGCTTGCATGACCTCGCGGGCATGGTGATGGCGCAGATCGAGTTGCAGCACGCGTTCGGCCGGGTTGATCCGGTCAGCGGATTGCCGAACCACAACCAGTTCCTCGAGGATCTCGACGACCTCGCCAAAGACCGTCCCCGCGATGAGCGGCGGTTCCTTGTGGTGGTCGACGTCGCCAATCCCGTGCAACTCAGCACCGCCGTGCGGGTGATGGGTCCTTCGTTCCTCGATGACATGATCCAGGAAGCGGCCGCGGCGATCAAGTCAGCGATCGGCCCGACCCGAACGGTGTATCACATCGCACAAACCCAGTTCGCCTTTCTGTCCCCGCCCGGCGTCGAGGAGCAGAGCTATCTCGCCTTGCTCGCAAAAACGATGGCCAACTTCCGGAGTTCAGCAAGCTCTCGCTTCGTCACCACGTCGGTGATCGGCGTGGCACCATTCGTGTTGGGTCAGGCCAAGCCCCGCGACGTGCTGCGGATCGCCAACAGTGCCGTCCAGGACGCTCATGCGGCTGAGACCAAAGTGAGCGTTTATTCATCCGCCCAGGACACCGTGCACCGCCGACGTTTCACGCTGCTCAACGAGTTCGGTGCCGCTCTCGAGACGCCCGACCAGCTGAGCCTGGTGTTCCAGCCACGCGTCGACCTTGCCTCTGGCGCATGTGTGGGTGCGGAGGCGCTCCTGCGTTGGAGGCATCCCAGTCTCGGCGCGATCTCGCCGGGTGAGTTCATCTCGATCGTCGAGCAAACCTCGATGGCGAAGGCGATGACGGCCTGGGTGCTCGAGGCCGTCCTGAAGCAGCTCGCGGCCTGGCGCGCAGCCGGTCTGGACCTGCAGCTCTCCATGAACGTGTCCGCGTCCAACCTGCTCGAACATGATCTCGATGCCCGCGTGGTGCGGGGCCTGTCGAAGCATGCACTTGCGGCTGAATGCCTGGAACTGGAGATCACCGAAAGCGCCCTCATGGAGGACGGAGGGCAGGCGCTGGCACAACTCGAAGCGATTGCGGGGGCGGGGATCCGCTTGGCGATCGATGACTTCGGAACGGGATACAGCAGCCTGTCCTACCTGCAGCGCCTACCCGTCCATGCCGTGAAGATCGACCAGTCGTTCATGCGCGATCTCGCGACCGACGAGCGCAAGCGCTCGCTCGTGTCGACGATGATCCTGCTGTCCCACAACCTGGGCTATCGCGTGGTCGCCGAGGGGGTCGAGACCAGGCAAGTGCTGGACATCGTCGCAGATGCTGCTTGCGATGAGATGCAGGGATATTTCATCGGTCGTCCGATGATCCCGGGCGACTTCTCGACTTGGGTTCGGGACTGGGTCGATCCTCGGTCCTATTAAGGGCGTGGTTCAGAATTCGCTCCTTTTGGGTTACAAAAGACGCGCGAAAACGGCC
>CAXSGE010000141.1:0-7120 GCA_964236715.1 uncultured Acetobacteraceae bacterium | reverse complement strand
CCAAATCCCTTGTCAGCCCCCTTGCACCAGGGGGTTGTCCACACACGTGCCCCCGTACCGCAAGAACGACCAGGCGTGGGTTGAGCAGAAGAATGGTGCCATCGTGCGCCGGCTGGTCGGCTATGGCCGGTTCGAGGGTGTGCTGGCCGGCGAGGCGCTGGGCCGGCTGTATGCGGCGGCACGGCTGCACGGCAACCTGTTCCAGCCCTCGTTCAAGCTGCGGGAGAAGCGGCGCGAGGGTGCGCGGGTGATCAAGCGCTACCACGCGCCGGAGCCGCCGGCGATGCGGGCGCTGGCGCATGCGAAGGTGTCGGACGCGGACAAGGCGCGGCTGCGGGACATGCGGGCGGATGCTGATCCGGTCCTGCTGCTCGCGGCCATGCGTATGGCACAGGCTGATCTGGGCAAGCGCGTGGACGAGCGGGGGATGGGAGCTGGGCGCGACGCTCCCGCGCCGATCGACCTGGCCCAGTTCACGGCGAGCTTGAAGGTGGCATGGTCGGAGGGGGAGCAGCGGCCGACGCACCGGCGCCGCTACGTGCGGGTCAAGCCGGTGGTTCGAACGTCGATGCTGGACGCGGTGCGCGACCAGCTGCTGGCATGGCTGGAGGCGCAGCCCGCGTTGTCGGCAGTCGATGCGCTGGAGCGGCTGCGCGGGCTGCATCCCGACAGGTTTGGCGCTGACCACCTGCGGACGGTGCAGCGGTTCATGAAGGTGCGCCGGGCGACGATGGCGCGCGAGGTGCTGCTGGGTCCGCTGGTGCCCATGGCAGGGGCTGCGCCGGACGCCGTGCTAGCCCCCAGCGGAATGGCTGCGGTGGGCGACACGGAGATGCCCTGTAGCATTGCGTCTTGAGGCAACACGCTGGATGGGTTCCCGATGTCGTTTGACACAGGGTCGGGTCGTTTGACGAAGTGGTACAGTCCATCCGGCCAGCAGCGTCCGTCCACGCACCCGCAAGTCGCGGACTGTTTCGCCCGCGGGTTCGGTGCGGGCCATTGCCGCAGCCTGCTCGACCATGCCTGCATCCGGTTTACGTTCTTGGCGTTCACTTCGTCTGGTCTGATTGCGGCCCGTCAGGCTGTGGCCTGGCCTGCCGTGTCGAACAGGCCGCGGTAGCGAGAGGGCTGTGTGCGGTGATATGGCATCGGTGCCCGCACGGTGGCGCCAAGGTGCGCGGCGGCGTGCCAGGGCCAACGCGGGTCGAAGATTATGGCGCGGGCCAGCGCCACAAAGTCCGCGTCCCCACCGGCAAGGATTGCCTCGGCGTGCTCGAACTCGGTGATCAGGCCCACCGCGATTACGGGCAAGCGGGTCGCCTGCTTGATGGTGCGTGCGAGCGGCACCTGATAGCCGGGACCAGTTGGCACCTTCTGGCGGTCGTCGGTGCCGCCGCTTGAGACGTTGACGCCGCTGCACCCACGTGCGTTCAGGCCCTGCACGAAGGCGAGGGTCTGCTCGACATCCCAGCCGCCCTCGACCCAGTCGGTCGCGGAGACGCGCACCGAAACCGGCCTGCCTGCGGGAAAGGCGTCGCGCACGGCCTCGAATACCTCAAGCGGGAACCGCATCCGGTTCTCCAGGCTGCCGCCGTAGGCGTCGCCGCGCTGGTTGGACAGCGGCGACAGGAAGCTATGCAGCAGGTAGCCGTGCGCGCCGTGCAACTGGATCGCATCGAGACCGAGGCGGGCGGCGCGCCGGGCCGCGGCGGCGAACGCCTCGCGCACCCGGGCCAGCCCGGCACGGTCCAGCGCCTGCGGCGGCAGGGCGCCGGCCGTGAACGGCAGCGGCGAAGGCCCGACCGTCTGCCAACCGTTCGCCGCGCCGGGCGCGAACTGCGCGGCGGGCTTCCAGGGCACCTCGCGCGAAGCCTTGCGCCCCGCGTGGCCGAGCTGGACCATGATCGGCATGTCGGACACATGCCGCACGGCGCCAAGCGTGCGCGCCATCGCCGCCTCGGTCGCGTCGTCGTAAAGGCCGACATCGGCGTAGGTGATGCGGCCCTCGGGTTCGACCGCGGTCGATTCAATTGTCAGCAGCCCCGCGCCGGAAAGCGCGAGGGTGCCGAGGTGGATGAGGTGCCAGTCGGTCATGCACCCCTCAACCGCCGAGTACTGGCACATCGGCGCGACGATGATGCGGTTGGCGAGTTCGAGGCCTTCGATCTTGGCCGGCGTGAACAGGTGGGGATGGGACAAGAACTGTGCTCCGGTTTGAGGGGCCGTGCTGCTCGGGAGGATCAGCTTGCGGCCTCGCTGATGGCGCGGAACCCGGCGCGCACCTCGTCAATGAAGATCGCCGGCTGCTCGAACGCCGCGAAGTGGCCGCCCCGGGCGACCTCGCGCCACCGGACGATGCGCCTGAACCGCCGCTCGGCCCAGCGTCGGGACGGGCCGCCTATGTCCCTGGGCGATTGGCTGAACGCGACTGGCAGCTCGACAAGTGCCGTCTGGGGTTCGCCACGCCCGGCTTCCCAGTAGAGCCGCGCCGATGACGCGCCCGCGTTCGGGAGCCAGTAGAGCATGATGTTGTCGAGCATCTCGTCCGCTGAAAGCAGCGTCTCGGGGCCGCCCTCGTGGTCGGTCCAGTCGCAGTACTTCTCGTAGATCCACGCGGCCTGGCTCGCGGGAGAGTCCGCAAGCCCATACCCGGCTGTTTGCGGCCGGGTGCCCTGCTCCTTCATGTAGCCGGACAGCTCGCGTTCGAACCGGTCCATGCGGTCGAGAAGCATCTGCTCGTGCGCATCGGCGTCCAACCTTTCGGCCGCGGTCGGCTGCCAGGCATGGCCGTTCAGGTGGATGCCGATGCAGCCCGCGGGCGCACGGCTGGCGAGGGTGGAGGTGACCTGCGCCCCCCAGTCCCCACCCTGTGCGCCCCAGCGCTCGCGGTAGCCCAACCGGTGCATCAGCGTGCTCCAGGCGTCGGCGATGCGGGCAATGCCCCAGCCGGTCTCGGCCGGCTTGCCGGAGAAGCCGTAGCCCGGCAGCGATGGCAGGACGAGGTGCAGCGCATCGGCAGGGTCACCGCCGTGCGCGCGCGGATCGGTGAGCGGACCCACAACCTTGTGGAACTCGATCACCGAGCCGGGCCAGCCGTGCGTCATGACGACCGGCAGCGCGCGGGGTTCCGGTGAACGGACCTGAAAGAAATGGATGCCGAGCCCGTCGATGACCGTGCGCTGCGGGTTCCAGCCGTTGAGCATCGCCTCGCATCGGCGCCAGTCGTAGCGCTCGCGCCAGTACGCGCAGAGCGCCTGCACGCCATGGAGCGGCGCACCCTGGGACCCGTCGCTGACCGGTTCCCGCTCCGGCCATCGTGTGGCGGCGAGGCGCGCGCGCAGCTCGTCGAGCTCGCGATTGGGAACCGCCAGCGGAGCAGGGTGGACAAGGTTGCTCACAGGGTACCTCCCGCACCAGCCGGAGCCGGGACGGAACGATTGGAACTCGCCAGCATCAGCGCCACGCCGGACAGCGCGATCCCCGCTGCCACCACCTTGATCCACGTCAGCTGCTCATGCAGCAGCACCGCCGACAGGCCGAGCGCGATCACCGGGGCGGCGTAGTTGAAGGTGTTGGCGAGCGTGGAGGAGATGCTGCGGTTGAGTGCGAGGAACACGGTGTAGCCGACCAGCGTACTGGCGACGATCATGAAGGCGAGCGATCCCCAGGCACGGAGCGGGACGCCGGCGTAGTCCGTCCCGGTTGCAAGCCCGCTCACCGATGAAATCAGCGCCAGCAGCACGCCCGCGGCGAGCAATTGCGCCGTGAGGCCCACCAACGGGTCCTTCGGCAGGGCCAGCCGGTTGGCGAGCAACGACCCCATCGCCCAGGCGGCGGACGCTGCCAGCGTGAGCGCCGCGCCGGTGACGCTGAAACCGGCGCCCTCGGCCGAACTCCACCCCATGAGCGCGAGTCCGGCAAAGCCGACGCAGACCCCGGCCACCTGCCGGCCGTCGAGCGGCTTCCGGAACAGGCCCCATGCGAACACCGCCAGGAACAGGGGCGGCGCGGAGCCGAACACCGAGGCGACCCCGGCCGGCAGGAAGTGTGTGCCCCAGATCGACAACGATTGGGCGCACACCAGCATGATGACGCCGATCAGCCCGGCCGCGGCCAGTTGCCGCGGTGGCGTGTGGTGGGTGCGGAGCCGCCAGGCGGCGAACGGCAGCAACAGGAGGGCGGGCACCGCGAATCGGAAGGTCGCAACCATCACCGGGTGCATGGCGTCGCCGCTCACCTTGAAGGCAAGGAAGTTCGCGCCGTTGTAGAACCACTGGTAGCCAACCGCGAGCGCGACCAGGCCGCGGTTCGCGCTCCAGCCGTGCTTGGCCGTGTCCTGGCTGGCGGTCAGGCTGTCCATCGCCCGTCCTCCAGCCCACCGAAGAAGGCCGCGATCTCGTCCGCGGCTCGGTCCGGGTCCTCGTGGTGCGGAAAGTGGCCGGCGCCGGGGAAAGGCCGATAGTCCAGATCCGTGAAGAATTCGCCCAGTCGATCGGTCCAGGCGATGTCAAGCGCCCGGTCGCACTCTGGCCAGCGCACGCAGGTGGGCAGCGTGATCGGTGGCGGCGGCTCGCCACCCGCGGCCTCCCTCGCGCGCTGTTCGGCGACGGTGCGGTAGTACGTGAAGCCGCCCTCGAGGTTGCCGGGCTTCTCGAAGTTGGCGACGAACGCATCGACCGTCGCCGCGTCGAAGGCATCCTTGCGGTACGACCAGAGGTCGAGGAAGTATGTAATGAACAGCCGGACTCCCTCTGGCGAGGATCGGAGCAGCTTCGGCGCGAGGTCGCTTTGGTTGAAGTAGGTGTGCCAAACGTACCGGAGGTGGTCGGGCTTGTTGAAGCGGTCGCCGATCCCCGGATATACGAAGTTGAAAAGGAACAAGCCGGCGACCAGCTCGGGCGAGCGGCGGACGAGGACCTGCGCCACGCTCGCGCCGACGTCGTGCGCGACGATGCCCACGGGCACGAGGCCAAGGGCCTGGATCAGCGCCGCCATGTCGGCCGCGTGGTCGTTCGGGCCGAACGCGCCCTCCGGCTTGTCGCTGTCGCCGAAGCCGCGCAGGTCGGGCGCGACCAGCTCGAAGCGGCCGGCGAGGCGGGCCATCACTGGCTCCCACGTGAGCCAGAACTCGGGCCAGCCGTGCAGCAGCAGCAGCGGCCGGCCGCTCCCGGCGCGCGCGACGTGCAGCCGCGCGCCGTTCACCTGCAAGGTGGAGTGCGTGATCATGGCGTGTCGCTCCTGGTTGAGCCATCACGCCCCCATGGGCGTGAGCACCTTCCGGATCAGCCGCCCGCTACTCTCCGGGCCGCAGCCCCCGGCAGCGCCAGCAAAGCCGATACGGACGCTCTCGATCTGGTTGAATGCCCTTGGCGGCTTTGCGATTGAAAGGTTGGTGGTTTGGCAACGCGTCGTTCTCGCTGCCTGGGACCGTGGCTTGGACTGGACGGCGAATGAGCACAAGGATCGGGAACTACCTACGGCCCGTTCCGGCGATGATAGGCTTAGCAGGCCCAGCGACCGCGAAGCTGTGCAAGTCGGCCATCCAGCGCCGCCCAGCCCCGGCCGCTTGCTGGAACCTGCCCTGTCCGCCAAACGAACCCTGCCGGACACAATCAGCGCGTCCATTCAGATGCCTGCTTCCACTCACCGCTTTCCGAGGACGACAACACGGCATCAGAAAGTCGCGTCATATAAACCGCGCGCTCGAAGTCGGGCGCGATATGAGTCCTGTTGTAGATGTCGTCACGCAGCGCGGCATAGAGACCGGCGACGTTGGCGGCAGTATCGGGATCGACAACCAGGCCGGCAGGAATTGGTTGCTCCTCGCCGTTGACCCGGAGGCGCAGCAGGCCGGATTGTACGCCGCGCGGAGCGCCGCCCTCCAGCAGCAGCGTCCCGGTCTGCCCAACCACCTCGAACTGGAACGGCGTCGCCTCCGGGGAGCGCCCGCCGGCGACCTCGATCGACACCGGCACGCCATCGGACCGGCGGGCCATGACCAGCACATGATCCGGTGTGGTGCGGGCCTGCTCCATGCCGCCCTCGATCATGATGTTTGGATATTGGGTCGATGCCAGCGCAGACAGGTCGGCGAGGTCGCCGAGCACCGCAATGGCGAGGTCGATTGTGTGGGCGCCCTGGACGCTCAACAGCGTGACGCCGTTCTCCGGCTTCTCGGCGAAGGCCATGGCGCGCTCGGTCTCGTATCCGAAAGCCATGGTGGTGGACAGAATGCGCGCGCTCAGCACGCGCCCGACCGCACCGGCCTCGATCATCTCGCGCGCACGGCGGGCCGCAGGGTTGCTCCGCAACTGAAGACCGATTGCGGTATGGACGCCGGCCTTGCGCGCAGCCTCGGCCAACTCCTCGGTTTCGAAGCGGTTGCGGCCTAGCGGATACTCGCAATAGACGTGCTTGCCGGCGGCCAGCGCACCCAGAACCAAGTCGCGATGCGCGGGCACGTTGACGGCGACCGTAACGATATCGATGTCGGGATCGGCAAAAAGGGCTTGGGCGTCGCCATACCCCTTCTTGGCTCCTAAAGCCCTGGCCGCCTCGTCCGCGGAGGGCTGGTCCTGCGTCACAACTGCTGCGAGTTCGAGGCCGTCGAGTTGTTGGATTGCAGGCACATGAGAGATTTTGGCCCATCCCCGCTTTGCGCTCGCGCCGATGACGCCCACCCGTAGAATCTTGGCCATGATGTTCCTTATGGTCGTACCATCAGACGGTCCTGCCAGGACTTGTGAGAGGCTGGTTGCATTCGTCTTCGACCACTCCAGCACAATACTGGACTGAGGCTTGTGCAGCCGAAGCCTCGAAATCTACGCACTGGACAGGATGACGGCAAGGGCCAAGGAGAGCAGTGCTCCGGTCCCAACGGTCTCCCGGCACTTGCCAACCGTCGCCAAGACGGGAACGGTTGACGCCATGTGCATTCCCACCCTCGATGCTGCGATAGGAGCCACCCTGGCAGGTGGTCCGGCTTTGCCCGAATGATGGTCGGCGGAGGTTAGGTCCCAAATCCCGGCGTGAAGGGACGCGCTCCGCCGGGTCGCCGGGTGTCCCGAAACCGCCCATTGGGAAGCGGCGCACTTTTCCCGTTTCTCCATCTGCATCGGCC
>CAXSGE010000140.1:0-7123 GCA_964236715.1 uncultured Acetobacteraceae bacterium | reverse complement strand
GAAAAGCAACGGAACCGTCGCCGGATTTACGCGGATTCTCGCCGCCGCCAACACGAAGTGCTCTCGTGCCGCCGCTCGGCGGCAGATATGGCACGGCTCTACAAGGTGAGCGAGGCGACGGTTAGCCGCTTCCTGGCAGCCTACAGACGTAACTTGGAGACATCTGGCACAGGGCGACCGGAGGTTGACGGCATCTGCCCCAATGACAGGGTCGCGGGCGTGCTGCCCCGGTCGGCGCTGGACGAGCGCCTCGCCATTGTGGGCACGTCGGGGTCGGGCAAGACCTACGCCGCCAAGGGCCTGGTCGAGCTGCTGATGGACATGGCGGCCCGCGTCTGCATCGTGGACCCGCTCGGGGTGTGGTGGGGCCTGCGCGCTGGTGCGGACGGCTCGGCCGCATCCGGCTACCCTGTGGTGGTGTTCGGCGGCCGGCACGCCGACATCGCGCTCGACGAGGGCATGGGGACCGCGCTTGGCCATCTGGTCGGCACGCACCCTCTTGCCTGCGTGGTGGACGTCTCGGAGCTCGGCAGCAGCGCCGCCCGCAGGGCGTTCATGACGGCGTTCGCGGAGGCCGTCTACGAAGCCAACACTGAGCCGCTACACCTTGTGCTGGACGAGGCCGACCTATGGGCGCCTCAGCGGGCGCAGCACAGCGGGCAAATCCTGCTGGGCCGCATCGAGGAGATCGTGCGCCGCGGGCGCGTGCGGGGCTTCGTGCCGTGGCTGATCACCCAGCGCCCGGCCGTGCTGCACAAGAACGTGCTGAGCCAGGCAGACATCCTGGTGTCGATGAAGCTGACGTCGAGTCAGGACCGTGAGGCCGTCGGCCGTTGGATCGAAGGTCAGGCAGATCGGGCCGCGGGCAAGCGCATCCTGGCCGAGTTGCCGCAGCTTGCTCAAGGCGAGGGTTACGTGTGGGCGCCGTCGGACAGCGTGCTGGCGCGGGTGGTCTTCCCGCGGATCCAGAGCTTCGACAGCTCGCGCACGCCGCAGCGCCAGGAGCGCGTCGCGACGCCGCGCACGCTGGCGGCGGTGGACCTGAGCGCCATCATTGCGGCGCTGGCCGATGAGAGCGCTCGCACCGTTGGTAAGCAAGCCGCTCCAGCTCCGGACGCTCGCAAACCGCAGTCGGAGCGGGAGCGGCGGGTCAGGCAGCAAGACCGCGAGCTCGCGGCAGCTCGCGTCCGGGTGGCCGAAATGGCGGCGGAAGGGGCCGTGATGCAGGCGCGGTTGGACCAGGTCGAACGGCGCGATGCGTCTGCAACGCCAGGCATACCCACGCCTCGGTAGTCGACGCCCGCGGACGCAATGTCGACACGACAGCGGCAGCGCCTCCCTGCCTAGATGTTCACCAACGGACTACATTGTCGCGACGCCTTGACGGCGAGCCGTCTTTACGCCTTGACGGAAAGATAGCTATCTTGCTGGACGCAAACGGAGGCATTGATGCCCAGAGGCAACGTTGTGACGGTAGCATCCGGGAAGGGTGGCACCATGAAAACTGGCCTGGTCACGCTGCTGGCAGTGGTGCTTGCCACACGGGGTTATCGGACGGCGATTGTGGACGCCGACCCCAACCAGTCCTTCGCCCGCTGGTTCAGGACGGCTTATGAAGGACCGCCATTGACCTGCACGACGGAGATCAGTCACGAGGAAATTGTGCATCACGCTTTGGCGCAGGCCGAGGGCCATGACGTCGTGCTGATCGACACGGCCGGCTTCGGTAACCAAACAGCTGGCATGGCAATTGGTGTAGCGGATGTGGTGTTAATTCCGTGCATGCCCGACCGCTCCAGCATTGCCGAAACGCTGAAAACCTCAAGACAAGCGTCGAGCTTTGCCAAGGTCAGGGGCCGCGACATTCCTGCCCGGGTAGTGAGGACGCGCTGGAACCCCAAAGGTCTCGCGGAACGTGCGGCACTTCTGGACCTTGAGCAGGAGAAACTCACCGTTCTGCACCAGCACATCTCGGTTTCGGCCGATCTCGCCAAAAGCAGCTTCACTGGGGTAGTTGCATCGGGCAGCCGCCTATACAGCGAGGCTGAAATGATCCTGCGGGAGTTGATCGCAATCAGGGTGGTCCCGACTAAACCTACGCCGCGGCAGGCTGCCGCCTGATGGCGTTGAAGATAAAACGGCTCGCCCTTGATGAGCCCGGCCGCGAAGACCCAGCCGAATTGACCGCCAAGTTGGCTGGTGCGGTTGCACACCTTCCAACGACCCGGGCGCCGGCACCGCCTGCGCCCTCCCCTGCCCCGACGTCAAGAGAAAGAACGGTGTTGGTCAACTTTCGCGCAAGCCGGCAACTGGCGAAGGCTGTGCAACAAGCGAGTGCTGAGCACGGCGGCGTACGCCGGTGGCTTGCGAAACTGCTACACGAACAAGGGCACCCGATTCCCGCCGAGGAATTGCTGCCACCCCCACCGGCAAGACGGACCTACGACTAGACGTAAAGACGTGAGGTCGTTCCATGCATCTAAATCTCACGTACACCGATCAATAGGCGCAACGCTTGTAGCTGTTCAGCTAAGGGCAGCTATCCTGATCGCTGGTAGTGCTGGTGGTTACAATGGTCTCCGGAAGCTCTGATTTTATCAGACAGTCTTAAACCAAAACTGCCCATCTGGTGTTATTGCGAAAGACGTAAAGACGTGTAGATAGCTTGCGTTGCACGATAATAAGTTGACCTTTCCTTGCCTATGGTAGCTTTGTGCGGTCGATTTAAAATTGCATGAAGTCGAGGCCGCCACGCGCGTTGACGTAAAGACGCGTGAGGGCGTGGCAAGCGCCGATGGCGGGCTGTTGGCCAGAGCTCTATCCGTTGACCTTGCAGAACTCGGCGTCCGAGGGTGTCAGCCTGGCTCGTCGAGGTTAGACTCAGGCAGCAAAGCAGCAATCTTAGACTGGCGGACGCATAGACGTAAAGACGCAACGACGTAAAGATGCATGATGAGGGTTGCGTGCCATAACGCTTCCTTCTCTTCTCGGGTCAAAGTAGCGTCACGACTTCCCGGGACCAGCCACCTACGAGATCACCGGTTGCTCAACGTACTCTTTACGTGAAGACACCTGTGTCTGTCGTCTGCTTCCGTCGGAGGTGGAAGATGTGACAGTTGCTGGCGTCCCGGTTGATGAATGTGGATGCTCCACCGGAACAGCATTGGTGCCTCACCGCGGGCTGGTCGACCGGTTCAGCAAGGGGGGGCTTGGGCCGTCGTGAGAGACGGGAGCAGATCCATACAGAGCGGTACGCACAGAGCCGAAGTGGTTCAACTTGGAAAGCAGAGTTCATTGGACGTATCTGGCCAGACGCGTTCATCAACAGTTGGCCATTCGGAAGTGATTGATCGCGAACTGACTACAACGGGTAGGGTCGTTCCGGCGATCGCTTCTGTGCGTGCTAACGACCAGGCAAGACGCAGCGTGGTGAGATTTGAGCGCGTTGCCGGGTTGGCATATAGCGCCCGCAAGGGTGTGGGTAAAGTTTCTAGCTACGGAGCCGAGGGGTCGCGATTGGGAATGCTCGGGTCACATTCCGGAATCATCGGGTCGATTGCGGGAATCAAAGGGGCTACAATTGGCCTCAAGTCACTGAAAGGTTTCGAGATTTAGCACATAGACTCTTATAGATTTATACTGACTTCCTTAGACCGACCCATGTGGACAACTCGAACTTGCCTTCGACGCAGACAGTTCAATCATCGCAACTGAACTTCTGAGTACCCGTGACCTAACCACGCACGATACTAGGCAGCTAGCAGGGTACATTTAAGCATCGTACATGCCGCTCAACACAGGCATTGAGGCAGCTGAGAGTGGCTAGCACGACTCGAAAATCGCTAAGTAGCACTTGAAACGCGATTCAATTGTGACCCCTTGATTCCCCTTCGACGCTGGCCTTTGAAATCAAACAGCGTTGTTGCGAAAGCGACCCCTTGATTCCCGTAGATGACGGGTCCGCCACCAGTTCGTAGAGTGTCTCGAACGTTTAAGGTGGCGAGGCGCAACAATGGCAGAGAGCAAGGACCTGAGTGAGATTGAGCGCAAGCGTCTCGAACGCTTCGAGCGTATGAGGGAAAATCGCCGCGGCCGCCGTAATCCATCCATCGTCCCAAGCAAATTGGCGCGAACGTCGGCCTTCGCACCTCGCAAGAAAGGTCTCGTCACGGACAGTGACTTTGTCCGGATTTACGCTGTCAAACCCCATGCTGTCATCGAGGTCCGAGGGCGGGAGCTGGGCTCGCAGCACCGCGACGCACTTTATGCGCTATTTCGCCTCCGGGCGAAGCGGACGGAGGTAGCTAATCCGGAATATGACCCTTCGATTCCCGTCACCATGAGCAGCCCGCGGCCACGCCTGACCTACTGGCACACGGAGGCAACGTGGCGTCAGCTGCTGCAAGCAACCGGGCGAACATGCCATGTCAACAATCTCGCAACTCTTCTCAGGGTTCTCGAAGAAATGCGAGCGGTCACGTTCCGCGTTTTTGATGGTAACTTCGACGCATACGAAGCTGCCGCAAAACGTAACCGGCTGTCGGGAGCTGGATTTTCTGATAACCTTTTAGGTCTTATTCAATGGGATGGTGTTGACCTCGACAGCAACATTACCGTCCGTTACGGCGAATGGGTGCGACGGATGTTTGAAACTAAGACCTTAGTTAGCCTGAACGGAGACGCTTACTTTAAGCTAAGGTCGGATTACGCTAAAAGCTTTTGGCCCTTCATAGACAGCCAGCCATCTTACGACTACGTCACCGTCGAACTCCTGGCTGATCTCGCCGGGCGGACTTACCGGACCGAAACAACGCGCCAACGATTGAAGTTTCGCGAAGAAGTCCGCCAAGCCTTTGACGATATGGTTACAGCAGGAGGCCTCGCGTCGTGGACCTCTGAGGAAGTCGGGTCCGGGCGGGCGAAGTCCTACCAATATCGCTATGTGCATGCCTTGCCGCGGCAGGGTATTCTCGAATTACTGTCTGCCGCCGGCGAGGCAGCACACACGGGCGCTGTCGAGGAGGAATGAACGGGTCGTTTCGCGGATCTCGTGTCTGCACTGAAGGCCAGTCTACGGAATGGTAGCGAAATGAAACCTACTCCAGGGCTCCTGAAGCACGTCTGCGGACAGGCGTCGGACTTCCTGCCCGTTGTTAAACAAACGACAACCATTCGCGCAGCTTGGACCAGCGCCGGCGCGCGCCGCCGTTCCGGACCGCCATGGCGAGCGCCTTGCGCTGCCCGACGATGACAACCAGCCGCTTGCCGCGCGTCACCCCCGTGTAGAGCAGGTTGCGCGCCAGCATGGCGTAATGCTGCGTCACGAGCGGGATCACCACGACCGGATATTCCGACCCTTGCGCCTTGTGGATGGTCGTCGCATAGGCCAGCACCAGCTCGTCCAGCTCGCCGAAGGCATACTCCACCGCGCGTCCCTCGAAGGTGACCGTCAGCGTGTCCTCCTCCATGTCGATACCCGTGATCAGCCCGAGGTCGCCGTTGAACACGTCGCGCTCGTAGTCGTTAGCGACTTGCATGACCTTGTCGCCGGGGCAGTAGGTCCAACCAAACCGCTCCACCCGGACCACCCCTGGCGGGTTCAACACCCGCTGCAGCTCGATGTTGAGGGTGCGTGCGCCGAGGCTGCCCCGGTTCATCGGGCACAGAACCTGGATATCGCGCACCGGGTCGAGCCCGAAGCGCGCCGGCACACGGTCGCGCACCACGGCCAGCAGCTTGCGTGCCGCGTCCTCCGGCTCATCCGCGGGCACGAAGAAGAAGTCGGAGCCCTCCGGCGCGGTCAGCTCGGGCATCTGCCCTTGGTTGATGCGGTGCGCGTTGGTGATGATCCGGCTCGCAGCCGCCTGACGGAACACCTCCGTCAGCCGGATCACCGGTATTGCGCCCGAGGCGATCACGTCCGCCAGCACCTGGCCCGGCCCCACGCTCGGCAGCTGGTCCACGTCGCCCACTAACAGCAGCGCCGCGTGGTCCGGCAGCGCCTGCAGCAAGGACCGCATCAACGGCACGTCCACCATGCTACACTCGTCCACCACCAGCAGGGCGCAGTCGAGCGGGTGCGTCTCGCCCCGCTTGAACCCGCCCGTCTTCGGATCGGCCTCCAGCAGGCGGTGTATCGTGCGGGCCTCCAGGCCCGTGCTCTCCGTCAGGCGCTTGGCGGCGCGGCCGGTGGGCGCACACAGCGCCACGTCGACCCCCTTGGCGCCGAGCACCTTCAGGATCGAGTTCACCAGCGTCGTCTTGCCGACACCGGGGCCGCCGGTGATGACCAGCGCCTTGGCCGCCACCGCAAGCCGCAGCGCTGCCACCTGGCTCGGTGCCAACGCCATCCCGGTCTTGCCTTCCACCCAGGGGATCGCACGGCCGGCATCGATCGCCGGCCAGGGCGGGCGGCCCTCGTACAGCAGGCGCAGCCGTTCGGCGATCGCCTGCTCCGAACGGTAGAGCCCGGCCAGGAACACGCAAGCCTCGTCGTCCACGGTATCGGCTATGAGTTCGCCGTCGCGCAGTTCTAGCGTAAGCGCCGTCTCGATCAGCGCAGGGTCCACCTCGATCAGCTCGGACGTGGACCGGGTCAGCTCAGCCACCGGCAGGCCGCAGTGGCCCTGTCCGGTCGCCTCGGCCAAGCCGAACGACAGCCCGGCGCGCACCCGGATCATCGCCGTCTTCTCGATACCGAGCTTGGCGGCCACCAGGTCCGCGGTGCGGAAGCCGATGCCGCGTATGTCGCGCGCCAGCCGGTAGGGGTTGGCGGTGATCAACGCGATGGCATCCTGGCCGTAGGTCTTGAAAATGCGCACGGCCCTGGACGTGCCGACGCCGTTGGCATGCAGGAACAGCATGATCTCGCGGATCGCCTTCTGGTCAGCCCAGCCCGCCACAATGCGCTGGGCCCGCTTGGCGCCGATGCCGGTCACCTCGCGCAGCCGCGTCGGCTCCTGCTCGATCAGGTCGAACACCGCCTCGCCGAACGCGCGCACCAGGGCGCGGGCATAGGTCGGGCCGATGCCGCGGATCATGCCGGAGCCCAAGTACTTCTCGATGCCTTCCAGCGTGGTCGGCTGCGTGGTGGTGACCTGCGTCGCCTTGAACTGCAGCCCGT
>CAXSGE010000139.1:0-7194 GCA_964236715.1 uncultured Acetobacteraceae bacterium | reverse complement strand
TGTCCGCCGCTCAGCTTGCGGAATGAACCTCAGCACGCTGAATAGAATGGGCTAACTCTGTTCCGCAGAACAGCCCTCGCCTGACCCGAAATGGCCCCTGGTGACAGGGGTGTTGGTTCAGGGCCCACCGGCGCGATCTCATGCGTGAGCCCTGCCCTCCGTGGAGGCACCCCGCCTAGCGCCGGGCTGCCGTTCGAGTTACCGCCGTTGGTGCGGTCGTCACGCCAGGGTGCCGCAGCGCCTGTGTGAACGCGTGGACGGAATCCTTGCCATCGTCTATCAAGAATGATCGCGCATCAAAATGGAAAGCTGATTTCCTGATCTTATCGGTTTGTTGCCACGCTGTAGGCAGTGCGGCACATTGAAATTACACGCTTTTCAGATCGGCACTTTTGGCATGGCGGTTACGACAAGGCCACATCGGACGCGGCAGGTCAGCTCGAAACCAGGAACGGCTGGAGCGCCTTTAGCAGCGCCTCCGGCGCTTCCTCCTGAACCAGGTGGCCACACGGCAGCCCCTCCCCTGAAACATCGGATGCGTCCTGCTTCCACAGCGCGAGCACGTCGAACAACTGGCCGACCGTGCCCTTGGCGCCCCACAGCGCCAGCAGCGGCTGCGAGATCTTGCGGCCGTTCTCGGCTTTCTGGATCGCCACGTCGATCCCGACCGACGCGCGATAATCGTTGCACACGGCATGCACGAGGTCCGGGTCTCGGTAGCAGCGGAGGTACTCAGCAAACGCCTCCGCCCAGATGGCATTGGGCGTTTTGCATTGCGCATAAAGGTGGGCCTTGATGAACACCTCCGTCGAAGCGTTGATCATGTCCTCGGGCAGCGGCGATTCCTGGATGAAGAAGAACCACCAGTAGTACTTGGTCGCGAATTGCTGGTTGGTCTGGGCATACATCAGCTCGGTCGGGGCGATGTCGAGCGTGGCGCCGCGCGTGACCGCGTCCGGGTGGTCCATCATCATCTGTTGCAGCACCCGGGCGCCGCGGTCATGGGCGACGCACTGGAAGCTGGCGAAGCCGAGGGACTTCATCACCTCGACCTGGTCGTTGCCCATGATGCGCTTGGAGTAGTTGACCTGGTCCGGCCCGCCGCCGGGCTTGCTGCTGTCGCCGTAGCCGCGCAGGTCGGTCATGACGACCGTGAACCGCTCGGCGAGCTTGGCTGCCACCTTGTGCCAGGTGACATGCGTCTCCGGGTGGCCGTGGATCAGCAGCAGCGGCGGCCCCTTGCCGCCGACAAGCGTGTTGATGGTTGCTCCCGAGGCCTGCTTGCCATCGACCGTCATCCCGGGCGTGTCCACGAAGCTTTGCTTGAACCCGGGAAAGAAAAACATGTTGGCGACGGCGCCGGGTCCGTTGGCGTAGCCGGTCTGGATGGCATCCTGTCCGGGAAAGACGAACGGCTGGGTGTGCGCGACGGTCTCGTTGGCGCCGCTGGGCTTGGCGAGGTCAGGCTCCGCCTTGGCAGGCCGGATCGCGGCGGCGCCCAAGACCAGCCCGGCGCCAAGCAGGAACCGCCGGTCGGGATCGATGCGCGTGGCCGAACCCCCGACATCCAGCAATGCCCGCGTTACAGCATTCGGAACAGGCTCCAGCGTCGGCCCCGTGGTCTTCGGCATGGTTTCGTACTCCTGGCTAGTTGAGAAAATGAAAGGAGGTGGACAGGCTCAAGAACACGCGGAAGGCCGGCGTGGACTTGTCGACGCCGGCCCCGGCGCCCGCGCTCAGCGCCAGGCGGGAGCCGACCAGGTAGGTCATGCCCAGGTCGGCGAAGATCTGGCTGTCGCGCCGGACGAAGGTTTGGGAGTAGAAGACATCGCCTACCAGCGCGGTCCGGTCTGACAGGGGAGTGGACAGCCCGGCGCCGTAGCCGAACCCTTGCGGCCGCGCCTGCCGGCTCTCGTCGTTATACTTGTTCCACTCGATGTTGAGGTGCAGGCGCGGAGACCGCTGCGTCGGACCGAGGTTGCTGGTCGCCTGCCCGCTGAGGCCCCAGGTCCCGCCGCTCAGCCCAGTACCGGGCCGCGGCGAGTAGGTACCCTCGACCGAGAAGCCCGGGATGTAGTCGTGGCTCTGGTTGAACACGTATTGGAACGACGGCGTGATGTCGATGCCGGCATGGTAGGTGTCGCCGAGGTTCTCACCAACCCCGAGATTAATGCCCAGCCCTGGCGCCACGCCGAACTTGATCGTCTGCGAGAAGGGCGAGAACAGCCCATTGCCGTGGCGGCCCACGTAGGTGTTGGTGCTGATGGCCTCGAAGACTGCCTCGCCATACGGTGTTACCAGCGCGTCCTGTATGCGGACGGGCACGCCGACCGACAGCGCCTGCGGGTCGCCGTAGGGGTCGCCGGACCGCGACTGCGGGGAGCCTGCCTCCTGGGCGCAGGCGCCCTGCAACCCGGCGGCTGCACATGCGGCAGCGAGCGTCGGAAGGACCGCACGGGCAGGGAGCCTCGCCCGCATCACAATGCCGCCTTGAGGGTGGCGGCGCTGATGGACGGAATTGGCAGGAGCAGGTCTAAGAGTCGCAAGGTTCAAGGCCGTTCACCTCATCCATGACCGCACCGGGACAGCCTGTGGTGCGCCAGCCTGTCCCGGTGGCACCGGGAAGCCTAGCCTCCAGACCGTTCCATCGGTGGAGCGGATGTCCAGTGTGCCGCCAATCTGCTCTACCAAGCGCCGGACCAGGCCCAGTCCGTGGCGCGAACTGCCGACCCCGACCTCGAAGCCTACGCCGTCATCCTGAAGCGTGAGCATCGCCGCGGCAGGGCTGACGCGCACCAGGGTGACGGTGATGGTCCCTTCCCGCTCTGGGAAGGCATGGCCGTAGCTGTTCGTCACCATTTCCGCGACGGCCATGCCAAGGGCCGACACCTCATCAAGGCCGAGCATGACCGGCTCGGCATGGCAGATGATCCGCACCGGCTGGGTCCGCTCGGTTTGCAGGCCGGGGAGGCTCGCGCACAGCGCGCGGAGGTAGCCGGCCAGGTCAACGGTTTCGCTCAGCCCGACGCCGAGCAGGCTGTCATAGACCTGCGCCAGCGTGGCCACGCGGCTGGCGATCAGGTCTATGCCCTGCCGGGCTTCGTCATTGGGCGCGGTCCGGGCATAGTTGTCCAACATGCCAGAGATCATCTGCAGGTTGTTCCTGACCCGGTGCTGCAGCTCCTCCGCCAGCAGGTCCCTGGCATCCAGCGCGTCCCGCAGCGCCTTGACCCGGGTTGCGGCGGCGACGGACTCGGCCAGCACGTTGGCGAAGCCGGTCAGGAAGTTGATGTCGTGCTCGTCGTACTGGTGCTGGCGGGTGCTGTCGATCTCCAGCACGCCATAGGCCGCCCCGTCGATGGCCGGGATCACGACATCCACGGTCGAGACGATGCCATGCTCCCCGTAGAAGGCCGGCGGGGCCATGCCGTCCGCAGCCTGCAGGTCGCGCATGATGACCGGCTTGCCGGTGACGTAGGCCCGCCCCTGCGGCGAGCTTTCGTCGGCCTGCGAGACCACCCGGCCAACGACGCCGGGGTGCCAGCCCCACCCGGCCACGACGAGCAGGTCGTCTTCCGCGGCGCGGTAGCGGCACACCTTGGCGAACGGCACGTCCAGGCAGGCGGCGCAGATGCGCGTGGCCTCGGTCAGCACCAGGAGCAGATCGGGTTCGCGGAAAGCGAAGCTGCCGAAAGCTGCCAGGGCTGCCTGTTGCCGAAGCAGCTTCTCAACGGTGCGGTCGCTGTTGCTGCACGGCAGCAGACGCCCTCCGCTCTTGCCGTCAACAAGCGTTTCCAACGATATGGTCATTTTACGCCTCCTTCCCGCCGTCGGTATCCGGTCAGGATTTGTCCGGGAGAGTCGCGATCAGCGCTTTTGTGATATCACCGGTCTTCGCATTGCCGCCCAGATCGGGCGTTTTGGGCGCGTCCTTGGACGCGAGCAGCGTCTCGATCGCGGACACGATGGACGATGCGGCCTCCGGCTGGCCAAGCTGATCGAGCATCATCGCCCCCGACCAAATCTGAGCGATCGGGTTGGCGATGCCCTTGCCGACGATGTCGGGCGCCGAGCCGTGGACCGGCTCGAACATGGACGGGTAGTCACCTTCGGGGTTCAGGTTGGCCGAAGGAGCAAGGCCCAGCGAGCCGGCGATGGCCGGGCCGAGATCGGTCAGGATATCGCCGAACAGGTTGGAGCCGACAACCACGTCGAAGCGGTCGGGATGCGCTACGAACTGCGCGGTCAGGATGTCGATGTGGTACTTGTCCGTGCTGACATCCGGATACTCCTTCGACAGCGCCGCGAAGCGGTCGTCCCAGAACGGCATGGAATAGTATATGCCGTTGGACTTCGTGGCCGATGTAAGGTGCTTCTTCGGACGCTGTCGCGCTTTCTCAAACGCGAAGCGCAGAATGCGATCAACGCCGCGACGAGTGAAAATGGAGTTTTGCACGACGACCTCGTCGTCCGTGCCGGCATACACCCCGCCACCGACCTTCGAGTACTCGCCCTCGTTGTTCTCCCGCACGACGAGGAAATCGATCTCGTCTGGCGTGCGATTGGCGAGCGGCGACGTGACGCCCTTGAGCAGCCGCACGGGCCGCAAGCAGGCATATTGTTGCAGCTCCCGCCGCAGCGGGATCAGCATGCCCCACAGCGAGACATGGTCGGGGACTTCCGGAGCGCCGACGGCGCCGAGCAGGATGGCGTCCTTGTGCCGGACTTGCGCCACGCCATCCTCGGGCATCATCGCGCCGGTCTTGAGGAAGCGGTCGCAGCTCCAGTCGTGCTCCATCCAGTTAAAGCTGAAACCATTGCGGCCACCGACGGCTTCGAGCACCTCCAAGGCTGGAGGCATGACTTCACGGCCAATCCCGTCCCCTGGCAGCACCGCGACGTCGAAGACTCTGTTGCTTGCCATGATTGGCTCCCTTCAGTGAGGAGGTTGATCGATCCGGCGGGACGGTGCCAATGCTCAGTCGGCTCAAAACGATGCGGAGGAAGCATGGAACTCACCTGGATCGAGGACTTTCTCGCCCTAGCGGCGTGCGGCAGCTTCTCGCGCGCCGCTGAACAGCGTGGCGTCACGCAGCCCGCCTTCGGTCGCCGTGTCCGGGCCCTGGAAAATTGGATTGGCGGCCCGTTGTTTGACCGCGGTGGTCAGCAGATCACGCTCACGGTGGCCGGACATGCGTTCTACCCGGCAGCCGAAGAGGTGTTGCGCCGCTTGCAGCTTGGTCGCAGCCAGGCCCGTGAGGCCATCGAGGGCTCGGCCTCCGCGATCCGCTTCGCCAGCACGCCTTTCCTCGCTTCCACCTTCTTCCCGCAGTGGTTGCCAGCGGTCGAGCTTGCGGCCGGGCGGAGTTTTTCCTTTCAATTCCTTGTCGAGCACACGCTGGGCTGCGAACGGCTGATGCGGCGCGGCGAAATTCGGCTGCTGTTATGTCATCACCATGACGCGGCCCCGGTGGAACTGGAAACTCGGGCGTTTGATCGCCTCCCGCTTGGTCAGGATCGGCTTGTTCCCGTGAGTGCCCCCGACGAAGCAGGCCAGGCCCTGCATCCGCTCGCCGACGACTCGGCGCCGATCCCCTACCTGGCCTATAGTCCCGAGTCCGGCGTCGGACGTATCCTGAGCCGCTCGGGCCTGATCGAGCGAGTGCAGGACCGGCTGCGGCCGGCGTTCCACTCCCATGCTGTCCTTACTTTGGCGACGATGGCGCAGGCTGGCCGTGGACTTGCCTGGCTGCCTTGGAACGCCGTACAGAAAGCCGTGTCGGCCAGGTTATTGGTTCGGGCAGCAAGCGAGGACTGGGATGTCCCACTCGAAATCTGTTTGATCCGCCCCCGGGGGCGTCAAGCGACCATTTTGGAAGAGTTCTGGCTACAGGTGCGTAAGTCGTTGGTTTGTTAGAACGATCAAACTGACGCTTTCCGTGGTATGCCTTCTCCGCCAAGGTGCCGAGGACGCCAATTCTCGCGAGCAACTCTTGTGGCCGTGCCCAGAAGTTGTTGGCCCGTGAGTAAGGTTTCGGCTCTGTGCGCTCCTCCAGGATGCGGCAGTTCACGCCGTGGTGCCGGAGGGCGCACGCCAGGGTTAGCCCGATAGAGGGCGCGACCGCATTGGCCGGAAAACCCGGGTGGTTCTTATTGGGTTCCGGGGTGGTGAGGCCGGGACCGGGAAGTAGGGCTGTGGACATCTGGTGCGCGAGCAAAAGCGGGAGTAGCTGACCTGCTCGCGCGAGGAGCTTTTGTCATGGCTGCATCCGACCTGATCAACCTTCCGGGCCTGATCGACAATGCCAAGTGCTTCGCGCTGGTGCGCCAGCACCGCTGGGCAAAAGGTGTGCGCTGCCCCGTGTGCGGCAGCGGCACCGTCATCCGGGACGGGTGCGACGACACGCAGCCTTGCCGACAGCGCTATCGTTGCAAAGCGTGTTCAGGGCGTTTCGACGACCTGACTGGCACCGTGCTGGCCGGGCGCCACCAGCCGCTGCGGGTGTGGGTGCTGTGCCTCTACTTCATGGGGCTGAACCTCTCGAACGAGCGCGGCTCGGCGCGCCTCCTGTGGCGAGAGAAACGGTCGGGTGTATGATGGACGCCGGAGGGGAGCGGCCGCTCCGTTTTTGGTGGTCAAGAACCCCGTTTTCCAACTTGGCCCGTGGGCTGCTGCGCACTTACGAATGGTGACGCCCCCCGGGGCGATCCCGGTTAGGAAATTGATCTGTCGCGCAGCCCATCCCCTCCACCCTTGCGCAGCAGAGGAGGATTTGATGAGCAAAGCCAAACGGCCCAGCCGGAGGCGGGAGATGTCGCCCGTCCATGCCCACGCCGCCGCCGTCGACATCGGCGCCACGCTGAACGTGGCCGCCGTCGGCCCGGACCGCGACCCCGAGCCGGTGCGCAGCTTCGGCACCTTCACCGCCGACCTGCACCGCATGGCCGACTGGTTCGAGCGCTGCGGCGTGCGGACCGTGGCGATGGAGAGCACCGGGGTCTACTGGATCCCGGCCTACGAGGTGCTGGAGCAGCGCGGTTTCGCGGTCGTGCTGGTCAACGCCCGCGACGCCAAGCACGTGCCAGGCCGCAAGACCGACGTGAGCGACGCCCAATGGCTGCAGCGGCTGCATGAATACGGGCTGCTGCGCGCCAGCTTCCGCCCGGACGCCGAGATCGCGGCGCTGCGCGACT
>CAXSGE010000138.1:0-7267 GCA_964236715.1 uncultured Acetobacteraceae bacterium | reverse complement strand
GAAACCACCCCTGATTGCGCGTCCGCCACATTTCGATTGCGCGCCGCTACACCTAGGCCGAGGACGGCTCCTTTGCAGGCTTCACCAGCAACACGCACAGGAACGCCAGGGAGGCGAGACCGCCAAGGTAGATCCCGACCGCCATGATGGAGCCGTAAGACGCCATCAGCCAGGTTGCCACGAGTGGGGCAAGGCCGCCGCCGATTGCCCCGCCGACATGAGCGCTGATTGAAAGGCCCGTGTAGCGCACCCGAGCCGGGAACAGCCTCGCGAACAGGCTGGCCTCGGGCGCGTACATGAGCGGGTAGATGATCCCACGGGCCACCACCACCGCTACCGTGATAAGCGTCGGGTCGCGGCTTTCGACAAGGGTGAACATCGGCACGGCAAAGGCGCTGAGCGCGACCGTTCCGAAACCGAACATCGCCCGCGGCCCGACCTTGTCCGTCAGATACCCGCATAGGGGCATGCAAACCAGCATGACCACCGCGGCGAGGAGCGTCGCGTTCAAGGTGACTGTCCTGGGAAGACCGAGCTTGCCCGTGACGTAGGAAAGGATGAATACGGTCACGAGGTAGAACAAGGTGATCTCGCCGAGCTTCGCGCCGATGGCGAGGGCCACGTTGCGCCAGTGGTGGCGCGCCACCTCGGCGATGGGAACGGAAACGAGTTCGCCCTGCCGCGCGGCGGCCTCGAATGCCGGAGACTCGCCGACCTTGCGGCGGATAAAGATCCCGACGAAGACGAGGACGGAGCTAGCAAGGAATGGCAGCCGCCAGCCCCAACTTAAGAAAGCTGGCTCCGGCAGCGAGCTGACGGCAAGGAACGCGAGCGTCGACAGGATGAGGGCGAGCGGCGTGCCGGTTTGCGGCATGCTGCCGAAGAACGCTCTTTTTCCCTCAGGCGCATGCTCCACCGCCATGAGGACGGCTCCACCCCACTCGCCACCGATCGCAACACCTTGGCAGATGCGGATCGCCACGAGGATCACGGCGGCCCAGAGCCCGATCTGCTCGTAGGTCGGCACCAAGCCGATGAGCGCGGTCGGGATGCCCATCAGCAGAAGGCTCGCGACCAGCATCCGCTTGCGACCGATCCGGTCGCCGAAGTGCCCGAAGAGAACTGCTCCGAGCGGTCGTGCGAACAGTCCCACCGCGAAGGTGGAGAAGGATGCGAGCGTCGCGACCACCGGGTCGAAGCTCGGAAAGAAGAGCCTGTTGAAGATCAGCGCCGTCGCGGCGCCGAAGATGAAGAAGTCGTACCACTCGATGGTGGTGCCCACCATCGTGGCAGCCGCGACCCACGCCTTCGAGACCGTGGGCTCCTCGGACGCTATGGCGCCCTCGACCGGCAGAGGCGTTACCGCGGCTGTCATGAAATCCCTCCCTGTAACGGCCCGAAGCTCACTGGACATCAAGTTGCCCATAAGGCATCTTCTTGCCTAACACGCGGCGATGCAAGAGGGATCGATGGCGAAATCGGTGTTGGACGAGTTGGACCCCGCGGCAGGCCGCAGCCCGGTCCCGTCGGATCGCCCTCATGGTGCCCCGGCCTGGTGCGGTCAGGTGGTCGCCCTCCACCTTTGTCCGCGTGCGTTCCTGCCGATGCGCGGGCTCGAGACGCTGACCCTAGCCGCTGGATACGGGATCCAGGGCGACCGCTACGCAGCCGGAACCGGCTTCTACTCGCACAAGCCGGAAGAAGGCCGTCAGGTCACCCTGTTTGAGGTCGAGACCCTTGAGGCGCTGTTGCGCGATCACGGCGTTGCGCTCTCGCCGGCCGAGCACCGCCGGAACGTGACGACCCGCGGCGTTCCTCTCAATCATCTTGTCGGCCGACGCTTCCGGCTCGGCGCTGCCCTGCTGGAGGCAACCCGCCTCAGCGTGCCTTGCCGGCACATCGAGGAGGTCACCGGCAAGGAGGTCTTCAACCTGTTGCTCAACCGCTCCGGCCTGAATGCCAGGATCCTGGTCGGCGGGACGGTGCGCGTGGGCGATGCGGTCGAACCGGCCTGACCCCATGGCGAACTTGCCCCCGCGACCGCTCCAGCACGTCATGACGGTCGTCCGCGCCAAGCGCCGGGTCGCCGAGCAGGCCCTGGAGATCACGCTCGCGGACCCGGACGATTGGGAGCTGCCGCCCTTCGCGCCGGGCGCGCACATCGACGTGCATCTGCCAGGCGGGATCGTGCGGCAGTACTCGCTGTGCGGCGACCCGCGAGAGGAGAGCCGCTACCGCCTTGGTGTCCTGCTGCAAGCCGCCGGGCGCGGCGGGTCGCGCGCGCTCCACGACACTGTCGGCATCGGCGACGCGCTGCCCGTCTCGCTGCCCCGGAACCATTTCCCGCTCGCCGGCAACGCGCAACAGCACGTGTTCATCGCCGGCGGCATCGGGATCACCCCCTTTCTCCCGATGGCCCGCGCCCTCGAAGCGGTTGGTGGTGACTTCCACCTATATGCTTGCGCGCGCAGCCCGGCGGCTGCGCCCTTCATCGAAGACATCCAGCCGCTTCTGGCATCCGGGCGGGCATCGGCCCACCACGACGGCGGGGATCCAGGGCGCGGTCTCGACTTCCGCGCGCTCCTCGCCGTCCCCCAACCAGGGACACATGTCTACTGCTGCGGGCCGGCAGGGATGATGGAGGCCGTCGCGGCGGCCTCGGCGGGTTGGCCGGCGGGGACGGTCCACTTCGAGCGTTTCCAGCCGCCAGCCGAGGTCCTGACGGCCCAGGAGGCGCCGTTCAGTGTCCGCCTCAGCCGAAGCGGCCGCGTGATCCCTGTCGCGCCGGGCCAGTCGATTGCCCGCGCGCTGCTTCAGCACGGCGTCGCCCTGGACATTTCCTGCGAAGCTGGGACCTGCGGAACCTGCCGCACGCGTTACCTCGAAGGGGAGCCGGAGCACCGCGACTTTGTCCTGAGGCCGCACGAACGAGCCCGCTACATCATGCCGTGCGTGTCGGGCTGCCTGGGCAGCCACTTGGTGCTCGACCTATGACCGACGCCGCCCGGCCGCTACTTGTAGCTATGCCCACCCCGAAGCCCTCCCCCACGAAGGACACCTCGCTCGCGCCGGCCGCGTTGGGGAACCGCTTGCGCGCCCTGCGCCGCAAGCGGCACCTCACGCTGGAGCAGGTGGCCGGAGCCACCGGCCTGAACAGGGGCTACCTGTCGCGCCTGGAGAACGGGGAGAAGTCGCCTTCGATCGCGACCACGTTGAAGCTTGCCAAGGCGCTGGAGGTGCCGACCGCGGCGCTGTTCGGCGAGGTGGTCGAGGAAACGGACCTCCACCTCGTCCGCGTCGCAAGCCGCGTTGCGGCGAGCGGCCCGGCCGGAAGCGGCGGCTACCAACTCGTGCCACTCTCGCAGGGGTCATCGTCCGAGGGCCTGGTGGCCTTCGTGCTGCATCCGTCGGATCAGTTCGAGGAGGACGGGCGAGCGGAGCACGCCGGCACCGAAAGCTTGTACGTGCTGGAGGGCAAAGTCGAAATGCGCCTCGCCGACCGCAGCATCGGCTTGTCCGCGGGCGACTACCTGCAGTTCCCCGGCCACCTTTCCCATCAAGTCCGCAAGGTCAGCGAGCGGGCGTCGGTTCTCGTCGTCATTGGGCGGGATTGAGCGGAAGTGACGACGAGGACCCGAGGACGAACGATGCCCGAGCAAGAGCGCCCACAGATCGACTACTATTTTTGGCTACTCTCGGACTGGGCGTACCTCGGCGGGGTCCGCCTTGAGCAGATGGCCGCGCGGCACCGCGTTCTGATCAACCACGTGCCGCTCAGGCTGCCCGACGTCTATGCCCGAACCGGGGGCGTTCTGCTCGCGCAGCGGTCCTGGCAGCGACAGGCCCACCGCGTCGAGGAGCTCAAGCGCTGGCGCGAGCGCCTCGGAATGCCCTGCAACATCGAGCCGAGCTTCTTCTCGGCCGACATCGACCTGGCCTCCTGCGCGGTGATCGCTGCCCAGCAACGTGGGCTGGCGGTCGGCGCACTCGTGAACGCTTTGCTGAAAGCCGTGTGGGCGGACGACCTCGACGTCTCGGACGCGGCCGTCGTCGCGACCATCCTGGACGGGCACGGCTTGGACGCGGCGTCGCTCCTGGACGCGGCAGCGGGCGAGCGCGTGAGGGCAGCCTACGCGGAGAACACGGACCGCGCCGTCGCGAATGGTGTGTTCGGCTCGCCCTTCTACCTGTTCGACAGTCAGGGCTTCTGGGGCCAGGACCGCTTGGAGATGTTGGAGGAGGCGGTCGTGCAACGGCTGCGGCGCGACGGCTTGGCGCTCGGGAGAGCGCCGCAGCCGTCGTCGCGCGCCGAGGTTGGCACGCGCGCGTGAGAGCTCAGTGGAAAGTGAAGGGGGGGAGCGGGATGGAGCGCAGACGACTTCTGGAGGCGGCGGGCCTGGGCGCGGCGCTGCTGGCAACCCACCGGGCACACGCACAAGGGCCTGGGATCAGCACCGCAACGGGAGACAGTGCCATGAACGATGCAAGACACGGACGCTTGCGCGTCGTGATCCTCCACGGCGCGTATGGCCGCCCGGACTCGAATTGGTTCCCTTGGTTGGCCGAGCGCGTCCAGGCAGCCGGGCACGAAGCACTCCTGCCCCGCTTTCCCACGCCCCAGGGCCAGTCCCCCGAAGCATGGCTGGACGCATACGGTCGCCAGGAGGACGACGCCGTGCCGCGCTCGCGCACCGTCCTTGTCGCCCATAGCCTCGGCGTGGCGTTCGCGTTGCGCCTTGCCGCCCGCGCTGGAGCGGCGGACCCATACCGTGGTGCGTTCCTCGCCGCCGGATTCTGGGGCGCCCTCGGCCTGCCGGACTACGATCCGATCAACGCCCCGTTCTTCGCGCCGCTCGACTGGGAGGCGACGCGCTCGGGATGCGGAGCAGGCGTCACCTGCTATGCCGGGGACGACGATCCCTACGTTCCCTT
Source organism: uncultured Acetobacteraceae bacterium (assembly GCA_964236715.1). Lineage (GTDB taxonomy): Bacteria > Pseudomonadota > Alphaproteobacteria > Acetobacterales > Acetobacteraceae > CAHJXG01. The sequence goes on along the minus strand of CAXSGE010000138.1, from coordinate 2,335 downwards.
GCGGTTCAGCCGCGAGATCGCGGAGCGTCTCGCGGCGCTGCTGCAGATCATCCCTGGCGGCAAGCACCTCAACGCCGAGAACGGCATGACGACGTTTCCCGAGTTGGCGGCCGATCTTGATGCCCTGCTCGCGGCGCCGCCCGTCGCCCGTCCTGGCATCCCGTGAGGCTCTACGTTCTGCCGGGCGCTTGCTCGCTGGCAAGCCACGTCGCGCTTGAGGTGGCGGCGGAGGCCCAGGGAAGCGAGCAGGCCGGACCGCGATCCGGGTTCGACGTGGTTGTCGTCCAGCGCGGGCGCCATCGGGAGCCGGACTACCTCGCGGTCAACCCGCGCGGCACCGTACCGGCGCTCGTCACCCGCGAAGGCAACCTCGTCGTCGAGAGCCTGGCCGTGCTCCTCCACATTGCCGACCAGGTGCCGGCGGCCAGTCTCGTGCCGCCTCTCGGCGATCCGGCGCGCGACCGGCTGCACGGCCTGCTGTCCTTTATGGTGACCACGGTCCACCCGACCTTCCAGATGCTCTGGCGCGCCGAGCGCTTCGCCACCACCGAAGAGGCCCGTGCCGACGTGCGGCGCACTGCGGAAGGCCGGATCGCTGCCATGCTCAGCGTTTTAGAGGAAGAGCTGGACTCTCGCGGGCACCTGATCGGCGAGGGGTTCTCGGTCGCTGACGCCTATCTTTTCGTACTCGGCCGTTGGGGCCTCAGGCTTGGCCGGCCCACGACAGCCTACCCGCGGCTCTGGCGCTTCACCGAGGCGACGGCTGCTCTTCCCGCGGCCCGGCGCGCGATGGAGCGCGAAGGCATCTCGTTGACGGAGCCGAAATCGGGTTTGGGCTGAAAGAGGCAAGCAGTTGGCCGGTGGCGCCCGAGAGCGCGTCCTTGGTCGGAGTAGGGGTAGGATGAAGGTACGTGCAGGAATCTGTCACGCGGACGCACGACCACGGGGCTGGCCGTTCCCAGAGCCGCACGGGAGCGTCACGCCGTTCACGTGAAACGGACTTTCTGCCCCTTCTATCGTAAGCGGAGCGGCGGTGCCACATTCCCCTAGGTCGGCTGACTATGCTGCATTGAGGTGATGGACGATGTGCGGCTGCTCGAGTTCGAGGTTGATGGCGGTAAGGGCGCTCGTACGCATGGTCGTAGGAGTGCACAGAGTGGTCGGTTGGAGTTCATCACCCGCGGCGACTGGCGCCGGATGTGGGTAGGGCGGCAGCCTCATTGGCGTTTTGATCTGACCGGGTTCGCTCAACCTGTGTTGAGCGCTGGTGGTCGTTGGTCAGGCTGCTGCAGGCAGGTCGGTCTCGCTGGTTGCCCGCCAGTTCCAGGGCAGCAGGCTGTGCAGCTCGTGCGCTTTGGTGCGCCCCGAGACGACGCGTTCGAGCACGTCGGTGAGCCAAGCCGTCGGCTCGACGCCGTTCAGCTTTGCGGTCTGGATCAAGGTCATCGCGACCGCCCAGCTTCGCGCGCCGCCGTCGCTGCCCGCAAAAAGAGCGTTCTTGCGCGTCAAGGCGTTTGGCCGGATGGCGCGCTCGACGACGTTGGTGTCCATCTCGACGCGGCCATCGTCGAGGAACACCCCCAGCCCGTCCCAGTGCCGAATTGCATAGCGGATGGCTTTCGCCAGGTCGGAGGCGGCGGACACGCGGCCCAGATGGTCGTGCAACCAAACGTGCAGGGCGTCCACGATAGGTCGACTTCGGTCGTGGCGCACCCGGGCGCGGTGTTCGGCGGGGTGGCCGCGGATCTCGGCCTCGATCGCGTAGAGCTCGCGGATGCGCGCGAGCACATCCCCGGCCAGCGGCGACTGCGTCGAGACGAAGAACTCGTAGAAGGGCCGGCGCATATGCGCCCAGCAGAAAGCCAGCCGCACCGAACCGTCCGCCCGGTCGCCTGCCAACCGCTTGAACCCGGCGTAGCCGTCGACCTGCAGCACGCCCCGGAACCCGGCCAAGTGCCCGGCCGGGCACTCGCCTTTGCGGTTTTCGGGGGTGTAAGCCCAAACCGCCGAAAATTCTGCCGACTACTAACCTTCCAGATTTCGATGGTTGGCGCGACTGTCAGGTCGGTCTGGAAGGGGCATAGGGCTTGGGCTGGATGTTACCAACCTTCCCTATTTCAACCCAAATACGGAAAGTCCAGAGTACCACAGCCCGCTTTCTTTGGCGATGCGACAATTTTCCACGCCTGGAAACGCTTGCCGGAATTTTCGGCGGTTTGGGCTTACACCCCCTTTATGCACACTCCACCACGGCCGTTTTTCGGCATGGGGTGGTTTGCGGACTCTCCGTTCGCCTCAGAGATCGTCAAAGCTGCCAGGATGCTCAGCCAGCCAA
>CAXSGE010000137.1:0-7317 GCA_964236715.1 uncultured Acetobacteraceae bacterium | reverse complement strand
CAGTGGAGGGTGTGGCGATCGGCCTCAACGTGCCGGTGCAGCCCACGGGCAAGGCGACCCGCGGCGCGGTGATCGCCCGCGTCGGCGAGGGACGCTGGATCTATCCGCAGGCCCTGTTCGGCGGCGCCGCCCAGGCCCGGGCTGCGCAGGACGACCAGGGATGCGACGGCGCCGGCTTGGTTGCGGCGGCTGAACCCGAAGCAGGCGAGGACGACAGCATCGCGCCCGAGGACGAGGCAGGTGACGGCCCGCTGGACGACAGCGATGGGTCTGAGAGCCCGGACGACACGGCCGAGGGCGACCTGCCGGGAGCGGACGGGGCTGAGCCTGGCAGCGAGGCCGAAGCCAATCCCGGCCTTGATGCAGAACCCGAGCCGGCCGCGCCGGCACGCCGCCGCCGGCCGCGCAAGGACGACGGCGAGGCACACGCCGCAGCCTGACCCACTCCCACCCGCCACGTCCGCCCCCACCGGGGCGGGCGTGCCGCCCCAACAGGAGCGCACCATGTTCCATCTCAGTCCTGGACCCGGCGTAGTGCCGGCTCCACCCTCAATCGCGTTTCATGCCACGTTGCTGCCGCCACCGGCCGCCCCGCCGGCGCCGCATCTCAGCCGCGAGATGATCCGCCGCGCCGTCGCCGTGCGCCGCGAACTGCTCGCCGACCTCGAAGCGCAGATGATCGAAGCCTGCGATGCCGCCGCCGGGCGCGGCGTGCCCGCATCCGTCCCCGACGGCCGCCGCGGCTGGGACCGCACGGCTTGGGGCCGCTACCTCGCTGCCGCCACCCGCCTAGAGGCCAGCTACGGCCCGCGCATGCGCCGGCTGCGCGACGACATCGCCCGCCTCGACCGCCTGCTCGACCTGCGCATCGCCGCCTGACGGCCACCCGGCGACACCGGTTCCGGCATCGCCCGAACCTGCCCCGAGCTGACCCGAGGCAGTCCCTCTCATCCACCCCATCCGCACTGCCGGCGCGCGCGCATCGGGTGCGCGCGGCCGGCCGTGCCTGCAGCACGAGGACCAGCCATGCCCGCCACCATCAACCTGAACACCTTTCCCGGCCACATCGAGGAGTACGATGGAAGCCGCTCGAAAGTCATCGAACTCTTCGGCCATGAACTCGGACGCCAAACCGTCTCCGTCTCGACAATTGCCGAACTGCGCGCCGCCGTCCAGGCGTTCGGCGTTCGGTTGCGCGCCGCGCATCCGGACGCCTCGTTCATGGTGGGCATCTCGGTCCGCGCCGGGCAGCGCAAGCCAAGTGGCTACGACAAGGCCTACCTCAGCAACGGCTTCGGACAAGATGACTTTCTGCGCGTGATCGACCAACGGACCGCGGCGGTGCCCGAACCGCTGGGCGCGGCTGCCGTACCGGGCGCACTCGCAACACCCTCGGCAGCATAGGGAGCGCGCACCATGGCACTTGAACCCATCGCCTCCTGGGGCGGCCCCGCAACACCCTTCCAACTCGACGGCCAACCGCCGATTGAACGCCAGCCAGCAGACGGCGGGATTTGGGACTACGCCGCCGGGCACCTGGGCTTCTACGGCTATTTGCGCATCGCCGACACCCACATGCTGCGCCGCATCGGGATCGGCCTCATGGACCTGTCCGACCGGGTATGGCGTGCCCACTACAACGACCGCCAGCACCCGTGCGAGGCGGCCGACGACGCCATCGCCAACGAGGGAACCTGCATGGGGTGCGACCTATGACCCGGTTCCGGATGCGCCTCGTCGAACGCCTGATCGAGGAGGACAGCGGCGACTTCACCGTCGAGGCAGCAACGCCGGAGCTCGCAGCCGGGATCCTGCGGCGGGCGCACGACGCCGCGCGCGACGAGTGCGAGGACCTCGTGGTGCTGCCGGACGGCCAGTCCTGCCACATCGAGCCGACAAACGTCGTGGCGAACGAAGTGTTCTGCATGCTGCTGAACGAGGCTGGGGAGGAGATCGGCAGCGAGATCGAGCCGCACTACCCACCGCTCGCAGTGGACGCGGACCGGAACCGGCGCAGCGCACAGGATGAATGCACCCCGGCGCAGACCCATGGCGAGGAGCCGATCCCATGATACGGCTCTACGGAGCGCAACGTCGTCGCGGCGGGGCCAACCCGCTCGGCGTTGGCACGGTCGCGGTCGGCGCCTTGTTCTATCTCCAGGACCAGGCGTTCTTTAGTGGTCGCTACGGCGGCCGCGCCGTCTGCAAAGTGCCATGGCAGGTCGAAGGCTTCCTGAACGGAATGCTGCACGCCAACCGGCGCGACCCGGACACCGGGCAATGGCGAAGCAGCTTCTGTAGCGGGCGCTCGGACATGGCCGTGGTCCGCTCGCTGCGCGACGGCCGCCGCCGCACCGTCTCGGTGCGGCTGTTGCTGCTGCACGACGACCAGGGACTGACCAAGGGCATCCCCCAGTATCCCACGCTGCCCGACCTCCGGTTCTACCGCTGCCGGCGGCCTGCAGCCCGGCCCGCCCTGCCGGCGCTGGTGCGCGCGGCCTGACCCACGCCCATGCGCGGCAGCCGCGGCTGCCGTGAAAGGAGAGCGACATGACACCCATCACCTTACCAACGGCCCTCGTGCGCGCCTTGCGCGACCCAGCGCCGGACGCCAAGGACTTCACGCCGACACGCTTCCAACCAGCCTCGAACAAGGCTTGGTTCGCCGTTATGTGGACATGTCAAGACTGAAGTGCATATCGTTTCGCAACGGTCTGAACCAACTCGCAAACGATATCCAGCGACACAGCCATTCGTAGCAAAACCCTGGATTGTCCGCACCCCTGAAGCCAGCCGAACTGAGCATTGTTAGCCGCCTGTCAGACCTCGTTCCGAAATGGTGGCTGATGCCACGATTGTTGGGGACGGGCCCAGCGGGAGTGATCATCCTCATCGCACCAATTCAGGTGAGACCGTGACGGCTCAGAGCGTCCCGAAAGCGGCAAACTGCCCCGGTGATAGTCTCAGCCATCCTTCCGTCCGCGATCGCGACCCATGGCGTTGAGGTCAAACGCCAATCCGCTTCAAAAGGCACTATGGTGTCCGTCGTGGAGCCGTAGCGCCACCAAGGCCAGTACTTGTCCGTTTCGATGCCAGGCCCATAACCAATTTCGTGGATAATCGCCGCCCTGGCACCCCCATCGCCAGGCTGGCCTATATCCTTCTTGGCGAGACCGTAACCAAAACCTCTGAAATCTTTATGTTCAAATCCAACACCGAAAGTACAACAGGACTTAGAAGCAAAGTCTATTTTCAGATACGATGCCTTGTCTGCTGTCATTTTTCCATCGATGACCCAACCTTCATTCATCGCATTGGTGGACAGATCAGCATATAGCTTCGACACAAGCTTTGTAAGAATAGCATTCTTCGCAAAAATGATATCCATAGTTGGTGATAGTGTCTCTGCGGACCGCGTCACAACCTCAACCAGCTGGTTCTGCATTGTCATATCGGCGATCCCTTCAAATTGCTTGCGAATGTGTTGGACGAACTCGTTGATGAAGATCGAGATGCGGTCGGCGCGGCAAACCGCACGGCATTCCGCTAGCCATCCCAAGATGTGCTCGCGGTAACTCCAACAATAGAGCTGGCTGGCTTCGATACGATGCTGGCGTTCAGTTTCGCAGATGCTAACGTTTGAAGGAGCCGTACCTTCCGCGGTGAGGTAGATCAGAATGGGACGAGCTGCCTTCATTCGATCAAGGTGAGTGAAATATCTCCTGATCTGTTCCGATTGGTCGGCCGCCCAAGGTTTATTCTCAATCACCAATATGCCGCTTGCAGAGCGGACGATGATGTCCATCCGGCCCTCTTCAACGGAGGTTTCCGTTCCCACGTTGGCGTGCTCGCAGGCGTCAGGCGGCCATCCCGCAGCAACCCTTTCTAGGAGTAGATACAGGAAGCGCCCGCCCTGGCCATGCGTCCCCTCGGGATCAAGAAACCAGGCCAGAATGCGTGATAGGCGCATTTCGTTCGGCTCGATGAAGTCAAACACAGTGAAGTCTGGGGCGAAGCGGTCACGATACAGACGCTTCGCTTCCTTAGTGGCTTTCTGAACCACCCTTACCTGATTGAGTAGCTGCGTGACTTCCATTTATCCCCTCAAAGCTCCTGATCGAACTTGAAGTAAGCTACTCAAGGTTGATGACATCGTCCATTTGCGAGATTGCATGGTGCTGCACCGCAACTGCGGCCATCACCACCAACTCGGCGCGCAAGGCGGCCACTCAGCTTTAGCTTCCATCGTTATGGGCAGTTCAGGCAAAACGGCGCTCAAGCTACGTTGCCCCCCTCATCACCCAAGTGGCGGCTGGTGACACAACTGTTGATGCTGGTGGCGAAGTCGCCGGCCCTTTTAACAAGCCGTTCTCGGCAGATCACGTGAGGCCGAAGCTCTCGGTGGAGGTGGGCCCAGCGGACCACTGCACCCGTGAACAAATGGTCAACTTCGACATCACCACCAGCATCACTGTTGGGAATGGGCCTTGTAGTCCAGCTGCAGCTCGCCGTGCCTACGGACCCGCTGCTCGACTGACAACGGGCCGCGACTTCCACAGGTGTCACAGGTCGCGAGCGTGATTGCGCTGTGCGCGTTCGGCGGGAGCTGCTGAGGCAGGACGGGGGCCTTTCCAGCCCTGAGAGGATTCGGTGCTGCAGGCAGGATCAAGGCCCATGTCCATGAGCAGCTTATCGATGCGGGTGCTAATGCAGCGATGGCGTTCTACCTCACGTGTCCAGCCGCGTTCCTGAGCATCCCCCGCAAGATCAAGCTCCAGCTTATGTCGCTCGCGTAGACGGGCTGCGTAAGCTGGTGTGGTCACAAAGCGCGAACAGGTAAAAAACAAGTCGCACTCGCATGGACCTTCCGCGGGCAGGCGGAGACAATGGCCTAGTTCAAGCTCAGTCTTCAGAAAGTTGGTTTGTAGCCAGTTCACCGCGGACTTGCTCAATATGCCGCCGCGCACCGCGTCTGCTCCAGGGCCTGCAATGATCGCGCCCGGGCCAAGCACTGCTTTGTAGTCCCGCAAAACTTCGGGGTCGCTGATGCGAGAATAGGTCATCGACATCGTTGAACTCTCGTGCCCCAACACGGTCATGATTGTGTGCAGGCTGGCACCACCCTCCGCCAGCTCTGTTCCAACCGTGTGTCGAAATCGGTGCGCTGTGACCGTGGCGCGACCTCGACCGTCGACCAACCCGGCTGATCTGCAGGCTTTGTCCAGAGAATACCCAAACAGATATTGGACCGACATCTGCCTGCCGTACTTCGAGAATAGAAAATACACGGCCGAACCAGTGCGCACGTCCAGCAACGGACGCTCTTGAGCGCCGGCCCGCAACTGCAGCAATACCCGGACTGCCTCTGCTGCCTCCTCGTGCAATGGCACCATGCGCTCGCGCCAAGTCTTGCCCGCTGGGATACGTAGCCGGGCCGTGCCATCCGGGTAGGCATCAAGGCAGTTCGTCGGGAGGCGGTAGATTTCGCGGCGTCGTGCGCCCGACCAACGCGCAATGAGAAGCGCCGCCTTCTGGTAGGGACAGTCCAGTGCGCGTATGGCGTCCATCAACTTGGCCAACTCTCCTGCGGGGATGAAACGCGGGACCCGCAAGGGCATACGCGGAGCGTCGCTGCAATCGAGCAATTGGCGCCGTGGCACTCCCTCCCAACCCCAGTTTGCAGTGTCGCGGAAGAACTGCGCGACAGCCAGGATTCGGCTACGGCGCGCGCAAACCGACATCGGCCTACCGGTTAGTGGCCGTGATTGCACCGCGAGGTCTTCCACGAATGAGAGAGCGTGCTCACGGGTCACTTGATCGAATTGGCGTATTGCGGGTGCGACATGCTTCAAATGAGCAACGAAGATCCGCATCGAGTAACTTAGGTCCGCAACGGTCTTGGGTTGCAGCATAGGCTTTTTCTGCTCCAGCCAGCGCTCGACAAGCATCCACATATCCGTCTGGGCGACTGGCCCTATGCGTAGCCGCATCCCCTTTTTGGGCGGATCTTGACACTGCCCCCGGTGGAAGAGCACCGATTTGAGGACCATGAGATTAGCGGCCCAAATAACTGCAGGCCCGCGCTTGAAGCGATCAGCAGATCCGTAGAATAGGCTTACGTCCGGACGGTTGCTGAATTCCTCAATCGCCGCGAACATGTCATCGATGTGCGTGGCGTTCAGCTGCTCAGGATTGCGTACCCCACTCTGCAACGCTATGCGCGTGACCGACCATCGCAGGGAATGCAACGCGGAAAGCCGGACGTATCCGAGACGCATCGCCTCCGCAACCAGTCTTGACGTCCCGAAATCCTCGCCGAGCGCAGCCGCCCACTTTTCAACCCGAAGCTGCCCAGCGGCAAACATCCAGGCATGATCAAGCCGTATTCTGTTGGTCAACGCCAAGTAGAAGATGTAAGGCCGGAACCGCGCGCTGTTTAGGCGATTTCGGTCTCGGCTTATCTTACCAGATGTCCGTATGGCGCGTTCGATCATGGGAGCGGCAAACCAAAGCTCTAAATCAGGCCATTGATCGACGAAATCTCTGCGGTATTCCAGATGTAGTTTCCGAACGTCAGCACGAATAGATTTTATGTTTAAATATTCAATGTAATCTCGTTCCGTACAATGTTGAGGAAAGATGTATGAGACCTGATCTGTACGACAGAGGTCAAGACGGAGAGGGCGCTGCTTTGTCATATCCTACTGCACCTGTTTGCCGTGAACATTTCGTTGTCTCTCCGCGGCAAGGCCGAGAGCGCTCCGGTATTCTGTGACGACTTGCAAATCAGATACGCGAGTGTAAAGGCGTGTGGCCTCCGGCGTGGCATGACCAAGCCTGCGTTGCAGTGTCAATTCCCGCATGCCCCCTTCCCACATGCGCGTCGCATGCGTGTGGCGTAGGCTGTGCGGTGTGACCCAAGGGTTACGTATGCCAGCTCTGGTGCAAGCACGAGCAAACAACCTGGCAAGTGCAGCATACGACAAGGCCTCGCCCCGTCGGCGTCCTTTGCCACTGACCAAAAACACGAGAGGGCTCTCGGCATCCAACGGTCGTTCGGCCATGACATAGGCACTGACGGCCTCCAGTGTAGCCGGCTCATGGAGATCAACCACTCGCTCGGTTCGCGACTTGGACCGCACTCCCAGAGGGTGATCCTCGCGGTGGTGAATGGTGACGCGGCGTCGACCGTATGCGACATCGGTCAGGTGCAATCCTAGCGCTTCACCCGGACGCAGACCGCCATCGAGCATCAGGCGCACCGTAGCTGCTCAACCCGGGTGAGGGACGGCCTGTCCGCGTAGGGTTTGCTGGATA
>CAXSGE010000136.1:3489-7321 GCA_964236715.1 uncultured Acetobacteraceae bacterium | reverse complement strand
ACGATCAACAACGGCATCAGCGACCTCAACAAGGCCCTGGGTGTAGGAACCTTCGGCGACGTGCAGACCTTGCTGCAGCAGGGCTTCACCCAGACCGCCAACTACGCCAAGGCGCAGGTCGGCGCGCTCACGCAGCTTTTCGACGCCTCCAATACCGCCAACGCGCGCTTTCAGCGCGACATGCGCAACGCGCAGATCCGTGACGAACAGACCCCCTCTCCGCTGGCCTGCTCCTCACTCGACGGTGGCGTCAGCACCCAGTCCGCCGGCATGCAGGCCTTCACGGTCGCGGCCACCATTGCCCACATCCACGACCTCCGGGGCGCCGCCAGCGTCGGCATGCCCAGTCACTTCGGCCAAGCCCAAGCGGTCGCGTCCATGTCGGCCGAGCACAACGGCCTCTACTGCAATGCGGACGACGACGCGGCCGGGGTCTGCCCGAGCGGCGTGAGCAACATCCCGGACGCCGACCAGCAGATGCTGAGCCTGTTCGGTTCCGGCACCTACAAGGACCAGGCCGCGGTCAACACCGCCAAGGACTACGCCATCAACCTGATCCAGCCGCTTGCCCCGCCGGCGCTCCGCGGCGATCAGCTTGCCTCGACAGCAGGCCAGGATGCCGCAGTGCGCCGGCACAGCTACAACGCGCGCATGTCGCTCGCCCAGAGCTTCGTGGACACGGCCATCGGCATGCAGACCCCCTCGGTGCCGCTGACCCCGATCCAGGCTCAGTTCCTGAAGAACATGGGCCTGCCAGCCCAGGCCAACGGGTCCTGGCTGCAGGTGCTGCAGATCGAGGCGGAGCGGCGGATCAGCGACGTGACCTGGAACGCCAACCTGCAGAGCATGCCGCCGGCCTCGGTGCAGCGCGAGATCGCCAGCGAGATGGCAATGAACAACTACCTGATGTTCCAGACCTACAAGATGCAGATGATGCACGCGACCATCGACGCGGCACACCTCGCCGGGGACACCGAACGCGAGTTCATGCCGACCGTCCGGATGCCGACCCCCTCGATGGTGGCAGCATCCAGCGGACCATAAAGCTGCAACAGGGAGAAACGCGCGCCATGTCCGAACAACAAAGCGTCCCGAGCACCATCAGTCCTACGCCACGGGCGCCACCCGAAGCGCCGACGCCTTCGCCAGCGGCGGTCGGGGCGGCCGGGAGGAGCGAAGCCGTAGAGAGGGGACCGGATGGGTTGGCCAAAGACCCGATGCAGGTCTTGCTGGATCGCATGGAGCGAGCCACGCCGTTGATCAGGCAGCTCGATCCCGCCCTGGGACGGGCTATCGAGCGCCTTGTCCAACAAGGATCAGACCCTGAGAGCCGGGGTCAGCCGAACTTCCGGCACGAGGTGGCCTACCGCCTACAGGATTTAGAGAAGACCGCTATCGGCCGCATCGAGATCTCCCAGGGACTACGGAGCGAAATGACCCAATTGGCCGGCAGTGCGCCGGGGCTAGAGAACAACCGTATGTTAGCACTGATGCAGTCAACAGGAACGTTGCAAGATAGGCCCTTGATAAAGGCTGTTCGAGATGCTGCGAGAGAGATTGGCCAAGAAGTCGAACAATCAGGCCCCGAGAGCACCAGTCGTATCGAAGCTCTTGAGAACCGCGTTCGGCTCTCGCAGCGGCCGACAGAAACGCTGGAGAGTGCCCCTGCGAACACCTCTGGGAAGCAGGAGCAGGGTCCACCGTCAGTGGAACGTCAACAGCCACAAGATGCGAACACCGCAACGGCCCAGTCACCAAATGGAGCCTCCATCAACGGCCAGGCTCAACAGGCAGCTGGCCAGCCGCAGCAGGTTCTGGTCGCGCAGGGACCGCTCGATGCGATTTTCTCGCGGATGCGGCAGGGCGGAGGCAAGGAAGAGGGCGCGCCGTGGGACCCGGCCCCCACTCCCATGAAGGACCGCCTGAGCGCCTTCGAGACCGTGATGCAGAGTGGCAGGGATATGCGACTGATCGAGAGCGCGGAGAAGACCGGGCGCGCCGCCCTGGAGGCCCTGCGAGGCTTCAGCGCCGGTGAAGGCGCCGAGGTGATGGGACGCATCCAGCAAGCCGCCAAGGCCGATCCCGGCGGCATGGCCGCTGTCATGTCCGAGATGCGCGAGGGCGGACGTTACGCCGACTTGCGAGGCCAGTTCAACAACGCCCTCCTGGATGAACGCGGCATGAGCAAGGCCTACGACAGTGCAGCGTCCAGCTTGGCCCAGTACGCCAAGGATCGGCCAGGCATCGAGCAGGCCATCGCCCGCCGGCCCGATGCCGCCAACATCGCGGCCAAGTTCGAGGGCCTGGATGCCGCAATCGGCGAGGCCGCCGGAGCCACGCCCAGCCGCAAGGATGGCCGCAGCATGGTGGACGACCTTGCCAGGACCGCCGCCGAGCTGGTCCAGCGCGCAGTCGAGGCGGTGAAGTCCGTCTTCCGCAAGGGACCGTCGGAAGACGCCAGCGCACGCCCGTCCTCGCCCTCACCCGGCTGATCCAGCCACCCGTTCGCAAAGGAGTTTGACAACCTCCAGGGTGAACTCCTGGAGGCCGTCATGCGAACACCCCGGACCATTCCCGCCTGCCTCACCTTGGTCGCCCTGGCACTGCTCGGCACCGCTAGCAGAGCGCACGCACAGGGGACGAACACTTCCTACAATGTCAGCTGGGCCGCGCTCGACCCGGGTAACGACTGGGCCGCGCAGGTCATCCGCAGCATCTTCCCCATCCCGGGCGGCACGCCGGGCAGCACCATCGGTGCCGAGTCAACCGTCATCCAGCAGCTGGTCGGCCAGTTCACCGGCTTCGTCGGCGCCATCGCCTGCGCCTTCGTCGCCTACACCGTCATCATGAACATCCACCGCGCCGCAGAAAGCTCGCGCATCCTCGGCACCGGCCAGAGCTGGATGTTCGTCGTCCGCGTCGGCTTCGCAGGCATCATGATGTTCCCGCTCGGCGGCGGCTTCTCCGCCGGGCAGGCCATGGTGATGCAGGGCGCCATGGTCGGCGTCGGAATGGCAAAGGCGGTCTATGCGAACGCGATCAAGGCGGTTGGCCCTGATGCCATCGTCATCGCCCAGCCGATGATCCCCGGCACCAAGCAGATCGTCGCCGGGCTGATCGACAGCGAACTCTGCATGGACCTAGTGAACCTCGCTTCCAACACCGGCAGCAACAACGGCGGTCCCCTGGTGCCAATCCCGGGCGGGATGAATGGCCACGAACTTGCCGGAGGTGGCTACACCACTTGGCGATACCAGCTGTCGGTCAACAACGGCTGGGGCAACCCGGCCTGCGGCACCGTGACGATCCGTACGCCCAACACGAACCAGCAGACGATCGGCGGCGTCGCCATCGACATGGCCGCGGTCCAGGGCGCAATCCTCAATGACGTGGTGGTCGGGGCCATCCGCAACCCGGTCGCCCAGGTCGCACAGGCCTTGTGGAAGACCAAGAAGGCGTCGGCGCTGTCGCCGCTGCAGACCATCTTTACCAGCGCCAACAGCACCTATACCAGCGAGCTGACCTCGGCTGCGACCAGCGTTCAAAGCGCCATCAACAACTCGGTGCAGACCAACACCCAGCAGAACCGTGCCGGCGCAAATGACCTTGCGACGACAGGGCAGGCGCAGCAGGGTGCCCTGGGGTGGACCGGCGCGGGCGCCTACTACCTCAAGATCGCCGAGCTAAACGGCGCCACGCTGTCGCTGCTGCAAGACACACCCGTTGTCACGGCGCCGACCTACCAGGGGTTGGGGCGTGCCATGTCGATCGACTTGGCGCCGCTTGCGGCGGCGCAGAAGGACTTCATGAAGACCCTGGACACCATTGTACA
>CAXSGE010000136.1:0-3389 GCA_964236715.1 uncultured Acetobacteraceae bacterium | reverse complement strand
GCAGCGGCAGCGACGGTCGCGGGACACGCCATCATGGAGTTCCTGGGCACGCCGATCTTGCTCGGGCTGCTTGCCATCCTCGTGCCGGGCATCACCATCGCTTACGTGCTGCCGATGATCCCCTGGGTGATGTGGATGGCGGGCGTCATGGGCTGGATCATCCTGGTCTGCGAGGCGATGATCGCCGTGCCGTTGTGGATGCTGGCGCACATGACGTTCGGCGGCGACGGCCTGCATGGGCGGGCGACCGAGGGCTGGGCCTTGCTGTTCAACGTCGTGTTCCGCCCCACCCTGATGATCCTCGGGCTGTTCATGGGCTACTTCGTATTCGACTGCATGAGCTGGCTGATCCGCACGACCTTCGGCATCGCCGCCGGCTTCGTGCTGGCCAACGGATGGATCGTCTCGAACTTCATTGGCCTCGCTGCGCTGCTGACGGTCTTTGTGATGATGCAGGTCACAGCCGCCACGGTGTCCTTCCGCATGGTGGCGCTGCTGCCGCACCACCTGCCGCGGTTGATCGGGTTCTCCTCGGCCGGCCGGGTGGACACGGAAGACTTCGCGAGCCGCGCCGCTCTGAACCCTGGGAACTCTGCAGCACGGATCTCGGCGGAGGGCGTTACTGAGGGCGCAGGACGGCTTGGCGCAGGTCAGAAGCAGTTGCCGCGGAGCGATGTGCGCCGTATTGGTAACTCGCAACCAGCGGAAGGCGAGGGCACTTCCGAGGGGATGGATAGTAGCCTACGTGCTGCAACGGATCATTCGCCCGGTGGAGGCGAGGAGGCGTAAGTGTCGGACAGTTCGTTTGCAGGGGCAATGCTTATCTCCCAGCAGCTCAGCTTCTATCGTTCAGCTGACCGGTGGCGTGATAACCGGGAGGCATCACTCCTGGCGGCAGACTGTGCATTGATCCGTCAGCAGCATGGCGAGTTAGTGCGGCGATACAACACGTTAGCGGAGGATTTCAACAAGCTATATCGCTTGGCGTTGGAAAGCGAGGCGGAAAGTAAGAAGAGCGCAAGCCTCGTCAAGGAATTGATGGAAAAGAGTAGTCAGCGGGCTGCGGATTTCGAGAAGATGCAGCTCGATTACATTGATGTGGCGACGGAGTTGGCCCTTCTGCGGAAACGGGATCGCAGGCAGAACCCTGACCTCTATCGGTTCAGCGACGATTAGACCGTTCGCAATTCCGACAGACATCATCGGTCACGTAACTCGGAGGCCGATGATGATAGGCTTTAAACACACCCTGTTAATACTTGCCTCAGGCCTCGCAGCCTGCAGCAGCCCCAACGTCAAGTCTGCAAGGGACTACTCTGCCCCACGGGCACCGACGGTGCGCAATCCGCTCTACAACCCGAATGCCCCGTACGGCGAGGCCAACGCGACCTGGCAGGCACCGGTGTTCAACCGCGATGGCACCATAGTGAAGCCGGTGGAACCCGCAACGGAAGTTGGACGACCGGATTACGAGCATGCCCCTTGGGCGACCGGGGCAGACGGCGGCAGCCGCTTCGCCCCACCCGGTACCTTTTGATCAACCGCTCGGCTCAAGTAGCGGGTCAGACCCAGCATACGTGCCTGACCTCTTTGCCTCTCAGGCCGAAAGGGATCACTGGCCCAAGAAGCAGTCCACCGCCGTGGCAAGACGGCGGTGGACAATCGCTTTCAGCTTGGCAAGAAGGGCAGCGAGGTGCCCAGGTATTCCCGCCAGCTCGCCGTCCGACCTACCCTGATCTGGAAGTTGAGCAGTGCGTTGTAGAACGCGATCAGCAGGAACAGGCCGCTGAACGGCAGGAACTCCACCGTGGATACCAGCCGTGCCGTGGTCCATGGGGAGGACAGCGCCTGCCAGAGCCAGGCTAGGAAAAAGGCGCAGGCGAGCGCAAGTGAGGCATAGGCGATGCGGGCGGTCTGGTGGCGGCGCGCCAGCAGCCGCTGGTCGAACTCCTCAACAGACAGTCCATGCAGGGAGGCGGTCGCAGCGCGGTCGAATGCGCCATCCTCCTCGGTGCGGAGCCGGTCGTCGCGGCTGGGTCCGTGGCGGAGAAGGGTGGCAAGATCACCGATGAACGTGGCGCTGCGGCGGATGCGGCGGACGCCCGCCCAGTCCAGCGGACCAGAGGCCAGCCAGCCCGCGCCGCGGGCCACCTTGCCCATCACGGACCGGCGCCGGCGCGGCGGCTTATCAGGGTTGGGCGGCCGGGAGAGATTGAGGGGGATCACCATGCTCAGCCCCCAATCGAGGACACGAGGGAGTCGACGCTGGACGGCATGCCATCGAGGCGGCCCTCGCTGCCGTCCGGCTTGCGCCAGATAAATGTGGGCGTGCCCGTCAGGCCGATGGCGTGAGACACCGCCATGTTCCCTTGCAGGCGCGCAGCCGCATCCGGGCTGGGAGGCCCAGCGACATCGCCAGCCTGCCAGGCAGTCACGAGGCTCTCCGCAGGCTTGCTGAGCAGGGCCAGGGCGCTGCGGGTGCTCTGACCGCCATCCTCGTAGTCCAGGACCGAGAGGGGAATGACGGAGAGCTGGAGCTTGCCGCTGGCCACGTAAGGCTGCAGGGCCTGGTAGGCTCGGACCGAGTAGATGCACTGAGGATCGATCAGCATCCATAGGTGGGGAGCGCTGGCTGGGCCGACTATCCCAGAAGCTGCTTTCTGCACCAGCGGCAGCGCAGGCGCGGTGATCGCCGGGATGCCAGTGGCCGAGGGAGGGGCGTCGCCGACTACCACAGTCGGGATCGCGCCGGGGATGTTGGCGACCTGACCTTTTGTGAGGTCCTGGCCCGAGGCGTCCCACAGCACCCCAGGGATCAAGCGCTGCTCGTCAGGAGTGGCGTAGAAGATCTGGAACTGCGGCCCACTGCGGACATAGAAGCCCCGCAGGCCGTGCAGGGTGCCGAGTTCGACCATGGTGCCACCAGCCAGCATCGACAGCTGGGCCGGGGTCAGCTCGGTCAGCGCCCCTGAGACAGCCGCGCCGCCATCCGGCGTGACCTGGAACAGCATGAACCGATCCCCTGAACGAGCCACCATTGAACGAAGGCCATGGGACGTTCCTAGATCCAGGATCGTAGCTCCGGAGGCCGAGATGTGCTTGACAAATGGAAGTGCCAGCAGGGCGTCCGGAACGGGTTGGTCAGGCTGCGCGGGATCGGAGGACGCGCTGGCCTTGTCCGAAGCCAAGTGGATCGCGGGAGCAGGTGCATCTTGGACGGATGATGCAGTGCTAGTTGGCGCTGACAGGGCGCAAAGTGGTGGTGCAGCATGGGCAGACGACACGCCCAGAAGAGCAAGGACAAAAAGACGGTGCATTGGGACCTCCATCGGGAAGGTTGCACCGTAGTGTTAGGGTTTTGCGAACGGGTCGGCAGCCGCCGATAGGCG
>CAXSGE010000135.1:0-7336 GCA_964236715.1 uncultured Acetobacteraceae bacterium | reverse complement strand
ATCCACGCAGATCGGCGCTAGACCAGGTCAGGCAAAAATGAGGGGATTGGTGAGCGTAACATCAACTGAGTCGAGGCAGGACTACTTGTCTCCACGCTCCCCGAGCTTGCGTCGCAGCAATAGGCAACCGTGAACTCGACCGGGTTGCGTCACCGGTTATTAATGGATCAAGGCATACATTGCCGGAGGTTTCGCACCATACGGACCGCATTCCGTGCCAATTCAGCATTGAGGGCGACCCTTTTACAAAAACCGCCCTCAATACTTCTTGCAGAATATCTCTTTTCAAGATACTCTAAATTTCGCGCTTACGTGACGAGGGATTGCAGTCCCAGTGACCCGCAGAGGCGCTTAACAGACAGAAGCCAAATATGACGCAATCAGGCGAGCATTTCAAGAGACTTCTTCTGTCCCAGGTCGAGTGATCGCCGGGGCGGGAACCCTCCAATACACACTCCTGCCCTCCTCAACTGCTTTTAATGTTGACAATGTTGACAATCCAGCCGGGCAAGCCCCGGTCCGCCAGCTTGCTCTCCCCTTCCAGGACCCGTTCGAGCCGAGGCGGCTGCCCACCGGGGGCTGGCCATTCTGGACGCTGAATACGCTGCGTCCCGGCCACCGTATGGAGCAGCGCCCCTACCGGTTGCACGAGCTCGAATGGGTGCTCCGGCACGTCAACGAAAATTGTGACACCTATATGTCGCAGGCATTTTTCTCGAAGCCATGCCGTCGCGCGCTCCACGTGGCCTGGCTAACCCACGCCTACGTGGACCTTGATCTCTACAAGCTTCCCGTGCCCCCGAATCCGGGCGATGCCGGGATCCTGCTCCGCCTGTTCTGCCGAGACGAGGGAATCCCAGAGCCGAGCATGATCGTAAGTTCGGGGCGCGGGCTCTACCTGAAGTGGATGTGGAGCAGCCCCCTGCCGCGCGCCGCCGCCGGGCGCGCCGTCGCCGTGAACAAGGCGCTTGTGCGGCGCTTCGAACAATGGGGCGCGGATCCGGCCGCGGTGGACGTGAGCCGGATCCTGCGCGTGATCGGGACCACGAACACCCGGAATGGTGGGGTCACCCGGATCTTGCATCAGGCCGAGCGGGACGGCGCGCCGCTGACCTACGACTTCGAACTTTTCGCCGATGAAGTGCTCCCGTTCACCCTGGAGCAGATCCGAGGCTTCCGCGACGCTGGAAAGACGCGCCAGGCCGAAATCCGGGTGCTCTCACAGGAGCGTGCGCGGCGCCAGGCAGAGCGCGACGCCGAGCAGGCCCGCCGGGGCAACCAGCGGGCATTCGTCCCCGAGGACTGGCATTGGGGCGTCCTGGAGGACCTACGGCGCTTGGCCGAACTCAGGTCGGCAGACGGCATCGTGCAGCCTGGCAGCCGTGCGCTTTTCGGCCATATCGGTGCATGCCAGCTTGCCCGCGTGATTCCAGCCGGGCAGCTTTGGCAAGAAGTCCGCGAGTGGAGCCGGATCCTGCTTCCAGCCGATTACAGGGAGGGTGCAGAGTTCCGGCAGCACTGCTCGAGTCTGCTCCGAGAGGCCCAACGTGCTGCCAAGGGCGAACGGGACACTTACCGGGGACGGCATGTCACACCGGTTTATACATACCGAGCGTCTACCATTATCGACCGGCTAAGCGTCACCCCTGATGAGATGCGGCAGATGACGCGCCTGATCGATCAGGACGAGAAGCGGCTGCGCCACCGTGAGGCGGCTATGGCCAAGCGCCGTGATCAAGGTATTCAGGAACGGGGTTCCTACATCGAGCAGGTGGCAGAGGAGGGTGCTTGTCGTGCAGCACGTGCTCGGACATTGAGAGATAGCGGTATGACGTGGGACGAGGTGGCAAAAAGGATGGAGTTAGGTAGCCCGGACGCCGCACGCGTGCTGGCTTCGAGAGCGAAGTGAAAAACCGAACACGGTCTGTGCCTACATCTATCTCTGCGTAGCCTCCCTTGGCCC
Organism: uncultured Acetobacteraceae bacterium; assembly: GCA_964236715.1. Lineage (GTDB taxonomy): Bacteria > Pseudomonadota > Alphaproteobacteria > Acetobacterales > Acetobacteraceae > CAHJXG01. Next base: position 5,373 of record CAXSGE010000135.1, on the reverse strand, counting down.
TGCACTGGCTCGCTGGGGGGAGGACACCGGAGTTGAGAGGCCAAGGGATAGTAGGAGGTTTGGAGGCGCGCGCAGCGCCTCCATCGAAACAAGGCGCGCTGAGCTTTGCTCAGCCGCGGGCCGCGCCAGCGGCTCCACTGGCATTGAGACGGCCCTGCCCAGGCGAAGCCTCTCCAAGGCTCCTGAACGAGTCCTCAGCTACCCAACCCTTACCCGTAGCCCAACCCCTTTCCTGTCACCCAGTACTCTCTGGTAACCCAACCCTTCCAGTCTTCTAACCCTGTTCCTGTACCCGTACCCTCTCTCAGGCACCTAACCTGTGTCCTGTAATCCAAGCCCCTTCCCGTTACCCAAGTACCTCGGAAAATCAACTCTCGAAGTCTCCCAACCCTGTCCCGGTACTCGTGCCACTCCTCATCCGCAGCCTCTGCCCAACTCTGGCATCCTGTACGCTTCGGCATCCGGTTTTTGTGCCACCTATACCGGAGAACCTGGGGCGTATAGCGGAACCCTCTTCAACCTGGATGCGCAATGGACGCCGAATGGGACGTCCACGAGCAGAAAGCCGAGAGGGAGCCTGGTCGGCTCGCTGCCGTCCGGTGTCGGCGCGAGGCCGTGTTCGCCTCTTGCTGGCGGCATTGGCGCAGCGCGCAGGCCACCATCTTCGAGCAGCGTGAGGAGGAGATCATGGCGGCGATCCCGTGGTGAGAAGCAAGAGCACCGGGTGCTGACGCTTGGTCACGTCAGAACCGACGGTCTCAGGTTGTTCGCGGACCATATGCCGCTAATGCCTCGGCGACTCTGACCACCGTTCTCAGATCGTCGCCGGACAGCGCCTGCGCGAGCGCCCCCAGGGTCTGCCGCATCTCGTCGTCTCCGCTGGCAGACTCATCGCGTGCGAAGCCAAGCACTACGTCGGGCCTGATGCCGAGCACGCGGCAGATCCGCACGAAGGTCGCGAAGTCCGGCTCGCGGACGTCGCCAGCGTAGTTCGCGTACCGGGTCTGGGCCATCCCCAGCCGCCGGGCCACCTCGGCATCGGACCACCCCAGGGCGCGCGCCCTCTCCTTCAGACGTCGGCCCACCCCTTCCATGCCTCTGCTTCTGGGCGGCGGCCAAGACCGTGGCCATCGCTGTTATGTGGTTGCTATAAACCCGAAACGTGGTATTCACGTCCAGCGGCACCTCCGCCGCGAATACCCGTGCCGCACAACGATTTCCTGAGGGCAGGCCCATGGCTGCTGCGGAATACCGTCGAACCATGACCGATGACGGTGCGATCCGCTACGACATCATCCCAGCCTCGGTGAAGGGCCCGTACATTATGCGGGCCATCGCGCTATGCCTTTGCGGCCTGATGATATCGTGTAACGGGGCCGGGCTGTCCCACAGTGCCCCGGGCCTTTCAGGCCTCATCATCCTTTTCGGCTTCGCCACTATCCTCGGCGGCATTGTCCACGCAATTGTGAAGATTACCGGACGCTCGCAGTCCACAGTACTGGTCCATCCCGGGAAAGGGCTGGCGGTCGCTGGCGTCCTCTACCCCGCGGACGACCTGGAGCGGCTGGAGGTGGTTGCACCCTCAGGCGAGGTGATCCACGCCGCGGGCAGCACCGTGTATTTCGGCACGGGTCCGGTCGGCATGGGTGTGGCAGTCGCCGCCTCCGCCGTGCAGGGGTTGCTACAGGTAGCCGACGCCACCGGCGCGGCGATCACTGAGGCGGTGGCGCGGCGCAACATCGCGCTCGTGCTCAAGCTGAGGAGCACGAGCCGGACGGTACCGGTCGCCAGCGGGCTGACCATCGACATCGCTGACCGGCTGTGCAGCAAGCTGGCGGCCGATCTCGGCTGGAACGTGCCGCAGCGGTAAGCCGCTTGCTGGACGTGGCGGAAGCGGACCGGTCGCGTGCCGGGGTCGATGCGGCAGCCGTCTAGCTTGACGCTCCGAGCGGTCCGCCATCGTCCCCCACCGGCCCGTGCAGAGGTAAACATGCTGCCGACGCACCCTAAGCACCCTCCAGGCACCTTTTTGCTCCTGCGGCCTCCTGGGAGCTTTCTGGCGCATCATTTGAGCGGCTTGCCTGAAAGAGATCGGACGGAAGGCAGTTGGTGGATCAGATGGTTTGTGCTCCGGGATCGACCACCTGCCAGACCTCGCCGACGTCCAGACCCCGGACGGCCGCGCCGGATCGCAGGTTGCCGGTGTAGCTGCGGTGGTGATGTCCGTGGACAATCAGGCGTGCGCCCATCCGGTCCGCGAGGTCGTCCAGCGCGCGGACGCCAAACAGGTGGGTGCTGGGAGCCTCGTGGCAGACCAGGATATCGCAGCGCTGCCTTCCCAGCGCTTCGAGATCCTCGGGAAAGATCGTCGACCGGTGCTTGAGCGGAATGCCCCCGCGCCAGCGTTCGGAGCGTTCCAGGGTTTTCAGGTAGTCCTGGCGTGTCCGGTGGATGGGATCATTTGTCCCGTTCCAAATGCGGCCACGGAACACGCCTCCGAGCCCCGCGATCCGTATCCCGCCAACTTCGATCACGCGGGAGCTGATGTCGCCCCCGGGGTGATCCGTGGCCAGGTTGTCGTAACACTCGGTGCTGTCGGTGTCGTGGTTGCCGATAATCCAGAGCACGCGCCAGCCCGCGTCGAACACCGGCGCGAGCTCCTGGTGCAGCGGCCGCTCAAGGTTCTGGTCACCGAGCAGGATCAGGGTGCCGGGATCCTCGTGCCAGCCGCATGCCTCGCGGATGTCCTCGTAACGCCCGTGCGGGTCGCCTGCAATGAGAATGGGATGGTTGAGATGCGCTGGCACCAATGGTCACCGTCCCCATGATTCGTTTCATGTCCGTGTTCAGGGATGATGGGCGGCCACGGAATCGAACCGCGCCGTCACAGCCAATCCAGCCGCTCTCGCCGGGGTATAAGCCTAGCCCGCGAGCCAGCGCCGTTGCCCTATGGGCGGTCAGCGAAGGCGTATAAGCAGCAGTTGTGTCAGTCGATGCATGCAGGCAATCCAGCACGTCTCCGATGCGCGGGCAAGGCCGCAGACTTAGAAGTGGACGTGGCCCACCCATGATTAGCGGTTATCATTGACCTCCATGAGTATTCCGAAGCCATCTGAACCGAGTTGGATCACGAGAGCAGACCGAGTGCCGGTCAGCGGTGCTGCCGCAAAGCTTCCCCGGGAGCCGGGTCTTTACGCTTTCTTTGTGGACGATCCACGCTGTCTTCCCGATCCCTTTGGCTCCATGCTTGCCGCGCGCTCCGACCGGCATCTCCTCTACGTCGGGCAGGCCAGCAGGTCCCTGTACAAGCGGGTCTGGGAGCAGGAGTGTCGGCACAGGGGGCCTGGTACCTGCTTCCGCTCCGTAGGCGTGATGCTGGGCTATGTCTCTCCCCTTGGAGGCAGGAACTTTGAATTCGCACCCGATGACAAAGTCAGGATAGCGGCTTGGATGGCCGGGCATCTCGCCGTCGCATGGACGACCCAGTTTGCAGACATGTTCCGCGAGGAGAAAGCGGCGATCCGTCAGCACCAACCGCTGCTGAACCTGAACCACAATCCCCAGGCGTCGGCGCATCTGAGGCGGCTGCGCGCTCTTTCGCGAAAGGTTTCCGGGATTGGAAACTCGGCAAGGACGCCAGAGGCGACGCCGACCACCGAATGCGGCTGAGGCTGAACTCCGCCGGTTCGCTTCCTTGTGGCATGGCCTGCCACATCTTCCGCTGCGCCCTAGGCCACATTGCAGTTAACCGGATACGACCGCGAGAGGAGGGCGAGGAAGACCGGAGTACCGGCCAATTGGGCTGAGCGTGCGAGTACCGTGCCTTGAGCGACGCGGTAGTGCTGCTCAGCCGAAGCAACTCTTTTAGTGTGGCATGAATATTCTACCGCCCAGCAGTCCGATCGTGAGCCACAGCCACCAAGGGATGTGTTTTCCCATGTTTTTTCTAGCCTTGGTTTCGGGTGCTGGTTGTGTCTCGTGTATGGCAGGTTGAAACATCCTTCCAGACAAAAGCTCCATTTCCCCTTGGAGGCATTCCACCCTGTTTAAGATATCGTCTACCCATACTGGTTTCGGCTCTCTTGATGACTCTGGAACCGGCGGAGGTGGTGGGAGCGGCGTCTCTTCATCTTCGTCCTTGAAGAGTCGAGGGTACTTCTCCCTGAGCTCCCGCAGCTTACCTTTGAAGACGTTCGGCACCATCAGGTCGTGATGCTCATCTGGAGCAGACCAGGCCAAGCTTCTGAGCTTCTCCCGTAGCTCACTGGTCACCCAAAGCTCACGATTTTCCATCGCGGCGTAAATCGGCTCAGTCTCACCAATGCTGAATTCTCGACGAATGTCTTCATCCCAACTCTTGTTCTGATATGGGGAGAAGCGACGGTAGTAGGATAGCCTGAGAGCCAGGTCATCGCTTTTGAGAAGAGTGTCGTCTGCCTTAAGTAGGTCAGCCAAGCAGGACCGAAGATGAAAGGATGGTCCAGGGTAGTACCGTTTCTCTCCTGGCACTTTCGGCTTATCTAAACGCCACCGCTTAATCATTGCCCATGCTTCTTCTGGTTTGTAGAACGCCTTGGGGCATTTAGCTAGGAGGCGTTCTAATGTCGCTGGCCACACCTCATCGGTCGGCAACAGAGCAGCAAGACCCCAGGCGATCTGAAAGGGCTTGCCGTGACTGAACTCGGCATAACCATCCATCGGACGCTCGTCGCCGTAAGCCTCGGTCATTCTAGGATTTTTACTCAGGCTAAAGAGCACAAGCGCATATTGCGGGTCTGATAAAGCCGAAAAGCCGCTCTTGCGCAGCATTAGGTTTTCAAGAGTGCCTTCGTTCAGGGATGGATTGGTCGCAAACGCAGTAATCTCAGCGATATTCCCCCTAGCGACCAACGCTTGTAGATCTTCGTTTGTAGCCCAGATACCTGCTGGAGACATCATCTGCTCAGAGATGTTTGACCAGGCGGCAATCCGAGTACCCGCGTTTCCCCTCACAAAAGCACGGCGGACCATCTTGGCGTCTCGCCCATACCGAGCAATACCGAGGTCGATCAGCCGATTGGCCCGTCTGAGCAGCACATATTCTTCGAATTTAGAGCTTGTGCTCCATAGATCCCGCCTCGCCTCAGCGGTGTTTTTCGGCGCTGACCATTTGAGCCACTCATAAGCCGCCTGAGGCGTGCAAGCTGCCAGATATGCGGCGTTGAGTTTCTGCTCATAGGTGGGACGTGCCATGCGTATAGCTTAAACCGACTTACCAGGGTCCGGTAACCACCCAGCGCCGACCTTCCTTGGCGTGAACCTGTCCGTGGAGGATGCCACTGTTGGCGGCGGTGAGAATGCGCGTTTAAACGGCGCGTGTTTTGTTGGATTGAT
>CAXSGE010000134.1:0-7339 GCA_964236715.1 uncultured Acetobacteraceae bacterium | reverse complement strand
AGCCGGTTCCATCCCTGCCAGTATGCGGGCGAGGTGCTGGGCAAGCGGTGCAGCATGCAGGCGTCACGCACGAGGGGCTCGGCGATGGCGTGGGTTTGCGCGATGCCGGCCAGCTTGGCATCGAGCACGCCGGCGAAGGCGAGCAGGTCGTCGCGCTGGTTCTGCAGCGCGACACGCACCGGGAAGCGTTGTGCACGGATCGGGCGGTGGTGCTGAGACGCTGGGTGACGTAGGGGATCGCTCTCCCAACTCCGGATGCCCATTTTGCCATTCAAGCTGAACCAGGACCGCCGTCACCACATCGCGCGCCAGCGGCACAAGGTGACGAATTGGCCGGCCTACGACGCCAGCCTGCGTCAGCGCGGCAGCTTGACGGTGTGGTTTACCGACGACGCGGTCAAAGCGTGGGCGGCTGAGCCACGCACGACGCGCGGTGGCCAACCTTGGTATTCACCTCTGGCCATCCTGACGGCGCTCACGATACGCGCCGTGTTCCGCCTCGCCTACCGGCAGGCCGAGGGTCTGCTCGGCTCCGTCATCGGCTTGCTCGGCCTCACGCTGCCCGTGCCGGACCACACGACCCTCAGCCGGCGTGCGGCGACGCTGGAGGTGCCGCGGCCGCGGATGAGCAGCACCGGTGCTGGTGCCGACAGCGCGCCCATGCACCTGCTGGTGGACAGCACGGGCCTCAAGCTGTGCGGCAAAGGCGAGTGGCTGCTGGAGAAGCACGGGACGGCGACATGCCGGTCGTGGCGGACCCTGCACCTCGGCGTCGACGCCAGCACCGGCCAGATCGTGGCCTCCACGCTCACCCCCAAGGACGTGGACGACGCGTCCCAGGTCGATCCCTTGCTCGATCAGGTGGCGGGACCCGTGGCGTCGTTCACCGGCGACGGTGCTTACGACCAGAACCGCGTTTACGCCAGCGTCGCCCAGTATCATCCTGAAGCGGCCGTGGTCGTGCCGCCGCGCGCGACGGCGGTGCCGAGCGGCACGGCCGAGACCACACCCACGCAGCGCGACCGCCACCTCCAGCTTATCACCGAGCACGGGCGCATGGCCTGGCAGAGGCGGTCTGGATACAACAAGCGCGCCCGGGTCGAAGCCACCATGGGCAGATGGAAACAGGTGATCGGCGACGAGTTGCGCGCGCATACGGATGGGCGCCGGGCGACCGAGGTGAAGATCGCCGTCCATGCGCTCAACCGCATGCTCGAGTTCGGACGCCCGAGCTACGTCCGCATCGCCTGACCTTTGTCGGCGTCGGGGTGAGTGCGCTCGCACATCTGATCCGTGCACCACGCCAGCGTGCGAGCTAAAACCTGACATTTATGATACCCTAGCAAGCCGCTGGAAGATGGGTATGCATTGCAAGGATCCGACGTGACGCACACCGATGCCGTGAGCTTCGATGTGGACGACACCAATGCCGTTTCGGCCCTGCTGCAGAGCCCGGAGCAAGCCATCGCCTGCTATGTTATGGCACATGGCGCAGGGGCCGGGATGACGCACCCGTTCATGGCAGCCGTTGCGGATGGGCTCGCCGAGCGTCGGATCGCCACGCTGCGCTACCAGTTCCCCTTTATGGAGCAAGGATCACGAGGGCCGGAGAGGCCAGCGCTCGCGCACGCCACTGTGCGCATGGCCATCAAAACGGCGGGCCGGCTTGCGCCGTCGCTCCCGCTGATTGCAGGCGGCAAGTCCTTTGGTGGGCGGATGACGTCGCAAGCACAAGCAGAAGCACCGCTGCCGGATGTCCGCGGCCTCGCTTTTCTTGGTTTCCCGCTGCATCCCTCAAGGAAGCCGTCAGATGGGCGTGCACAGCACCTTGCTCATGTGCGTGTCCCGATGCTCTTCCTGCAGGGAACGCGCGATACGCTCGCGACCATGTCGCTTCTGCTGCCCCTCATCGAACGGCTCGGGGCTCTGGCAACACTGACGCCGGTCCAGGATGCTGATCATTCGTTCCATGTCCCGGTCCGGTCCGGACGGACTGATTTGCAGGTGCTCGCCGAAATGCTCGATACTATGGCTGCATGGATCGAGTCCGTCGCACGCTGCCAGCCCGGTTGAGCAGGTATGGCAGGTCGGTGCAACGGCGGAAATCAGTTCCCAAACCGTCGGGCCATTCGTCCTGATCCCGACGTTTCCTCGCGTCGACTGACTTCGAGCTCATACCTTGCATGCACGGCAGCAACATCGTCCCCATCCTCGCGCCCGTCTGATCATCCCCCAATTCGGTGGCTCTCCCGCGCTTTGCGTGGAGCCATCCGTCCAAAGTCAGTTGCCAAGTGACTGATCCAAAGATGGAATCAGCACTTGCCTATCTGGCCGTATATGACACGCAGGCCGAAGCCAGCCGGCGCAAATTCCATTTAGGTTTTCAAGAATTTATCCGTTTCAGGCGGCCTCCTGCCTTCGCAAAGCGCGCGAGAGCCACGCAAACGGGGGAAGATCAAATCGACGATACACTGCCACCCCGGACGTTCCTTGTCTTGGACCAGCGCGATGTGTCGATCGCGCTGGGTGGGTGTGGTGCTCAGCCGAGGCCGCTACCATGGACTTCTGCCGCTGTTGTCTGTTGCGGCAATTTTAGGGGAAGCAGGCTCGAGTTCTGCTTCCGTGATCGGCCGCTTCACCACCGTGAGGTAGACCACAGCGCCCATGACCGAGATGCCGGCCGCGATCACAAGCGCCAGGGTGAAGGAGCCAGTCCGGTCGACGACAAGCCCGGTGACAACCGGCGAACACGTTCCCCCGAGATAGGCCCCGAAGTTCTGGATGCTGCCGCTGGATGCCACGTAGTTCTGCGGCGTAGCTGCCGTTACAAGCGCCCAGATCGTGGCGCCTGCGAGCCCACTGAAGAACACCGCGGCAGAGAGGGAGGTGAGCGCCGAAATGGTTGTGGTGGAGTAGGCCGCGACCACGGTGAACACCGCCACGCCAACAAGCCCGGCCGCCACCGGAACCTTGCGGCTGTTGAGCGGAGTGGCACCTCTTGCCGCGAGCAGGTCGACGACATAACCGCCGGAAAGCGAACCGATGACACCGCAGAGCATCGGCACCGATGCATAGAACCCCGTCCGAGCCACGGAGATATGCCGCTCCATCTCGAGGTAGCCGGGTATCCAGGTCTGAAACAGCCAGAACGAGTAGCCATTGCCGAAATTGCCCAGGATCATGCCCCAGGTTGTCCGGCAATTGAACAGCCTCAGCCATTGGCCGAAGGTGACGGAGGAGGTGCTGGCAACGTCGCCGGATCGGATCGTTGCTAGGTCCTCGGGCGGGATCCGAGCATGCTCGGGATCCCGGTAGACCGCAGCCCAGATTGCCGAGGCAGCAAGGCCCGTGAGACCGAGGATGACGAACATCGCACGCCAGCCGAAGTTGAGCATCAAGAGTGTGAGCAGGGGCGGCGCAATCGCCGGGCCGAGGCTTGATGCGCTATTGAATATACCCGACGGCACGCCGCGGCGCGTGACATGAAACCAGTTGCTCACGACGCGAGCGCTCGTTGGGAACTGCGGCGCTTCGCCGACCCCGAGCGCGATCCTGGCCCAAAAGAATTGGGTGTACGACGTGACAAGGCCGACCATGGCCTGCGCTGCCGACCAAAGAGCGAGACCGCATCCAAGCAGGATGCGGGATCCGACACGATCAACGAGCAATCCGACCGGCAACTGGGTGAAGGCATAGCTCAACGCGAACGCCGACAGCAGGCCACCCATGGCAGTCGCACTGATCCCCAAATCCTCGCGGACACTCACATTGGCGATGGCGAGGCTGGAACGGTCAAAGAAATTGATGATGCCGCTGCAGACAAGCAACGTCAGAACGAGCGTCTGGGCGCGACGCGTGCGTTGGGACAGCGTTTTCATGGACCTCCTCCTCCCTGTTTTCTGGTTCTGCTAAGAATGCCAGGGCTTGAGGGCACCGGTGTCAAGTGGAACCCATAGCGGACGAAGCTGTTGCCCGGACGGACGTAGCTGAGAAACCCGACTCAGCATGCACTGCTGGACCCGGTACAACACGGGCTTGAATCACACGCAGAACCTGATCACGGCGGTGGCCAATACGGTTGCACGGCGCGCGACGTCATGCTCGGTCTCATGAAGACCTGCAGCAAGCTCGACGTCTCGTTCTTCCGCTACCTCGGCGACCGCCTGCACACTCCAGGCGCCATCACCATCCCGCCGCTTCCCGACCTCGTTCGTCAGGCCGCGATCACAGCCTGACCGCCGGGGATCCTGCCCCGGTTACGCCCCCGAAACTGCAGAGCATCGTTGAGAAACGCTTTTCAGATCAGCCCTTTTGGGGCTTTGGTGCACAATTCGGATCGTGGACGCGAAGTCCCAGCCCAAGGTGTTTTCAGTGGACACGCTGGGAGGTGGGCACGCCGAGCCTGGTCATCCGGTTCAGCACCGAGCAGGCGACCTTGGTTTCCGTCTTCTGGGCAGGCAGCGTCCGGGCGCGAAGTCTGCTGCCGATGACGGCTTTGTAGCGGAACATCGCCGTTTCCGCGTGCGACCGCCGACCGTAGCCGATCGCCTTCTGCCACCCCAGGCGTCCTTTGGTTTGGATTATCTGGAGGTGCCGGTCGCGCTGGCTCGGTGTCGTCCCCGCGGCTGTGCCCGCCACCGCGGTTGAGCGCGGCGGGATGATCACCGGCACGGGCGGATCGGGCTCGCGCTCCGAAACCGCCCGGTAGACGGGATCGCCGTCATAGGCGCCATCGGCTGTCACCGAGGCGATCAGGCCAGGGATCTGCCCGAGCAGCGGGCCAACCTGGGAGGCATCGCCCTCCTCGTTGGTCGTCAGCTCGGAGGCGAGGATCTCGCCGGTGTTGGGATCGACTGCGAGATGGAGCTTGCGCCATGTCCGGGCGCCGCGCTTGCCGTGCTTCGCCACCAGCCACTCCCCTCCGCCGGCATTCCACGTGCTACGCACGCGGAACCTTGACCGGCTTCGCCCGCGCCGTAAACCTTCAGGCCCGTCGCGTCGATCACCACGTGCACCGGCCCGCCTGCCTGGGCGTGCGACAGCGCCGTGGCGAGCGCCAGGTCGGGGCTGCGTCGCGAGAACGTGGTGTGGTCGGGCACGCCGACGTCGACCCCGAGTAGGGCGGTGATCGAGCGAAGCAGGCCCTCGGTCTGCCGCCATGGGCGGCCAAAGGCCAGGCGCAGCAGGTGACCGGTCTCGATCGCCACGCCCGAGTAGTCGCGTGGACGCCCGCGCTGGCCGGTGCGGGGCGGCTGCCAGGCGGTGAGCGCCTCGGGCGTGACCCAGACCGTCAGGCTGCCGCGCTGCTGCAGCGCCCTGTCGTACTCCGGCAAGTTGGTGACCTTGTAGCGCGCCCGCGGGACCTTGTGGCGGCGTGGCTCACTAGCCTTGTAGGGCATCGGTCATCCAGAGAACAAAGGAGCGGCCCTATACGGGGTAGGTTGAGGATATGGACGAAAATCGCTCACAAGAGGATTTTGCCAAGAGGGAGCGTGTAAAAACAACGGGTTGGTATTTGGGGCTGTTGACCAATGAGGCGCGGCGATAGCTCCACTGCTAGCAGGTTCACCATGCTGTCCACAAATGGCTCCGCCGATTACCCACAGAAAACAGCGATTTTTCAATGAGATGCGGACGAGGTTTTGCTGTCCAGAAAGGCAGACTTTTACGGACACCATCGACTTGGGAGGCTGCTTCGGCTTGTGGGTGATTCCCGCGCGTATCCTCAACCAACCCCAGTCAGGCTGGATGCCAAATCCAGGTTTGTTGCGCGTTTTCAGGAAGGTTCAGGGTTGCTTGGTGGAAGTCATGTGCACGAAGAACTTTTCCAAGCCTCGGTATCGTATTTCTGGCGACAACGGGTATCCCCTCTAGCTCAGCCCGGAGCTGAAGTCGGTGTATCAGCGACCGGGTTTCAGTCAGTAAACCTTTAGTCTGCCGATCGGCACGGGCATATGCGCAGTCGACGATGATAGCATCGGCAATACCAGATGAAGCAGACCGCCAAAAATCGATTCCGAACCAAATAGGGTCACAATAGGTTGTTTTTACATTAGGCAGGTTCTCACTAAGAACAAACTCCGCAACGCTATGTAATATTATTGGTATTTTACCTTATCGGCGACTTGGCATATTGGCATTTTCATCGAATAGCGCGAAGATCACGGCTTCGTCTGCATGGATAGTATAGCCGAACCAGTATCGGTGGACCTTCAGCCATTTCTCGCTCTTGCGCGCCATTTTCTCGTAAACCGAGGGGTGATTCCGCCGTACGCCCCGGCCGGACAGCAGAAGCGCCTTTGCACCCTCGATGGCTTCGAGGAGGTTGTCGATCGCCTCCGGGTTGGGGTGCGCCGTTGTGGCGCGGAGGATAAAAGGAGTGTTCGAAAGAACGGAGCTTGCTGACATAGCTCCTGCCCACCCGACTTACCGGTGCCGGCAACGGCTGAGATCCCGAAAGGGGAACGGGACAATAGCATGTCGGGCGACAACCTAAAAGCTGGGCGCCGCAGCCTGGCCGAAAGGTTCTGGGCAAAGTGCGTATGGTGAAGGCTTGATTGCTTCAACCCCAGTTTCCGAGCGGCTAGAAGGGTAAGCGATGATGAACGCGGCTGACACGTCATCCCGCACAGGACAGGAGGCCCCCGCCTGGGCCGCCTGTCGCCAGCATGTGCGGCGCACCCCCAATCAGGGGACCAAGGAAACGAACGGGGCACCTAACCGCACTGCAACTCCTAGCACGCGCAACTACGGGATCGCCTACAGCAGGTTCCTCTCGGCACCTGTATGGCGACGGAGCCGTCATAGTACTCAAATGCCCGGAGTAATGTCCGGGACAGCCGCCCGCGGGCGGACAAGCAAGCGTATAAGGCCGGGCAACCGGACCGAAAGCGCCTCGGCTTGGGGGAAGGACGTTGCCGCCAACAACGGCATGAGCAGCTCACGTGGACTCGAACTTTGGATCGAGAGGTTCTGCTGATGCAGGCCGCCACCATCGAGAAGAGGATCGAGTCGCTGCCATCCCTGTCGCAGTCGGGCAGGCGGATCAACGGCCTCCATCGCCTCATGCGGTCCGCTTATCTATATGAGCGGGCCTATGTCAGGATTTCCCGCAATGCGGGCGCTCTGACTCCAGGCACAGATGGCAAAACCTTCGACGGCATGTCGCTGGAGAAGCTTGCTGATCTTGCCCGGCGCGTGGCGGAGGGGACGTATCGCCCTTGTCCGGTTCGCAGGGTCTACATCCCGAAGGCCAACAGCAAGACGACGCGGCCGCTGGGCATCCCGACGTGGCGGGCATAATGCACCTCATACAGCGGGATCTTGGGATGATGGGTGG
>CAXSGE010000133.1:0-7343 GCA_964236715.1 uncultured Acetobacteraceae bacterium | reverse complement strand
CTTACGCGACACCCGCCGCCGAATCCCAGCTATGCGGTGAATAAGATGGGCTAGGCATGAGGTGTATAGCCCTTGGCGGTCGTATAGACGCGCCGCGACGACACCCTGTTCAGCGCGCTTTGAAGCACAACAGAAAATGACATGATAAATCCATTAAGCTGTTCGCTTTTTAAACTGGTGGGTTTACATCTTACGAATGGCAGTCCTGCTTCATACCTCTGTTTTGGAGACTAAACGCCCAAACTGGTGGTCGGCAGGTCAATTTTTGTTTGGGTTGACGGCGGCGACTTGCCTCAGCATTCTAATCTGGCTTGGCTGTGTTGGAACGGGAACGCGCGGCGAAATGCGGGTGGCGGCACAACGGGCGGTGCGGGTAGCCGAGTTGCGCGGGACTTTCGCCTACCTTGACGAGTGGCTGACCATGTCGGCCTACATGGCGGCTGTTTCTGGTGATCCCCGCTGGGCCGCCCGTTATGACGAGGCCGGTCCGCAACTGGCCGCTGCCATCTCCGAGGCTGTCGCGCTCGCGACACCAGAGGTTAGCGCGGCTCTAACAGAAACCACGGATGAGGCGAACCGTGGACTGATCCAGATGGAGCGGGCCTCTATTTCGGAGGGTGCCGCCGGTAACCACGATGGCGGCAAAGCGTTGCTCGACAGTCCGGAATTCGCCTATCTCAAGGCGGTCTACGCCTCAGGGATCGAAGCATTTGGCCGGGACCTTGAGACACTTGCAACAACTCGCACAAGGACGCTTGACGACCGCGCCTGGAGGGAAACGGTTGGGCTTGCTCTGGGCGCTGTGTTCCTTGTCGCAGCTATTTTTGCTACCCGCGGACACGCTCGGCTGCAAGTGGCGCTGGCACGCACGGAGGCGGTGGCGTGCACCGATCTCTTGACCGATTTGCCCAATCGCCGACGCCTCTATGATGAGTTGCAGACAATGTTGGCACGGGCAGGGCGGAGTGGCAGCGGGATAACGCTGTTGCTGCTCGACCTCGACCACTTCAAGAACATCAACGATTTGCACGGCCATATCGCAGGTGACCAACTGCTGCAGCTTGTAGCCGCCCGCCTGCGTGCTCTCGCGCGCGCCGGCGACCTGATCGCCCGGCTGGGTGGCGATGAATTCGCACTTGCCGCTCCGTTCGATGCACCGGGTCAGCCATGTTTGCGTATCGAGGCCGTCGCTCAATTGGCTCAGCGGATCATCACCGCACTCGAACAACCGTTCAAGCTCGCCAGCGGACTCATGGTCCAAGTCAGCGTGAGCATCGGTTTGGCGCTCGCTCAGTCCGCTGATGAGGGCATCGAAGCGCTGATCCGTCGCGCCGACGTTGCGCTGTATCGGGCAAAGGCCGATGGACGCGGCCGGTTCTGCTTTTTCGAGCCGAGCATGGATGCACGCATCCAAGCGCGCGCCTTGCTTGAGGGCGAACTGCGTCAAGCGATTGCCAACAACCTTATCATCCCGCATTTTCAGCCGCTGGTCGAGATGGGCACCGAGCGCCTAATTGGGTTCGAGATGCTGGCGCGCTGGCCGCATCCGACCCGCGGCATGGTCTCGCCAGCCGAATTCATACCGCTCGCCGAGGACATCGGGCTGATAGGCCTGCTGACCGACCACCTGCTGCGGAGCGCCTGCTGCATTGCGATGACATGGCCACCCGGGACGTTTGTTGCTTGCAATGTGTCACCGCTGCAGCTGCGTGACCGAGGTTTTCCTGCGATGGTCCGGGCGGCGCTGGAGGCTTCCGGGCTGCAGCCACACCGCCTTGAACTAGAGGTCACCGAAAGTGCGCTGGTCGGTGATCTCGATTTAGCGCGTGAACTTCTCGATGAACTTAAAATCTTGGGCGTGCGACTGGCGCTCGACGACTTTGGCACCGGCTATTCGAGCCTGCGGCATCTGAACATGCTGCCGTTTGACAAGCTGAAGATCGATGCAAGTTTTGTGGGCGCGATGGCCAGCAACGTGGAAAGCCGTAAGATTGTCGCCGCGGTCATCGGCCTCGGGCAAAGCCTCGGCCTCATCACCGTCGCGGAAGGAATTGAGGAGCCTGAGACGACAGCGCTGTTGCGCGACCTCGGCTGCGACGTCGGCCAGGGCTGGCTGTTCGGACGCCCTTGTTCGGCAGAGGCGGTTAACGCGCTGCTACTAGGCCGTGTGGACGGATTTGACCAAGATCATGGTGCAGGCGAACGCCACGATGGCGCTGTAACTTTCGGCGGTTTTCTCGCAGCGTAGCGCCACACGCTTGAAGCGCTTGAGCTTGCCCACCGTTTGCTCGATGCGCGCCCGCGTTTTGTAAAGCGCCTTGGGGAAGAACTTAGAGCGTTATCAGGCTGACTGGACATAGCCGCAGTGCCGGAAGTAGTTGACGCATTCCTCTCGGGTCAGGGATTGCGAGATTTTGCCGAGTGCCCGCCGTAGCGCATCAACCGTCCGGATGGCTGCCTTCCACAACAGTGCTTTTGTCTTCGCGAACACCATCTCAATTGGGTTCAGGTCAGGGCTGTACGTCGGCAGGAAAAGCAGCGTTATCTTGGCAGCCTCCAGGGCCTGGCGGACGCCAGCCGCTTTGTAGACCGGCAGGTTGTCCATGATCAGGACGTCGCCGCGCGCCAGGCTAGCCCCAATACCGTTCATTTAGCCATTTAGGCACCCTATATCACTGGTCGGTTTTCTGGGATCGACAGCGATGGCGGGTATTCCTGCCGGCCTTCCGGCCGGCGTTCGTGTCAGCGACCACATTAGCCTTGGCGTGATCGCCAAGACGTTTCCGCCGGACCGGGTGCAGCAGGTCCTGGCGGAGACCGGCAAGGCGAGCGAGCGCGAGCGCGACCTGCCGGCGCAGGTGATGGTCTACTACGCTATCGCGATGGCGCTGTACATGGGCTCCAGCACCCGGGAGGTGCTGCGCTGCCTGCTGGAAGGCCTGCGCTGGCTGTGGGGCGCCGATGCGGTCAAGGTGGCGGGCAAGAGCGGCATTTCGCAGGCGCGCAGCCGCTTGGGCGAGGTGCCGCTGCGCCGGCTCTACGAGCAGGTCGTGCAGCCGGTGGCGACGCGCGCCAGCAAGGGGGCATGGTATCGAGGCTGGCGGCTGGTGAGCCTGGACGGCTCCAGCCTGGATGTGGCCGACACGGCCGAGAACGGCACCGCTTTTGGCTATCCGGGTGCCAGCCGCGGCGAGAGCGCCTTTCCGCAGCTGCGCTTTGTGGCGCTGGTGGAGAACGGCACGCACGTGCTGTTCGGCGCCAAACTGGGCCGTTATGCGGACAGCGAGACGACGCTGGCCCGTGACGTGACATCCCCGGCGGCACCAGTCGGCGCCGGGCGGCGGTGCGCTGGGGCTGTCTGCATCCTCCTCCTCGGCGGCTTCGTCATTCTCGCCGATTTCGTGGACGATCTGCTGCAGCCTGTGGATCATGCCTGGCAAGTCGTTGCCCTGTGCTGCAAACATGCGGGCGGCGAAGCCGTGCGCTGCAATCTGGCGCAGGCTGTCGAGTTCGATCCAGACCCAGCAGGCATCGGAGGCGGCGACCTTGTAGGTCGCCAGTAGCGCCACGGCCTCACGCTGGGCGGCCCAGTAGGCCGGGGTGCCTGGGGTGGGGATTGCGATGGGGTTGATCGTCGTGTTCATCGTCGTGCTCTCCGTTGTCATCAGCTTCGGTGCTGATGCGGTCCGGAGACGGCGGGCGGCGGGCCGGGGCAAAGGCGCGCGCTGGCGCGGGACCGGAGGCAGGGTCGCCGGGCTGCTTGGCCCGGCGACGCTGGCGAGGACCCACCCTTTGCGGCGGTCCGCGGCCTGCCGTAGCACGTTTCCCCATCGTGCTCGTTCCCTCACCGGGGCTGGCTTCCCTCGCGCTTGCATCCTGCGGGCGCCCTGCGCTCCGGCCGCATCGGCGCCGGGTGGGCCAGAGCGTGGCGATGCAGGCGGCCAGGTCCTTGCTCCAGGACACAATACATAACAATAACAATGTTCTATGTCGCTTTAGACTTGATCCCCGCCGGCGAATCGTCGTACACCTGTGGTGACGACAAGGGAGTACGTCATGAAGTTAGATGTTCTTTCCGGGACGGGCGGCGTGGTGCGCTTCCCAACCGAACGGCGTGCCAAGCCGACGCTGGCCTTGGCCGAGGAGCTGGCGCCGCGGTCAGACCTGGCCGACGCGATGGCGGACGAGTGGGCCAACGGCGACGGCCGCCCCGACACGCTGGCGCAGACGGTGCAGGCGTTCACGCTGCTGGCGGAGACGCTGGAGTTCAGCATGGGGGTGGACGCGGCGTTGGCGCACCTGCGGGCGGTGAACGAGGTGCAGGTGCAGCGGGCCTGCGCGCTGGGCTGGGAGCACTGCGACGCCGAGGCGGCGGCCGAGGAGGCCGTCACCCGGCTGAGGGAGGCCAAGGCGGCGGGTTTTGGCGGGCTGCTGGACCGCCGGCACGAGGAGGTGCGGCGCAGCCGCGCGCTGTGGACGATGGCGGCGCTCGCCGCGCGGGCGGCGACGGACGCGGCGCGTGGCGCCAGGCAGGCGCTTGACTGCCACGAGCGCGGCGAGCCGTGGCGGCGTTCGGGGACGGGGGTCGAGAACGGGCTGTTCCTGATCGATGCCGCCCGGCCTGCGCGCTCGCGCCAGGACGAGCCGGCCTGACCAGCGGGGCGGGGGAGCCGCGGGCTTCCCTGCCTGCCCTGCCCTGTCTGCTATAGCCGGAACGCGGACGCGACACGCCGGATGCAAGGAATGCTGCGATGCCCTGGACGCGCCTGAACCCAGCCTCCGTCGTTCAAGGTCTGCGTGCCCAATGCCAGCCGGGCGATGAGGACCATGCCGAGCAGGCCCTGGCGCATCTGCGAGAGGGCCTGCTCAGCGGGATATACGTTGCGGTCGAGGACAACAATGGCCGTTTGTTCGTGGGCAGCGAAGCTGAGGCGGTGGATCACATGATGGCGCAGTCCGGGCAGTGACGCGCCAACCGGCGCTTGCGCCGTGCGGTCTGCAAGGCCGGACCGTCGCCCGCGGCCGCGCCGCATCAGGGCGGCCGGGATAAGTACCGTGCGTCACCAGCATGGCCGGTTGGGGCCGGCTGCAATCTACCCGCCGAGGCCGTAGGCCACGATCGCATGGCTGGCAAAGATCGTGGCGCGCTTGAGGGCGCAGAAACTTGCCAGCATGAGCGCGACAAGCCGCGTCCTGGATCCTTCCGCCGGCTGCCCGGCACGGCCACGTGGGCGTGGCCGTGGCCGTGGCCGTAGACGGCGATAAGCGCAGCGAGGCAGGGCGGCACCGGAAGCAGGGGAAGGCTGCGTTGCACCCATGTCTAAGTTGTCATGCTGACGTCCTTCTCTGCGGTCATTCAATTGGCCCGGCTAGTCGGGCGCCGGTCTTATCACCCTGGCCGGTATCGCCTAGCAAACCCGCTGCGGATGCCCGGCTGTTGCGCGTCAGCGCCGGCCGTCCTCCGCTTCCACCTCCCACCACTCGGCCTGCCGGTCCGAGACGTCGGCCTCGCGCAGTAGCGCGGCCCTGGCCTGCGGGTTGAGCTGCGGCCGGCCAGCACGCTCGCGGACATAGCGGGCGTTCTGACGCCAGGCGTCGGCGCTTCTCATGCAGGAGCGGACGCTGCGGGCGCGGCCGTCTTCGGGCTGCGCGACGTCGCTGCTCCTTCCGGTGGGCGGGCAGGCGTCCCGGAACGGCGGTTCGGGTGTTCGTTGATCCATGATTAGCTCCGATGGAGACAACCCAAGCGGAGCCGGCACGGTGTCCGGCGCCGCTTGGGATGGGCTGCGAGGGATCAGGCGGCCTACTGCCAGCAAGGGCCGAACGGGATGTCCCCATCCAGATCAGCGCCGGTGCTGCCACCGCCGCCTGCCCAGGCGTCGCGGGACGAGCCGCGGCCCTCGGTGTCGCGCCGGCTGTCCAGGAAGGTCAGGGTGCCGTTGTAGGCGCTCAGGTGGATCTCGGTGGAATACCGCTCCACGCCGTCGCTGTCGGTCCACTTGCGGGTCTTGAGCTGGCCTTCGACGAAGACCTTGCTGCCCTTGACGAGATACTTCTCGGCCAGGTCGCAGAGGCCGGGGTTGAAGAGGACGACACGGTGCCACTCGGTGCGTTCCTTGCGTTCGCCGGTGTGCTTGTCCTTCCAGCTCTCGCTCGTGGCGATGCTGAGGCTGACGACCTTGCCGTTTTGGGTGCTGCGCACCTCTGGGTCTCGGCCGAGGTTTCCAATCAGTTGTGCGACGTTATCAGTTACCGTGAATTGCAAGCAGGGAACCACCTTTTCCCGATTGCCCTCCACGTCCGTCGACGTGCGCCCGGAAGTAGTCGGCGCTTTTCCCAATAGGTGCAGCGACCCGAAATCATTTGCGCTCCGGCGCGAGACCATCGGTTTCTGCCCACATTAGATGAGGCGGATCAGGCCGGCAGACCGCCAGCATTTGCCCTCTCACCTCGCGGGCCCAAACCGCCTTCAAGCGAGCTGCTGGAACGGGTCCGGCCGACCAAGCGGCTTGCGGCCCGGCACGGCGCTGAACAGTGGCGCATCGGGAAGCTGCGGACTACTTCGCTGCAGGCATGATCACGGAACTGGCGATGAAGCGTCCATGTAGGAGAAAGTGGACGGCCTGCCGGATCACCGCCGGATCACGCGCCATCAAAGGATGGGTCACATGCAGTGTCAGATGATCCGACATTCCCGCGACGGAGGTTCTGGCCACTGACACGCGTCCGTCGTTGGGGCCCTGAATGATCAAGGAGGCGAACAGGTAAACCGAACGATCGCCCGCAATGCCTCCAAGCGAGTAGTCCACATTCCCTAGGGTTTGGTGCAACGCGTTCTTGCCAAAAGTCGTAAGCTTCCCTCCGGCTGGCCCAAAGAATTTTCTGTAAAGGACAGTACCGGCTAAAAGATCAGCGACCTCGCTGCCCTGGTTCGGAGGTCCGAGCATGACGACGCGGCCCAGGCTCTTGGGCCGGTGACGCGCGACATAGGCACGCGCCACAAGACCACCCATGGAGTGGGTCACGAAGTGGACGGGTGCATTGTCCTGCCCGATGAAGTCAGATGCCGATCCATGAACGTGCTCGACCAAGCCTTCCAACGCGTGTCTGCGCGAGGGATAGTCCAGGTTGAGCGTACGGAAGCCCGCAGGCACTTGGGCGCAAGGCATGGCTGTTCGCGGGAAGCGATCGCGGCGGCGACAGAGTCGCGGCCATGTACTCGCTCATCGTTAGCGCCAAGCTGAACGCCATCGACCCGCGCGCCTGGCTTGCCGACGTCCTGCGCCGGATCGCCGACCATCCCGCGTCACGGCTGCACGAGCTGCTGCCGTGGAACTGGAAAC
>CAXSGE010000132.1:0-7473 GCA_964236715.1 uncultured Acetobacteraceae bacterium | reverse complement strand
CCTGGTCGCGGCCGAGCGGCATCAGCTCCCACTCGTAGTCACGGTTGAGCAGGGAATAGTAGGCCTGGTGCGCCACGTAGCGCGCATAGCCGTATCGATCCGACGCTGCGAGCGACTTCATCAAGTGCCAGCCGGAGAAGTTCGAGCATCCGACATAGCGGACCTTCCCGCTGCGGACGAGCTGGTCCAGCGTGCTCAGCGTCTCCTCGACCGGGGTGTTGTAGTCCTGCCCATGCAGCTGGAGCAGGTCGATGTGGCGGACGCCGAGCCGGGTCAGCGAGGCCTCGACCGCGTCCAGAATGTGCTGGCGGGACGAGCCGAAGTCGTTCGGCCCGGTCCCCATCGGAAACGTCGTCTTGGTCGAGATCAGGACGCGGTTCCGCTTGCCCTTGATCGCCTCGCCCAGGATCTGCTCGGCCAGCCCCGCCGAATATACGTCTGCGCTGTCGAATAAACTAACGCCATGGTCGAGGCAGACGTCGATCAGCCGAGACGCGCCGGCGGCGTCCGTGGACCCCCACGCTTTGAAAAAGTCGTTGCCACCGCCGAAGGTCGCTGTGCCGAACGCAAGGACAGGCACACGCAGGCCCGAATGGCCGAGGCGGTTGAAATCCATGTTGCTCTCCTGGTTCGCCGGCCTGTTATACCAAGACTCGTTGATTAGAACTCATGAGCCCAGTCGCGCAATCCGAGGGACATAATGGTCCAGGGCGCATCGGTGAGCTTGTTCCAGGCGGCGCAGCAATGGTCGACCAGGTTGTCGTAGGAAGTGAACACCCGGTTTGACAGCCAGTTGTCGCGCATGAACTGCCAGACATTTTCTTGTGGGTTCAGCTCCGGGCACTTGGCCGGCAGAGGCACGATGGTGATGTCGCCGAAACGCGAAGCGTTTGCGGCTGTCTCCGGCACAAGGAGCTTGGCCAAGACATGCCATCCGGCTTGGTCGAGCAGGAGGGCTGCATGCCGGCCGGGTTCGATTTTCTGCGAGATGGCTGCCAAGTGCAGCGCCATCGCCTCGATATCGCACCAGGGCAGCACGAGGCCGGCACCTTTGCCCTCCTTGGGACAGATAGCACCAAAGATGTAGGTCGACGCCGTGCGCTGTTCGAGCGGGGCAGACGGTCGGGTGCCGCGACGGGCCCAACGCCGGGTGAGCTTGTTCTTCTAGCCAATGCGGGCTTCGTCACCGAACCAAACCTCCAGGTCGGCGAGGTCGAACCAAGGGGTTCACCCGAGATCAATGCCCTTCGCGCGTGCGATCGCCGTCAAACAGCCGGCGAAACCGTTTTAAAAAGCTCGACGGCTCCCTCCACCTGGGTGTGGTGACGAGGGCGGGCAGAGAGCTTGCGGTAGTTTATGGCGCGCAATTCGCGGCCCAGCGTCTGTTTGGCGACAGTGACCTGGTGCTCGTCCCACAACCAAGTCCTTGCGCGCCGTTGCCGGACGGCGCAGCGACACCGCGCCGAACCGCAGCGCCAGGCAGGCCGTGCGCGCCTCGCGTCCAGGCTGTTCGGGCACCATGATCGTTTCGCGATGCTGTTCAGGCCAGGCAGCGACGGTTGCGAACAACCGCCCAGCCTCGGCCAGGCACCGATCGTGGGCGGCACGTGTCAGCAGTTGCACACCCTTCGGACAGCGGGCGAACTGCTCGTAGATGTTGCTCTCGCGGTCGGCGACCATGGTGATGCTCGCCGTCCCTGCCAGCATCTCGGAGGCTTCGTCGGCGGCAAGCAGCCAGCGATACGACTCCTTGTCCTCCATCGGCCGCTGCTTGAGGCCATCCCCTTTGGCGTCTGTGCGGTTGAGGACCTGCGCACCGACCAAGCCGATCATGCCGCCATGGGCGGCATCCACCGCGATGGTTGGATGCAAGAACAACCCGAGATCGCGGTCATTGCCGGATCGCCCGAAACCGCGCTTGCTGGCAGCGTGGCGGGGGAAGTTGAACTCGGTCGTGTCCTGGATTGCCAACACGTGCCGCCCGGCCGCACGCTGGCCGGTGAACCGCCCAGCCGTGGTCAGCATCTCATCCCGGCTGACGCAGGTGTGGTCGAGGAAACGGCCAAAGGAAAGCGCCTCGTTGCGGTCTTTCGCCGGCGCATGGAGGCAGGTCGTCGGTTGCTCACCCATCGCCTCCAGCAAACGCGCGCCAACGCGCCGAAGACGCGCATCACCGAACCCACCCAAATCTTCCTGCACCATGAAGCTGACCTTTCGCCAACGCTCAGAGCAAGGGAAATCACGGCTCAGATCCGAGAGAAAGTCATTCCGTACTTATGCGAACTCCGTAGGGCTGGCGGGAGGGCGACGCAGTCACCGTGATCAGCGACGGCGACCCCGCGCTGCCGGCGCTGGTGCGCTCGGCCACGAGCGGCCCCGTGGAGCCTATCCTCGACTGGTTCCATCTCTCCATGCGCGTGCGCCATGTCGAGCAGGTCATGCGCGGCCTGTGCGCCCTCGAGCCGCCGCCCCTTGCCCCACTCGACCTTGCTCAGATCGACGTGGAACGATTGCGCCACCTGCTCTGGAACGGCTGCCACGACAAGGCGTGCGAGGCCCTGGGCCGGATCACGAGCGAGGCCAAGGACGCCATCGTGCTGAACGAACCCGCCGTCGAAGCCAAGGCCAGGCGCCTGGTCACGCGT
Source organism: uncultured Acetobacteraceae bacterium (assembly GCA_964236715.1). GTDB lineage: Bacteria > Pseudomonadota > Alphaproteobacteria > Acetobacterales > Acetobacteraceae > CAHJXG01. Next base: position 4,828 of record CAXSGE010000132.1, on the reverse strand, counting down.
TGCACGAAGCTGCGCAGCTACATCGAGAACAACGAGGGTGCGCTGATCGACTACGGCCAGCGCGACCGGGCCGGCAAGCCGATCTCCACCTCACGCGCAGAAGGCACGGTCAACAACCTGGTCAACGTGCGCATGAATAAGCGAGGCCAGATGCGTTGGTCGCCCCAAGGCGCCCGTCGTGTGCTTCAGGTCAGGGCCGCAGTGCTGGACGGACGCTTCCGTCAGCAAGAAATCCAGCTCGCGGCGTAGCGCCCCAGGTTTTTGACACTCCCCTCGTCATCCAGGGCAATCGCTTGAACGGCTGAGGGCTTCCGGCACGGCTTGAAGTCTGATTCATGGGAAACCTCTTGTTGAGGAGGCTTCCCGATGTCCGGCCCATCGCTGATCGAGCAGTTCGCTGCGTTGGAAGACCCACGCCAGTTTTGGAAGGTGCTGTTTCCGTTGCCGGAGGTCTTGCTCTTGGTGTTGTGCGGCACGTTGGCTGGGGCGGAGGACTTCGTGGAGATCAGGCGTTGGGGGCAGATGCACCACGACTTCCTGCGCCGCTTGCTGCCATTTGCGGCGGGCGTCCCCAGCCACAACACCCTCAACGACGTCATCAACGCCTTCGATGGCGCGCTGTTCGCCCCAGTGTTTCACCGCCTGGGTCGAGGGCCTGCGCGAGCCGGCCCCGGCCTCCACCATTCCCGAAATCGTTGCCATCGACGGCAAGACCTCGCGACGCACGCACGACCGTGCCAAAGATCGCGGGCCGCTGCACATGGTCTCGGCCTGGGCCAGCAGCCAGCGCCTGGTGCTCGGCCAGCAGGCGTGCGAGGCCAAGTCCAACGAGATCACCGCCATCCCGTTCCTGCTCGAACGCCTGGCCCTCACCGGCGCGCTTGTCACCATCGACGCCATGGGAACGCAAACCAAGATCGCCCAGGCCATCCTCGACCACGGCGGCGACTACCTGCTCGCGGTCAAGGGCAATCAGTCCAGCCTGCATGACGAGATCAGGCGCTACCTCGGCGATCCCGCCGCCAAAGTCTACAGCCGCTTCGAGACGACCGACGGCGACCATGGCCGCATTGAAGTCCGCCGTCACCAGGTCAGCCACGACGTGGACTGGCTCACCACCGCCCGGTGGTTCCCAGGCGAGCCCCGCTTCCCGGGCCTGCGCGCCATCGCGGTGGTCGAAGCCGAGGTCGAACGAAACGGCAGCACCAGCCTGGAACGGCGCTACTACTTGTGTTGCGTCCTTGTCAGCCCGCCTGGGCTGGCTTCAGCACAGCGCCGGTCGGCACCAGGCCGTGGGTGACGAAGCGCCAGGGTGCCACCAGCAGCTTGCGCGCCAGTGCCGTGATGGCAATGCGCTTGATGCGGCCGCGTCCGTCGCGGACCCGCTTGTGATATCAGGCGCTCAGCGCGCTGTCCGGCTGATTGCGCAGCCACAGCCAGGCTAGCTGCCCCATGGTCTTGCGCACCCGTGCGCTGCCCGCCTTCGAGGTACCCTGCTCATGATCGACGCCGCCGCTCTGCCATGGACTTGGTGCAAGGCCCGCATACGACGCCACTTCCCGTCGGTTGCGGAAGTCGCGGGAGAATGCCTCGCCCGCCAGCACCGACGCCGTCTCCGGGCGATTCCCTTCAGCCGCAGCAAGCGCGCACCAGATCCTTCTTGTTGCGGCAGCGACGTGGCTGTCCCGTTCGCCCCATCATTGATTGCCGCCGCGGTATCAAAGGCAGAGCTGGCCACGCGCCCGGCCGCAAGCGCGGCATCGCGCGCCGCCTTTACGTCCGCAAGCTGCTGCGTCGAACCGAGAGGTTTGCCGGACATGGCGAGTTGGAACCGGTCCACCTGGCGTAGGATCTCGGCAGCAAGCCGGGGCGGCAATGCCGCTCTCTCCGGTGTGCGCACCGCAGCCAACCGTGCCTGCCGCTCGTGCAACGTGGCTCGAGGCCGAACACGCCCGGCGTCGCGAGCAGCCCCTTGATCCAGTTGGCGTGCCGGATGCGCTCAGCCAGCAGGGCCTCCCGCTTGCGGTTGAGCCGACGGGCATCCTCCGCCTCGCGCGAGGGCGGCCGCACCATCGCGCGCACCTGCCGCTCCCCGCGCGCCACGCCATCAGCGTCCGCAGCATCGCTTCCGCATCAATGCGGTCCGTCTTGGCCCGGCGGCTGTGGCGGTTCACCGCAATCGACGACGGATTGACAACGACACTCCACACCCCGTGCGCCTCCAGCAAACGATGCACCCAGAAGCCATCGCGACCAGCCTCCTGCATGACAACGACCGTTACCGGGCAACGGCACCGCTGCCCGGCACGCTGGTGCAAGCAGTCCAACAAAGCTAGCAGGCCCGGACCGTCGCAGGCCGCAACACCGCGCTTGCTCGCCTTATCGTCGCCGGGCGCGCTGGCCACGACGATCCAGCTCGACAGGCTGAGCTTTAGCGCCACGAACAGCGTGGCGTCCACGGCGATTGGCGTGGCATCATCAAGACGGGTGGCGGTCTGGACAGGATGTTCAATGTGCAGCGCCGAGCGTTTCCAGGGTAAGGTGGCACCGACCCCAACCTACGACTGGCCGCTGCCCACTTCCATAGGATTTTGACCAGCTCCACCCAGTAGTGCGTTTCGGCGCGGGTCTTCATCACCATCGCGTACGGCGGCTGAGCGGCGAAAAGTTCGAGTAGCTTCGCTCGCGCCAGCCGCTTGCGGAATACTTCATGGCTGAATGCATCCGCCTCACAAGTGTGGAAAATCCGCTTCGCTATGTCCAATCTGATCGTGCTACCCTCTTCCACGGACATCGCCTAAGCTGGACTTTCCGCATTTCAGGCTGCGTAGGAGAGAGTCTCGGCGAGACGCTTGAGAAGGCCCACTGGTATTTCGACGAGTTCTGTGTCGTCCCGGGACGTCGATAAATCCAACGGGCACCAAAGAAGGCGGCGTACTGTGGCGATGGCGTCGCTGAATGTGAGCTCGGTCTTTCCGTACCACGTGGCGATACGGGGACGGGCTGCTCGGCTGGAGGCCGCAAATAGTCCGTTCGCCCAAATCGTTATCAGCGAGAAAAGCCCGAGCGGCGCCGGTGTCGTTCGCGCAATGGCAAGGTCGGACCACTGGCGCTGTGTTTCCACGCCCAAATGCGCGCGCACTTCCTGGAATGTCGTCTCAAGCCGCCAGCGGGAGACGAACCAGCCGAGGATTTGGGCCGGGCTGGCTTTGGTGTCGGTTGCAAGGAATGCCTGCGGCGCGCGTTCTCCGGTGGGATCGCGCACCAGCACCATTGCCGAAGGCGATCCCTCGGCGGGACATGCCGCGAAGCGGCATGAATGCGGATCGGCGCCGGTGGCAGGCGGTTGTGATGCCAAACCGCCGTGCCTGAGACGACCTCAAGCGTTCGCTGCTGCCCGCCATGCCACTCGTGCAAGGTGATCAACGACCAGACGGTTCTCGGGTCGGCTAGGATCTGGGTCAGCTTCGGCACGCGCGGACCTTTCAGAGGCGGACGGCCCAGCCGCCCTGGCCGCCGCGGCGGTGCCGGTTTGAACAGGCTGGCATCCAGGCGCAACCGGGTGATTAGGCAGACGTGGCGGCGGACTGCCGCGATCAGGTCGAGGGCTGCAAAGCCGCTGCGGCCACGACGACGATGCGCCGCTGCGGGGGCCAGCGCTTGGTCTGCAGGATCGCCTGACGGGCCCAGTCAGTGAGCTTCTTGTGGCGACGCCGACGTGCATCGCTCCAGCGCTGAGAGAGCGCCAGCACGGTCAAGAACGGCAGTGCCCAGCGACGGCTCGCCCAGGGGATCGGCACGATCACCATGAGCGGCAGCCAGCGCAGCCCGCCCGCTTTGACGAAGTGGCCGTGCGACGAGCGCACGGGATCGCGATAGATCCCCCGGGCCTTGATCTTGGCGCCCCAGCGACGCTCGATCGTGTCGTCGATCCCGATCACGACGCCGCCCGTGGGCAAGAAGACATCCAGCACCTGCGCAAGCAGTTTGCGCGCTACGGCGCGGCTGTTCCAACGGGCCCTGTCCAGCACCTCGTGGCAGCGCCCAAAGCCCGGGCTCGAAGCCAAGCCCATAACCCTTAGGGCTTGGCTGACCGTGCGCTTGCCCGGTGCCAGCACCGCTCCGGCCACAAGCACGAGGACGTGGCGCCAAACAGGCGCCGTGAAGCAGTCGCGCAAGACGGATAGCCAGCCCGCGAGCACTGGCGGGATTGGGCTCGTATTGCTGGGTAAAACATCAGTATGGGTGCAATGTGCCGACATCACATTCATAGAGTCTGGCCCCAACCGAGCCGCAAGAGCGGCAGATGCATGATCGGCATTGCGCAACGGCGGCGCTCGAACGTGAAGACGTGTATTTTGGACCTGATGACCGACGACATTTTCCAGCGTGTCGAATGCTTCCATTTCCCACGAGGCGCCGTCATCCCCGAGCGACGCAACCGCGGCTGCACGCTCCATCACGCCCGCTCTGGTGCACCGGCCGCCAGACTTCGCCCGACTGGCCGCAACGACAGCGTTGAAGTCCTCTACTGGTCAGCGAGCAAGGAGCGATGGGTTGCAGCTGGTCCTTTTGGAGGCACGGTCCTGCCTCCTGACGAAGCTCTCCAATTTATCGCGTCCGAAGACATCTTCTGGGCGCTCTGCTGAGCCTGCCATCCACCAAAATTGCGGAAAGTCAAGCTAAGCGAGGTCGGCACCCAGGGCTTTCGCATCAAGCGACGGGCATGTAGTTGAGGATGTCGGCGAGAACGCGCACGTCCAGCACTGCATCGCGCATGGTGTGGCGCATGGAGTTCTTGCCCGTGACGATGCGGACGGCGTTGAGC
>CAXSGE010000131.1:0-7658 GCA_964236715.1 uncultured Acetobacteraceae bacterium | reverse complement strand
CGTTCAGGTCATAGGCGAGCACGGTGTCGCCCGCGATCGCCGTCGACTCGTAGTAGTAGAGTTTCAGAGCCGATAGTCTGCCTGCCCGCGCACGGTCCGCGATGGCCTTGAGCAACGCGGGCGGCTCGGACATCGCCATGCCCATCGAAAGCGTCGAGCCTGACGAGATGAGGGCCGCAGCCTGGTCCGGGCTGGTCAGCTTCGACTGGTAAAGGGCATGGGCGTCCATAGTCCGATCTCCTTGAGCATGACGTGCAAGCGGTTGTCGTTCTGCTGAGGGAGGCTCAGTAGCCGGCCGCTTCTTCCGGTGAGTGGCCGCGGCAGTAGATCAGCATCGTGCGCTCGAACGTCATCACCACCAGGCCATCCTGGTTCACGCCCTTCGTCGCGACCGTGACGATGCCCTGGGTCGGGCGCTTGGCGGACAGGCGCTTGTGCAGCACCGTGCTTTCCGCATACAGCGTGTCGCCGGCGAAGAGCGGACCCGTGGCCTTGACCTTGTCCCAGCCGAGGTTGGCGACCACCTTGCCGCTGACCGTGCGGACGCTCATGCCTGTCAGCAGCGCGAGGGTGACGGTAGAGTCGACCAACGGCTTCTTCCATTCGGTCTTGGCCGCGTAGGCGGCGTCGAAATGGAGTTGCTGCGTGTTCATGGACAGCAGCGTCATCCAGGTGTTGTCCGTGTCCAGGATCGTGCGGCCCGGCCTGTGCTCGAACACATCACCCGGCTCGAAGTCCTCGTAGTACAGGCCCGATGTCTCGCGATACCGGTGCGCGCCGAGGGTCTTATAAGCGGAAATAGCCTCCGTTGCAGGCGCAGGAATTGCCATGTCGTTCATCTGTGATGTTCTTTCGTGTTGTTTGTGCAGTCGGGGTGTCAGACCATCTCGCCGGCGGCAACCAGCGTGCGCCGCGCTTTACGAGCGACTGCTTCATCGATCATTTGGCCGTCGATGACACCGACGCCCTTCTTGTTCTGCACCATGACCGCGTGAGCGTGGGACAGAGCCTCGGCACTTGGCGTCAGCGCCTTATTGATCGTGGCAACTTGGTCGGGATGGATTGCGGCTTTCCCGGTGAAACCAAGGGCGATCGCCTCTGCTGTTTCTTGGGCGAGGCCGTCCGCGTCCTTGAAGTCGAAAAATGGCGAGTCAATAACCGGGATCTGCGCCAACGCTGCGGCTGCGATGATCCGGCTTCGCGCGCCCAGCAAGGGTCCCCAGCCAGTGACCGCACCAAGATCGGCCGCCATGTCGGCCGCGCCGAACATCAGCGAACCCAAGCGCGGCGTGGCTGTGGCGATACCGTCAATCGAGGACAACGCTTGCGCCGTCTCGACCAGGGCGACGAGCCGTGCTTTCTTCCCGGCTGTTGTGAGCAGCTTGTCCAAGATGTGCAGGTGGGCCGCAGCGTTGACTTTCGGGACGACGATGAAGTCAGGATCGGCTGGGCTTTGAAGCAAAGCGACAAGGTCGGTAAGCCCGGCATCGGTTTCGATCGCGTTGATCCGCAGGATGCGGGCAGGCCCAGGCGACGCGGTACCTGAAAGATACTCCAGGGCCGTTCGACGCGCCGAGTCCTTGTCGGCGGGTGCGACGGCATCCTCCAAGTCAAGGATCAGGGCATCAGCGCCGACGGCAGCCGCCTTGGCAAAGCGATCGGGCTTGGTCGCCGGGGTGAAGAGCCAACTGCGCAGCCGATGCGGCTTGCCCGTGCTCACGAGCACGATCCAAAGCCACAATGGTTAGCTTCCCGCGTGCTCATGTCTCTTCTCCAAGGTGCATTGGAAGCAATGGGCACCCTGGCGATGCCGAATGATAGGTTCGGAAAATACTCACGTCAGCCGAATGGGGTCGGACATGGGTCGGAAAATACCCAATCCAGGCGGTCCGGCAGGCAACGTTGCCGAGTGCCCTTCCACACGCTCTACAAGCAGATCTACCAACCGCCAGTTACAGGCTTGATGGAGCCCCACGATGGAGATGCGGTTCGGCAAAGAGCAAAGGCGTCAGGCTTTCCGCCTGCTGAGCGCATGCGCGCTGGCGGGCGGCTGCGCGACATTGATGAGGTTGCCGGAAGGCTATTGGGCTGTGATCACAGCCATCGTCGTAATGCAGCCTGAACTCAGCAAAACCTGGTCTGCCGGGCGTGACCGGATTGTCGCAACCTTGGTAGGAGCCGTGTTCGGAATGGCCCTGATCGCCCTGCGTGAGCAAGGATTGCCAACGCTGCCGCTGTTCGTGGTCGGGCTGATCCCGCTTGCCATGTTGACCGCCGTAATCCCGACACTTCGCCTGGCTTGCACTACTCTGGTGGTGGTGTTCCTCATCCCTGCCGCAGGAGATGTCTATTTGCGGCCGCTATTCCGGGTCGCGGACATCCTGGTCGGCGCACTCGCTTGCTTGATCGTCTCCGTGATGGTCTTCCCCACTGAACATCGGAAAATCTCGGGACATCTGTAATTGAACCGCCCGCAACCCTCCTATCCCGAAGCCGGTACAATTTGCGTGATTAGACAGAGCGTTTGATGCCACTATGATCTGATCGGGTGCGTCTGCCGCCAATCGTCAGGAACTGCCAAAGGTTGGTTGCCAGCACCAGGCCATAGGCCGGGAGGTACTGCTCGCGGACCTGCTTGCCCCTCACCAGCGCGTCGATCTTATGCGACGCCCCCTTCACCTCGACGACGCCCCGCTCCGGGGTGACGGTTGCGGCCCATGTGGGCGCTTCGTCACGGCGGAACTGCGCCTGCTCGAACAGTCCGAAGTCAGGGATGCCGGCGTCGCCGGATGGGTGGTGCAGACAGAACACCCGCGGGCGGAGCTGGCCGCCGACGCCGTTCAGCAGCGCCCCAAGGGCAGGATAGTAGCTGGTCTCCGCTGTTCCGGCCTTGAGCGCCCGAACGCGGCGTACGTCGTCGAGGTAAAGGTCAAGGACCGAATCGGCTTGCATTGCAGGGAGTGTGTCACCCGCCAGCGTCGCGGCCTATGGCCAGTTCCAACAGCCTTCCCAGGACCTGACGGGGTTGTCCGTCAACGAACCCCAGGTGTTGCATCTGGTGTAATCGTCGGATACCGTTGGCGAAGTCGCCTAGTCTGCCTCAGTAAGCAACTATGATTTACGATGACTTATCTTCCGGCAAAGAAGTTGCTATTGTGCGGTCGCTGGCGTTATGAAGGTACAAACAACTGACTTCGCCAACGGTGTCTCGTCGTTTGACGAAGTGGTACAGCGTCGGCAACGCAGGCCGTGAGGGCACTGCGGAGAGACCAATGTTCGTCAGCCAAGATTTGGCGGACAGTCAGCAATAGCACTTCGGTCCAGCCCGCAGCCCGCATTGGCGGTAGTCACCCTCACCCAAGCGGAGCTGAGACCTGGAACCTTCGCAGCGAGCGCGTCGATGGCCGCACGAACGCGCGTCGGCAGATAGGGTGTTTCAGGCCAGATGACGTGAATGTCCGACGTGAGCGCCGGAATACCTGGGAGGACGGACACGAGGTCGCCGGCCTCGACCCTGCTGCGCACGAGCCAGCCCGGCAGCCAGGCCAGTCCAAAGCCGGCCGCTGCCGCGTCGGCAATGGCGTCAAGGTCGTCAAGGCGCAACCGGGTCGGCAAGTTCACCTCCTGCGGTGCGGCCCCCTCGCGTGGGAACAGCCATCTCTGAACCCGGCCGTTCCGGCCGTAGGTGACCGCTTGATGGCCTATGAGGTCATCCAGGCTTTCCGGCGTGCCATGCCGCTCAAGATAAGCTGGCGATGCAAATATCATCGTCGTCTCGCGCGCGATGCGGCGAGCCATCAAGCCGGACCCGTCGCCGAGCGGCCCGTTGCGGACGGCAAGGTCAAACCCGTCCTCAAGCAGGTCAACAAGGCGGTCGCTGAAACAGAGGTCGAGTTCAAGCCCAGGGTGGGCCGCGGCAAGCCGCGTCAGCACCGGGGCGACGCATAGCCGGCCGAACAGAACCGGCACCGTGACCCGGAGTCTTCCGCTGACAACCTTCCGTCCCGAGTCCAGCAACGCCTCACCGGCCCGCAACTCGACCAGGGCGCGCTGGCAGTGCTCGTAGAAAGCTTGGCCGTCCTGGGTCAGGGCCTGGCTGCGCGTCGTCCGGTGGAACAGCCGCACCGCAGTCCGGCTCTCGATGCGGGCAATGGCCTTGCCCACGGCCGAGCGGGACAGGTTGAGGCGACGCGACGCGGCCGAGAAGCCGCCCTCCTCGACCACGGCGACGAAGACGGGAACATCAGTGAACGTGTCGAGCATGCCGCAGCACTGTAGCCTGCCAGGATACAAAGTCGCGCCCAATCGCCACCAACAGGACAGAAAGTGCAGCCCACATCGTTAGGCAGACGAACAGTTGGTGGAAAGACAAGTGCAGAAGACGATGCAGCGGTGGCAGATGAATGCTCTTGGCCGGGAGAACCTCCGCCTAACCGAAGTGTCCGTGCCCGAGCCGGCGCCCGGCGGACTTTTGGTGAGGGTTGGGGCGGTCGCACTCAACTTCCGGGACGGGGACATGATCGGGAAAGGCTTGGGTGGCGTCCTGCCTTGGCCGTTCACGCCGGCCTCGGACATGGCAGGCACGGTCGCAGCCGTAGGAGAGGGTGTCACTCGTTTCAGGGTGGGCGACCGTGTGATCTCCACGTTTTCGCCCCGCTGGATCGAAGGCAAGCCGCCGGGCAGCGGCCGCAAGCCGTTCTATGAGCCGCTCGGCGGCTGTCACCAGGGTGTTCTCTCGGAGTACCTAGCTGCCCCCGAAGGTTGGTTCACCGCAGCGCCGTCGAGCCTGGATGACGCATCGGCCAGTACTTTGCCCGTTGCCGGCCTGACAGCCTGGTTCGCGCTGATTGAGCGCGGGCACCTGCGGGCGGGCGAGAGCGTGCTGATCCAGGGAACCGGCGGCGTTGCCCTGTTCGGCGCCCAGATCGCCAAGGCGCATGGGGCCGAGGTGATCGTCACCTCCGGCAGCGACGAGAAGCTGGAGCGCGTAAAGTCGCTGGGCCTTGCCGATCACATCATCAAGCGCCGGGCCGAGGACTGGGTCGAAGCTGTCTATCGTTTGACCAGTGACCGCGGTGCCGATCATGTCTTGGAGATTGTCGGAGGATCGCACCTCGCTCGCTCCATACAGGCAGTCGCGTCGGGCGGCCGCATCTCGATGATTGGCGTGCTCGAAGGAAACGAGGTGTCCGGGCCTGTAGGCCCCTTGTTATTGAAGAATCCGGTCATCCAGGGGATCGCCGTCGGCCACCGGCGCGCGCAGGAGGACCTAGTTCGCGCCGTGGATCGCGTTGGCCTCAAGCCCGTGATCGACGGTCGCTACAGGTTCGCCGACCTGCCTGCGGCACTCGACCATCTCGACCGCGGGGCCTTTGGCAAGATCGTCCTGACCCTTGGCGGCTGACCATGGCTGTCCCCAACATGAGACGACCGCAACAAGACCGCAACAAGGAGGCCATCATGCTTGAACGCCGCATCCTGCTCGGGGCCGCTATTGGCTCCGGCGTGCTCCTCAGCCGGGCAAAGGCCCAATCCGCGGAGCCTGCTGGCCTCCGCTTGAATGCGATGGGTCCGGAAAACGAGGCGATGGTGGCGCGCGCCGGGCTTTGGGACCTGACCGAAACCGTGTGGGAGCGCCCTGGAGCTGCGCCGGTGGTGACGACGAACCTCGTCGCGGAGCGGCAGATAATCGGGACGATGTTCCAGGAAATCCTGCGGCCGGCAGCCGACCCGGCTGGCGGAATGGTCCGGCGGATTGACTACCTGCATTTCAACCGCGTGGAAGGCCGATGGGACTACGTTTCGATGGACATGAGTGCCCCTGTGGGGATCATGTCGGCATATAGCTTCGAGCGCGGGGAGGAAGGGCGGATTGATCTCACCTTCACGCCGTTCTCCGTTCCTGGTCCGGGTGCGGATGTGACCGGCCAAATGCTGCGGATGACGCAGACGATCACCTACGGCGAACCGGACCGGGACGTGAAGGACCAATACTTCCTTTTGGCCGATGGAACCGGGACCAAGTGGCTTGCCCATCAGTACGCCTACAAGCGCCGGAGATAGATGCGGCATACGCACTCGGGACCGATCCGTTCCACGGGTCTTCCCAATGCTCTGAACTGCTTGCGTCTGCCTATTTTCATCCAAACGGAGAACTGAAATGGCCAGAATAGAGGGTTTGTTCCTCGCTATTCCGCTGCTGCTGGGGATGTCCGCAGCAAGCCTGGCGAACGAGGCGACGGTGCCACTGCCCGGGGCAAGCAGCCGGATCGACGCGATCAAGCAGCGTGGGTCCCTTCGGGTCGCGGTGCTCAACGAGTATCCCTGGCTCAAGCAGAACCGCGATGGCGGCAGCCCGCCGTTCGAGGGTGCCGCGTGGCGGCTGGCCGAAGAGTATGCAAAGCTGCTCGGGGTGCAGTTGGAAACAACGCCCGTCAGCTTCGACGACAAGGTTTCGGTCGTGACCAGCGGCGGGGTGGACATCACGGTCGTGCCTCTTCTGGTGACGCCGGAACGAGAGCGGACCTTGGACTTCGTCATCTATTCAAAAGCGGCACAGTGCCTGTTCGGCCGTGCGGACAATCCGAAGCTGGCGCACGCCACAGCCATCGACGACCTGAACCGGTCCGACATCACGATTGGCTTCATCGCGGACACGCCCCAGGGAGCTTGGCTGCAAGGGCGGCTTCCAAGTGCCGGGCACGACGGCATTCCTGGCAACGTTGCTGACGTGGCGGTGGACGAGATCGTTTCGCGTCGTGCCGACGTCGCACCGATTGACCAGTATTTCTTCGCTGCCCTTGCAAAGAAGACGCCTGGACTGGTCACCATACCCAAGGGCGGCGCCTGCCTGGCCAGCCAGGAGCTGACGATCCCGATTGGGATGGCAGTCGCCAAAGGGCAGCCGGCATTCATCGAGTGGTTGCGGGCGGTCGCCACGGCAATCAAGCCCCAGGTAGACGCCGAACACGCGAAGGTTGTAGCGGAAGAGGAATGATCCGGATTTTTGGATGCTTCTTGGCTTCGCGCCCAAATCTGAGTTGTCCGTCAAACGAACGAGACTGTTGAAAAACTCGCCTTGTGATCGCTTTCTGCGCGTGATTCCGTTCGCGGCCTTGCAGGGCGGGAGCTGGGCTATGATGGGCAGGTTGTCGGGTTGGGTGGCATTGTCTTCCGAGTTCCGGCTGGAGGACCATGTGCCGGCGGATCATCTGCTCAGGCGTGTCGACGCGGCGCTCGACTTCGGATTTGTCCATACATGTAGCGGCGCGCAATCATAAACGGCCCGACGCGCAATCAAGGGTCCTTTCCGACGCATAATCGGTGAGAACATCGGAGACCGCAGACGCACGCTATGTGGGTTCTTGGTCACTCTCGATGATCTGGCCGGGGCCGTTCCTATATAGGATGGGTGAACCTACCATCATGCTTGTTGCCGGACGCGACCCACGTCCGGCTCGAAACCTGGGCGCTTGAGCCCGCCCAGTCCGCCCTCACCATCAACCTCTGCGCCCGCCCCGCAACGGCGCGCTGCCCGCTGTGCGGCAGGCGGTCCAAGCGCGTCCACAGCCGCTACCAGCGAACGCTCGCCGACCTGCCCTGGGGTGTTGGCGGCGGCGAGAATCCGCGTAAATCCGGCGACGGTTCCGTTGCTTTTC
>CAXSGE010000130.1:0-7930 GCA_964236715.1 uncultured Acetobacteraceae bacterium | reverse complement strand
CCGGCATTGTTCACCAAGCCATAGATCGGCCCGAGATCCTGCCGCAACCCACGCACCAGGCTGGGAAGGGCAGCCAGTTCGGCGAGGTCAGCCGCTCGGAAATGCAAATGATCGCCCAACTCGGCCCGGGCCGCCGCAAGCGCTTCGCCCTCCTGGCGCGCGATGGCGATGACGCGGAAGCCGGAACCGGCCAGGCGGCGGGCGATGCCAAGGCCCAGGCCGCGGCTGCCGCCGGTGACGATCACGTTGCGCACGGCGGGGACGTCACCCAACGCGTCGGGCCAGCTTGCCAGACGGCAGCACGTCCAGTGCCGGGACGATCCGCAGCAGGGCCGGCACCTTGTGCGGAGCGAGCCGGGCGCGGCAGGCGTCCAGGATCACGCCGCGAAGCGCGTCGTCCGTGGGGCCGTCCACCACCACATCGGCCGCGACCAGGGCTCCGGTGATCGGGCTTGGCCGGGCGTGCACGCGGGCGGCGAGGACGGCTGGATGGGCATTCAGCGCAGCCTCCACCTCCTCTGGATGCACCTTCTGGCCGCCTACGTTGATGACGCCGTTGACCCGGCCGAGAAAATAATAGCGATCGCCCTGCAGCTTCACGATGTCACCGGTATCGATGAAGCCATCCGCATCCGCCAGGGGCAGGGCGCCGCCGAGATAGCCTGTCGCGGTGCGGGCGGAGCGGATGCACAGCGTGTCACCAGTCACGCGCAGGTCCGCCGGGCCAGGGCCGCCCACCCAGGCCGCGGGAAAGCCGGCCAGCCCATCGGTCACGTCGAAGGCGACGCCGGCCTCGGTCGAGGCAAAGGCGTGGGCGATGCCGGCAGCCGGATAGGCGGCGCGCAACCGGTCCAGCACGGTTTGGTCCGCAATCTCTCCGGACAGGCGCACGTAGGCCGGGGCGATGCGTGCAGCCTGCCCGCTGATCAGCGCCCGACGCCAGTGGGAGGGCGTGCCGGAGATATGCGTCACCCCCGCTGCACCGGCCCGCGCCAGGAACGCCGCTGTTGCCTCGGCCGCGTCCGACAGCACCATGGACCCGCCGCCGAGCAACGCGCGCAACAGGATCTGCAGGCCCCCGTAGCGCCGGACGTCATAGAACGTGCTCCACACCGCTCCCCCGGACGCCGGGCCGATTGGGCCGGCAAGGCCGGGCAGCGTATGCGACACAAGCTTTGGCGCACCAGTGGTGCCGGACGTGAACAGCACCCATTCGGTGTCATGCAGGGCGGCGCGGCGGCTCGGGCGTGGAACGAGGCCCGGATTGCAGGTCAGGACACGCAGGCCGGGCCGCGACGTCGGATCGTCGGCGATCAGAACGTCAATTTCGGCTTGGGCGATCACCGTGTCCAAGTGCGCGGGTGCGGCGTCGGGCGGCGCCAGCACCAGGCGGCGTACGGCCCCGTCCAGTTCGATCAGCGCCAGGACCGCCGGGAGCTGCTGCGCCGTCTGGATCAGCACCGACCGGCCTTCCAATGCCGTTGCGTCGAAGCCTGTTTTGCCCTCCAGGTCCGCCAGCGCCACTTGGTGTCCCAATCCGGTCACCAGGCGCTGCGCCAATAATCCGCCGGCTGCAGTCAAGTCCCAGAGAGTGCGCCGGTTAAGCTGCGCCATTCTCATAAAGCGCGACGAGGTCGCCGATGGTCACAGGAAAGGCAACCTCGTCTGCCGTGCTGAAGGGATCGACGCCAAGCTCATCCTCCAGCCGCGCCACAATCACGGCCAAGCACAATGAATCCAGCCCGGATTCCAGCAGCGGCAGGTCATCGCTCAACGGCGCAAGGCGCTTGTGCTGCTCGGCCGCGACCTGGGTGATCGTGCCGAGTACGCTGGATCGTGTGGTCATGGAGGGGTGCTTTTCATTATCCGGCGCTCCCATAGTTTAAACGGGCAGACCATGTTGAAGAATAGACGAAAGACTAGGATTTTGGAATGCCCCAAACCGTGCTGCGTTGCCGAGAAATCGTGGCCGCCGATGTCGAAGCAGTGATCGCCCTGCTGACATCAGGGTTCAGCCGTGAGCGGAACCGGCAATTCTGGGATCGCGCGATGGATCGGCTTTCACGCCATCCCACGCCGCCGGGTTTTCCACGCTATGGCTATCTGCTGGACAACGGCGGCGAGGCAGTCGGCGTGATCTTGCAGATCTTCTCCCAGGATCCCAGGAGCGGTCATGTGCGATGCAGCATGTCGAGCTGGTATGTGATGCCGCCTTACCGGGCTTATGGGTCCTTGTTGGTTTCCCGGGCCTTGCGGCATGCCGCGACCTATACCGACGCCACCCCGGCGCCGTTCACCTGGCCGCTTCTGGAAGCGCAGGGCTATGTCCGGTATTGCAACGGGCGGCTGCTGGCCCCGCTATGGCTGTCCCGCGGGTCCGAAGCGGCGCGAGTGCTGCCGGTCACAGACGACATTACCCCGGACGAACACCTGACGGCAGCCGAAATTGCGATGCTGCGCGACCACGCCGCCTATGGCTGCATCGGCCTGCTGTGCGAAGCGGCTGGGCGGCGCTACCCTTTTGTGTTCGTGCCGCGGCGGCGGCTGGGCGTGGTCGGGGTAGCGGGGCTGATCTATTGCAGCGCCGAGGCGGCGGTGCCGCGCTTTGCCGGGGCGCTCGGCCGGTACTTGGCACGGCGCGGCTTTCCGCTTGTGGTGCTGGACGCTGACGGCCCACTGCCGGGCGTGCCAGGCCTGTATACGGACAATCGACCGAAATACTTCCAGGGTCCCGACCGGCCGCGCATCGGCGACCATGCTTATTCCGAGCGGGCGATGTTTGGCTCCTGATGCTGCCCAAGCCCTAGCCGCCGGACCCGTCCATCCGGCAAGCCGCCTGCATGGCGTCCGCGACCTCCACGATGTCCTCAGGAGTCGTCTCGCCGTTGGTCACGCAGGCGCGGACGACCTCGCGTCCCTCGAACCGGGCTGCCGATACCCAGGCGCGGCCAGAGGCAAGGACCCGGCCGACCACGGCTTTGACCTCGCCGGACCCGCCCGGCGGCTCCGCGCACAGTACGGCCAGCGCCGGATCGTTTGCGATCCGCCAGTTCTTCGCCGCCAGGCCATCCCGAAGCAATCCGGCCAATGCTATGGACCGCTCCACATGGGCCGCGTGGCCCGTCCAACCCGCGGACGCGAGCGACAGGAACAGGCGCAGGCCGAGAAAGCGTCGCGACCACTGCGCCGACGTGACGTATGGATCGAGGTCCGCCGTGTTTGACGGCATGAAGCTGGTCGAGACCTGGAACACGACCGACAGCGCGGGAGCATGCGCCGTGATGAACATGCCGCAGCCCATGGTGGTCGCAAACCATTTATGGGCGTCGATCGTGAGGGAGTCGGCACGATCGATCCCGGCTAGGAGGCTGCGCAGCCGCTCCGATGTAATGAGCGCCCCACCCCATGCTGCATCGACATGATACCAGAGGCCGAAGCGCCGGGCGATTTCGGCGCAATCGAGCAGGGGATCGATCATGCCGGCAGCCGTCGTCCCAGCCGTGGCGACGACCATTACGGGCACGCAGCCCTGCGCCCGATCGGCAGCCATCGCGTCGAGCAGGGCGTCCATGCCCATGCGGCCGGTCCCGTCCGTGGCCACGAGGCGCAGCGCAGCGCGGCCGATCCCCGCCTGGTGCGCGATTTTCAGCCAAGCAAGGTGGCACTCGCTCGATGCATAGAACACCGGCGGCCCCGCGAAGGCACGGGCGCCATACGTCGCGAAGCCCGGCTCCGCCCGGGTCAGGGCGCAAAGCAGCGCTGCGTAGTTCGCCTCTGCCCCACCGCTGGTGAAATGCCCGGCCGCCTGGGCCGGCAGCCCTGCCCGCCGCGCGACGGAGCGGATGACATGGGCCTCGATCTCGACCGCGGCCGGCGAGGTCGTGGCGCTTGCGAGCTGTGGGTTGAATGCCGCCACAATGCGGTCCGCGCACTGCGCCGGGAACGTCGGCGCTGGGTTGAAAAGCCCGAGGTAGCGCGGATGGGTCATGTGGGTGACGCCATGCTCCATCTGCGCGATGACCCATGCGAGCGCGTCGTCGAGCGGACGGGGAGCGATGAAGTCGAAGCCGGCCAACGCACGCTTGAACTCGTCGCGGTCGAGCGTCGGCGCGACGGCGCCGCGGACGACGCGCCCGTGGGCCGCGGCCAGGTTGCGTCCTAGGGCGTCGTCCAGGCGCGCCCGATCCCCCGCCGGCGGAAAAAGCGCCGGAACCGGCGGCTCAATGTCCGGAGACGGCGCGGCCCATCCTGGCCGGAAATGGGCAGGCAAGGTGTCCACGCTAATCTTCCCTCTTAGGAACCTGCGGCCACGTCGTGCAATTGCCGGGCAGCCATGTTCTCGCCCTGCCGCTGCGCGAGATGGAGCAACCAGTTCGCATAAAGCTGGACAACCGGCTCGCGCCAATCATGCGGCGGCGTCCATCCGGCCAGGGCTTCCGGCAGGCGCTCGAGCAAAGCGGGGTCCCGTGTCCGCAGCGCCTGCTCGCGCAGCGCGTTGAGCGCGGCCTCGGCAGGTTCGTCGAAATAGCCGTGCAGCAGGTCGGGATAGCTGTCCCGCTCACCCGTGAGGAAGCGGCCGATATCCCGGCGGTATTCGCGGAACAGCGCCTCCGGGTCATATTCCGGATGTCCCTGCAGGAACAAGAACAGGCTCCGCCCCTCCCTGATGAACATGTCGGCCCCGGCGTCGGGGAGGTGCGACAGGATGCGGTAGCCGCTCGATATGAGCTCCGCTTCCGGCAGGTCGTTGTATCGCGTCTGCGGGCCGCGCCAATCGGATGGCAGCCCGGCGGTGAGCGGATGCTCTGCCGCCTTCGTGCAGGCATACACGCCTGAAAGCTTCCAACCGAATGGACGCCGCACGATGCCGTCGGCGCGGAGCACGGCTGCCTGCGCGGCGAGGCACGACCAGATCGTCGAGGTGGTGCGCTCCTCTGCCCAATCGGCCAACTTCGCCAGTGCAGGCCAATAAGGCTCATCCTGCAGCAGATGGGCGCGGGGTTCTGCGCCGGACACGATCAGGCCGTCGAGCTGATTGTCCCAGAGCTGCTCGATGCTCTCGTAAGCGAGCGAGATATGCGTCTGGCAGACCTGTCCGCGGGGGATCTCCGGCACGGAGAATAGCCGCAGGCAGAACGGCTGGCCGCACGACGCGTCGGAGAGCAGCCCTCGAAACTGCCGCTCCGTCGCACGGAACGCCGTGTCCGGCATGTTGTTGACCAAACCGATGACGACCGGCTCGGTCGCGTCAGCCTCTAGGCGGCGCTCGCCTGGCGGACGGACGAGCACGGCGTCACTCGACCTACTCGGCGGCATGGCGGTTCACCTTGGACGGGGACGCCGGGGCAGCCGCGGCGTCGAGCGCCTGATCAAGATCGGCGATGATGTCATCCACGTGCTCGATGCCGACGCTCAGCCGGATCATCTCCGGGGTGACGCCGGCCTTGAGCTGCACGTCCGGCGGCATCTGCCGATGCGTGGTGGAGGCGGGATGGCAGGCCAGGGTTTTGGCGTCGCCCAGGTTCACCAGGCGCTTGACCAGGCGCAGCGCGTCGTAGAGCCGCGTCCCGCCCGCAAGGCCGCCGCGCACGCCGAAAGTCAGCAGCGAGCATGCCTGGCCGCCGAGGTATCGCTGCATAAGCGGGTAATAGGGATTGTCCGGAAAGCCGGCGTAGTTGACCCATTCGACCCTGGCGTCGTTCCGCAAGAATTCAGCGACCCGGCGCGCATTGTGCACATGGCGTTCCACACGGACGAAGACGCTCTCGATGCCTTGCAGCAGCAGGAATGCGCTCAGCGGCGACAGCACGGCGCCGGTGGTGCGCAAGTACACGCTGCGGAGCCGGGCAGCGTAGGCGGTGCAGCCGAAATGCTCGGCGTAGACCAGGCCGTGATAGGACGCATCCGGCCTGTTGAACTGAGGAAACCGCTCGCCGTGGTCCGCCCATGCGAAGCGGCCGCCGTCCACGACGATGCCGCCCATCGTCGTCCCGTGGCCGCCCATGAACTTCGTCAGCGAGTGCACGACGATATCTGCTCCAAAGTCGATCGGGCGCAGCAGCACCGGCGTCGCGACGGTGTTGTCCACGATCAGCGGCATCCCGTGGCGGTGGGCGATTTCGGCCAGCGGATCGAGGTCGGCGATGTTGCCGGCCGGATTGCCGACGCTCTCGCAGAAGACGGCGCGTGTGTCCCCATTGATAGCCGCCTCGATGTCTTCGGGACGGTCGCTGGCAGCGAACCGGGCGTTGATCCCCCACTGCGGCAGCAGATGCGCGAGCAGTGTATGGGTGGTGCCATAGAGCTGCGGGACGGAGACGATGTTCCGGCCGGCCTCGGCGACGTTGAGCAACGCGTAGGTGAGCGCTGCCTGGCCGGAGCCGACGCTGAGCGCCTCCACGCCGCCTTCCAGCTCCGCGACGCGCCGCTCGAGCACGGCGTTGGTCGGGTTGCTGATCCGGCTGTAGCGGAAGCCTTGGGCTTCGAGGTTGAACAGGGCCGCCCCATGCTCGGCGCTATCAAATGCGTAGGCGACGGTTTGATAGATGGGAACGGCGACCGCCCCGGTCGTCGGATCAGGCTCATAGCCGCCATGAACTGCGACAGTCTCGTTCCTCATCACAGCCTCGTTTTTTTTCTGTTAAATAATGGTTACTATCAACATACCTCGATGAGTGCGGGGATATTGTCGAAGCTAAGACGGCTGAGCTTCAGAGTCTAAGCCTATGATAAAGCTGTGCCACATCACGGGTAAAAGTCTTGAGCCTTGCCGCAATTCGCAGGAACTGAGCAAGCCACGTAGAATAGAGCGTCCCGCAGCGAGTGTCATAGATCATTTGGTAGGGGTTAAATGCTCCAAGTGATCTATGTCGGTACGACGAGCGGCATTATATGAGTCCATCTGCGCCAAACGTCTCCATTTCAAAATAACAGTGCTTAATTGTGTGCAGCGTTAAGTCTGTATGTAGTCGAGAGCAGACCAGAAAACTAAGGGATGTCATTATGGAAGTAATCCAGGCGTCTAAATACAGGCACGTTGTCGATGATATCTGCAAGCATGATTGGGGCAGCCTGACAGAAGCCGAGCTCACCGATGCTGCGTGGGCCTACTATTTCTTCTCAGTACAGTTCCGTGAAAACCTAGAAATCGCCTGCGAGCTGTTCCCCAATGATCCTAAACTGCAGCAGCTTGAGCAAGAAGAATGCAACACTAACAATCTTTCCCCTTGGCCTGGAGTCGCTGATACTGGGGAGAGAATGAACCATGATGAGTTCATGGCGAGATCGCTGAAATTATCCCCGATCAATGCGGAGAGAAAAACTGCCCTGGAAGCAGCCGGGCAGGCCTATTTAAGACTAGTCCGCGAAACGCCCCACTTAGCCAGGGCTCTCAGCATTGCCAGCTACGAAGATGGCGGCTTGGAGCAGGTTTTCCGGGCTTTCTTGACGGCCCAGTATTGGAACACTCCGCTGTTGCGGGCCTTCAAACATTTCTTGACGGAACACATCAGGTTCGACAGCGATCCCGAGCAAGGCCATGGCGCCCTCAGCCGGCATCTCACGCCGGATGATCGCATCCTGCCTTTATGGTCGGCATTCGACTGCCTCCTTGTCCAAGCGGTTCCCCGTTTGAGCGCCGCGCGAGCGGGCGGCGTGGAGTGACGATCAGTTCCCGTCTCCGTCTAAGTAGAAACGTTACGGATCGAACCCGGACGCCGGAGCCGGCGCCGTCCAAATGGCGTGGCCGCCCGTTGCCGGCTGGGTTTCGTGTTCGCGTCACTTAAGCGGGCCAATAGTGTCCTGGCTGTGGTAGTGCCTTTCTACGCCTCGACGAGTTTTTGGAATGTGCCGGTTGCGGATGGGGCTGCGGTGGATGCGAACAGCGCGGCGATGGTGGGCCGGTCGATCCTGCCCTATGTCGGAGGCGCCA
>CAXSGE010000129.1:0-7971 GCA_964236715.1 uncultured Acetobacteraceae bacterium | reverse complement strand
GCCGCTGCGGCAAGCTGCCGACCTGGGCCGCGTTTGTGTAGCAGCACACGACCCGCAACGGTATCGTCCGGCCTCGGTGCAACACCTCCACCGCTGGGCTTCCATTATGTTCGTTGTTGATAACATGGCCGCCGAGGCGAGCCGCCGCGCTTGGCACGAGGGTGGCGACCTCGCCGGCGTGGTCGAGCTACGCCGGCACTTCCTGGGGATCACCGACCCTGCGAGGGCGCGGTCGTGCGTTCAAGCGATCGTCGGCTGGGCGCCGCGCGCTGCCCCGGAACAGGAACCGGATCGGGATCAGGGTTAAGCTAGGCCAAAGCCGGTCATAAGTGCAGCGCTGGACACTCGAAGCAGATGGAATCCGAGCCATGCCGCGGCGCCAGATGATTGCTCCGTGCCTGCGTAACCCGGGCCAGGCAAGTACCACGGTCTTGATCTGCCTCACGGCTCGGATGCAAAAGCCCGAAGTGCTATGAAGCAGGTCATGACCATACCCGACCCGACCACGGCCGCCGTCGCCGCGTTCACGCCCGGCGAGCGGGACTACATACGCCACGAGCTCGACCGGTTCTTCTCGACGCTGCCGAGTGTTGCCGACGGCTTCCAGCTCAGGACATGGCGCGGCGGCCCGCAGGCGGGCCAGCCCAAGGTGCCGATTGTCGCGCAGGGGCTGCTCGGGCGCGGGCTGGTGCGCCTGCAGGCGACACCCTGGCCGCCTCGCCTGTTCTTCACTGAAGCCGGCCTGGCGGCGCTACGGACGATGATGGCCAACACGCGCTTTGCCGATCCCGTGACGTTTGCGCACGTGCGCCAGGAACTCGGCATTGATCCAAGCCCCGAGCAACCGTAGCGACAGCGAACGTCATCCCGGACGGTGTTGATGGGATGGACGCCCCCTTCGGTGGTCGGGCAACATTTCTACCCCGGCACATAGATGCCGTCGGGAGCCGCCCACCCCATCAACGCCGTCTAACGCCGCATTCCCGCAATCTAGGGCGTGGTTCAAATCAGCGTAACACCCAAAATGAGAAATCCCTTACCATCAAAGCTCTATCGATTTCCGGTGTTACCTGGAAATGGCACTTTTTGAACCACGCCCGATTTTGAATGCTCCCCTTCGGCACGGTGGCATGCATAGCATAGCCAACTCTCTGTCCAGACCAGCGACTTAGCAAGCCTTCTGCCAGGCCGCTCAGACCGGGTCCCGCGCCAGCGTACACTGCTGCAAAGATTCCCACGCATTCCTAGGAGGACCGGAGGGCAGGGGCGTCCGAAGGTGCCGGATTCAGCATGGTCTGCCGCCGCGCGCATGCCCGTCTCAAAGAAACCCTGCGCTCGGAAAAGCGGAAGGTGCCGGATTCAGCGTACGAAATCAGCGTACGAGCGCGGCGGACGGGAGCACGCCGGAGCTGGGCGACACGGCTCCCGTCGAACCAGGCGCAGGCCGACGGAAACGGCGCAGAGAAGAGGGATCGGGGCGCAGAAAAAATTCGTCCCCTGCTGAATCCGGCACCTTTCCGAAGTTGTCCCTGCTGAATCCGGCACCGGATTCAGGGTTGGGCATGCTGAATCCGGCACCTTCACTGGGGTTATCCATGCTGAATCCGGCACCCATACCTATAAAGACTATAAAAACTTCTCTCCTATAAGCCCAGCGCCGGCATCGAAGAATTGTCCACAGGGCGACGCCCCAGGCCGCCGACCAGCTCCCGTAAGGTCGGAAGGCAAGCCAGTCCCACCCACTCCCGGATGCCACGCTCAGCGCTGTCACCGGCGGCGGAAAGGGGCACGGGAGGCCAGGGTCGTCGACCCCGCTTTGGTCGAGCCTGGCAAGAAGCAAGGAGGCGGCAGGTGGCAAACGCCGTCCCCGAAGGTGCCGGATTCAGCATGAAGAGCAGGGCAGGAAAAGGGGCGCGAGACAGCGATCCGAGGCCGAAGCATGCTGAAGCCGACATCTTTCGGCTGGATGAGCCGACTTGCCGGGTACGTGCATGCTAAGTTCAGCACCCTTCGGACGCCAGATCGCAGGGAAAGGCGGCGAAGCGTGCTGAATCCGGCAACTTCAGGCTCGACGCGGCGGGCACTGGAGTGCTGGCATGCTGAATCAAGCACCGTACGAGCACGAGAAAGCGGATAAACACTGGCGTCGACTCACGGAACCAGCTTTCCATGGCCGCGGAGGAGAGTTGCGCATGGACCAAGACGTCGCCACACAGCTGTCGCTGTTCGGCTTGCAGGGAACCCGGAGGATAGCCGAGGTCGCGGCGTCGAAGTCCGTCCGCGCGCGGCAGGTGAACTTAGTCGAAAGCGCGCACGCGCTGCTCAGCGAGATGCCGTCCGCCGAGGACCTGGGGTTCCTGCACAGCGGGTTGTGCCAAACCGGATTGCCACACATGCGCCCGGCCAGGAACCACGCATTCTGGAAGCGCCAGAGCGGGCGCTTCACCCTGCTCGTGACTCCCGGTGTCATCGACACCCGGTCCATGGGAGGCTCCGGACGGCAGCCGACCGATGAGGAGATGGAACGAGCCTACGTGGGCGTGCCCTACGGGCCAAAAGCCCGGCTGATCATGATCTTCCTCCAAACAGAAGGCATGAAGTCGCAGTCTCGGGTCATTCCCCTCGGCCCGTCGCTTTCCGCATTCCTGCGCAGCTTGAACCTGAGCGTGTCGGGCGGGCCGCGCGGCACGATGCCCGCGGTGCGGGAGCAATGCATGCGCATCGCCCGGTGCACCTTCACCCTGCAGTGGACGGGTGCGGACGCCGGGGGCGAGCACACCGTCATCTCCGACACTAAGATCGTCGAGGGACTCGAGATGTGGAACAACGGGCGCGACGACTGGTCGGGGACCGTCGAGCTGAGCAAGCGTTTCCACGAACACCTGCGCGAGCACGCGGTGCCGTTGGACAAGCGCGGGATCTCCATCCTGTCCGGCAACAGCCTCGGCCTCGACCTCTACGCCCTGTTTGCCTACCGCCTGCCGAGGCTGAAGCGCGAGCTGCACCTGTCCTGGGCGCAGCTACGGGAGCAGATCGGATCGGAGTGCGAGACCAATAAGGCAATTTCGCGCCGAGTGCGAGAAGCCATGCCGGGCGTGAAGCTCGCCTACCCGCACGCCCGGGTCGAACTCACGCGGCACGGGATCAGTATGCGCGAAAGCCCCCCGACGGTGCCCCGCACCATGGTGCGGGGCTTCACACCGATCGAAGGTGACAAAAAGGCGGACTGAGCGACGGGGCCCACGAACCTGGTTACAGCCGGACCTTCCGGGTAACGCGGCGCCACCGGCCACAAGCGGCCGCCGCCGTCGGGTTCAAATAGAATCGTGGGAAAGGGTGATCAGGCGGCTGCTGATAAAGCCTGATGATCGTTCGCTCGCCGGAAGCTGGATAGGGAGTGTCAAAAACTTGGGGCGACGTGCTTGCCTGTCCTGGGCTGACAGTCCTGGCTGATGGCTGACCAGATAAGCGGCAGGCGTGATGCAGTGGACGGTGCGGCTGGAGGCGAGGACCAGCGCGGGCGAGGTGACGACGACGGAACTGGCGACGTTCAGCCGGCCGGCGGTGGTCAACACGCTCGCGGAGGTCGGCTTCGTGCTCGCCGAAACCAAGACGCTGTTGGCCAAGCTGCAGGCGAGCGTGCTGTGCGGTCAGGTGGCGGCGTATGCGGCCCACCACCGCGCTTATGCGGCATGCGGGGTGCTGCAACCGCTCGAGGACCGGCGCACGTGCCGGCTGCAGACGCTGTTCGGCATGGTCGAGGTTGAGGCGCCGCGGTTCAAGCGGTGCGGTTGTCTCCAGTCCGTGTCCATGGCGGAGGCGGCGACATTCTCGCCGGTCTGCGCGCTGCTGACCGCCCGCTGCACGCCGGAGCTGGAGCGGGTGCAGGCCGAGTTGGGCGCGCGCACCTCGTTCCGGGATGGTGGGCGTATTCTGGAAGCTTTGCTGCCCGTCTCGCCGGTGAACCACGAGAGCTTGCGCACCCGCACCCATGCCGTCGCCCTGCAACTCGAGGCAGCCGACCGGCAAGCAGCCGCAGAAGTCGCGGCTGTCCCACACAAACCGGACAGAGCCGCTGCGGCGGACGCGAGCCGGCCCGTCGTCATGCTCGACGGCGCCTACATACGTGCAGTGCCGGGTCATCAGACCCGGAACTTCGAGGTGATCTGCGGCAAGGTGGAGCGGGAGGGCCACGCTACCCGGCGCTTCGCCATGGTGCGCAGCGTAGCCAAGCAGCCCCATGCCCTGCTGCGCGCGGCCTTGCTCGATCAGGGCTGGCGGGAGGGCGAGGCGGTCACCGCGATCGGCGACGGCGACCCGGCATTGCCAGCCTTGGTGCGCTCGGCCACGGGTGGTCCAGTGGAGCCCATCTTCGACTGGTTCCATCTCTCGATGCGCGTGCACCATGTCGAGCAGGTCATGGGAGGCTTGTGCGCCCTTGAGCCGCTTCTCGCTCTGCTCGACCAGGCCCAGATCGATGTCGAGCGGCTACGCCACCTGCTTTGGAACGGCCACCACGAGAAAGCATGCGAGGTCCTGGGCCGGATCACGAGCTGGGCCAAGGACGCCATCGTGCCGAACGAACCCGGCGTCGAAGCAGAGGGCAAGCGTCTTGCCGCGCGTTGCGCGGAGCTGCGCAGCTACATCGAGAACAACGAGGGCGCGCTGATCGACTACGGCCAGCGCCACCGGGCTGGCAAGCCGATCTCGACCTCACGGGCCGAGGGCACCGTCAATCAGTTGATCAACGCACGCATGAACAAGCGACGGCAGATGCGCTGGTCGTCCCACGGCGCCCATCGTGTGCTTCAGGTCAGGACTGCAGTGTCGGACGGGCGGTTCGGCCACCCGGCAATCCAGCTCGCGGCGTAGCGCCCCAGGTTTTTGACACTCCCAACGGCATTCCCAGCCCCGTGGAAGCCGCCGTGTTCCTGCCGGGCATCTGGGCGAAATGGGCGGATGCTGTAGAAATCACGGTTGCCGCAGTCAGGGACGAACCGCTGATGCAACTGTCGCTGCTGGCCAGCCTGAGTGAGGGGAATGCCGGCCAGGGTTCGTGACGCTCCATCGTCAACAGGCTTATCCAGCCACCATGGCATAAAGCCCCAGACAAACAAGAATTGCGGAGTTTGTACAAACTCCGCAATAGAGCTTTTAAAAAATGATGGTAGTGGACTATGTCAGTCGTGAGAAACTTTGTTTTGCCTTTGTGCCGGTTTGTACAAACTGCTAAAAAATACAACGTCGCTACTGGAGGACTGAACAATCGCCACTTTGTCCATAGCGAGTGCCAAAGGGGGCTGCTCGAAGACGACGCTTGCCATTCTGTTGGGTGCCGAGCTCGCCCTTGTCAACGGCTGGCGCGTCGCATTGCTCGATAGCGACCTGAACCAGCATGCTTCCGCATTCGGGCGGAAGGCCAACATCCCTGGCTTCACCGTGGTCAGCGACATCACCGAGGCCAGCGTCCTTCCTGTGCTCCGGCGCGTCGAGGCCGAGAACGATGTCGTGCTGATCGACCTTGCCGGCGGCTCGTCGACGCTCGCCTTGATGGCGCTCCAACGCTCACACTTCGTGCTGGTGCCGAGCCAAACTTCCTTGCCGGACACCCGCGACGCAATGAAAACGGTAGCCCAGATCGACAATGCCCAGGAACTGGCGCGGCTGCCGATCGGCCGCGCCTTGATATGGACACGCATTCCCAGCCAATTCGAAAGCCGGGAAAGCCGGCATATCAGGACAAGCATGGAGGGAAGGGGCGTCGACATCCTCAAGAATGCCCTGCTGGAGCGCAACGCTTTTCGTACGATCCACATCACCGGCAAGGTGCCGCGTCAATCGAACCCGAAGGACAAGGGCGTGACGAATGTCGCCGACATCACGGCAGAGGTGATCCAGCGGCTCGAACGACTTTCCGAGGGCGCATGATGGCAGTCAAACCAGAAGCTTTGCCGTCCGTCGATGACGACCTGACAGTCGCGCCAGCACGGCCGACGCTGAAAGGCCTGCGCTCGCGATCCGGGATCTCGGATGAGGAGGTGCAGGCCAATTCCAGGGCGATCGGCGAGCAGTGGGGAGCATCCACGCGGATACCCCAGCCTCCGCCGGCAACGCCTCTTGAAAGTCTTCGCATCGACCTGCCGGCCTATCTGGCCCGCGAGCTGCGGGTGAGGTGCGCGGAGCAGAAGGTGACGAATGCATATCTTGTCATGAAGGCCCTTGCGAAAGAGGGGTTCCACATTGATGAAAAGGATCTGGTGACGGACCGCTACAAGCGCGGGAAAAGGTAGAAACAGGAGTTTGAACAAACTCCATCACAGGCAAACCGGTGTTGACCTCTCATAGCTTGCGGCATGGCCGTAACTGCGGATGGAAGAACCAGCGGAAGGCTTGGACCATCAGGCGGCATCTAGTGTGGTGCATGGATCGGGCGGTGGTGCTGAGGTGCCGGGTGACGTAGGGGATCCCCCTCTCAAACTCCGGACGCTCATCTTGCCCTTCAAGCTGAACCAGGACCGCCACCACATCCCAAGGCAGCGGCGCAGGGTGACGAACTGGCCTGCTTACGACGCCAGCCTGCGTCAACGCGGCAGCCTAATGGGTCAGTCAAGCGGCTGTTTTGAAGCCAGGTTGAAAGGGCATCCGGGAATGAAGGACAGCCCAGAGCACGTTCACGCGGCGCCGTGCGAGGGCGATGACGGCTTGGTGGTGGCGTTTCCCCTCGCGTCGTTTGCGGTCGTAGAAGGTGTGGCTGCCGTCGTGGTTGAGCGAGCAGAACGCGGACTGGTAGAACACACGTTTGAGCCCCTTGTTGCCGCCGTTCGGCCGACGCAAAAAGCGCGTTCGGCCGGACTGGCGCAGCACCGGCGCCATGCCGGCGGCCGAGGCGAGTGCATCGGCGGAGCGGAAGCGGGACAGGTTGCCTGCCTCGGCGATGAGCTCTGCGGTGAGCACGACCCCCATGCCGGGCAGGCTGAGGATGAGGGCCGCGTCAGGGTGGCGCCCGAGCAGCGCCTCCAGCTCGCGGTCAAGTTCGACGAGCCGGGCACGGCTGACCAGCGCCTCCGCGGCAAGCTCGCGGATCAGCCGTGCGGTCATGCGCTCGGCTGGGGCGACGATTGTCTGCTCAGCAGCGGCTGCAAGCGCGCGATCGGCGAGCGCGTCCACGTTGGGCAGGCCACCGCCCGCCTGCAGGTGGCGCACCAGGCGCTTCTTGCCGGCGGCGCGCAGCTCGGAATTCGTCACGTAACGGGTTAGCAGGTGCAGCGGTCCCCCTCCGGTGGCTCCGCTACCGGCTGCTTCGCAGTCGGAGCGCCAAGTGGCGCTGGTCTTGAGGTCGAGGCAGGCTTCCAGGCCTGGGAAGATGCCGACGAGCAGGTCGTGCATGCGCGACAAGCGCTGCGTTTGCGCTTGCACGATGTCGCCGCGGCGGCTGACCAGCAGCCGGATCTCGAGGTCAAGTTCGGCTGCCGGCTCGATCGGGCGCAGGTCCGACCGCGTTCGCACCTGGTCGGCGATGGTGCGGGCGTCGCGCGGGTCGGACTTGTTCTCGCCACCAACCGTGCCCTGGCGAGCGCGGTTGACGGCGATGCCCGGCACGTGGACGAGGGCGAACCCGGCCTGGGCCAGCATGGCTTCGGCAAGGCCAGCAATGCCGCCGATGACGTCCAGGCCAATGCGGACCTTGGCGTGCAAGGCGGTCAACTCGTCGCCCAGTGCCGCGATATCGGACGGCGTATTGAGCAGCTTGCGGTCGATCCGCACGGTGCCATCGGCGTCGATGGCCATGGCCCAGTGTATCTCCTTGGCAATGTCGATTCCGACGCTGATTTGCATGGCACCCCCTGGCAGTTGGTCACTCGGCATCCCGCCCACGCCGTCTTCGCCCTACACAGCGATGAATCGCAGAACCTAATTGTAGCGGCGCGCAATCATAAACGGCCCGACGCGCAATCAAGGGTCCTTTCCGAC
>CAXSGE010000128.1:0-8158 GCA_964236715.1 uncultured Acetobacteraceae bacterium | reverse complement strand
GCGTGATGGTGCGCAACACCCGCGCGCTGGCCGCCCTCCGCATGCCGCGGCGGCATGCCTCCACGCTGCGCGCCGTCCCAGACGCGGCGGAGGCGGCCTGCTACGCCGAGCTGACCGCGTTGGTGCGCGAGACGGCGGCCGGTGGGGGTGCGTCAGGCGGCCTGGGGCCACATCGCCTGTCACTGCAGCATCTCCTGACCGCCGCGGGTTCCTCGCCGGCGGCGTCGGCCGCGGCCATCGCCCGCTTTGCCGAGCGCCACCCAGAGGACGCGCGCTGGGCCGCCCTGCTCGCCCGCACCCGGGCCATCACCGCCGGGGCCAAGGAGGCGGCGCTGATGCGGCTTTTGGCGCAGAACCCGGCCGAGAAGAAGCTCGTGTTCGTCCACCACCGCGACAGCCTGTTGCATCTGGCCGAGCGCCTGCGCCGCGCGGGCACGCCGT
Organism: uncultured Acetobacteraceae bacterium; assembly: GCA_964236715.1. Taxonomy (GTDB): domain Bacteria; phylum Pseudomonadota; class Alphaproteobacteria; order Acetobacterales; family Acetobacteraceae; genus CAHJXG01. The sequence goes on along the minus strand of CAXSGE010000128.1, from coordinate 7,717 downwards.
TCGCGACCTTCTCCGGTGACATGTCCGGCCTGCAAAAGGACGCGGCGGTGGAGGCGTTCCGTGACCACGTGCCCATCCTGCTGTGCACGGAGTCCGGCGGCGAGGGGCGCAACCTGCAGTTTTGCAACACGCTGATCAACTTCGACATCCCCTGGAACCCGATGGCCATCGAGCAGCGCATCGGGCGCATCGACCGGATCGGCCAGACGCGCGAGGTGTTCATCTTCAACCTGGTCACCGCCGGCACGATCGAGGATGCGGTGCTGCGCATCCTCGACGAGAAGATCAACATGTTCGAGCTGGTGGTTGGCGAGGTTGGCGCCATCCTGGGCGAGGTCGATGAGCAGGGGGAGTTCTCCACCCTGGTGCTGGACGCCTGGCTGCAGGGCACCGAGCAGGCGCGCGTGGACGCCTTTGCCCAGATCGAGAGCCAGCTGCTCGCCGCGCGGCAGCAGTATGACGGCGTGAAGCAGCTTGACGAGGCGCTGTTCGGCAACGAGCTCGATGCCGCCTGAGATCGGGGTGCCGGCGTTGGCGGCACGGGAGCAGGGCCGGATGCAGCGCTTCGTCGCCGACCTGCTGCGGCATGAGGGCGCGCTGGTCGAGGCGATCGAGCCGGAGGGCTTGGAGGTGCTGGCACCGCCTCCGGTGCAGCGCGCGCTTGGGCTAGGCGAGCTGTCCCGCCTGGGGTTCGGCGGCACGCTGCCGCGAGGTGCGCAGCGGGTGGGCATGGAGGGCGACTGGCTCGACCGCTTTGCCCAGGTGCTGAGTTCACAGGGCCACTGGGCACGGCGCGTCCTGTCCGCCCCGTCCCGGGTCCCGGGCGATCCGGAGCTTGTGCTCGGCCAGGAGCTCGTGCTGGACAACGCGACCTTTCGGCTGCTCGACGTCAGCCCAGCCTGGACGCGCTACCTGGTGCTGGACTTCCGCGTCTCCGCCGTGTCGGACGACAAGCGCGACTTCACCATACGCCTGGGCGTCAATCTCGCCACCGGCGCACTGATCGACGCGGTGCTGGCACCGCTGGCACCCGCGCTCGATGCGCCTACTGCCGACGGGCCTGCTTGGGACGGGAGCGGGGCTGATTCGGTTCCGCCGGACGACATCGCCCTGCCTGCGCCATGGGAGCGGGCACGCTTGCTCGGCCTTGTCTCGCAGGCATTGCCGCCGCGGGTGGAGACGGCCCTGGCACCGTTCGTCAAGGGTCTGCGCCGGCGCCTCGCGCGCGACGGAGAGCGATTGCACGCCTACCACAACGATCTGCACCGTGAAGCCATGCACCGCGCCTTGTCCCTGCCCGAGGACGATCCGAGGCGGCGGCGCGAGGAGCAGCGAGCGGCGGCGATCGGGCGCGAGTATCGCGCCAAGCTTGACGACCTTTCGCGCCAGTATGCGACCCGGGTAACAGTCGAGTGGGTGCAAACGCTGGAGCTCGTGGCGCCGGTGCAGCGCTTCACGGTGCAGCTGCGGCGGCGCAAGGCGGACCGCACGATCCAGCTCGACTGGAACCCGCTGACGCGCCGGCTCGAGCCGCCCGCGTGCGAATGGAGCGCCTCCGCGGAGCGACCCAGCCTGGTGTGCGACGACGCGCTGCATCTCGTTGTCCCGGCCGGCTTGGCGTCATGCCCGGGCTGCAGCCGAAGCTACTGCCGCGCCTGCCACAGGGAACGCTGCCCGAAATGCGGGACCGTTGCGATCACCTGAGCTCGACTTTGGCCTTTTCAGGCTGGGTAACACGCGGCTTCCATGAGGCGGTCGAGGAGCGTGCGCGGGATTGTTGCCGTGTCCTGGGCCTGTCGGGACGTTGAGAAAGCCTGCGCGATCCAAAGCTGGCGGCGAACGGCGGCGAGGGCGTCGGAGAAGGTGACCTCGGGCTTGGCATACCATGCGGCGCGCCTGGGCAGGACGAGGCCGCGCGCGGCCAGGTCGCTGGCCCAGAGTGTTGCGAGCGAGAACAGGGCGAGCAGGCAAGGCGTCGTGCGGGCGATGGCCAGGTCTGACCATTGTCGCTGCGTCTCGACGCCCAAGTGGCGGCGCACCTCGGCGAAGATCACCTCGACCGACCAGCGGCGCACGAACAGCTGCAGGATGGCGATCGGGTCGGCATCCTGGTCGGTGCACAGGAACGCCTGCGGCTCGAACTCACCTGTCGGGTCTCCGACCAGCACCCAGCGGATCGGCACCTGCTTGCCCGGGTGATACCAGAGCGCCGTGCCCGACACGACGTCGAGCCGGCGTTCACCTTCACCATACCAGCCTGTGACCGTGATGCGCTGCCAGGCTGTCTTCGGGTCGGCCAGGTGCTGGAGCAGCGTCGGCTGGCGCGCGCCGGACACGCGCGGGCGCCCTTTGGTCCCGGGCAGCCGCGGCGGCGGCGGGTCGAACAGGCGCGCGTCGAGCCGCAGCCGCGCGCAATTCCTCCGGAATTCGCTGTGATCACGGTCACATGGCGGCGCACGGCTGCGAGCAGCTCGATGACGGCGTAGCTGCTGTCGGCGACGGCGATGATCTCCCGGCTCGGCAGCCAGCGCGCGAGCAGCAGGAGGAGTTGGCGCGCCCGGTCGGTCAGTAGCTTGTGCCGGCATCCCTGGGCCTGGGCGTAGCGCTCGGAGGGTGCCAGGGCAGTCAGGAACGGCAGCGCCCAGATCCGCCCGGCGAACGGCACGGGCGCGAGCAGCATCACGCTGATCCAGCGCAGGCCCGACGCCTTGACGAAGTGGCCACGCGACGACCGGACAGGGTCGCGGTAAATCCCTCTTGCCTTGATCTTCGCACCCCAGCGGCGCTCGATGGTCTCGTCAACACCGACCACGACCGGGCCGCTCGGCACAAAGGCGGCGACCAGCAGTCCGAGCAGGCAGTGTGCCGCAGCCCGGCCCGACCAGCGGCTGCGGTTGAGCGCACGGTGGTAGTTGGTGAACGTCGGCGCCCCGCGCAGGCCCGCGCTGCTCAGCGCCGCGGCGACGGTGCGCCGGCCCGGGGACAGGATGGCGCCTGCGACGAGCACCAGCAGGTTGGCCCAGGTCGGGCGGGTGAAGCAGCCGGCGAACGGCGCCATCCAGGTGGCGAGAGGGCCGGGGTGGTCAGGATCGGCTTGCCTTGCCATGGCGGGCTCGCGGTGGTGTCGTTGCCGCCGGACAACACCGCACGCGCCAGAAGGATCAACCGTGCCGGTCAGCGATCCCATGCGGGCGCGCATCGAGGCGTTCAACCAGGCGCGCGGCGGCGTCGCCGTGCACAAGGCAGGGCGCGGCTACTCCCTCACGAGCGAACGCACCGGAGTGCCCATCGCCAGGCTCAAGCCGACCGGGGACGCCGACAAGGTGCAGGTGCTCTGGTGGAACGGCCTGTGCTGGGGCGCCTCAGCTTGACTTTGGCCATTTCCGGTCATGCGTTGATCCAGAAGTGCGGCTCTGAGGCGATGTAGTCGAGGGCTGCATCGAGCGGCATGGTCGCGATACCGAACGGCCCTGGAGCGGCCCAGCGCTGGCCGTTCCACCAGAGCACCTGCACCTTGTCGGCGTCCACGGTCGGCCTGAGCCTGGCCAGCGGCGCACCGGTGCGCTCGCTTGTGAGCGAGTGGCCGCGCCCTGCCTTTGCACGGCGACACCGCCGCCGCGGGCCTGGTTGAACGCCTCGATGCGTTCCCGGATGGGGTCGCTGGCCGGCACGGTTGATCCTTCTGGCGCGTGCGGAGTTGTCCGGCGGCAACGACACCACCGCGGGGCCACCATGGCAAGGCAAGCCGACCCTGAAACCCACCCCGGCGCCCTCGCCACCTGGATGGCGCCGTTCGCCGGCTGCTTTACTCGCCCACCCTGGCCAACCTGCTGGTGCTTGTCGCAGGCGCCATCCTGTCGCCAGGCCGACGCACGGTTGCCGCGGCGCTGAGCAGCGTGGGCCTGCGCGGGGCGGCAGGCTTCACCAACTACCACCGCGTACTGAACCGCAGCCGCTGGTCGGGCCGGGCTGCAGCGCGCTGCCTGCTCGGCCTGCTGGTGGCCGCCTTTGTGCCGAGTGGGCCGGTCGTGGTCGGCATCGACGAGACCATCGAGCGCCGCTGGGGCGCAAGGATCAAGGCGCGCGGCATCTACCGTGACCCCGTGCGGTCGTCGCAGGGCCACTTCGTCAAGGCATCCGGCCTGCGCTGGATCAGCCTGATGCTGCTCGCGCCCGTGCCGTTTGCAGGAAAGGTCTGGGCGCTGCCGTTCCTGACCGCACTGGCACCGTCCGAGCGCTACGCCCAGACCCAGGGACGCCGGCACAAGCTGCTGACCGAGCGGGCACTGTCACGCTGCGCTTAACCGTGAGACTGCATGTTGAGCCTTATCAGGTGTTTATGCACTGCATCCAACGTGAGACGCTGCACTTAACCCTGAGATCGGCGGCCAAAGCACTGCACCTAACCTGAGATTGACCCTTGCAACGTTGGCCATAGACGTTCTGCATTCAGAATGCTTTTCTGGAGGCATCATCGGTAGCCAGTGTGTCTGGCACACCGTCCTAAAAGCTTAGCACGACAACACCTTATCCGGTCCCGCACCGTGCCTCGGGCGAGCTCGCTCAGTTCCAATCCGGTATCAGGATTGCAGCAAACTTGATACTGAACGGCGTTCGAGTCTCGCGGTTAAGTGCAGTGGTCGTCACGAACGGCGCGAATTTCACGGTTAGCTGCAACGTGACACGCGATCCGCTCCCGCTCGGCCAGCCGTGCTTCGACCTGGCGTTCCTGCTCGGCCCGGCCCGCGGCGTCCTGTCGGGCCTGCTCCTGACGCTGCCGCTCGGCTTCCCGCGCCCGCTCTTCACGCTCGCCGACGATCTGCGCCCCCACTCCCTGCGCCAGCCCCTTCACCCAGCGCCGGCCTGCCGCAGCCGCGCGCTCCAGTCCCTCCAACGCGCGCCGGGCCACCTCCAGCGCCCGCTGCACCGCCTGCACCACTCGATTGCGCTCCTGGATCTCCGCGTTGCGCTGCCCGATCGGGCCGGAAGGCCCAGCGACGCGAAAACGTACGTTAGCGTATTGCACGCAATATTAGGGGTCGAGTTAGTAACTCAGATATCAGGCTGGTAAGAAACGGCATCATTCAGCATAGCCTGCCAGAGGTATTATGGGCGCTGCATGTATTTCACGCAAAGTCGTCCCCTGCGTTAGACCCCCTATTTGCTGCGTGCAATACGCTACATCGAACCGCGGTATTGAACGCAATGCGAGTTGCACTTCATGACTGCACGCAATAAACAGCCAGTTCGTAACGGTATCAGACTGAGAATGCTCAGTTCAGGCCAGCTATCAGCCGAAATGGTCGTCAGAGGCCCGCCTTAACGTACGTTTTCGCAGCGATGAGCCTTCGAGCCCAGGTAGTTCCGGCCTGGCAATCGCGCCAACCCACTCCTAGATCGAGCGAAGATCGTGCAGTATGGCTGGAAAATAAGAATGGTTGAACGGGACATTGTCAGAGAGACGCTGGAAAGTTTTCGCCAGTCGAGAGCCAGCCATGAGCATACGAAGGCGGCATTTTTACGAGGAGATATTCTGCCGAGGAATGCTGGCGCACCTGCTCGGCTTCAGACCGTCGAGGACTGGATTTGCCAGCTTGACGAGTGGATTTCCGAGTTGGATGAAGCCATCCTCATTCTCGAAGCTCCGCCGCGAACTCTATAGTGGCGCTGCTCTGCCGCCAGGGTAGCGCTGCTGTCTGCATATCTATCCGTCTCGGACAATGTCATCGACGGTAGCGTGTAAATTCTTACTTCCAATAATATATGATAATGTCCTTTATCGAATACTAACACTTGCTCCCATCCGGCTGTCGGTTCTAGAATCCCCGTAGCTGGAAAGAACGCCCATGCCCGACACCCACACCGTCCCCGTCACCATTGACGTCGAGCCCGAGATCGCCGCAGCCCTCGACGATCCAGCGACCCGCGCCCGGCTTGAGCGGCTGGTTCGGCGCACGCTTCGGCCTGCCGGGATCGAGCAGCTGTTCGCGGCAATGGACGCCCTGTCCGATGAGGCGCGCCGCCGGGGCCTCACCGACGAAATCCTCGAGGCGGAGCTCGCCGCCTACAACGCCGAGCGCCGGACCACGCCGCCCGCCGCGTGATCGTGCTCGACGCATCGACGCTCGTCAGTGCGGCGATCGGTTGCGGCAGCGTTCCAGACCGGGCCGTGCGTCACGCCTTCGCAGCCGACCGTGTGGCTGTCTCGGAGCCGGTGATGGCAGAGCTGCTCGACGTGTTCGCACGACCGCGGCTGGCCCGCTTCCTCGATCCCGAGCTGCGTGACGAGGTGCTCGCGTTCCTCGACGGCTTCGGTGTCTTCTTCGCGCCTACGATCGCGGTCACTGATTGCAGCGACCCGAAAGACGACAAGTATCTGGAACTGGCCCTGGCAGCGGGTGCGCATACGATCATCAGCGGCGATGCACACCTGCTCGTGCTTCACCCCTGGCGCGGCGTGCGTATCCTTCGGCCAGCCGAGTATCTGGGTGCGGCCGGCATCCCCGGTCCTGGCCCGACGACATGACCACTTCTCCCATATTGGCCACCGTGCAAGTTCATCCCGTGAGCCTGCAGACCGCACGGGCGGCTGTGCTTCCCGTCCTGGTCGCGGCTGCTAGCGAGCGGGCCAGCGTTCGCTTCCTCGAGTTCTTCGCCGGCACCATCCGCAACCCGCACACGCGCCGCGCCTATGCGCGCGCGGTAGGAGCCTTCCTGACCTGGTGCGGGGACGCCGGCGTGCCGTCGATCGCGGCCGTGCAGCCCTTACACGTCGCGACTTGGATCGAACTGCAAACCCGGGGGTGCGCCGCCCCGAGCGTGAAGCAGCAGCTCGCCGCCATCCGGCACCTGTTCGACTGGCTGGTGACCGGCCAGGTGATCCCGACCAACCCGGCTGCCTCGGTCCGTGGGCCGTCGCATGTCGTGCGCCAGGGTAAGACGCCGGTGCTGGAGCCGGCCGAGGCCCGCGCCCTGCTCGACGCGATCGACGTCACGACGCCCATCGGCCTGCGCGACCGGGCGCTGATTGCGCTCATGGTCTTCAGCTTCGCGCGGATCGGGGCGGCGCTTGCCATGAGGGTCGAGGACGTGTTCACGCAGAACCGCCGGCTGTGGGTGCGGCTGCGCGAGAAGGGCGGCAAGGCGCACGCGATGCCTTGCCATCACAGCCTGGAGGAATACCTGACCGCCTACCTGGAGCAGACCGGCATCATGGCGGACGGCAAGAGCCCGCTGTTCCGCACGATCGGCCGCGGCACCGTACGGCTTACCCGTACGCCGCTGCCCCAGGCGAACGCGTATGCTATGATCGGCCGCCGCGCTGCCGCGGCCGGCATCGCGACCAAAGTCGGCAATCACAGCTTCCGGGCGACGGGGATCACGGCCTACCTGAAGAACGGCGGCACGCTGGAGAAGGCGGCGGCTATGGCGAACCATGCCAGCACGCGCACGACGCAGCTCTATGATCGCCGGCAAGAGGAGATGAGCCTCGATGAGGTAGAGCGCATCAGGGTGTAACGCCCACCCTCCATAACCGCATTATGCGACTGGTGACTTGCCAGATCAGGCGGGTACTTCGCCGAGCGGTCAACCGCTCATGATCCCCTGCACCCTGGCTGCCAGCGCATCGAGTGCAAAGGGTTTTGTCATGACCTGCATGCCCTGTTGGCGGCGGTGAGAATGCGCGTTTAAACGGCGCGTGTTTTGTTGGATTGAT
>CAXSGE010000127.1:0-8190 GCA_964236715.1 uncultured Acetobacteraceae bacterium | reverse complement strand
GCCGGGGTGCGCCGGCAACGCGGGGTGGCTGCGCTCCCGGCACCAGGCGGAGAAGGCGCGCCAGTCGGCGGCATACTTGGCCCGGGTGCTGGCCGCCCGGGACGCGTCGCGGTAGCGGCGGGCACTGTCGACCTCGGCGGGAGCGAAGGCCGGAAGCTGTTCATCCTCGCGAAGCGGGACCAGATCAGCCATGGACGACCGCCACCAATGCCCAGCACGCGACGTCCCGTGCGACGGCCGACGTCCCGCCCGGCCGTCGCGCTCGGGCTACTGGTCCTTGCCTCACCGTCGTCATCCCTCTCCCGCCCTGCATTCACCGGCTCTCTTCATCAAATAAGGCAAGCCCTGCATAAGACTGGTAAGCGGATTCCGCGTCGCTCCGTGCGACCGTGTCCAGCTATCGGGAATCACGGTTCCCGGACGTGACGCAAGTAGACGACGACAAAAGCCGGGCACACGGGAAACACGCGCATGGCAGGCGAGCTGAGGGTTGCGGACACTCCCGCGGCACGGGGCGGCTGCGCCGACGGCCGCTATCCCGCTCCTGGCGCGTCGCGGATCGATCCTGGATGACTGGCATTGCCAGGCCGATACCGTTGTCGCAGCACCCTCCAGGTTTGGCACGACAAGGTGGCTCGATCAGTGTCGCGCATCGATCAAGGCCGGCCCGGGCGAAGGCTGATGATCGTCGCTGCTCCGCGTTCCCGCTTATCGCGTGCCCGGCAAGGCACGTCGCGCACGGCGCCGGCAGCGGCGGCGGCGGCGTGTGTATGTTCGATAAGTCTCCTTGTCGAACATACAGAGCGCGGAATAATGTGGATCACCCACCGCGCTTTGGGCTGTCAGGAGTTGTCGATGATCAACGAGATCCTTTGGGGAGACACCTCCCTGCAGCAGCTCGTTCGCCAGCTCGACCCAGCGACCGTCGAGAAGCTGGGCAAACTGAAAATCGAAGTGGATGCGGGTCGTATCCAACGGTTCGCAGCGAAATCTCGAATGCGGGAGATGCTTACAGGCGCCCAATTCACACCTGGCTTTCCGTTGCAGGCCTTGGGGCATCCGACAACGCCAGCATCGCAGGAGGTCGAGGATCTTGGTACGTTTGGCTCTGCGAGCGACGCCAGGCGCAGAGCAGCCGAGTACTATTCGTTGCTGGAAGCGGAGAATACAGACGCTGCCGAGCCCGAGGAAAGGCTTGGGCACCTTCACGAGCAGATCGTGCTCTGCTTGGAGCTAGGAACAACACGGCAGTTCAGTGCCAGACTCCCCGAGACTTACGAACCGAAGCTCAAGCTGCAGCCAACCCTCACGCGCTAGGTAGAGGCCGATTTGGCAAACGGCATAGCCGGCCTTGCCCCGCCCCCGTCCGACACCCCTGCCCCAGCTGGGCAGCCGTCCGCGCTGGTGCGGACATGGTTCGACGGCGTGGTTGCGGCCGACCTGCCAGAACACGACGAAACGCTCGCCGGCGCGCGGCAATCGGCCGAAGCCTATGCCCGCCGCGCCAAGGCGCAGAACACCCGACGTGCCTACGTCGCAGGCGTGCGGGCCTGGTGCGCCTGGTGCGACCGGCACGCCCTGCCCTGCCTTCCCGGACACCCGGCCGACGTCGCGGCCTTCCTCGCCGCCGAGCGCGGCCGCAAGCTGGCGGTCAGCACGATCGAGCTGCGCCGCGCCGCCATCCGCTACCTGCACTTCGTCGCCGGCTGCCCGGTGCCGACCGCCGACGCGCAGGTCGCCGAGACCCTCGCCGGCATCCGGCGGGACGCCGCCGACCGCGGCCAGGTTCCCACGAAGAAGATGGCGGCGACGCTGCAGGTGCTGCTGCAAATGCTCGCGCCGATCGGCGACGACCTGCCCGGGCTGCGTGACCGTGCACTGCTGCTGGTCGGCTTCGCCGGCGCGCTGCGCCGCGCCGAGCTCGCCGCGATCGAGGTCGAGCACCTCGAGGAGCGCGAGCGCGGCCTGCGCCTCACCTTGCCCCGCTCCAAGGGCGAGCGCACCGGCAAGGGTGTCACCGTCGCCCTGCCCTACGGCGTCACCGAGAACTGCCCGGTGCGCGCGCTGCGCCGCTGGCTCAAGGCGTCCGGCATCACCTCGGGCCCGGTGTTCCGGCGGATATGGCAGACCCCTGGCCGGTTCCTGAAGCCGGGCCAAGCGCCGACCTACGTGGTGGGCACGGCAGCGATCCAGCCCATCACCGTGGCGAGGATCGTGCAGGCGCGGGCCGCTGCCGCGGAGTTCGACGGCGGCAAGCTGGGCGGGCACAGCCTCAAGCGCGGCGCGCTGACCACCGGCATGGAGCGCGGCGTCCACCCGACCCGGCTCAAGCAGCTCGGCCGGCACAAGAGCTATGCCGTGCTCGACGAGTACCTGGAGCTGGGAGAGCCATTCGAGAACCACCCGCTGACCGGGGTGCTCTGATCCCGTCCGGCTCGCCACGAGCCTACGGCCCCGCGCTGCGATGAGAAGACGGAGTGGACCACCCCCGACGGCATCGATAGCAAGCAGCTCGGAGCGACACCCCCTTCTGCCTCGCTCGTTGGCAGACATCGCCGGGAGTTTCGCGCCCGGCGTGGGCAGCGCCGGGCGCTGTCGCAACCACTCTGACATAGGGTTTCCTCAGTCGGCAAAGACGCTTACCGGATATTTGTTCTTACCGGGTTAAACAAATCATCTGATAGTTTCCTCAGTCGGCAAAGCAGCTTACCGGATACACAATCTTACCGAATAAAATGAAATATCCGATAAGCCAATGGTTCGTCTTCTTACCAGATAACCGACATTATCTGGTTGACATCATAACCAGGTTGCTCAAGAAATCTGGTTATCATAATTACCGGATATAGTATGCCCGTAATCACAATCGCCTCTCCCAAGGGTGGGTCGGGAAAATCCACGACCTCCGTCATTCTCGGCACGGAAATGGCATTTGCGGGCGCCGAAATTGCCCTGCTGGATTGCGACCCCAATCGTTCCATCACGTTGTGGGCCAAGCGCGGGCAGCTTCCGCCACGTATGACGGTGCTTTCCGACGTGGGCGAGAGCGACATCGTGCGGGCTATCAAGCAGCAGGATGCGGACGGACGTGTCGTCATCGTCGATCTGGAAGGCCTTGCGTCACGCCTGGTTTCACGCGCGATCTCCCAAGCCGACCTGGTTCTTACCCCCATGAGGGCAACAACCCTGGATGCGACCATTGGAGTGCGGGCGCTGGCACTGATCGCTGAGGAAGAAGAAACACTGAACCGTACAATCCGGCACGCCGTGGTTTTCACGATGACGCGCGCCATCAAATCGAAGCAACACACAGCGATTGAGGCATCCCTGGTGGGGCAGGGGGTCGACGTCATCCAACCGCCACTGATGGAGCGGGCTGCATTTTCTGCTCTGTTCGAGTTTGGTGGCGATCTCCGCAGCATTCCCGCGCAGGGACGCATGGAAGGAGCATTGGAGAACGCGACCGCCCTTACCCAGGCGGTGTACAAGCGTTTGCTGGAGGCGTCCCGATGAGCCGTGACACCCCGTTTCGCATCGATGTCGGCGACTTGAAGAGCCGCAGCAAGGACAGTTCACCCCAAGCAGTCGAGAAGGCCGACAATGCCGGCCAAAAGCACGGCTTCGTGGACCGGGAGCCAAAGAAGGCGCGCGGACGCGCGCCCAGTCCACGAACCGGCCAGGTGCACGCCAAAGTCATGCCCGTGGTGGCCGATGGAATTGCCGAGGAAGCCAGACGACGCGGAGTTCAGCAGGGTGTCGTGATCGAGGATGCCTGGGCTCTATATTGTTTGCAAAAAGGCTTATAGGCCCCAGTGCTGTTCAACGCTGATGACTTTGTGATTTGGGTTGGGGCTTTGGTGGCGGAAAGGCGGGTTCCCCTGAGCGGATTTGTCTGAATCTATGCCGGGCAACCACCCGAAGGGTTGCCCGAATGCCGAGCACGCTGTTGTCGCTGTTTTCCCAGGTTTCGGATGCCCGCCGCGGTCAGGGCAAGATGTATGGGCTGGCATCGATCCTGCTATTCACGGTCTTGGCGATGCTGGCCGGAGCGGTGTTGTATCGCCAGATGCATGCCTTCATCCACATCCATCTTCACCGCCTGAATGCGGCTTTCGGGCTGTCGCTGCGCAAAGCGCCTGCCTAAACCACGCTGCGGTTCATCCTGCGCGGCCTGGATGGGGCTGAGTTAGAGCGGGTGTTCCGCAAGCATGCCGCCGAACTCTCCTCGTCCATGGCTGCAAACGTGGACGCTCCGATTTGTGTGGCCATCGATGGCAAAACGCTGCGCGGCAGCTTCGACGCGTTCAACGACCGCAAGGCGGCGCATCTGTCGAGCGCCTTCGCCAGCAACGGGCAGATCATCCTCGGCCATCTGGCGACCGACGAGAAAAGCAATGAAATCCCTGCCGCCCAGGAGATGATCGCAACCCTTGGCCTGTCCGAGCGCCTGTTCACCCTGGACGCCATGCACGCCCAAGAAAACCTTTGCAGCCGCCCTGGCATCGGGCAACCACCTGCTGGTCCAACTTAAGGAAAACCAGGCAACCCTGTTCGCGGCCGCTGCCGTCATCACGGCCGGGTCCGCGCCTGCTGAAACCGCCACCTCGCAGGACAACGGCCGGGTCAGGCAGGAAAGCCGCACGGTCGAGGTGTTTGCCGCAGGCAATGCGCTCGCCAAAACCGAGTGGGAGCCCTTAACCAAAACCGTCATCCGCATCACCCGGAACACTTGGCTGCGCTGCGCGGCCACCGGACTGTGGGATCAACGCGGCGAGACGGCCTATTACGTCTCATCCGCCATCGGACTGTCCGCCAGCACCTGGGCCGACGTCGTTCGTGGCCACCGGAGCATCGAAAACCGCAACCACTACGTTCGGGACGTTTCCTGCAACGAGGATCAAAGCCGCATCCGCCACAACCCAGGCATCATGGCCAGAACCCGAAGCTTCGCTCTCAACATCATGCGACACAACGGCGTCACAAACATTGCAAAAGCCCTTTGGAACGGCGCACTGAACCTTGAGCTTATCCTCGCCTCCAAGGGTACCTAATCAGCGTTGAACAGCCCTAGGTATGCGGTCAGGCTCAGGTAGGCCGCATTCTAGCCAACTATAACCTTCGCCGCTGCCCGCGACAGCACCGCCGAATCCTTGCTCCCGTTGGTCGGAAAACGGCCGCCACCTCAGAAAAATGAGGACTTCCGCGGGAGGCATTCCGAGGACTTTGGCGGGACAAAAGCTCAGACCTTCCGGAAAGCTACAAGGGTTTTCCTTGCCGCAACCGGCGGAGCTGACGGCAGCAAAATTAGACCAGTTGCCGTTACACTAACCTTGGCAGCGGGGTAAACAGCCATTGCCAATGCTAATTGCTCGGAGAAAGTTTCTCTGAAATGGTCGATACGACGAACCGCAGTGCCGAATTGTGCGTGCAGTCCGCGCCAGGAAATTGGAGTTGGCCTGTTTAGCGAATGTAATCGATATGCAAGCCAGCAGTATAGGTCAAGCGCCATAGAATGTCGATTGATCCCTCTAATCGCGGCATCCTCAACAGGGACGGGATGTCGCTTCAGTTGCTCATAGAATGTCTCTGAAAGGCGTGTTTTCTCGAGGAAGAGGCTCCCGCCAGAGTCCTCACAGTCTGTAAACAGCGCGTTGTCGACGATGAGCTGCTGAACTAGCGCTGACCGACCTGCCTGCTGAACCTCGAACGTGAGGCGACATCTCGTTATACGCTCCGCTTGCTCTCGCACATCCGCAATTGACTTGCCTCCCGGTGCGATGCCCATGCGGCGAAACCAATCCCGCAAACTAATCCCAAGTTCGATCTCACGCGAACCAGTCCTCAATGCCTCGCTTTGTAGATACAGCAGAATTAGGCGGGCGCGTGAGCCATAAGGCACACCAACCCACTTCAAGTCTCCGTCACTGCTCGACTTGCGTCCTGGTTCCACGAATAAAGTGACGCGGTCTGTCCGCACCTGCCATGGTTGATCGTCTGGAAGCCTCTTGTGAGGCAAAGCGGCTTGAGCCCAACCGCTGTAGATGAAGCCGATGCCATTCTCTTCATCGCTAAGGTAGTCCGCGGCAATGTCGACAACACGCCGATCGAAGTCCAGCGCAAGCGTGCGCTGTTTGCCATGCATCTCTAGATAGTTGTGCACCTCACCCATGAGCAGCGTTCCTATAGTCATTCATGACGATCGATTCATAGATCAGCTTTATCCCGTTGTCGCTGAGGACTATGGCGGGGCCAGCTACTAGATAGGATATTAGAAGTTCTAAGTACTAGTATGTCCGCCAGAGTCCACGGGATAAATTAGGGAAATGGCTGATCTTACTCAAGACTCTTAGCGGACGTGACCCGTCAGAGTCCTCAAGTTGTCCGCCACAGTCCTCACCTGAGCTGTAGACTTCATCATCGGCCCAACTGCACGACTCGAAGGCCCTCCCGCCAGAGTCCTCAGCGGCGATGTGAAACGTTCTCGCAAGCCGTTCTGCTAGAATTACGTGACGACGGCTGAGAGCCTGTTGCACAATCGCCTTTGGGAACGTCGTGATGCCGAAAGCCGTGATCTTCGACGTCAATGGAACGCTGGTCGCCTCCGCAGACCTGCACGCTCGGTCCTGGCAGGACACCTTCGGCGAGTGAGTAAGGTCGGCGCCTCGATGCCGAACAAAGTGACTAGGACAAATGACCATCAGAAAGCCTCCAAGCCGCGACTGCTCGACGCCGTGCCGTCGCCAACGTCTGCCCCGTTCGCGACGATGCGCGCTCCATGCACCGTAGCATCGAGATAACTGCCACGCCCGCCATGGCAGACGGCTTGCTGCCCGACCTGTTGCGGGAGGAGCATGTCGTCGGCGTCACGCGCCAGCGTGGCATTTCGCTGCAGCCCCCAGGCTGCGACGTCGTGGTTGTCCATGCCCTGAACTGAGGCACCGATGCCGTGCTGCGGGCGGTCGCCGCCGCTGCGGCACGGCACCCCGGCCCGTTCTCGGTGGCGACGGCAGAGTTGGCAAGCCTCTCCGATCCCGGGCACCAGCACGCTATCGACCGTGATGTCGACGAGGCATTGTGGGAGGAAATGGAGACCGGGCTGCTCGCCCACGACCCTGCCACGCAGGTGACCGCCTCGGTCGCGGCGGCCATCCTCTCCCCTGGCTTCGAGCCGCTCGCCAAGATTCCGCTCGGCCTCGTCCTTCGACGGTTCGAGGTGGTGAAGCTGGGCCTCATCTCCGCCGCCGGAGGCTATGCCGTCCTGATGACCGGCGCAGTAGCCGCTTTCTTGATGTTGCGCGCCTTTGGCGCCGCGGACACCGCGGCGTTGCTCGCCAGCCCCGCCGCGGAGGCGCTCGCCCACCCGTCCGCAACCGACCTGCTCATCTCCCTGTGCGGCGCGTTTGCAGGGCTGGTCATCACGTCAGCCTTCCGCAACAGCGTCATCGCGGGCGCGCTGGTTGCGATGCGGCTCATCGACGCCGCAGCCACGTTCGGGGTGGCCCTGGTGGCCGGCGCGCCCGGCTTGGTGCTGCAGGCCTTGGAACGGCTCGGCCTCGATGCGGCGTTGATCGGCCTTGCCGGTGTGCTCGTCATAGGGATCAAGCAGCGCTTCACGCACCGGCGGACGCCGCTGCATTGATGCGCGTCGCCCTTCTTGAGATGGGTTCAAGCTCCGTGCCGTGCCGAACGCGGCATGAGTGCGGGTCGCTGCCATGCTCGTTTCCCACGTGCCCGGCCGCCGGCCACCTTGCTCACGCGCATGGAGCCGATCAGCACTGGGTTCTCTGCTTCATGTACGAACGACGATAAGATCAGCTTTCGGTCGGGCTGCTGGCACGTTTGGGGCGGCTACGGCGTTCACTACGCTGGGATGACGAGGTACCGCCATGAACGATCCGGAACACATGCACAAGGTCAAGCTCGCGGAGGGTACCCGCAAGGAGTATTCCGGCCCTTCCGGCGGCTACGGTTCGCTGGCGTCGGTGACGGAGATCCTGGCGCGCGAGCGCATCCCCGTTAAGGGCGCACGGGTACTGGTGCAGCAGAACAAGCCCAAGGGCTTCATGTGCGTCAGCTGCGCCTGGGCCAAGCCCGCGATCCCGCACCCGGCGGAGTTCTGCGAGAACGGTGCGAAGGCGACGGCGTGGGAGATCACGGACAAGGCGACGGACCAGAAGTTCTTCGCCAAGC
>CAXSGE010000126.1:0-8336 GCA_964236715.1 uncultured Acetobacteraceae bacterium | reverse complement strand
CACTTGCAGCACAGTCAGTGAAGCAAAGGGAATGTGGCGCCGCCACTCCGCTTACGATCGTCCTGCTTGATGATCCATATAACCGGCACTGTCAACTTGTTGGACTGAGGTCGCGATGGCGCGTGATTGGGACGGCGTGCCTGTGGTTATGCCGCAGCGGTGACGCCGGTGACCTCGGCCCAAACCTGAAAGGTTTGGGTGCGGTCGGCTCGATACTGGGTGGCAGGCACTTGATGGCGGCGGAGGTGGAAGAGGTTGTTGATCCCGTCATGGGCGGAGAGGAAACGCTGCGCCTGGCCGGCTGACTTGAAGCGCTTCATCTGCCGCTCTCGTTGTCGCGTAGGCTGGTGCGAGTTCTCCGCCCTGTTGTTGAGACCCTTGTGCTTCCTGTGCTCGACGGACGGCATCACCTCGCGCTTGGCCGCCCTGTAACTCGCCAGCTTGTCGGTAATCATGACACGGGGAACCCGGCACTGCCGCTTCAGCAGCTTGCGCAACAGGCGCTTGGCGGCCTGCGTGTCGCGCCGGCTCTGCACCAGGATGTCGAGCACGGTCCCGTTCTGGTCGACCGCACGCCACAGCCAGTGCTTTACCCCAGAGATCGTGATCACGACCTCATCCATGTGCCACTTGTCGCCGGCGGCAGGCAGCCTGCGGCGGACCTGATTGGCAAACACCTGCCCGAACTTCTGCGCCCACTGGCGCACGGTTTCGTAGCTGACGATGATGCCGCGCGCAGCCAGCAATTCGTCGACCATGCGCAGGCTCAGGGGAAAGCGGAAGTAGAGCCAAACGGCGTGGCTGATGACCTCAGCCGGGAAACGGTAGCCGGCGTAGGTCGGGCAGGCAGGTGTCGTCATCCCGCCCGCCTACCCGGCCCAGCCGCATCTCGCAAGCCAGCCGGCAGCCAAGTTGACGGTGCCTGGGCGGCACCATTACCCAGATCGGAACCTCGCCGAACCTGCTGATCTCCGCCGTGCGGCAGGAGACCCAAGGCCGCCCATTCACGCTGTTCGACTTCACGCCGGTAGGACTACCGCTCTCGATCATGGCGATCGGCTTCCTCGCATTCGGCTGGCGACTCATCCCCAAGGGCCGCACTAGCCAAGCTTCCGCAGAGCGTCGGTTCGAGATCGACAAATACACGAGCGAGGCAATGTTGCCGGCCGGCTCACCGTTGGCAGACAAGACCGTTGGCCAGCTGGAGGCCTTGGGGGATGGCAGCGTTGTCGTCTCGGCGATCATCCGGGAGGGGCATGGACGCTACATCCCGGGGCGGCACTGGACTCTCTACGCCGGCGACCTGCTGATCTTGCAGGGAGACCCCGTTGCGCTGAAGCCGGTGATCGACCAAGGCGGCCTCGAACTGGTCGGAGCGGATGCGTTGCCGAAGACCGGCAGCAAGGATGACGAACTCGAAGCAGTCGAGGCGGTGGTCACCGAGGGCTCTCTCCTGATCGGCCAGACCCTGGAGACGCTCTCTCTCCGCCAGCGGTTCGAGGTGAACATGCTGGCACTCGGACGCAGCGGGCAGCGGATCAGGGACCGGCTGCAGAAGACGCGCTTCCAGGTTGGCGACACCGTGGTGATCCAGGGCCGGCAGGGCGCGCTGACCGAGGTGCTGTCCCAGCTCGGCTGTCTGCCCCTGGCGGAACGCAACCTGGCGCTCGGGCGGCGGCGGCCCCGGTTGCTGCCGGTCGGAATCCTTGTAGCCGCCGTGGTGCTGATTGCCGCCCGCTTCGTTCCGGCGGAGGTTGCGTTCTTCAATGCCGCCATGCTCGTAGTGCTGTTCCGCGTGCTCAGCCCGAAGCAGGCCTACGACGCCATCGACTGGCCGATCGTCGTCATGCTGGGCTGCCTGATCCCGGTCGGCGAGGCGCTCAAGGAGACCGGGGCGGCAGGATTAGTCGGGGACGCCCTTACCGTCGTCGCGGCCCATCTGCCCGGCAGCCTGGCCGTCGGCTTCATCCTGATCGCCTCCATGCTGGTGACGCCGTTCCTGCACCATGCCGCTGCGGTGCTGGTCATGGGGCCAGTGGCCGCATCTGTCGCAGCCAATCTCGGCTATGGGCCGGACGCTTTCCTGATGGCCGTAGCGCTCGGGGCGTCGTGCGATTTCCTAACGCCGGTCGGCCATCAGAACAACCTGCTCGTGATGGGACCCGGTGGATACCGGTTCAGCGACTACTGGCGCCTCGGCCTGCCGCTCTCGTGCGTCGTCATCGTGTTCGGCACTTGGCTGATCGTGCACACCTGGCCGCTGCACTGAGCAGTCATGCTTTGTACTCTCGGCGAGCGGGCGTCCATCTTGGTCGGAAAAATCACCCCACATGTCGGCGCAACGTTGGGTGATATCCACCGCCCTAAACACGTCCCGATAACAAACCAACTGCAAGAACGTGTAAGTGTAACGTGTCTCTTCAATACCATCCGGGGCCGCAGGACCTGCAGGCGCAAGGCCGGCAACGCCAAGCTTGGTCACACGTGCACCTCACCGTGGGCGAATTCACCTGTGTCGACATTAGTTCTGAAAGTTGCGTGCACGAGCCAGCCATAGAACCCAAGCACCGCGAGCAACACGGCCCAGCCAGGCACTGGCCCCAGGGCCAAGGTCCGAACCATGTCCAGTGTAGATTGCGCTGTGTCCATATGAACCGCGTCCTGATGAAGCGTGGACGAGGAGACCTTGAGCACCCAGGCCAGCAACAGGACGAGGAACATCCAGAAGTAGTTCCTCCGAAGTCTCCGTGACATTGCCGCCCGCAGGCTGATCGAAAACCTCGGCTTGCGGAGATCCTGGCCGAGAACACGGGCCCAATCGGGATCGAGCACTGGCTCCGGCGCAAAGACCTGAGCGAAGTAGTTGCGCTCGAGCTGACGCACCCGTGTCCGATACACGTCAAAGAAGCGGTATCTGCGTGCCTCGATGGAAAGAAGAAGCTGCACCAGCACCATGGCGAACAGAAGAACACCATGGTGCGCCGTTGGTGTCGAGAGCGACACTGACAGCATCCCCGCCACCACGGTGATGGCCCAGTTCGTCGTCTGGTCAATCCGGTCTCGCCAGCCCGCCATTCGGCCCATCTCGGCCCGGTGAAAGTGAGCCAATGTGTTGATGAATTCGGCAGATGTGGCGGGAAAGGGTGGAGTGGTCAGTCTGTCGGGCTCCCACAAACCTGGCTGCCTTTCTTGAGCGGTGCTCATGGCTTAACTTTCTGCTGCAGCCGATGGCGACGACCTTGATACTGCGCTCACCCGGGAGCGGTGATCAATCAGGGCGAACGAGCAGGAAGCAAACAGCGCTGACTTGCACCTTTGCCGGGTCACAGGAAGTCTTTGCCGGCATGATCCTTCAGCAGGTCTGAGTTCCTGACGTAATCGGACAGCACCTGCACCGACTTGTGCCGGCTGGCCTCGCGCATCTTCCAGATGCTGGCGCCGGCGGCTGCGGCGCTGGTCAGGAACCCCGAGCGCAAGCTGTGCGCGGCGAAGTCCGCCGCCGTGTAGCCCGCCGCCGCAATGCGCCGTTTGACGATGAGCGACACCGACTGGTCGGTGAGCGCTGACCCAACGCGGCCGTTGACCAGGCTGCGGAACACCAGCCCCTCGCGGATGCCGGCCCGCCCCAGCCAGGCCTCCAGGTGCGCCACCGGGTTGAGCCGGCGGCCGTCCGGGACGGCGATCACCACGCCCCGGCCTTCCTGGTCGGTCTTGCTGCGCACCACTCGGACCCGCATCCCATCCGGCCCGCGCTCGAGGTCGGCGACGGTGAGCGCCACCAGCTCCGACCGGCGCAGCGCCGAGGCCATGCCGAAGGCCAACAAGGCCCTATCACGCACGTCGGCCAGCGTGTCGCCGTCGATGGCGCGCAGCACGGCGTGGAGGACGTAGCTGTCCGCGGCCGCCCTGCGCGCCGACGGCGTAATGTGGCTGCGGCGGATACCCGCCAGCACGTCGAGGATGACGGTGCCGCCCTCCCCCTTGTGTGGCGCGACCAGGCCCGCCAGCCGATGGTGGTGGCCGAGGGCGGCGAGCACCCGGCCGACGGTGGACGGCGCGCAGCCGCGGTCGGCCAGGTAGACCGCGACGGCGCCAGGGTGCGCCGGCAGCGCAGGATGGCCGCGCTCCTGGCACCATGCCGAGAAGACGCGCCAGTCGGCGGCATACTTGGCCCGGGTGCTGTCGGCCCGGGACGCGTCGCGGTAGCGGCGAGCGCTGTCCACCTCGGCGGGCGCGAAGGCTGGGAGCTGCTCCTCCTGTTGAATGGGGACTAAGTCAGCCATGACCTGTCACCACAAACGCCCAGCGCGCGGCCGGCCCCGAGCCGCCGACGCCCCGCCCAGCCTGCGCCCTCGGGACAGTGGTCCTCGCGTCAACGTCGTCATCCCCTCCCCTTCCTGCCTCTACCGGCTCTCTCCAACAAATAAGGCAAGCCCTGCATAAGGCTGGTAAGCAGAATTCGCGTTATCCCGCGCGGACCGACTCAGCTATCGGGAATCAAGTTTTCCACTAGCTGGTGGGATGAACTTAGATGGGGCGGGCATGCGGCGCAATGGCGGGCGGCGTGGGGGCGTGGGGGCGCCAAGCTCCCTGCCCTGCCCATCATCCCGCCAGCGCCGTAAAGCACCGTTTGGCCTGTTGACGGGGTTTCAAAGGCTCCTTTGTAACGTTACAGGGCGGGCGGAAGGCGAACCAGAATGTTCGAAGACAAGGGACGTTGTGACAGCAGGCTGGTCTGCGTCAGCACTACTCACTGTCCGCCCCGCTTCGGTTCGGCTTGAGGCAACTTGACCTTTTCAGGTCATATCGTGATGATCTTGTCACAAAACCAACAACAGACCACTGCAACTAGCTTTGACGCATCGCTTGCAACTGGGATATTCTATGTCTGAACGTGATGCCTTCACCCTCCGCCTCAAACCTTCCCTCTTCGCTTTTGTGAAGGCAGCTGCTGAGGACGAGAACCGGTCCATTCCGAACTTCGTCGAAACGGTGCTCCTCGAAGAAAAAAAGAGGCGGGAGGCTCAAGCAGTGAAGATGCCCAAGGCCGAATGAGAAATCGTGCAGCAGCAGAGCAGAAGACTTACGCAGGCCGATCTGATGCTTGGCTGATTGGGCGTGGTTCAAAAGTGCCGTTTCCAGGTAACACCGGAAATCGATAGAGTTCTGATGGTAAAGGGATCCCTCGTTTTGGGTGTTACCCTGATTTGAACCACGCCCCAACGCCGTGAGGACGTGCTATAGCCCAGCCGTGAGGATTCGGCTGTAGGTTCGCTTGGGACGGGTGGTGGATCGAAGGATGTAGCCAGAATCCCGTTTGTGCGGCTACCGTCACCAGGTGCACATCCACGGAAGCGAAAAAAGATGGCCAGCCTGATCCAGCAGAGGCTACTCGATCTTACCGCCGACATTGCGTCTAGTCCTCCTGACGAGCTGACCTTCCATCACACTATCACCGGCCAATGCGCCTTGCCGTCCGCCAAGCCTGAAGAGGGCATCCTGACGTGGGAACGCCGCCAAGGGCGGGCTACGCTGCTCATAGAGGCCGGGAGGGTCATTGACCCTCGCACAGGGCAGTTTGTGCAGCTTCCCCTACCGTACGGCCCGAAGGCCCGCCTCCTCCTCATGCACCTGAACGGGGAGGCTGTGCGGCGCCAGTCGCCGGTCATCCCCGTGGAAGATAGCATGACGGCCTTCTTTCGTCGGCTAATGGGGCGAACGCAGGATGGCCGCCAAGCCAAGATGCTTAAGGTCCAGCTATCATCGCTGGCCGCCGCGACTTTCCGCATGGGCATCTCGCAAAGTGATGATCGGGCGCTTCAGGTCAATACCCAAGTTGTGACGGCATTCGATCTCTGGCTTACAAGGGATGACAAGCAGCGAGTATTGTGGCCCGCAACGCTAAAGCTCTCGCTGGACTACTTTGATAGCCTAAACCGTTTCGCGGTTCCTCTTGACGAGCGCGCCATTGCAGCCCTTGCGCACTCGGCGGTCGCCCTTGATATCTACTGCTGGCTTGCGCAGCGGTTGCACCGCATCCCCGAAGGCCGCCGCCAGTTCATCCCGTGGCCTGCCCTCCAAGAGCAGTTCGGGCAGGGGTACGCCCACATCCGGCAGTTCAGGGCCTTTTTCCTGAAGCTTCTCCAGCAAGTCCATACGGTTTACCCGGAAGCAAAGATCGAGGCGGACGGGCGCGGCATGCAGCTTTGGACTAGCCAGCCTCCTGTCAGAAAGCGTCTGGTGAGCGTGCAATCGGTGACGCCCACTTCCAACGACTTTTCCACCGAAAACGCCCTGCAACTACAGGATAGACTTAATAGGTAATCTTTAGAGGGTTGGGTAACCAATTGCACAACCACGAATCGGGACAACCGTCACCGATTGCACGCAACCGCGTCATCGATTGCCTGTGGACAGGTTAAGTTGTCCACCGTCACCCAGGGCTATCACATATGGATTTCCGAGCCACGGCTTCAGTCTGGCGTTGGCGGATTTCGGCGGCTCTGGTCCAATTTGGCTTGGATTGAGAGAGCGTTCGCGATCCAAATTCGCCCTCACGGTTTCATATGCGATAGCCCTGACCGTCACCGATTGCGCATGGTTTCGGCCAGCAGCCCGTCATACTGCGCCTCGGACACCAGGGTTGTCGCCGCCTCGGCGAACTCCGCCAACCCTGCCCCTGCCAGCACCGCCGCCATGACAGGAAGCCCCGCCTCGGTCGCCAGTACCGTGCCGATGATGGCGGTGAACCCACGGAGCGTCTGAACGGCGGCGTCACTCACCGAGCATAGCGACCGTGTGATAATGCGGTCGGGTTGCCGCGCTGCCCTTCTCTCCGGCAAGTCGCCATGTAGAAAGCCTGCCATGTCGAGAAGTCGACATATCTACATCTAGACATCTTAACTATGCACCATTCTAATATGACGCCCTGCCGTCATTCTGGCATGTTGCTAGAACCGGCCAGCCGGTGCATACCGTGCTTTGCGAACCAGTCGTCCATCATCTCCTGACCGATATCCTGCGTGGTGCGACCGTTCAGACCAGCCCAGCCCTTGATCTGTTTGCGAGCCTCAGGCGGCACGAAGAACCCAAATGGAACCACACCCTGCCGGGATGCTGGAATTTCCGTCTTCCGCTGACGCTTGGAGCGCGGGGGTGGCGGGCTTTCTGGCGCCGGCAACGCTGCCGGCGTCAAGGGCCTGGCGTCCGCCATGATCTTGCCTCGGGTTGAGACCTTCAGTGCCATCTTACCTACACCCTAACATGTCGTCTTGTCGATATGCCTACATTTAGACATGAAGTTATGTTTTTGTATAGGGCGGTAATTTCCTTGGCGGCCGCACTGTCAGGGTCGATCTCAGCAGCCACATGCCCATCGGGCATACAGTGTCGGAGTGCCACCCGCTCTCTAATGATCACCGGGCAGACTGTGGCATTGCGCCCAGTCATTGCATCCCGCGCCTCGCCAACCACCCGCGATCGGATAGGGGCGGCGTTCAGGACGACCATCGCCTGCCGCTTGGCAACCTCGCAGAGATCAAGCGTCGCGCCGATCGCCTCGATGTCGAACTGGCTTGGGCGACAGGGGATCAGGACCAGGTCGGCGGCTTTTGCCGCTTGTAGCGCCGTCCGATCTGCATTGGGTGCGGTATCGAAGAAGACGAGGTCGTATCCTTCATTTTTGGCGTCCTCGAGCACAGTCGCGATCGACGCGGGGCTTTCGGCCGACACGTCGGGGGGAAGATCACCCCGCCGACTTGCCCACCGGGCCGCGTTCCCTTGCGGGTCCAGGTCGACGAGCAGGGCTTTCTTGCCTGCCCTTGTCGCTTCGGTAGCCAGGTGGATGCTGAGGGTACTTTTCCCGCTCCCGCCTTTTTGGCTGATAACCGCCACCGTTTTCATTCTCGGCTCCTATCGCTTTCACGTCATAGCTACTATCTGTACGTTCGACATGCCGCAACGCCGACCTGTCGCATTGTCGTCGTGTAGACATGTCGACATAATGGAACATTAGCGATCTGCGACCGTGCGCTTCGAGCGGCTGGGTTCCACGTCGACCCGAGCGACTTGGTGTTGAACAAGCGGAAGCGCTAGCGTGGTGCATGGATCGGGCGGTGGTGCTGAGGAGTGGGGTGGCGTAGGGGATCACCCTCCTAAATACCGGATGCCCATCTTGCCATTCAAGCTGAACCAGGATCGCCGCCACCACTTCCCGCGCCAGCAGCGCAAGGTAACAAACTGGCCCGCTTACGACGCCAGCCTGCGTCAACGCGGCAGCTTAACGGTGTGGTTGTGCGTCCAGCGAAGGCTGGCATGTTCAGCAGGAGACAAACCTG
>CAXSGE010000125.1:0-8363 GCA_964236715.1 uncultured Acetobacteraceae bacterium | reverse complement strand
GACCGCGCCCTGCTGGCCTTCGGCATGGCCTCCGCCCTGCGCCGGTCGGAGCTGGTGGCACTCACCATGGCCGACCTGGATCGGGGGCCGGACGGGATGCGGGTCCGGGTGGTGCGCTCCAAGACCGACCAGGAGGGCAGAGGGGTGGTGATCGCCGTCCCGGACGGGCGCCGGCTCAACCCAGTGACCCACCTCGAAGCCTGGCTCGCGCGGGCCGGCATCGGCGAGGGCCCGGTGTTCCGCAGCCTGGTCAACGGCCGGGTCGGGGCAGCGCTCACCGACCAGTCGGTGTCGCTCATCGTCAAGCGGCGGGCGGCAGCGGCCGGCTACACGGCGGCGGACTTCGCGGCGCACAGCCTGCGCGCGGGCTTCCTGACCAGCGCCGCAGCCGCCGGGGCGTCGATCTGGAAGATGCGCGAGGTGTCACGGCACAAGTCGGTGCAGGTGCTGTCGGACTACGTGCGGAACTCGGACCTGCTGAAGGACCATGCCGGCAAGGACTTTCTCTGATGATTTTGCGCCATAGTGATATCGGCTGAGGTCGCCTCCTAATCCGGCTCGCCCTTGTCAGGCGGGCCGGCCAGGTCAGCCAACAGAGGCCCGAGATCCTGGGCGGTGTTCAGGACGCGCAGGATCGTCGCCGGGCTCGTCGTCGGATCATAGACCAGTAGCAGGCCAAAGCGCGGCAGCGACCAGAACCGGAACGGGTCGGGCAACAACTCAGGGCGCCGCCGTCCAAGCTGGGGGCGGGTCGCCAATCGCTCGCCAGCATTAAGGACGGCCGCGAGCAACCGCTCCGCCGCTCCAGCCGCTGCGACACGGTCCAGGAGCCAGCCGACGGCATGGTCGAGGTCGGTCGCTGCTTGTGGCGCGAAGTTCCGGAACCGGCTCACGCCGAGGCGTTGCTTCTCCGCGCGATGGTCGCCCGAACCCGAGCGGCGACCTCATCGCCGCTGAGATAGCCGTCCCGGTCGCCTTCTTCCTTGGCCGACAGGACCGACGCCAACAGCTCGGCACGCGCGACTTCCTGTCGCTGCAGCAGGCTCACCCCGGCCACAACCAGGTCCGCACGGTCCCGGTAACGGCCGGACGCGACCGCTTCGGCCGCGAACTGCTCCAACTCCGGGGGAAGGAAGATGTCATCCATGTCTACGATCATAGACGGAGTAGGGGCGTTCGGAAAGAATTGCCTGCCCGGCGGGATGGCTCCGAAACGAACGACATCGCGGGTCCGTGACGGCTCGGTGTCGGTAAAGTTCTTCACGTCAGCCATGACGGCGGCGGTGCCGGGCGATGCCAGCGCGGCGTCGATCGCCGCGTCGTCGCGGAACCCGCAAATGCAGACCGCGATCGTCCCCGCACCGTCGCCGGAAGGGAAAAAGGCGGCAGCGGCTTCAAGCCCATAGGGCTCCCAGGCCTGCATCACGAGCGGCAGGTGCGTGCGGACGTAGTATTCGCGATCGAAGCGCGTGGCAGCGTCGCCGGGGTAGGTCACGTACATCGTCGTCATGTGTTTGCCCTCGTGCTGGCAAGGTCGGATGAGTTGCTGCCGGTCCGCTCTGGAAATCCGGTCGCGATGGCAACGGCCTCCCAGTCGTCGATGACCGTCTTGAGTGCCGCAAGCTTGGCCCGTGCCACCGAGTAGGCGCGTTCGCCGAGCGGCAGGTGCAGCGGTGGTTCGTCCGCATCGACTGCCTTGAGGATGACGGCGACCGCCTTTTCCGGGTCTCCGTCTTGCTGGCCATCGTTGCTTTCGCGGTAGCTGCGCATCTTGCCGGCCGTCGCGTCGTAGGCAGGCAGCCGGAGCTTCGCAGCGTTGATGGAGCGGCCGAGGAAGTCGGTCCGGAACGGGCCAGGCTCGACGATGATCACGGCAATGCCGAACGGCGCGACCTCCTCCGCGAGCGCCTCGGACAGGCCCTCCACCGCGAACTTGGTCGCGCAATAGTAGCCGCTCCCGGCACGGCCAGCGATGCCGGCAGTGGAGGACAGGTTCACAATCCGGCCGCCGCCGGTCCGGCGCAGCGCCGGCAGCGCCGCCCGGGTCGTCTCGATCAGCCCAAAGATGTTGGTCTCGAACAGCGGACGGTACTCGTCCGCAGCCCCCTCCTCGATCGCGCCGAGGAATCCGTGGCCGGCGTTGTTCACCAGGATATCCAGCTTGCTGAACGCGTCCTCGGCCAGCGCCACTGCGGCGGCGGCGTCACCCGGTTTGGTCACGTCGAGCGCGGCCGTGCGGACGGTGCCGGGATACCGGTCGGCAAGGCTGTCCAATGAGCCGATGGTGCGGGCAGTGGCGACCAGGTTGTCGCCGCGCGCGAGCACTGCTTCGGCGAGGATGCTGCCGAGGCCGGTCGAGCATCCCGTGATGAGCCAGGTCTTCGTCACGATAGGTCTCCTTGAACACGGAATTGGACGGCAGGCGCTCGGGTCTGAGGCACAAGCTACGCCACCCCTTCGGCCAGCCCTGCCCGGCGGCGGGTCACCTTGGCCAGGGCGGACCAGTCTTTCGCGCCAAGTCCCTGTTCGATCGCCTTCACCATGTTCTCGCGTACGATCTCGGCGGCCGGCAGGACGGCGTTCTTCGCCTTGGCGGCATCCAGCGCCAGATTCACGTCCTTGAGGCCAAGGGTCAGCTTGAATCCAGGCTTGTAGCTGTCGTTCGAGATGTTGCCGCCGTAGCGCTTGTAGCTGGGGCTGGCGAAGATCGTGCTGGTGACGACATCAAGGAAGTCGGCCGCCTTCAGGCCGTAGCTCTCGGTCAGGGCCGTGGCCTCGCCCATCGCCTCGATGGCGAGCGTGATCATCATGTTGCCGGCGACCTTCGCCACGTTGGCATGCACGGGGTCGTCGCCGAGGTGCCAGGTCTTCTGCCCCAGCGCGTCAAGGAGAGGCTGCACGGCCGCAACGGCTGCGGCATCGCCGGCCGCCATGATGTTCAACTGCGCCTTGGCCGCAACGGCCGGCACGCCGAACACGGTCGCTGCCACGTAGCCGACCCCGGCATGCCGGTGCAGGTTCTGCAACTCCTCCGCTAGCGCCGGCGAGATGGTTGCCATCATAACGTGGACGCAGCCCTTCTGCGCGGACGCGAGCGCCCCTCCGTCGATGATCACGCTGCGTACCGCCACGTCATCGGACAGCATGGTTATCACCGCCTCGTTCTCGAACGCGGCTGCAGGCGACGGAAGGACCGTGACGCCCTCAAGCGACTTGGCTGCGGCCGGTTCGCGGTTCCACACCGCCACCCGGTGGCCTGCCTTGACCAGGTTGGGCACCATCGCAGCGCCCATGCTGCCTATTCCTATGAAGCCGACATTCATTGCGAAACCCTCCATCAACGGTTGTCATCAAAATCACACCAACCCCGAACCAGCCTTCAGTTCCGGTCGAGAAATCCCACCACCGCCTGGTTCAGCGGCCCGGCGCACTCCTCCGGCAGCCAGTGCCCGCAGCCGGGCAGCGACAGGCCCTCGACATGGGTGGCGTACTCCCTGATCTGGGCTGCCTCCGCCATGCCGAAGCCGCCATGACCGCCGCCGCCGATGGCGAGGATCGGCACGGTGATCTTGGTGGCGGCCAGTGGTGCGTCGCGGCGCTCGGTTTCGTTCAGCGCCCGGTAGTACTCGAACGCCGCGTGCAGGCTCTCCGGCTTGGCATAGGAGCGCGCATACAGGTCCAGCAGCTCTGGCGTAAACACGTCCTTGTTCGTGGCGTGGACCTTGATGAAGTGCTCGAAGAAGAACCGCTCCTTGCCGGTGATCAGTGTCTCGGCCAGGCGGTCGCCGGCTGCGAAGAAGCTGAAGTGCCAGACGAGCGACTCCCCTTCCGGCGTGAACGCCGGATATTTGTAAATGCTCGCGTCGGGGATCGGCGCCTCCATGTAGACGATCCGCCTGATGTCCGACTGGTGCAGGACGGCCATCGGGTAGGTGTTCCAGATGCCGATGTCGTGGGCGACCAGGTCGAACTTGGCGCCGGGGCTGAAGCTGCGGGCGAACTTGTAGAGGGTATCGGCCACGTCCTGGCCGGCGTAGGACCGCGGCGGACCGGACAGGCCCAGGCCGGGCAGGTCCGGCACGACGACCGTGTGGGTGCGGGCCAATAGCGGCATCAACTGGTGCCACTCGTACCAGGTCTGCCCGAAGCCATGCACCAGCAGCACCATCGGCCCCTGGCCGCCTTGCACGTAGTGCAGCCTGACCCCGTCAACCTCACGGTAAGCGCCGGCGAAACCGTCGGGCATGGGGAATTCCTCCGCAGGCGCTGGCTGGGCAACGGCGACCGGTGCGGCTGCGGCAAGGAGGAGGGCGAATGCCATGCCTCTGAGAAACTGGATCATCTTGTCGTTCCCTCGTTGGGCGGTTGTTCGGCCCATGCGGGTCATGGCGGCGAGCCGCGCGGGCCAGGCGGGAAGCCGCTGGCCTTCGCCCGCCACGCGGTTGCCAAGGCCAGGAGCAAGGCGACCAGCATGGCCCAGGCGAAGGAGCCGGCGCCGAAACCTGCGAGGAGAAGGCCGCCGATAATGCCGCCACCTGCGATGGCCGCGTTCCAGGCCGTCGTGACCATGGCCTGCGAGATATCGACCCCGCCGCCCGCAGCATCGGCCGAAGCCGTCTGCAGCAGCGTCGCCGCGCCGCCGAACGTCATGCCCCAGACCGCAACGGCGGGGAGAACCACGATGGGCATACGTCCGCCGGCGATCAGCGCGACGGCGACCAGCGCAAAGGTGGCCAGGCTCACGAGGACCGACGCGCGGAGCTGCCGCTCCACCAGGAAGCTCGTTCCCCAGATGCCGGCGAGCGCAGCCACGCCGAAAAGCAGCAGCACGAGGTCAGCGCGGTCGCCGAGGCCAGCCAGGGCCAGGAACGGCGCGATATAGGTGTAAAGGACGTTGTGCGCGAACATCCATGCGAACACCACGAGCAGCACAGGCCGGATGCCCGGCATGGCGAAGACCCCGGCGACGGTGGCGCGCCCATCGGCGCCCTGGCCGGGAAAGTCCGGAACCTTCCAGAACACCCAGCCGATCAGGCCGGCGGCCAGCAGCGACATGGCCGCGAACACCAGCCGCCAGCCGAACAGGCCGCCCAGGAACGCGCCGGCCGGCGTCCCCAACGATAGGGCGACAGGCGTTCCGACCATGGCGATGGCCATGGCGCGGCCCTGAAGGGAACCCGTCACCATCCGCCGGGCGTAGCCGCCGATGATGCCCCAGCTGAGGCCGGCGGCGACGCCAGCCAGGAACCGGGCGCCAAGCGTCAGCGCATAGCTGGCCGACAGGGCAGTGACCGTGTTGAAGGCGAGAAAGCCGACGATCGATAGCAGCAGCACCCGGCGCCGCGGCCACCCTTGCGTGGCGGCAGTCAAGGGGAGCGAGGCTGCCAGCGAGCCAGCGGCGTAGAGCGTGATGAGCTGTCCTGCCAGGCTCTCGGACACGCCGAGGCCCTTGCCGATCTGCGGCAGCAGGCCGGCGGGCAGCGTCTCGGTCATGATGGCGACGAAGCCTGTCATGGCCAGGGCAAGCAGCCCTGCGAGGGGAAGACGGTCGAGCGCCCGAGCCGGTGCGGCGCTTCCGGCGAGAACTGGGGCTGCAATGCCCATCATCTGCCTCGCACCTTATGGGTGACGAAAGCTCTATTGATAACCGTCCCGCAGAAACAGACTCGGAAATTACCAAGACAGGCCCAAACCTGTCCGCCAAACCACTCGTGAGCGATCACACCCTCACTGTCCGGAAACTCCGGGCTTCTGATTGCAAGGCGGACGCTTTGATTGCCGGACGGAACGACGGGCAACTCTGCTCGGCATGGAAGGCGACGCCCGGGCGGGCGCTGCTCCACATGCGCTGCCCCCGATGCTGGAGTGTCGGCACCGTTCAGCATTGAAGTACTCGCGCCCATCTGTCCTCCTCAATCATACGGAATGACCGATCCATAAGTAGCCACCGCCGCGAGGTTGTCAATGACATGTGGACCGATTACTCTAAAAGGCTCTGGATAGGTGGAGACGAACCATGGCACGGACGGGCCGCCCTCGCGGCTTTGACAAGGGCGAAGCGGTGCAGCAAGCGATGGCGCTGTTCTGGGAGCACGGCTACGAGGCGACCTCGCTAGCGCAGCTCAAGACCGCAATGGGCGGAATCTCTGCCGCCAGCTTCTATGCCGCGTTTGGGTCAAAGGAGGCCTTGTTCCGTCAGGTCGTGGACCGCTACCTGGCGACGCACGGCCAGGTTATGGCGCCGTTGTCTGATCTCGCGCTGCCGCCGCGTGAGGCCGTCGAGCAGACGCTGCGCGGGTCCGCGCGGATGCAAACCGACCAGGCACACCCGTTCGGCTGTCTGGTCGTCCTGTCCACAAGCACCTGCTCGCCCGAGAGTCGGCATCTGCAAGCACTGCTGGCGGAGGGGCGGCATCACAACCGCGCCGCCATGCTCGCCTGCGTGGAGCGGGCGATCGCCGCAGGCGACCTGCCACACGACACCAATGCGGGCGCCCTGGCCGCAATGTTTGACACTTTCTTGGTCGGCCTGACGGCGCAGGCCCGTGACCAAGTGCCGCTCGCTTCGCTGGAGGCCGCCATCTCCGGGTTGATGTGTGTCTGGGACGGCCCGGCTAAAGCCGGGCCGCGAACACAGGGCGCCCCCTTCAATCCAAAACAACAGCGACTGCCCAAGGCAGCGGCCCGCTGTGCGTAGAATTGTCCTGAGAAGAGTGGACGAGGCGTTTGCAGCTTCCGGGTTGGCACGATCCCTCCTCCAACTCTGGACTGCGGGCGCCAAGGCGGCCATTTTGGTGGTCAGCCTGGGAATGGATAAGCGCCGCTTGGCTCACATCCGAAACCCTCTGCGCCGCCCTTGCCGTCCGCTCTCGGCCTGGCGCTGTAAAGCCGCAGCATCGGCCTGCTCCGCTGCCTTCAAGGCCGCGGTCAGCCCGGCCACCCGGTCCAGCGCCGGCCGATGCTCCGGCGCGGCCAAAGCCGCCATGACTGCCCTCGGGTGGTCGCCGGCCCGTAGCATGGCGCGCACGCCTTCCTTCCAAACCGGCACTCCGCTGCCTTTCCAAACGCCCCGGTTCGCCCGCGATTTCCTTGTCTGCCTGCACCGCCCACCACGCTTCACTGCGGGCGCCGCGCGACTCTCTCACCGTCGTCCTCCTGGTCGGCCATCACATGATGGTTGCCCGTCTGCTCGCCACGCTCGATGTCGAACTCGACCCCGCGCCCGTGCCCGCGCCCGCGCCCGCCACCTGGGCGACGGAGCATTGAGGCGGATGCGCCCATTCCTTGAAAGATATTCCCATGAGCACGAACGAACCTGACTGGGCAGCCCGGCCCATCAACATGGTCCGAACTGGCCCCCGTGGTGGCACGCCCGTTATCCTGGTCCACCCGGTGGGGCTGGAGCTCAGCTACTGGGCTGGGCAGATTGAGGCACTGTGTGACACATACGATGTCGTGGCGTTTGATCTTCCGGGGCATGGTCGCACGCCAGGTGGCCCAGCGGACTGCACGCTCGACACGGCGGTGCGTTGCCTGGAGCGCGTTATCCGAACGACTGGCGCCAGACCTGCACACCTGGTCGGCTTGTCGGTCGGCGGCATGATCGCCCAGGCGCTCACCCTGGCGCAGCCGGACCTCGTGCGGTCGCTCACGCTCATCGGCACCGCCGCCGCCTTCGCGGAGGAAGGGCGCACCGCTATGCGAGCCAGGGCCAGGACGGCGCGTGAAGGCGGGATGGAGGCCGTGCTCCGGACAACGATCGAGCGGTGGTTCACCCCCGATACCGAGGCGCGCCGCCCCGACCTGGTTGATCGGGTGAGCAAAACCCTTCTGGCCGACGACCCGCTCGTCCATGCGGCTATGTGGGACATGATCTCCTTGATGGACCTCGTCTCGCAACTTCACCAAATCATGTGTCCGACTCTTGTCCTGGTTGGCGAGTTCGACCCAAGCACTCCGCCCGCGGCGGCGCGGGTCCTGCGGGATGACATTGCCGGCGCGCGGATGCATTTGATCTCGCGAGCGTCACACATGGCTCCGCTCGAAAGGCCAGACGAGATCAACGCGCATCTCACGCGCTTCCTCGCAACCATCGGCTAGAAGCGGTTGCCGCGATCTCCAGAGCTACTCACTGAAGGGTCTGACGTCCGCCAATTTCGACAGTAGCCGCTACGGCTGAAAGCAAAGAACCATCACCAACCAGCTACGCCCGCGTTGTCCGGAAACTCCGGGCCTCTGACGGCAAGTCGGACACTTTGATTGCCGGACGCGAAAACGGTTTGACCTTCGGCGATAAGTGGCGGGGTTCTGGAGTGCGCCCCTGGCGGTGGACAGATCGGGCGATTTGAATTGACCCCCCTTGC
>CAXSGE010000124.1:0-8395 GCA_964236715.1 uncultured Acetobacteraceae bacterium | reverse complement strand
TCAAGGCTAAACTCCCGGAGAGACGATGTCTCATTGTCATTGGCACGGAGGGTTCCGCTTCTTCGAGCCGAGCATGGATGCACGCATCCAAGCGCGCGCCCTGCTTGAGGGCGAACTGCGTCAAGCGATTGCCAACAACCTTATCATCCCGCATTTTCAGCCGTTGGTGGAGATGGGCGCCGAGCGCCTGATTGGGTTCGAGATGCTTGCGCGCTGGCCGCATCCGACCCGCGGCATGGTCTCTCCGGCAGAATTCATATCGATCGCCGAGGACATCGGGCTGATAGGCTTGCTGACCGATCACCTACTGCGGAGCGCCTGCTGCATTGCGATGACATGGCCATCCGAGACCTTTGTTGCTTGCAATGTGTCACCACTTCAACTGCGCGACCGCGGTTTTCCTGCGATGGTCCGTGCTGCACTGGGTGCTTCCGGGCTTCAGCCACACCGCCTTGAACTAGAGATCACCGAGAGCGCGCTGGTAGGTGATCTTGAATTAGCGCGTGAACTTCTCGATGAACTTAAGGCATTGGGCGTGCGGCTGGCGCTTGACGATTTCGGCACGGGCTATTCGAGCCTGCGGCATCTGAACATGCTGCCGTTTGACAAGCTCAAGATCGATGCAGGTTTTGTGGGCGCGATGGCCAGCAACGTGGAAAGCCGTAAGATTGTCGCCGCGGTCATCGGCCTCGGCCAAAGCCTCGGCCTCATCACCGTCGCGGAAGGGGTTGAGGAGCCTGAGACGGCAGCGCTGTTGCGCGACCTTGGCTGCGACATCGGACAGGGCTGGTTGTTCGGACGCCCTTGTTCGGCGGAGGCGGTTAACGCGCTGCTATCAGAGGTCATCTCACAAGTCGCTCAAAAGCAGACATCAAGCTGAACGCTTTACAAGCCTAACTGGGGCAATTTCCCGGGCGGGATGGTTGCGCTGAGGGTTACGTGGTGCAGGGTTCGGGCAGTGGTGCTAAAGCGCTGGCTTCGATAGGGGATAGCCTCTCAATGGCGTTAAGTTGGGGGATATAGTAGTTACCAAACCCACTACGATAGGTAGGTGGCACCGGCGTTGCCTGCCCGGCAATGCCGTCCAGCAATCCAAGTCGCCGCATCGTGTCGGTTTGTGAGCCGACCAGATGTTCGGCGTGGAAATCGGCAGGATAGGTCGAATGCCGGTCCACGACCGCGACGCCAGCTCGGCTCAAGGCCGCTGCTGCTAAGGCGCCACTGAGACTCTGACAGTTGCTAACACCACCTGTGCAGTGTTCTAGGGTAAAAAGTCCTTGCGGAAGCAATTCGTACTGCCGGAGTGCTGATCGCGCATGGGAGCCGTTGATATGACCACCGCCCGAAACTGCAATCCTGTTCAGACTAACATTCCACGCCGCCGGCCACACTCCGTGCACTATCGTGCATAGGCCCAGCTCCGCCTAAAACTGAAATGGGTGGGAACAATCAGTCGCAGCGCGTAACCCGAGCGCCTGACATGCTCGGCGCAGTTGAGCTGCGCGATCTCGCGCTCAACCGCATTCGACAACGCCTTTGTATATTCAACGCGCAGCAACGGCTTCTGCTGTTTCATTGGCGATGTGCTGAGATGTACGACCTCAACCCAGGCCAGCTTCGGATCGGCATGACACTGCGCGATGTTGCGGGCCTACATTTTGGACGGGCATGAAGCGCGTGTGGGCACCAGCATCGGCATCACCCTTTGCGGCCGATACGACGAAGGCGCAGCGCCCGCGTCGCTGCTGCGTGAAGCTGACATCGCGCTTTATCACGCAAAGGCGCAAGGGGGAGGCAGCTGGTGCTTCTTTTAGGCCGGAGCGCATTCAGTGCTGGACCAATTCATGACGCCGCAGTTCGTCGCCGAGACGACCGACGGTCGTGTCCGGCTTGAGCATGTCGAGGACAGCGGACGCCTTCTGACTTCCGCTCGCGCGGGCTCCATTTCTGAAGGAGTTCATCCATGATCATGCATATCACCCGGCGGTCCATCGGCATCCTTGGGGCTGGAACAGCCAGCTCGGCGCTTGCTGGCCCGGTTAAGGCCGTTGTGTTTGCCGCCCCGGCCGAAAAGAAAATCCTGACCGTCACCGGAAGGATTACGAACACAAATACAGGTGACGCGGCCGTCTTTGATAGACCGATGCTGGAAGCACTCGGCATTGACGGGTTCGAGACGGTAACGCCCTGGTATAGCGGACCAGTGCGGTTCGAGGGGGTGCGGATGCAACGGCTCATGCAGTCCGTTGGCGCGTCCAGGGAGAACGTCACGGCGGTCGCGCTGAATGACTACACGACTGACCTCCCGATCGCCCACTTTGAGCGCTACGGCGTCTTGCTGGCGATGAAGCGCGACGGCACCGACATGCCAGTGCGCGACAAGGGGCCGTTGTTCATTGTCTATCCGTTCGACAGCGAGCCCGAGTTGAAGTCCCAGCAGTTCTACGCACGCTCCGCATGGCAAGTGTCAAAGCTCGTTGTGAGGTAACCGGTGGCCCGTTCGCCAACGAGCACGCATTCGCGCGTCGTCAAGCTAGGCCTGCTTGGCGTTGTTCTAGCCCTTGTGCTCGCGGCTGCCTACACCTCGTCGTTGATCGTACAACGGCAGAAGGCGCTGCGCGAGGTGTCCCGCTACAATCTCACTTGGGGTGTGAGCCAGGCGGCGCTGGAGGTCTTACGACTGCAAGCCGTGATTGCTGCGACTTTTGTGCCCGGTAGCGGGTCGGACGAGGAGGACGTCCAGCTCTGGCTCGACATCGTTGCCAACCGAGTGAAGCTGTTCGATGGCGGTGAATTTGCAGAGTTCGCCGCGACCTCGTCCGAACTCGGCGCAATCGTGGCCAGTTTTCGCGAGAACGCACACGCTGGGCAAGTCGTCATGGAAGAGTCAGCCACACCAGAGCGGTTGCGCCAATTGCTCGCACGCTTCAAAGCGCTGAACGCGCCGATGTCGCGCCTCGCAGCCGCGGCGAACGCTCGCGGCGGAGAGCTCGTCGCGAAAGACCAGGGGCAACTTAGCAGTCTGCACTGGCTGTTCGCGGGGATCCAGGGCGCCCTCACTTTGTGCGCTTTGGGCCTGATCGGCGCTCTCCTCCGCCATAACTATCTGCTGGCCCGCGCGAGAAAAGAGGTCGAACAACAGAACCAAGTCGTGGAAAAGCGCGACCACGAGTTGCTGGCGCAGAACACTCGCATGTTTTTCATGGCGCACCACGACGCGTTGACCAGCCTTCCGAACCGAGTGCTGCTCCACCAGCGGCTGGAAGAAGCATTGGAAAATAGGCAACGGCGAGATGACGGGGTCGCTCTGCTCTGCCTCGACCTCGACTATTTCAAGCAGGTGAACGATACTCTCGGGCACCCGGTTGGTGACAAGCTGCTGAAGGAGGTGGCGAGGCGACTACGCGAATGCGTGCGCGACGGCGATTTGGTGGCTCGGCTGGGCGGGGACGAATTTGCCGTCCTGCAGTGTGGCGCCAACCTTCCTGAGCACGCTGGGCAGCTAGCACAGCGGATCGTTGGAGCGCTTTGCGCACCGTATGACCTAGACGGAGATCGTGCAATTGTCGGGGCGAGCGTGGGCATCGCGATTGCCAATCCCGCCTTATCGTCGGCTGACGTGCTGTTGCGAAGTGCGGACATGGCGCTCTACCAGGCCAAGGCGAATGGACGCGGCACCTTCTCCTTTTTCGAGAGCATGATGAATGAACAGGCGCAAGCGCGACGGGTAATCGAACTCGACCTGCGCGAGGCGCTTGCACGAAACGAATTCGAGGTGTTCTACCAGCCGGTGTTTTGCCTACAGGCCCGCCGTGTCAGCGGCTTCGAGGCGTTGCTACGCTGGCGCCATCCGGATCGGGGTTTGATCGCCCCGGCGGAGTTTATCCCCATCGCCGAGGAGCTCGGTCTGATCGTGCAGATTGGCGAGTGGGTGACGGCGCAGGCCTGCATGGACGCGGTCACCTGGCCCGACGATGTCAAGGTGGCAGTTAACCTTTCGCCAGTGCAGTTCCATAGTCGCGGCCTTGTGCAAGCCGTTCGGCAGGCGCTGGAGGGCTCCGGCCTGTCAGCACACAAGTTGGAATTGGAGATCACTGAGTCGGCGCTGCTACAGAACAGCGAGACGGTGCTCGCAACCCTGCACGAGTTGCGTGCCCTCGGCTTGCGGACCGCGCTTGACGATTTCGGGACCGGCTACTCCTCGCTCAGCTACCTACGTAGCTTTCCATTCGACAAACTTAAGATCGACCAGACTTTCATCCGCGAGATGATCGGCAATGCGGATTGCATGGCGATCGTCATCTCCGTCCTTGGGCTCGCCCGCGATTTGGGCATGACCACAACGGCAGAAGGAGTAGAGACGGAAGAACAGCTTGAGTTACTACGTCGGGCAGGTTGTAACGAGGTGCAGGGCTTCCTGTTTGACCGTCCACGTCCCGCCGCAGACATCCTGCGCTGGTTTTTGGCGACGGCGGACTGGATGAGGGCGGCCTGATGAGGCGCATCGGACCGGCCATCTAATCGCCCTGCGTTGTCAGGTTGGCGGGCTCGGCCGGTCATGGGATCGCACCCAGTATAACAACGTCCCCAATCCCTACAGCGGCTTCCGCTTTTCGGCTGAGGTGATCCAGCACGCGGTGTGGTCCTGCGTTTGCTTTAGCTTTAGCCTGTGTGACGTCGGGCTGGTCCTGGCCACTTGCGGCATCGTGGTCAGCTACGAGGGCATCCACGTGTGGGACCTACGCTTCGGCTGGCTGTTGGCCAACGCGCTGAAGCGGCGGCGGCCAGGGCCGGGCGACAGGTGGCGCTTGGACGATGTGTTCATCCGCGTCCGCGGCAAACTGCACCACCTTTGGCGCGGGATCGGTCAGCACGGCCATGTGCTCGACATCCTCGTGCAGAACCGGCGTAAGCCCAAGAGCCGCAAAGCGGTTCTCTCGAAAGCTGCTGCGTGGCTTGCAATGCCTGCCCCCGCGTGATTGTGACGGACAAACCGCGCAGCTACGCCGCGGCGAAGCGCGTGAGCGCGCCGGTGTCGAGTACCGGCCAAGCCGCCACCTCAATAACCGGGCCGAGGTGTCGCATCAACCCACGCGGCGACGAGAACAGCAGATGCAGTGGTTCAAGCCAACCCGCCATGCCCGGCGCTTCGTGTCCACCCATAGCCGCATCCACAACCACTTTCAGCTCCGCCGCCATCGCCTGACCACCAACCAACATCGTTCTGCTCGCGATGTTGCCTTCCGCACCTGGCGCGAGATCACCGGAGTTGCGGCTGTTGCATAGGGGCCGAAGCAAGCTTTAGACCATCAACATACGCCAGTCGTTAACCTGACAACGCCACGCCGTGAACCCGGCCTCGAAGACTTCAGGGTCGATCAGCATGAACACACGCCGAAACGTGTCGTGCGAGGGAATGCCGTTAGACAGCTCCAGAAAGGTCCTGATCCAAAGAAGCTTGCTGCAGCCATATAGGGCAGTGTCAACCCAGCTTTCGGCACAGGCAATCACCGCGCACGCTGCGATCACCAGGATATCTAACGAACGATGCTCGACCGTACCGGCGCAGCGCGGGCCTTCGATCTTGCTGAAACACTGCGCCAAGTTCCCAATCAACATGCCTTACCCCCGCCACTGCGAGGGCAAGTCAGGGCGCGGCAGGCGAGAGAGATTTCATTCGTAGACCCTGCATCACACCTGTCCTGTTGCAGCCCCGCCGCCGAGGTCTGTTACTGGGCGCCTCGCGCATAGATCCGTGCAAGCGGAGCGGCATCACGTGGATTGGTGCTACCAGCTGCCCCTTTATCGTTAGCAGCAACAGCACGCCCTCGACCGAGCAGCTTGGCCTGATACAGCGCACCGTCAGCAGCGTCAGTTAGTTGTTGGGGGTAGGATTTGTGGTCCGTGGGGATCAATGTAGCGACGCCGACGCTGATCGTCACATTGCCCGCCGGTGAAAGGGAATGCGTCAGGGACAGGCCCTGGACCAGTTCGACAACGCGCCGACCTATGGCAATCGCACCCGCGGGACCCGTCTCTGGAAGAACTACCCCGATCTCCTCCCCACCATATCGCGCGACGACGTCCGACGCCGAACGAACAATGGCCGCGATGGCGTTGGAGATCTTGCGTAGGCACTCGTCGCCAGCCGGGTGTCCGTACGTATCGTTATAAAGCTTGAAGTGGTCGACATCGATCATCAGCAACGAGAGCGGGCTGCCGGTGCGCTCCGCACGCAGCCACTCCTTCGCAAGGCTCGTATCAAAGGTCCGGCGGTTTGCCAACCCAGTCAAGCCGTCCTTTGACGCTAGTGCCTCCAGCTGTTTGTCGCGCTGTTCGATCAGCACCGCTGCCGAATTCAGCACCTGTCCGACCTCACGGAATTCCTTAACTCTGTGCCGGTCGCTTGACGCCCGGGCTGAAAAGTCACCGGCCCCAAGCCTCATGGCGACACCGCCCAATTCGTCCAGCGGGCGCACGATCGAAACGACTGCCAAGGCCCAAGCTGCCAAAAGGCCTGCAAACAGCGTCAGCACGGTCAATAACAGGCCTTGGAACAGGTGCCGGTTGGCCTCGGCCAGGACCAGACCCCGTGGGACACTGACCACCACGACAGCCCGCGAGTGCGAATCACCCGGCAGATGTGTGAAACCGACGATCCTCATGACATCGTCGAAGCCCATCACCTCCGCCGTAGTATCGGGCGTGGCCTGGATCCTACGGATTAGCGGATGATCGGGAAACTGCTTTCCGACCCAGTCTCGTGGACTGACCGAACTTGCTAACACGGTGCCGTCGCGTGCGTCGACAATTTGCACGATCCCACCGTTCTGGCCTAGAATTTTCGATGCGATTTCAGAAAACCATCCAAGGTTCATTGCAGCGCTTACGGTGCCTGGCTTTGCTCCATAGGCAGGTGGCTGGAGAGCCGTGGCTACGACAACCGTCAACGTCCCGGTCTGCCGAGAAATCAGCAACTCACTTATGCTGGTGGAGGGCGCATTGTCTGCGGTTGCATCTCGAAACCAGGCTCGGTCAGCAAAGTTAAGCGGGGGTGGGATAGGCTGAGCGCTGGTGCAGGCCAACGACCCGTCGGGGTGGGTCACCGATATGGTGTTGATGCGCGGATGCTCGTTGGTGATTTCGCGAAGCAGGTCGTGGCACCCCGCTTGAGACAAGTCGACGATCGCCGGAACATGCTTCAATACCCGCAGAAGGTTCGATGCCTCCTGCAGGCTGTCGGCCTGTTCTGCTGCAGCGGCTTGCACCAGTTCCGTCACCCGTGTGCGGGTAAACGCTATGGCTTCTCGCCGATCGTCGGTAGAGCGCCAAAGCTGCAGCCCGAACGTAGGAGCTGACAAGGCAAGTGCGAGTAGAAACAGCCGTGATCGGATTCCTGACAGCAACCTCATTCTCGTTCTCCAAGGACCCTTCCTCCGGGCGAGCCCTTATAAGTATAGGCCAGAACTAGATTGTGCGTCTGAGTCGGAAGGCAAAATGTTCTAAGGGAATTGTTAGACCGATCCCAATAAACTAATTAAGGCAACCCCGAAATCAATAATGAGGTTTTGCATTGCAGAACGGCGTAGGTGCAGAATACGGTCCTACGCGCTCAACACCTATCGGTTTCAACCCGAGGTGATTGACAGTCTGACCTGCGGTGTGATTAAGGCCCGTTCCTGGTTGGATCGGGTGATGGGACGGGTGGGATCGAGCATGTGGCCCGGGCTGTCAGAGCTGTGCTACGTGAACGGCTGCCTTGGCAGCCCAAGACGCAACGGGAGGACCTGGCGCTTTTGGTTGCGACCATGCTGAGCGGCTGCAACGCCAAGTTGATGTCGCTGGCGGCCGCGTCGCCGCGCCCGTCGGACCGAGTCGAACCGAGAGGTCCGCCCGGGATTGACATGCGCTACCAGCGAATCGTGCGCGTGCTGGCGAATCCGCTCATCGCCAGAGACTTGATGATGCTGCCGTTCGCGCATGACGTGCTCGGGCAGGCGCTGTCAATGCCGGTTGGTTTCTCGGTTCTTGCGCACTTTCCTTGCTGTCGTTGCGGGACCTAGGCCGTCAAGCTGCCGCGTTGCTGCAACGCCCTGCCATACTCCGGCCAGTTAGCGGCCTTGTAGCGCGCCCGCGGGATCTTGTGGCGGCGCGTTGTTCGCCTTGTAGGGCATCAATCATCCGGAAAACGAGGGAGCGGCCCTATACGCCTGCCCTTCGCGCAGCCAAGACCTACAAGCCGCGAATTACACACCACTGCCGCTCGGGCCGGGATCGTGCCGTGCGTCAGCACTAAGAACAGGGCTTGCCTGTAAGCTGCCGAACTTCGGCCCACTTGGTTCGGCGTCTTTTCGGATTTGTCGACGGTAGTGGGCGGCGGCCTCGCCCCGGCTGC
>CAXSGE010000123.1:0-8428 GCA_964236715.1 uncultured Acetobacteraceae bacterium | reverse complement strand
TGCGCCAACCTCAGCACGAAGTCAGGTCGCCAACGCGACTCCGACAGGCTGCTAGTGCTGACGCTGCGGCTCGTGTTCCATCTGGCCCTGCGTCAGGCCGAGGCGTTCAGCCGCAGCGTGCTGCGCCTGCTCGGGCTGGCTCTGTCTGTTCCTGACCACACGACGTTGAGCCGGCGCGGCCGGGCGTTCGCGGGGCGCCAGCCGCGTGTGCTGGCCAGCGCTGGCCCAGTCCACTTGGTGCTGGACAGCACGGGCCTGGAACTCTTCGGCCAAGGCGAATGGGATGCCGAGAGGCACGG
Organism: uncultured Acetobacteraceae bacterium; assembly: GCA_964236715.1. Taxonomy (GTDB): domain Bacteria; phylum Pseudomonadota; class Alphaproteobacteria; order Acetobacterales; family Acetobacteraceae; genus CAHJXG01. Next base: position 8,129 of record CAXSGE010000123.1, on the reverse strand, counting down.
CCGATTGTGCCGGCAATGGCGCAAGCTCCACTTGGCCGTGGATGCTGGCACGGGCGAGATCGCAGCCCACGTGCTGACCGAGGGTCACGCCGACGATGCGTCCCAAGCGCCAGCCCTGCTCGGGCAGGCGGAGGGCATGATCGCGTTTGTCACCGCGGACGGTGCCTACGACGGCGAGCCCACTTACGCCGCCGCTGCAGCACGGCAGCGCCATCCATCACCGGACGTCGTCGTCCCGCCCCGGGCGTCGGCGGTGCCAAGCTCGAACAACAACGACGGTGACGCCCGAAGCCAGCGTGACCGCCACATCCAGCTCATGGCCGAGCGCGGCCGCATGGGCGTAGCTGCCCAAGGTTCCGCGCGCGTCAGCGCGTGGAATGGCAGTGGAGGGTGGCAAAAGGCGACCGGGTATGGCAGGAGGACCCAGGCCGAAACGGCAATGGCGCGATACAAACACCTGATCGGCCCCAAGCTGCGCGCCCGGAGCCTGCCTGCTCAAAAAGGTGAGGTCGCCATCGCCGTCGCGGTGCTGAACACGATGATCCGAACGGCAAAGCCCGGCTCCGTCCGTGTCGCCTGATCATCGCGCAGGACGGGTCACTTCAGCATCGCCCCGATCCCTGCACCAACGCCACTCCCCGCACGAACTTCCGCGTCAAAAACGGAACGCGACGCGGGCATAGACCTGCTCGCGTTGCTGCTTGTTGTAGGAGAAAACTTCGTGATCCCAATGAGCATTCACGAAGATGTTCGGCGTCGGATTATACGAGATGCCGGGCCCAATGGCAAAAACCTCGCCTCTGTTGCCCAGCCCGGAATTCAGCAGGTCCGGCGCAAAGACTGAATTGTTGGCCGAGAAAACTGTTCGTCCATTCAGTTTGTCATTTGTGGTCTGAATAGAGTAATAGCCGCCGATGTTTACACCTAATTTCGGATTTATGGTAATTGCTCACCCTGGTAGCGATCAGCCTGTAGGCTCGGCGGAGAGCTAACGTCGAGGGTGGTTGACAAGATGGCTGGTGACTCGGTTCAACGCCGGAGTGGCCCCCGAGATTGACCTTGGCAAGCTGACCACGGCCGAGAAGGACGCGCTGATCCTTTCGTTGCTGCCGTTGGTTGGCCAGTTGCAAGCGGCGCTGGCGCGGATCGCAGAGTTGGAGGCACGGCTGGCTTTGCTGGAGAAGCCGCCCAAGACGCCGGACAACTCGTCGCTGCCGCCGTCTAAGGGCCAGAAGACCAGTCAGCCGCCTGATGACAGCAAGCCGCTGCGTAAAAGCCGTCCCGGCTTTGGCCGCGCGCTTGAGCCCAACCCCGACCGCGTGGTCGATCGCCATCTCGACGCCTGCCCGCACTGCGAGGCTGCCTGGCCGGCCGGGCCGCAAACGCCGCAACAGGTCTACGACCGCATCGAATTGCCGCCAGTCAAGCCGGACGTCACCCGGGTGCGGCTGTTTGGCGGACGGTGCGCCTGCTGCGGCGGGCGGGCGGTTGCCACGGCGCCGGCCGGCCTCGAACCCGGCTCGCCGTTCGGCAAATCGGTCGAGGCGATCGTCGTCTACCTGCACTACGCCCAGGCGATCGGCATCGAACGGCTGCGCCTTGTGCTCGGCGAACTGTTCGGGCTGTCGATCAGCGAAGGAGCGCTGTGCAACATCCTGGCCCGTGCGCAAGCGCCGCTGGAAACCGCCGCGTCGGCGATCGCGACCCAGGTCACGGCGTCCGACGTGGTGGCGTCGGACGAGACCTCGGTGCGGGTGATGAAGAAAACCTGCTGGGAATGGGTTTTTGTGACCGCCGCCTGCGTGCTGCACATCATCCGCCCGAGCCGGAGTGCCAGCGTGGTGCGGGCGCTGTTTGGTGACATGCGGCCACAGGTCTGGATTTCCGACAGCCTTGGCAGCCAGCGGGGCCATGCCAATGCCTGGCAGGTCTGCCTCGCGCATCTGCTCCGTGACGCGCAATACGCCATCGATTGCGGCGACGACGCCTTTTCCGCCGCGTTCAGGCGGCTGCTGTTGCGAGCGATCGCCATCGGGCGTCGGCGCGACCGCCTGCTCGACACCACTTTGCGGCAATACCGCGCTGATCTGGAACGCCGGCTCGACCGGGTCATGGGCCTGCCCCGCAATGGCGAGGCGGCCGAGCGGTTGCGCCGCCGCATCGCACGGGACCGCGCGCACTTGTTCGTCTTCGTCACCGACCGCCGCGTGCCGGCCACCAACAACGCCTCCGAACGGGCGCTGCGGCCAAGCGTAATCTTCCGCAAGGTGACCAACGGCTTCCGCTCCGAGTGGGGCGCCCAAACCTACGCCGCATTCCGATCCGTCGTCAGCACCGCCAAGGTCAATGGACGCTCCGTCCTCGGTGACCTCCGTAATGCCCTCGCAACGGCATCAACCAGCAACACCGTCGCGCAGCCAGAGTGAGCAATTACGATTTATGAACTGCTGGGCGACATAAGTAAAGTAGAACTCATCGCCTGATTTATATTTGGTCGCATCATTCTGCGAATTAATGGAATAGCCCAGATTGAGAGAGAACTCCTGGCCTGTCTTGTTCAGGTAGGTCAAAGCAAGCGCCGGGCGATAGCTCCAGAAGTTGAGGCCGACGTTGTTGCCGATCGGGTCGGACCTGCTGTAGCGTCCCGTGGGCGCGGTGAAATCGAGCGGCGCCAAGACCGCATGCAGGTCCACGCTTGGGAAGTCGAAGCCCAGAAAGACCGGCACCACCGTGAGATCGCCCGCTCCCCCTTTCTCGACGGCCGGATTGCGGATGCTGCCGAACAGGTTGATGGCCGCCTCGGCCCGCACATTCGCCACGAACTCGTAGGCCGAGAACCCGACGGTCGCGTTGATGTAGGGGATCTTCCAGTCGGGCACATAGGCGAAGCTCAAGATGTCGGCCTCGACATTGGCCCGAAACTTCACCGGCAGCCGCCGCCTGCCGCCGAGGTTCACCTGCACAGGGTTGCCGTTGCGGTCATTCAGCCGGCTCGATGTCTGGACATGGGGCCGGTGGCCGCCACCCTGGCCGTTGCTGCGTTAAGGCCCTCGGCCAAGTCGGCGCGGCCCAAGCTGGAACCCGGCACGCTGGCCCGCGTGCAGGCGGCATCCGACGCCTATGCCGACGCGCAAAGCGATGAGGCTCTCGACGAGTTGGCGGACCTCATTGACGACGAGGACCTTGCCCATGCGCTGGGCAGCGTCATGCAGGAGGCTGGCATCGACCTGCCGGGCGACGTCATGGGCCTGCTCGATGAAATCAGTCGCATGCAGCCGATCCAGCCGGAGGTGTGGCTCGGGGTGATGCAGGAGCACCTCGGGTGGAGGTTCGCCGACATTGACGAAGACGCCGAGCAGGACGGCGACCAGGTTGCCGTGGCGGTCGGCACGGGGCGGCGGCGCTTCCCGGTGTTCATGTCGGCCGCGGCCTACATCCCGGGCGACATAAGGGATGAGAATGTCGCTCGCTTGAAGGCCAGCATCGGCGCGGAGCACCCCGCCGGGGCGGTGCTGATCTTCAACAGGCCAACCGGCTGGCTGCACGAGCATGGTCCAGACGGCTTGGTGTATGGTGGGCTGCTATGGTCCGACAACGCCTGGTCCGCTTTCGTGCTGCGGCCGGGTAGTGGGCTCGACGATGCCTTGACCCAGCGCGGGCGCGACATCGCCCACCCGGACGCCCACATCATGGCAACGCTAGGGTTCGCTGACGTGCCTCATCTGCTACGCAGTTTGGCGGCCCAACTGGCCGGTTTCGAGCCAGACGAGGTCGACGTCCAATTTCTCCGCTTGGCAAGAGGCTGGCTGCTGCCCTTGGTCACGCCACCTTAAAAAAACCATTCTGGCGATGAATGATTCAAAGTGTGCGGAACGTGGGAACAAAGCTGGATCCAAAGATACGAACGACTGTTACCCTACGCCCTTCGTAACTTCTCAGTTTGTCCGTGATCATGACACGGGGTGGCCGCATCTGCTGCTTCAGCAGCTTGCGCAGCAGACGAAGGGCGGCGTCCTTGTCGCGCCGGCTTTGGACGAGGATGTCCAGCACGACGCCGTTCTGGTCGACCGCACGCCAGAGCTGATGCTTCACGCCCGCGATCGTCACCACGGCCTCGTCACAGTGCCACTTGTCGCCAGCACTGGGCAGCCGGCGGCGGATATGGCTTGCAAAGCCCTGTCCGAACTTCAGCCCCCACTGGCGCCCGTTGATCCGCTTCGCGGCTCAACCGTGGCTGACCACGGTGCCGCGTGCGGCCAGCAGCTCATCCACATCGCACAGGCTCAGGGGAAAGCGGAAGTAGAGCCAGACCGCGTGGCTGATGATCTCGGCGGGGAAGCGATAGCCGGCGTAGCTCGGGCAAACTGGTGTCGTCATCCGGCTCGCCTATCTGCCTTATCCGCCTGGCGCAAGATGGCTGACCGCCAAGTTGACGATGCCGCGGGTTGAGCTAGAACACAGGGATAGTCTCGGCAATACAGCGTGCCTTGGCGGCATCGCAGGAGACGTCAGCAACGGCGGGACATCGTCCCGACGTGATCACACCATGCTTGCCTGTTGCCCCGAGCGCGTCTCGACATTCATCGCGCGTTCAAGTTATGGAAGAGGGGTGAGATCGGTCGCAAGGATAGACAGATGAAGCGGTTGGTACTTGCTCTCTTGATGTTACTGCCTGCATGTACTACAGAAACAATCCATATGAGAAACCCGTCTACCGGCGACCTGGCAACGTGCGGCGCACACCCGCTTGCTTTCCCAATCTATGCGACGATTGCGGCCACTCACGATCATGACTGTGTTCAGGACTATAAAGAGCAAGGATATGTGCGTGTAGACGCGGCGAAGTGACGGGTCTGACGCGAGCTCGACCACGTTGTCACACGCGAGCTTGTCGCTAAACATCCCGCAGCGACGCGGCCAGCCGCTCCAGCGCCTCAGTTATACGGTCCGGGGCCTCGGCTGTCCCCTTTGACCGGGCTACGGCGTCGTCAATGTGCGCGGTCTCGACGCATGCCGCGCTGTGGCGCTCGCGAGCAGCCTTGAGGGTCAGGTGCGCCCGCTTGTCTTCAAGCGCCGAGAAGGTGCGCAGCAGGTCGGCAATGGCCGCAATGCCAGCTCGGGTGTCTTCAAGTTTGGCCACCAGGGCCCGCTCTCATTACGTCGAGGGTAGGAATCGCCTGAATAGAAAGCCCCCGCGCAGAAACATCGGGCAAGCCTGGACCACGCGGCACTTGCTGACAACGCGGCACCACTTCACCTCTTTGGCATGTTCATCGTCACCAAAGAGGACGCCGACGCGATCCGCACTGCATTCTACGAGCACGGCGAGCTATCGGCCGCCATCGAAGTGCGGCGGCGATTCCTGAGCATCACCGACAACCTAAAGGCACAGGAATGCGCCCGGACGATCGCAGGGTGGAAATCAGAGCCGCCGGCGAGCACGGTTACGTCGCTGCGTCCTGGTAAGCGTCGCTAGAGCGGCACGGTCGCGGGAGGGACCGTTGACCCCGGACGACGCCCAAGCGCTTCACGACGATGCTGCAGCCCGTGGGAGATGGTTGATCTGGACGCTTACGGATACGGACCTCGAACATCCGGGCAAGTACATCGCCCGTGCCCATGAGACCGATCACCACGGCGGGAACCTTGCTGCCCGGCGCACTGGTTGCCAGGACGCTGGACGAGCTGCGGTCGATGCTGCCGAGCGACTTGACCCGGCGCGACCGGACCTCAGCATTACCACCGGATGTAATCGAGGTGTGGGACTAACGAGGTATCCAGGCGGGAGCCAGCCGCCGGATGCCGAACGGGGCGCAGCATCAGGCCGCTACCGTGGCAGAGCTGGACATCCTGTGTCGCGGGTGTGGGCGGGTTATTGGCAGCGTTAGGCTAAAGCTGACGCAGCGCCGATGTGGAGGAACGTGACATACTCGCCATTTTCTCTCCACGAAAAAAGTGACGGCGACAGTCCAAGTGCGTCAGCTACGGCTGAAACATAGGAAGCCACGTTGGTTCTGTTGCCGCCCATCGCTCCAATCAGAAGCGATACGCTTTGGTCAGAACTGCTCATGTAATGCATCAGCGCGAATAGCAGGCCGTCTAGCCAAAACGCAGCAAACTCATATTGATCAAGATCATCAAGGTCGGTGTAAAACTCAATTCCCTTGTCTCTGAACCATGTCAAAGGAACGGCAATTTCCGCAGTTGGCTCGAAATTGATGTGGGAAGCACTCTCTCGGTCGATAGCACGAAGCATTTTCATACCTGAGTGTTCTTTGTGACGTTCGCAGAAATCCATACAAAGCCATTGTGGACAGCAGATACTCCAGGCGTCGTGGCAAGCCACCTGACTAAGGTAGGATGGTTGTCGATATGAGGCGCTATCTGCGTAGTAAATTCAATCCCTCTGGCTCCGCTTGGCAAAGGCCCTCGGTATGCCTTTACAGCCGGTATGTTGCTCCACCTGGCAGGCTGCCCCCACACTTGACCGGATGCCTCCTGCATAGCAGCAACAGAGGCAAGTTGAGAGGGTGATTCAATTCGATGGTATGGCCCATAAACAATTCCTACCGAGGCACCCTGACCATTTGGCATACCTGTTTGGGCTTTCCTGAGTGCAATGTTTGAGGATGCCAGCAGGTCACAATGCTAGATCAGGTTCGTCAACGCTTTGAAAATGGTCTTTCGCTGATAAGTGAAGGGCGTTCACCGCGCTACTTCCCAGAGCGTTGTGAGTTCGTAACCGGGGCAGATTCGCGGGCGAGGTGGTTGCACTGAGGGCGGTGGCGTGATTCACCGTTTGCATGACGTTGCCGGATGCAGCATCGCTGGAGGGGTTCTCGCTTGCCGAGCTGCGAGAGGTTGTCGGCCGTCTGGTCGGCGAGGTGCGGCGGCTGCAGTCTGACAACACGGCGCTGCGAAGCGGTGCTGAAGCGCAGCAGGCGACGCTCGCGGCGCTGCGCACCGAGAACCAGGCGCTGCGCGACGAGGTGGCACGGCTGAAAGGGTTGCCGCCGCGTCCGCCGTCGCGGCCGTCCGGCATGGAACAGGCGACGCAGCCTGGGGCGGCCGGCAAGGATGAGAAGCGTCCCAAGCCGCCGCGGGGCGTCAAGCGCGACGCGCAGGCGATCACCGCCGAGCGGGTGCTCAAGGTGGCGGTGCCGGCCGGCTCGCGCTTCAAGGGTTATGAGGACATCCTGGTGCGTGATCTGCGGCTTTCGGCCGAGGTGGTGCGCTACCGGCGCGAGCGCTGGGTTCTGCCATCGGGCGAGACGGTGGTGGCTGACCTACCACCGGGGATCATGGGCGGTTTCGGGCCGGAGCTGCGGCGCTTTGTGCTGGCCTTGCATGCCCAGGGGCAGGTGACGACGGAACGGCTCACGGCGTTGCTGAACGGGATCGGGGTGGAGATCTCGAAACGCCAGGTCGTGCGCCTCTTGACCGAACCGCTCGACGGTTTCGTCGCCGAGGACCAGGAGGTGCTCCGCGCCGGGCTGGCCATCGCGCGCTGGGTGACGGTGGACGACACCGCTGCCCGGCATGCGCGCAAGGACGGGTTCACCACCCAGATCGGTGATGACCGCTTCACCGTGTTCCGGACCGGCGCGTCGAAGTCGCGTGAGGCGTTCCTGTCCGTGCTGCGGGCGGGGTACACTGACTACGTCGTGAACGCGGCAGCGCTGGACTACATGCGCGGGCACAGCCTGTCGGGACAGGTGATCGGGCTCTTGGACGCGCATCCGGCCAAGCAGTTTGCCGACACGTCGGCGTGGTCAGCGCACTTGGCCCGGCTCGGTATCAACCAACTCGCGATCACGCCTGACCCCGTGCAGATCGCCACCGAGGGCGCGCTCTGGGGTGCTGTCTGCCACCATGGGCTACTGACCGAGGCGGTGATCGTGTCGGACGACGCCGGACAGTTCCGGGTGGGCACTCACGCGCTGTGCTGGGTTCATGCCGAGCGGCTGGTGCACAAGCTGGTGCCAGCCACGCCCGAGCAGCGCCGCGCGGTCGAGATCACGCGCACCCTGATCTGGTGGCTCTACGCCGACCTGAAGGCCTGGGCGCGTGACCCGTGTGAACGGCGGTCAGAAACCGCGTAAATTTGGCGCGTAGTGGCTGATTGGCTG
>CAXSGE010000122.1:0-8526 GCA_964236715.1 uncultured Acetobacteraceae bacterium | reverse complement strand
CACTTGCAGCACAGTCAGTGAAGCAAAGGGAATGTGGCGCCGCCACTCCGCTTACTCGGCAAGTCCGACTGCCGCATCCAGGTCAGGCGCCTGCGCCCGCATGCAGGCCAGCAACGCCTGGTCTTCCGTGCTCCGCTTGTCTGCCCGGCGCAGCACAAGCCAAGTTGCCGTGCGCGGCGTCAGCACCCGCCGCGGCGCTGCGGCCAGCATCGGCGGGGACTGCCAGAGCCGTTCATGTTCCGGCATGCCACCCTGCGCGTTCCGCAGGCGGTAGAGGTAGCGGGAGAGCGTGGCGTAGCTGCCCCGGTAGCCCTGCTGCTGCAGCGTGCGGAACAGCCCACGACCGTCCCGGCGGCCACTGTTCCAGTACCCGAGCACGACCTCCTGCCATGGGTCGAGCAGGCTGTGCCCGGCGTCGGCACGGCGCTCGCGCTCGGGGAACACCTCGTGGCGCAGGTTGCGGAACACGCTCGCGCGGCCGATGCCGAGGTGACGGGCGATCGCCTCCGCCGTCCACCCCTGGTCGCGCAGATGCCAAACCTGCCCATGCGTTGCGATGCGCTGCTTCCGACGCCCTGCCGCCAGCTCCTGGATGCCTGGTGGTGGTTTGCTGGGCGGCACGGGACATGTGCCATTCTCGGCAGCCACGGTTTCGCGGCGCCCTTGCTCGGCCGCATGTAGATCCTTCGCGTGCGCGGTGAACACCACCTCCAGCGTTTCCGCCAGGTTCTGCAGCAAGTGGAAGCGGTCAGCGACCTGGACAGCCGCAGGGGCACCGTCGCGGGCGCCCTTGGCATAAGCGCCGCCCCGGTCGCGCGAGATCACCTCGATGCCAGGGTGCTCGCGCAGCCAAGCCGCCAGCGTCGGCGCCTCCCGGTCCGGCAGCAGCGCCACTGGGCGGCCTCGTTCGAGGTCGATCAGCATGGTGCCGTAGGTCTGCCGCTTGCGTAGCGCCCAGTCATCCACGCCAAGGACGGACGGCGTCGGCCTAGCCGGCAACGGCGCCTGCCGGACCAGGCGCAGCAGGGTGTTGCGGCTTGCGGCCAGCCCGAGATTGCTGCCAAGGCGCGTTCCGGCGGCACCTCCGAGCGCCAGGCCCATAGCCGTCAGCCGCCCAGCAAGACGTGCCGTCCTGCGCGCCCAGGGCGCCGCGACGTCAGGCAGGCGTTCGGCGAAGATGCGGCGCTTGCACCGGGCGTTGTCGCAAAACAGGCGGCGCACGTTCAGCAACACAGTGGCGGCATGCTCGCCCCAGGGCAGGTCGGCGAGCGTCCGCTGGTAGCGGCTGTGGACGCGCTTGGACCGCCTGCCGCAAAGCGGGCAGCGCGCCGTTGTGGGCCGCGCGTGAAGGTTGAGGGTGAGGGCGGACTGGGCGGGCTCAAGCACCCAGGTTTCGAGCCGGACGTGAGTCGCGTCCGGCAACAAGCATGATGGTAGGTTCACCCATCCTATATGGGAACGGCGCAGGCCGATCATCGAAAGTGGACAAGAACCGCTCGGTGATCCTGGGCGCACGATCGGTGCGACGGGCTTGCACTCATCGGCCCCGGCGCACGCTTGTTGAGACCGAGGCAGATGAGGACCGGAGCAAGCCAGGAAACGAGGCTGCGCTCGACGCCATGTTCACAGGCGAGGGGATTAGGCAAACTAGCTGGCGGCCAAATCTTGAAGGACCAGGCCGGCGATGTCGAACATGGTGAGGTCGCCGGCCTCTGTCCGGTGCGTTAAGGGCGAAGTTGATAACCTCCTGGCCGCGTTCGCCCCCCTCGGGCATCGCCTACTGACAGGCGATCACCGGGTCGCACGGTAAACTGTGGGGGTTAAGATTAGCTCCCCACCATCTAGCGCCCCTTTCAGCGTGTAGATGGCCCGCGTCGCCTCGCCAAAGGCGTAGACGCGGTAGAGCCAGTAGTCGCCGGGTTGGGCCGACGACACGCGCATCTCATTAGCCGTGACGAAGAACGAAGTGTCTGCGGCGCCCTTCGTGGTTTTCACCTCGATCAGCCGGAGCGAGTCGTCGGCGTTGAAGGAGGCTACGTCATAGCCCGCGCCGTCGCCTTTGTCGCGCGCGGTCCACTCGACAAGCTTCGCAAGATCGGGACGGCCTTCGTCAGCTAAGCGGCGGCGCTCGACCTCTACGACGAACTCCTCGCCGCGTCGGCCGAGTTCCGTGTTTGCCTGGTCGGAAGCGGAGCGGTCCCACCACCGCGCAAGCCTCGCGCTCGGTGCTGAGGAAATCCCGCTGCGCTTGGAACGCGGCGGGGCCTCGGTAAACGTCCGGTCGGCCACGGGCAGGAGCGTCGTCTCCGGATCGGGCACGCGGTCAAGGAGCGCTGCCAAATCAGGGTCGGCGGACAGCTCGGCCACAACGAGCGCCTCCATGGCGGAGCTCGCCCGCTGGACGGCAGGCGCGTGGCCGTCGAGCCAGGTCAGGCCGAGGTCTTTGAGAACTCGGCTGATCGCCTGGAAGCCTACTCGGACTTGCCTCGTTCCTATTTTCGCGTCAGCGTCTGGCGACGGAAAGGGCAGCACGCCGTCCGGTTGGTGCCGCAGCAGGTCGAAGTATGCCTGGACGATGCTCTCGTCACTCCGCCTGGCCTCCATCCTCTGCCGCATCCGTGCGACGGATTCGGGATCGGCCAACTCGGTCACATGCCAGAGCTGGGACTTTGTGGCGCTGAGCATTTGGAGCAGGCGCTCATGCTCGTTGGCGTCCAGCCCGGGGAATGACAAGTTGCGCGTGTTCGCCCACTCCGATATCCGGAATTTATTGACCAGTTCTTCCATCTCCTTCCGCCATGGGTCCGATGGCGGGGCTGCCCGGAGCATCCGGTCGATTACCTGAGAAGGCACCTGCAGTGCCTGTTCCATCTCATACGGCCGGATTCGCGCAATCTTGCCCCGATGCACGATCTTCGCGATCTCGTCCATTGTGTTCGGCGACTTCCACGGGTCGGCAGCCTTTTGGGCTGCTGCCCACGCTTCCCACGTCCATTCCCGATCAAGCGGTGGCAGCATCTTGAATTTCCGTCTGTTGTGGCCCGCTGCGGACACCCAGCAGATGCACGACGTCAGCCCCTGACAGGCCGGGCAGGTCAGCAGAGCGCGGACGGACGAGCTGGGTCTGACGCGCGTAGTTGATGGCTGCAACGGTTATCGGGGCAGGAAACCGGTGCAGGTAATCGATTTGGACACGTTGAAACCCTACATGGGTTCGTTGCCTGACAGGAGGGATATTTACACAGCTCCGCGCTGTCCGGACCCAGCAGGCAACAAAGTCTCCGTTTTCCTGCCCCGCTCAGTCCCAGCGAGCGTGCGCCGGGGCCGATGAGTGCAAGCCCGTCGCACCGATCATGCGCCCGAAGTCATCGAGCGTGAGCCAGGCGCATCCGATAATCCCAGCGAGCGTGAGCCGGTTCAGGCCGATGAGTGCGCGCCCGACCGCGGATAAGTGCGAGCCGCTACAGCTACGCTATGTGGGAGGCCAACGTCGCGTCAAGCAGCCTGAAGCCTTTGGGAAAGGTGGACATCTGACGGTTTGACATCCTGTCGCTGACGATGCCCAGCGCAGATATGATATTGCGGCCCAAGTAGGGCTTGCTGATGCAGCCCTCGCCTTCGGCCTGGTCCAAAAGCGGATGGTGCGGGTTTCCGGTCGCGTACAGCACCCCTAATCGGCTGCGCTGGCGCAGTGCCGCGCCGATCTTCGTGCCGTATTCTCCATTGGACAGGCGGACATCGATGACGCTGAGGTCGGGATGGTGCTGCTCGTTGAGCGCGATGGCCTCGTCAAGCGTGCGGGCGATCCCGCAAACCTCATAGCCGGCGTCCACAAGCGTTTCCTCCAGGAAGTCGGCGACCATGAGGTCGTCTTCCACGATCAGAACGGTCAAGACAGTTACCTTTCGTCAAGAAATGGCTTGCGCCTGTTAGCGTACGGTATAACGTCTCCGTGATATGCGAGCATATTCGCAACGAATGCAAGTCTTGTAACAATTGTAAACAAAGATGCCTGACCAGCAGCAAGACAACGATATCAGGCGATTGCTCCTCCAGCAGGCAGCACTTGCGGCTTTCGGCAGCTATGCCTTCCGAGAACCGGTGCTATTCAACATCCTCAACGAGGCCGCGCGCGTCTGCGCCGAGGGTCTGGAGGTGCCGTTCTGCAAGATCTGCCGCTATCGCGAAGCCGAGAACGACCTGCTGATCGAGGCCGGATACGGCTGGAACGCGGGCGTCGTCGGACGGGTTGTGTTGCAGGCTGACGAAACCTCGCCACAGGGCCGGGCCTATGTCACGGGCCTGCCGGTCATCATCGATAACCTGCGCGCGACCAACCACCTCGTGCTCCCTCCTTTTTACGATGAACACGGGATCGTCTCGAGCGTGGACGTGCTAATTAAAGGAACCGATGGCGAGCCGTATGGCGTGCTTGAGATCGATAGCCCGACACCGCGCGCCTATGACGAGCACGACGTGACCTTCCTCGCCGGTTTTGCCAACGTGCTGGCCGAGGCGGTTGCGACCGCACAACGGAGTGAGTTGTTACGTCAAACCATCAAGAGGATGGAGGCGCTGGTCCTCGAGAAGGACACGTTGCTGGCCGAGCGCAGCGTGCTGGCAGAGGAGCTGAAGCATCGCGTGCGCAACAACCTCCAGCTCGTGCAAGGCATGCTTGCCAACCATGAAAAAAACTATCCCGGAGTGGACAAGAAAGCGTCAGTTAATGCGATCATCCGCCGTGTCGTGACGCTGGCGGAGGTCTACGAGCAGCTTCTCGGCACCGGCATGAGCTGCACGATCGATTTGGGCGAGTATCTCAAGTCACTCTGCGGGAGCCTGCCAAGGTTGCAAACAGAGCAGCACACGCGGGTCGAGCTGACCTGCGTGGTCGAGCCGCTGCTCGTCGACCTGGATACCGTGACCGCGATCGGCATGGTGGCTGCGGAAACGGTGTCGAATAGCTACGAGCACGCATTCCAGGATGCGGGCGGCAGCATCAATGTGTCCCTGCATCGATCCGAAATGGCCGATCGGGCGATCCTCATCGTGAGCGACGACGGCAGTGGCTTTGTCGAGCAGCCAGGAAGCAAGCGGCACGGAGTGGGCCTGGTCCGGCGGCTGATCGAGCAGGTGCACGGCACCGTTGAGCTGCACTCAGAGCGTGGTGCCGCCTGGACATTCCGCTTTCCGGTGATGGCCGGCGGGACCATCCCCCCGGGTTACGGGGAGTAGAATCCAGATAGGACTGCCCCGCTGATCGGGTGAACCGTGGGCCGATACAGCCACCAGCACTGGCCGACTGATGATCGCGGTTCTCGGCGGACTGGCGGACGTGGAGCGTGATCTGATCTGCACCCGCATGGCGGAAGGCAGAAGCCGGGAAGGCGCGCGGGCAGCATATGAGCCGCCCCTCGAAACTCAATGACGTGCAGAAAACGGAGGCTCGCCGCCGCCGTGCAGAAGGTGCGACGCTCGGGAACTGGCGCAAAGCTACGATGTCGGTCTGGCGACGATGTCAAGGCTTTCCCGCTGATGTGCTGGTTTCCAGATGGGTTGATTTAGGATGCAGGGAGCAGTTCTTTGCTTGAAGCAGAGACCTCCCACGGCATCCCAACTGCTTGCAGCCCGAGCGTGGCTCGGAGTTCGTTCTAGGTCGTGACCTCGGACCCGCTCCGAAAAGATTCACTTGCGCATTACATTTTACTATACAAATCATAACGATCACCGGCTGGTCCAGCTCAAGGCGCCGGTGGCCGGGAGGCGCTTACCCTTCCGCCTTACATAGCCGGAGTATGTGGGATGGCCTGCTATCGAATATACGTTGTGAACCGTGACACCCAGCTCGCCAACGACATCAATGCCGAGTGTAGCAGCGATCAAGAGGCATGCGTTTTTGCCGAGAGTTTGCTCAAACTCAGCGCGCAAGTGGAGGTGTGGAGGGGCACTAAGCTCGTGCGTGTGTTGTCCCTCTCCATGCCCTCCGAGTAGCCTCGGTTCAGTTCGAGGGGCTTGTGGCCACGTTTGATGCGTATTTTCAACTTACCCCTGAAAACAAATCAAGAGCTTCTGCATCGGCTTCGCGCCGCAGAAATTCTTAATTCGTTGCTCGACAAACCCGCACGCAGCTGACGATCACAGCGCGGAACTGCCATAGAAAGTTGCAGTATCAATACGATTATGCAACTGTAAGTTGGCGAAACATCCAGCGGGTTTTTTGATCAGATGAAGCCATCCGACCTTTGCCAGACCACCGAACGTTTTTCGCTCATTGCGGCAGGCAACACTCGCGCAGCTCGGCGTACCGAGCGACACATTGCAGGGTACGTCTCTTGACCAACGCGGGCAAAGCCGACCGTCTGGAACTGCTGCTCCAGCAGCAGTTCCAGACGGTCGGCTTTGCCAAGTTTGGGGAGCTTGCCCTGCGGTCCAATGACCTGACCGAGATTCTGACCGAGGCCTGCCGTCTGGTTGGGGAGGGCCTGGGCACCGACCTCGCCAAGGTCATGGAATTGCAGGAGGACGGCGCGACCTTGCTGGTGCGCGCGGGCATCGGCTGGAAGCCAGGCGTTGTGGGCCAAGTGACTCTCAAGGCGGTCGATGGCACCTCAGAGGGTTACGCCCTCAAGACGGGAGAGCCGATGATCTCCCCCGACATCGAGACGGAAACACGGTTCAGCTACCCGCCGTTCCTGACCGAGAACAGCGTCAGGGCAGTGGCGAACGTGGTCATCATCGGCAGTCAGGGCAGGCCGCCCTTCGGCATCCTGCAGATCGACAGTCGCAAGCCCCGCGAGTTCACCGGGGAAGACATTACATTCCTGCGCAGCTATGCCAACCTCCTCGCGGCGGCGGTGGACCGCTTGCGCGTTACCGAGGAAGTGCGTGACGAGGCTGGGCGGCTTCGCCTTGCCCTGGAAGCCGGCGAACTGGGCAGCTGGGAACTCGATCTGGCCAGCGGCCTCGTAACCAGCACGCCCCGGCACATGCAAATCTTCGGCTACGCCGATCCGTCGGCAGCCTGGAGCTACAACGCTTTCCTGAGCCACGTGTTGCCGGAAGACCGCGCGCACGTTGCCAGCACGCTCCGCAAGACGGTGGACAGCGGGACCGAATGGCGTTTCGAGTGCCGCATCCACCGCGCGGATGACAACGAGGTCCGTTGGATCGAGGCAAAAGGCCGGATCGCCGGCGATCGGAGCAGTGCTCCGCCTACTCACCTGCTGGGCATTGTGGCCGACATCACGGCGCGCAAGACGGCCGAAGAGGCGCTGCGTCGGTCCGTTGACGTGCTGGAGGAGAAGGTGGCCGAGCGCACCCGCGAGCTGATCGACGCGAATGCCCAGCTGCGGATCGCGGCAGAGGAGCATGGACGGATCGAGGAGGCGCTGCGCCAATCGAACAAGATGGAGGCGATCGGCCAGCTGACCGGCGGGCTGGCGCACGACTTCAACAACCTGCTGGCCGGCATCTCCGGCAGCCTGGAGCTGATCCGCACCCGGGCGGCCCAAGGGCGCACGGCCGAGTTCGGGCGCTACATCGAGACCGCGCTGGCGTCGACCAACCGTGCGGCGGCGCTGACCCATCGTCTGCTGGCCTTTGCGCGCCGGCAGACGCTCGACCCCAAGCCCACCGGCCTGAACCAGCTCGTCGACGGCATGGAGGAGTTGTTCGGCCGCACGGTGGGTCCATCGATTCAGATCGAGACCAAGCTGGCCGCTGAGCTTTGGGCGACGTTGTGCGACCCGAACCAGCTCGAAAGCGCGCTGCTCAACCTCGTCATCAACGCGCGCGACGCCATGCCCGACGGCGGACAGCTGGTGATCGAGACCACCAACACTGTCGTTCCTGACCGGCGTCGAGTGCCCAGGGATGGGCCTCCGATCAACGTGCCTCCTGGAAACTACGTGGCCCTGTCGGTCACCGACACCGGCACCGGCATGGCCCCCGACGTGCTGGCGCGTGCCTTCGATCCGTTCTTCACGACCAAGCCGCTCGGCCAGGGCACCGGCCTCGGCTTGTCCATGATCCATGGTTTTGTCGAGCAGTCGGGCGGGCAGGTGCACCTGCACAGCGAGAAGGGGCAGGGCACGCGCGTGACGATCTACCTTCCCCGCCATCTTGGAGCAATGCATGGCGAGGCAGAGGTCGACGTGGCCGCCAGTTTGCTTGGGGCAACAAGCGCTGTTGTGCTGGTGGTTGAGGACGAGCCGCCGGTGCGCATGGTCGTCGTCGATGTGCTTTCGGACCTCGGCTATACGGTGCTTGAAGCCGGGGACGGCCGTGCCGGGCTGAGTATCCTGGAGAGCACCGCCCGCGTCGACCTCCTGCTGACGGATGTCGGCCTGCCCGGAAGCATGAACGGCCGGCAGCTTGCCGACGCATCGCGGCAGCGGCGGCCTGACCTCAAGGTGCTGTTCATGACCGGCTACGCCGACACTGTTGTCGTGGGCAACGGTTCGCTGGAGCAGGGCATGTGAACGGCGGTCAGAAACCGCGTAAATTTGGCGCGTAGTGGCTGATTGG
>CAXSGE010000121.1:0-8912 GCA_964236715.1 uncultured Acetobacteraceae bacterium | reverse complement strand
CAGCAGGGGTTGGGGTAGCTGCGTCTGCATCCCAGGTCCGTGCAACACTCCCGCCTGCGCCGCAGAGCTTCAGGCCCGTGCTGTCCACCAGCAGGTGCAGGGGCTCGCCGTCACGACGCGGCCTTGGCCGTGGCACCTCCAGTGTCTCCGCCCGGCGGCATAGCGTGGTGTGGTCCGGAACCGCCAGATCGAGCCCGAGCAGGCCGATGACGGAGCCGATCAGGCCCTCTGTCTGGCGCAGGGCCAGGCGGAACACGGCCCGGAGCGTGAGCGCCGTCAAGATGGCCAGGGACGAATACCAGGGCTGCCCGCCTTGGGTTGTGCGCGGCTCTGCCCGCCAGCCCTCGATGGCTTCGTCCGTGATCCAGACCGTCAGGCTGCCGCGCTGGCGCAAGCTGGCGTCATACTCGCGCCAGTTCATGAGCTTGTGCTTCTGCTTGGGGATGTGTCGGCGGCGGTCTTGGTTCAGCTTGAACGGCAAGGGGGCATCCGGGGAACAGAGAAGGGACGACCGTCCTACGCCGCTCCAGTCCAGGACGCCACTGGACGGGTCCATGCAACAACGCCACGAACGACGACGACGACGACGAATTCATCGCCTGGGCCAGTATTGGTATCTGCGGCTACATCGAAGCCGACACCCCGGTCGAACTCGTTGCCAGCATGATCCTGCGGCTTGCCGCCGGGGAGACCATCTTTCCCGGGCGCTTGTCCTCGCTCCTGCTGCACCACTTCGGCCGGCGTCAGGGCGGCAGCGACCTGCAAGGGTCGATGGCGTCGCTGACGCCGCGTGAGGCTGAGATCGTCCAATTGCTTGCCGACGGGCTGTCCAACAAGCAGATCGCGCGCTGCCTGGCTATCACCGATGCGACCGTGAAGAACCATGTACACAACATCCTTGAGAAGCTCGACGTTTCCAACCGGGGAGGTGCCGCGGCCTGTTTCCGCCGGGCGGCCCCCGTTGGCATCAGCCAGGCCGGGCTTGCGTTCCTAGCGCCGCCGGGCCGGCGCACTGTGCAACCCGATCTGTGAGGCAGGCGGGTCTGCGACCTGATAGGGGATAAACGATGCACGATCTCATGGAAGCCTGTAGCCATGCCGTGCGCTCCCGCTTGGGAAGCGCATCCGTTGCCGCGGCGGGCTTGCTGGCGTGCTCCATCCTGGTTTCTGCGGTCGTCGTCTTCCTGCGCTCGGAACGAGATCGGTCGTTGCGTGAGTTCGGCGCCTTCCTGTTTCCGCGCGACATCGTCCGCCACCCGTCGGCGCGCGCAGACATCCTGTTCTGGGTCACGCGGAAGCTAATTATGCTTCCCCTGACGCTGCCGGCCGGTGTCACGGTTGCTGCGTCGGTCGGCTACGCGACGCACTGGGCCTTGCTGGCAGTGTTCGGGCCGGGCGGCACGCCGGCCCCGCATCCGGGGCCGCTCGTGCTGGCATTGTTCACAGCTTCGATGCTGCTGGCCTACGACTTGTCCTACTACGCCTATCACACGCTCCAGCATCGGGTTCCCATCCTGTGGGAACTGCACAAGGTGCATCACTCCGCAGAGGTGATGGTCGGGACGACCAAGGACCGCGTACACCCGGTTGACGAGATAATGAACAAGGCCTGGGACGGCCTGATAACTGGTCCCGTGTACGGTTTGTGGCTGTTCCAGATCGCCGATCCCGTTGAGCTGACGGTACTCGGCATCAACATCTACATACTGCGCAACATCATCATGATGGACTTTGTCCGCCACACCCACTTAAAGGTTTCGTTCGGCCAAGTCCTGAACCAAATCGTGCTTTGCCCGCATTTCCACCAGTTGCACCACAGCACGAACCCGAAGCATTACGACCGGAACTTCGGCCTGATGCTCACAGTCTGGGATCGCCTTTTCGGCACGCTTGCCAAGCCGGAGCGCGACGAAACATTCGAGTTCGGGCTACCAGACCGGGAAGCCGACCAGTATCAGTCGCTGTACGGCCTGTATGTACTACCGTTGCGCAGAGTCGCGTCACACTTCCCGGGGCTGCGCCTCCACACGGATGCGGCGCGGGCGCACTGTGCGCCGGCCCCGGTCCGCCAGGGCTGAGCCGTGCAGGCCGAGGTCGTGAAGGCAACGGAGCGCTTGAACCAGGTTGGGCCGGCCTGGGAGCGGCTGTGGCACCGGTCCAACGGCAGCGTCTTCCAAAGCCATGGCTGGGTCAGCGCGTGGTGGTCCGCGCAAAAGTCCGCGTCCGGCTTGCGGCTGCAGGTCGGCTTGTGTTGGGACGGGGGGGATCTGGCAGCAGTGATCCCCTGTGTCACCCGGACCCATCGCGGCGTGCGCGTCCTGGAATGGGCCGCAAAGGAATGCAGCGACTATTGCGACGCCGTCGCCGGGCCGGACGCGCGGGAGGCCCTGGCCAAAGCCTGGCAGGCCATCGTTGAGTCGGGCGGGTTCCACGTCGTTTACCTCAGCCACGTGCGCCCTGGCGCCGCCCTGTCATGGCTGCTCGAAACCGGCCGCCGGCCGCCGGCTGTGCTACGCCTTGGCCATCGCGCCGAGCAAACCTTGCAGGTACGCAGCAACGGCCTCGCAAGCGCCGGCTGGTTCCGCACGCTTTCCAAGAAGGCGCGCAACAACCACACGCGGGGCAAGCGCATCCTGGAGGAGAGCGGCACGCTGCAGATCGGCGCGGTGGACGGGCTGGGCATCGCCGGCACGCTGGACCGCATGGTCCGGCTCAAATCCATTTGGCTCGAAACGAACATGCAGCGCAGCACCTTGCTGGACCGCGGCGCCTGCGGCTTGCGGTCGCTAGTTGACCTACTGGAGCGGCAGCAGGCGCTGCAGGTGTTCAGCATGACCTGCGATGGCGAGCTGGTCGCAGGCTTGGTCAACATCGTGCGCGGCAACCATGCGGCCGTATTTTTCTCGGCGTTCGACCGGCGCTTCGACCGGGCCTCGCCCGGAACGGTCGTCATCGTCGAGTTCCTCTTGTGGGCGTTCGACCACGGCATCCCTGAGGTCGATTTCCTGTGCGGCAACGAGCCTTACAAGTTCAAGTTCGCCAACGCCCAGACCGAGCTGGCCAGCTATGTCGGCGCCCGCACCATGTTGGGCCGGGCCGCCTTGGCTGCAGGCGAGTGGGCGGACAAGTCGCGCGTGAGCTCAGCCGCGGCCGAGCCGGTCCGGCTGGCGGTGGCTTAGGAGCATGTGGAGCCGGCCCCCGACAGCGGCAGGCGCCGGTCGCGCCCAGCACGGCGGCAGCTGCGCTCGCCAAGGATGCTCGCCCACCACTCGAGGTGATGACTCCGCGTCGTGGAGGCCCGGCTATTCAGAGTACTTGAAATGACGCTCGATATTTTATCGAAACTAAAGCGGGTTTCCGGTGACAATGGGCGGCTATCAGCCTCCGCCTGCCTGCCCAGCCCGATTTCAGAAGCATCTCGAAGCTTAAGCTGAAAAATGGTGGTCACGCTTGCCGACCAGGACGTTCGAAAGGCTGCGGCCGTGTCCCGTGCTGCCCCGGAATCTGGCCGTGCCATGGTCTTCGGGGCGCTCGCCGGGTTGAGCGACGCGCGGAAAGCGGCGCTCTGGTCCGCATTGTCGTGTTCCGTCCCGACGGGCACCGACGGCATCCGGGCATCCGCTTGCGACCTTTCCGTGTGCGAACGGGCAGGGTGGCAGGCCAGGCTGGCCCGGTTCACCAGGCGGCCCGAGGTGATCGTGACCGAAGGGTTCGGGTGGGCGGGCGTTGCCGCGGCGCTGTACCGGTCCGTTTCCGGCCGTGTCGCCTTTCGGGTGTTCCTGACCGAACCGCCGAAGCGGGTCGGCTGGCTGGAGCGGTTCATCCTGCGGCTCGCTGACGGGTTCTCGTGGACGGCGACGCGACTGCGCGTGCCGCGTCCGGCGCGGGGTTCCCAGCCCGTTCGGTACATCGCATCCTGCCTTGCTACGACCTTGAGCCGTTCCTGCGGATCAAGCCGGTCCGTTTGGCCGCGGAAAGCCGCCGCATCATCGTCGTCGGCAACCTTGACCCGAGCTCGGGTGTCGCGGACCTGCTCGTCGTGGTCATAGCATGGGCGGAGTCACATCCGGACAAGCCCATCGAGCTGTGCTGGGTCGGCGAAGGCGACTTGTCGAGCGTGCTGGACGCCCAACCGCTGCCGCCAAATGCGTCACAAAAGTTTCTCGGTCGGCTAGGGGGTCCGCTCGGGACTGGAGCCGTCGCCGCGGAGTTCGCGCGATCAGGGCTTCTGGTCGTACCCTCATTTCTGGACGACGGCCGCGCTCCGGTGGCAAAAGCTTTGGCAGCCGGCCTGCCGATCCTTGGCAGCCGTCAAAGCCGGGAGGTCCGGCACCTTGTAACCGAAGGTGTCAATGGCTGGTTGTTCGACCCACTCGAGCCCGGCGACATGCTTGGCGGCCTGACCCGGGCGCTCGCCGCCGCCCCCCAGACACTCGCCGCTATGCGTGGCCGGGCGCGGGCGTCGGTGACGGGCGCGGTGCCCGGCCCGATCAGCCGCATTCATCACCAGACCCTTGCGGCGCCAGTCGCGTCGCGTCCGTTGATCAAGCATACCACGTGATTCGCCCCTTACCATCCCGCCGTTCATGCCGTGAGGGCCGTTGCTGGCGCGGCGTTCCTGGCGTTGCCCTTGCTGTTCCAGGAAGGCAGTGGGACAGGCCAGTCAGGACCCGTCCCGGGAGGACCTCTCCGTCACCGCGGGTCGTTATGCGTATCCGTTTCGACGGTATGGGTGAGTTGGTAGGACGGGATGGTGGGGCTGAATGGGCTGCTGCCCTTCATGACCAGCCAGCCAGCCCAGAGGAGAACAGCCACGAAGGGGATCGCCGCGATCGTGTAGGTGCCATCGGGATAGTCGAAGGCCATGAGCACCAGGACGCCAAGAAGGAAGGCAAGCGTCAGCCAGGAGGTGAGCGGCGCGAACGGCATCCGGAAGGCGACCGGCGCGGTCTCGCCGCGGTTGATGGAACGGCGCAGCATCATCTGGCAAACTACGATGAAGCCCCAGGTGCTCACGATGCCGAGCGAGGCGACGTTCAGCACGATCTCGAACACCTGCGACGGCAGCAGGTAGTTGAGCACGACGCCCAGGAGATAAACGGCCAAGGTGACGAGGATGCCGCCATAGGGCACCTTCTGCGCGTTCATCTTGGCGACGAATGGCGGCGCCGACCCGCCCATCGCCAGCGACCGCAGCACGCGTCCGGTGGAGTAAAGCCCGGAATTGAGGCTGGACAGCGCGGCGGTGAGCACGACGACGTTCATCGCCGTGCCGATTCCAGGGACGCCCAAGGCACCGAAGAAGGTGACGAACGGGCTGACCCCGGCCTTGTAGGCCGTCCAGGGCAGCAGCAGGACCAGAAGGAGCACGGACCCCACGTAGAACAGCGCGATGCGCCACATCACGCTGTTGATGGCGCGGGGCAGCACCTTGTGGGCGTCCTCCGCCTCACCGGCGGCGGTTCCGATCAGCTCGATGCCCGCATAGGCGAAAACGACGCCTTGGATGATGATCACCGCCGGCAGCAGGCCATGCGGGAAGATGCCGCCGTTCTCCGAGATGAGGTGCATACCCGGCGCCTGCCCGGACACCCCGTGGCCAGTGACCAGGAGGGCCAGGCCGATAAGGAGGAACAGCACCAAGGCGCCGACTTTGACGAGGGAGAACCAGAACTCCATCTCGCCGAACCACTTGACCGCGACCATGTTCATGGCACCGACAAAGGCCAGGGCGCCCAGGGCGAAGACCCACTGCGGCACGTCGGCGAAGGTGCCCCAGTAGCGCATGTAAAGTGCGACGGCTGTGATATCCACGATGCCGGTCATGGCCCAGTTCAGGTAGTACATCCACCCTGCGACGAACGAGCCGCGTTCGCCCAGGAACTCGCGCGCATAGGATACGAAGCTGCCGGACGTCGGGCGATACATCACCAGCTCGCCCAGTGCCCGCAGGATTAGGAAGGAGAACACGCCGCAGGCGAGATAGACGATGGCAAGGGCCGGTCCAGCCAACTCCAGACGGGCGCCTGCACCGAGAAACAGGCCGGTGCCGATGGCGCCGCCGATGGCGATCATCTGGATCTGCCGGGGTTTCAGGCTTTTCTCGTAACCTTCCTCGTGGGAATTGAGCCAGTTTTGCTTGTCGGGAACAGGCGAAGTGCCGGTCGAGGTCTGGTCGCTGGCGACGTCCATGGGAACCCTCATTCTTTGTTGGCCCAGTGGCCATGAAGAAGCGTTATTCAGTCCGTTTTCGTTATAGAATTGCTGCTTACGCACGTTGTTTCAAAGGCCGGGCGCTCACGTTGTTTTCGCTGCGCTCCGCCCAAACGTTCAATCGGCCGGGGTGATCAAGGATCTCGCGCGGAACCAGGGCATAGCTCCGGCTGGGTATGCTGTCCCGCCCGAAGCGTAGCGCAACCGATCCAGAGGGCGCCAGCCAAGAATCATGCCATGCGGTGCAGCGGTTCGCGCCGAGGTCCCGACGCCAAGCAAACCTTTGGAGGTTTGCGCACAGATGAAAACCTAAGCAGGCTTGCGCGGCCTGGCACGGTCGCAGGCCATCTGTATGACAGGCCGCGCAAGCCTGCTTGGCCGCTGTCGCCCTGTTTGCAAGCTTCGCAAGCGGAGGGTTGCAGCCGGGTCCGGCCGCTCCCTGCCCGGACCCGGCTGCAATCTTCCCTATCCCGCCATGCGGCTACTTTACTTTCGGCGGACCTGGGCGGAATGCAGGATGATGAACGCTGATCTCAACGGGGCTGATGCCTCGCCGACCCCCGAGCCGGAGTCTGGCGTCACCGAAATCATCGCCGCGCCCAACTGGCAGCGCACCCTGTTCCTGATGATGGGCATCCAGCTCGGCATGAACATGGGGTTCACCGTGCTCAGCCCGGTTATGCCGCTGTTCCTGCCGACGCTGGGCGTGCGTGACCCGGCGGCGATAGACGTCTGGGCCGGCGTGCTGTCGGCCGTAACGCCACTGGTGGCCGCCTTTGCCTCGCCGCTTTGGGGCCGGGTGGCGGACCGGCGGGGGCGCAAGCTGATGGTGCTGCGGTCCTGCTTCGCCATTGCCCTGTTCATCGGGCTGATGAGCCTGGTGGCCAACGTGTGGCAATTCCTGGGGCTGCGGGCGCTGATGGGGGTGTTTGCCGGGTTCAACGCGGCGACGATCTCGCTGGTGGCCAGCCAGGTGCCGCCGCAGCGGCTCGGCTACTCGCTCGGCTGGCTGAGCACCGGGCAACTGGTGGGCGCGCTGATCGGGCCGCTCCTGGGCGGCTTCATCGCGGACGTCACCGGCTCCTTCCGGGCGCCGTTCGTGTTCACCTCCGGCGTGTGCGCGTTGTGCGGCGTGCTGGCGCTGGTGCTGGTGCAGGAGCGGTTCAGCCCGCCCAAGGGGGGAGCCAGCAAGGCGACGCTGTTCCAGGGCTTTGCAATGCTTTCGCGCTCGCCGGGGCTGCTGCCGCTGTTCGTCGTGCTGCTGCTCGCCCAATTCGGGGTGCAAGCGGTGCAGCCGGTGGTGACGCTGTATGTGGAGCAGTTGGCGGGCCCGCTGCCGACATTGGCCACCTTGGGCGGGTTGGCGTTTTCAGTGACGGGCGTCGCGGACCTGATTGCCTCTCCCTTTCTGGGACGGCGGTCGGACGTGCTCGGCTACCGCCGCGTGCTGCTGATCTCGCTGGCGGGCGCCGCCCTGGCCAGCGCGCCGCAAGCCTTCGTGCCGAACTATTGGAGCTTCGTCGCGGCACGGTTCGCACTCGGCTTGTTCGTGGGCGGCATCCTTCCCACGGCCAACGCACTGGTCGGACGGCTGGCCCCGGCGGGGGACCGGGGCACGGTTTACGGCGTTACCGCCTCTGCCATGTTCCTGGGCCAATCGCTGGGCCCGCTCTCGGGTGGGGCCATCGCAGCCACGCTGGGGCTACGATGGGTGTTCCTGGTCACCGCGGCCCTCCTCGCGGCCAACCTTCTCTGGGTTTGGGCCAAGGTACCGGAGGTGCGATAGGCAACCAGCCCGGCGCGGATGCCGGCGCCGCCGGTCCGGCTGCTGTCCGGCGGCGTATGCTGCCGCTCCCCCAAGTGGCGATGGGCAGCAGGGCGACAGCGCCGCACGTCAGGCTATGCGCCCCTGACCGCCGGCGCCGTGCGATCAGCCCGCCATGGCCGCCGTCCCGGTCAGGCGCCCGATTTCGGCAACGATCTCCGCCGTCGTGACCTGCCGGCAGTAGCCGCGGTTGTTGCGCAACGACCAGTCATGCCGCTCCTGGCTGAGGGTGGCGCAGGCGTCGGTCACGGTTGTCACGAGGTAGCCGAGGTCGCAAGCGTCGCGCACCGCACTGTCAATGCACTGGTCGGTCAGCACCCCGACGACGATCAGGGACCGTACGCCGAGGTTGCGAAGCACGTAGTCTATGTTGGTTGAGATGAACACGGACGAGGAGGTCTTCGGCAGCACGATCTCGTCCTCCGTCGGCGCGATGGCATCAATCACCCGGCCATCCCAGGACCCGCGCGGCACGTTCAGCTTGCTGATCTTATAGTCCAGGCTGCGGTCCCGGCCGTCCTTCGTCAGGTTCTCGATCACGGTGTACATCACCTCGATCCCACCGGCGCGGCAGGCCGCCTGAACCCGCTGCATGTTCGGCACCGCCGTTGCCTGCATGGTGCCGAAGAACCAGCCGTAGCGGCCATCCCGCTCGGCCGGGTCCATGTCCGTGAACTCGCCGCCATCCGGCCCGGCGTTGTAGTTCTGCACGTCTATGAACAGCAGGGCGGCATGGGCCGGGTCAATCTCGACGTCGCGGCTGAGCTGCATGGGCGGGCTCCTAAGCAAACTTCTGGAGGTTTGCGTACAGATGAAAAACTAAGCAGGCTTGCGCGGCCTGGCACGGCCGCAGGCCATCTGTGTGACAGGCCGC